>CAYMUT010000011.1:0-131291 GCA_964393625.1 uncultured Pseudomonadales bacterium
CGGACTGCGCAGGGCGGTCGGGCCGGCAGAGACCGGCGTCGTCGCCGACCTGCGGGGCCTGCGGGGCCCGCTGCCGTGATCGTCGTCCTGGACGCGTCCGTGGCCATCAAGTGGTTCGAGGCCGAGGACGACGCCTCCCAGGCCGCCGCCCTCGAGCTGCTCGACGACATCGTGGCCGGCCGACTGGAACTCGCGAGCCAACCGACCCAGACCGATTTCCATCCCGCCGATTCTCGGGAGGAACGACGGCGTGAACAGACAGATCCTCATGCCGGCGCCCCGGCAACACATCCATGAGATCTGGCTAGTCGGGCAGTCCCAGAACCCGTTTTGCGATGACGTTCAGCTGCACTTCACTGGTGCCGCCTTCGATGGAATTTGCCTTGGAACGCAGCCACTGGCGGGTGGTGCCGATCTCTTTGCCGTTGAAACCCTCGCCGGACCAGCCTACCGCCTGGGTACCCATCAGGGTCAGCAGGTTTTCGTACTTGCGCTTGTTCTGCTCGGTACCGTAGTACTTGAAGATCGACGCCAGGTTGCCGTCAGCATTGCCGGCCTTGGCCTCCTCGCCGCTGCGCGCCATGGTCAGCTGGAACGCGCGATCGTTCATGCGGTGCTCAGCGACATTGTCGCGTAGCGCCGGATCGCCGATGCGTCCGTTTACTTCGCCGACATATTGCTTGGCGAGATCTTCCATTCTGTTGCCCGATCCACCCAGCGCCGAGTTGCCGCCGATACCCGCCACCATCTGGCGCTCGTGCTGCAGCAGACGCTTGGCGATGGTCCAGCCTTTGTTCACTTCGCCGACCAGTTGATCCTTGGGAACTTTGACGTTGTCGAAGAATGTCTGGCAGAACGGCGATGCACCGCTGATCAGCTGAATCGGCGATGTGCTCACGCCTTCGCTCTCCATGTCGAACAGCAGGAAGCTGATGCCTTCGTGCTTGGGCGCGTCGGTATCGGTGCGTACCAGGCAGAAGATCCAGTCGGCCGCATCGGCGTAGGAGGTCCATATCTTGGAGCCGTTGACCAGATAGTGGTCGCCCTTGTCTTCCGCCTTGGTCTGCAACCCCGCCAGGTCCGATCCAGAGCCGGGTTCCGAATAGCCCTGACACCAGCGGATTTCCCCTCGGGTGATCTGTGGCAGATAGTGTTTTTTCTGCTCTTGCGAAGCGAACTCGAGCAACGCCGGGCCAAGCATCCAGATACCGAAGCTCTGCAGTGACAGGCGGGCATTTATGCGGCGCATTTCTTCGGAGAGGATCTTGTCTTGGTCTGCCGACAGGCCACCGCCGCCGTACTCCACTGGCCAGCGCGGTACGGTCCAGCCTTTTTCCGCCATGCGCTCCATCCACACTTTTGAGTCGGGATTGACCCACTGCTGCTTGCGCCCGCCCCAGATCACTTCTTCTTCGGGCGTGGCGGTGCGCATGGATGCCGGACAATTGGCCTCCAGCCAGGCGCGGGTTTCTTCGCGAAATGCTGCTAGATCGCTCATAGTCAAAATGCCTGTGTGAAAAAATATGGGCGCCATTTAAGCAAACCCTGCTCGCACAAGACAAGCGCGGCCGGGTATAGTGGCGCGCTCGTGACGACAGGTGTTTAAGGGCAGGACATGGCCGATTTCGATGAACGCGCGTTCCGCAATGCGATGGGGAATTTCTGTACCGGCGTGGTGGTGGCGACCGGTATTGCAGATGGCCTACCGGCGGGATTCGCGGCACAGTCCTTCGTATCGCTTTCGCTTGATCCGCCACTGGTGGCGCTGTGTCCCGGCAAGAACTCCTCGAGCTGGCCGAAACTGCGCGACAGCGGCAGCTTCTGCATCAACATACTGGCTGCCGAGCAGAAGCCGGTGTGTGATGCCATGGCGACTTCCGGCGGTGACAAGTTCGCCGGCATCGATTGGCAGCCTGGGGTAACGGGTTCTCCGGTGATCCCGGGTGTTATCGGCTATATCGATTGTGATCTCGAAGCGGAACATGATGCGGGCGATCACACGATCGCCGTGGGCCGTGTACGCGACTTTGAGATCCGTTCTCCCGACGCCCAGGCATTATTGTTCTTTCGCGGGCAATATGGTGGTTTTGACGGATTCAGCTGAGAGTAGTCAACATACCAATTGAGGCTCACCAGACCAGCGCTGATTGACGCCTGCCCCACACACTCAGGAAACCAGCGCCTCGAGGCAGTTCCAGTCCAGCTCCCCGAAAGCACCATTGGGATTCACTGGCTGTATGCACACGTGATCGGCGCCGGCATCCATGTGGGCCTGAATGCGGTCTTTGATGGCTTCGACACTGCCCCAGGCGAACGTGGTGTCGATGAACCGGTCGCTCAAGCTGTTGATGTCGTCCTCGGTCAGCCCCATGCGCAGCCAGTTATTGCGGTAGTTGGGTAAACCCTGATAGATCTGCGCCACCGGGCGGGCCAGTTCCCGGGCTTTGGCTGCATCGGTTTCGAGAATCACTTTCTGTTCCACACATAGCCACGGTCCTTCGCCCATGGTTTGCCGAGCCATGCGCGTGTGGTCAGGGGAACTGAAATAGGGGTGCGCACCGCGACACTGGCTTGCCGCCAGTTCGAGCATTTTCGGTCCCAGGGCGGCGATGACCGTGGGAGGCTCTTCTGCAGGCGGAATACCCTGATATGGCGCGGCCGCCATGTTCTGCAGATACTTGCGCATAGTGGCGACGGGTGGGCCGTATTCCAGCCCGCGAACGCCTTCTACCAGTGGCTTGTGAGACACACCGATGCCGAGCAGGAAACGACCGCCGGATTGTTCCGCCAGGCTCTTCTGGGCGGCCATGGTTACGCCGGGTTCGCGGTGGTAGATGTTCATGATGCCGGTGGCGAGGTTGAGCTTCTCGGTGTTGGCAAGCAGCCAGGAGGCTGTGGCGACGGGACTCTTGCCCACGGTTTCCGGAATCCACAGTGTAGCGTAGCCCAATGCCTCGATACGTTGCGCTGCGGCGGCCGCGTCAGTGGAGCTCAAACCGTCGAAAAAGTACCACACTCCGAGTTTTCCCAGTTCCATGTTGCGTACTCCTCCCGGTGAACCATTGAATTTCAGGTACACTACCATCGAACCCCAGCCAGATCACGATTCGGTGAACGATATCCACGACAACATTGCCGACCCGCCTGCGGATGAGCGTGAAGCGCTGCCGGATCAGGAGCAAACCGAGCGGCCGGGCATATGGCAACTGGCGGTGCCTTCGATACTGGGCAATCTCTCCTACACCGTTGTCGGTATGGTGCAGACTAAGTTCATTGCCGAGCTGGGCGCCGAGGGACTAGCCGCTGTGGGCGCCGGACAGCGCATTTTCTTCGCCATGCAGGCCATCCTCATGGCGGTCAGTGCAGGTACTACCGCGCTGGTGGCGCGGGCCTGGGGTGCCGGCGACTATATCGAAGCCAGTCGCGTCACCATGGCGTCGCTGGTGCTCGGCGGTATTTTGTCGCTTGTCATTGCCGCTATCGGTATCGCGTTTGCGACGCCAGTGGCGTCGGTATTCGGCCTTGATTCGACCACGCTGGAAATGGCCAGCAAGAACATACGCTGGTTGAGTGCTTTCAACCTCGTGTTCGCCGCCATGTTTGTTTTGAGTGCCGCGTTGCGCGCGTCCGGCGATGCATGGACGCCATTGTGGATGAGCGTTGGTGTGAACATCCTCAATATTCCGTTGCTCTATGCGTTCATCTTCGGTAACTGGGGCATGCCCGCCATGGGCGTTGCCGGGGCCGCCATCGCGGCGGGTATTTCTTTCAGCATTGGTGTGGGCATTCTGATGTTCATGTGGGTGCGCCAGAAGTTCCGCGTCAAGCATGTCACGGGCGGCTGGTGGCGCCGCACGCGCCTGCGTCAGTTGCTCGATATCGGCTATCCAGCGGCACTGGAGCAGGGTGTGTTCCAGATCGGCTTTTTCATCTTTCTCATGCTCATCGGTAACTATTACGGCACCGAGGCATTTGCCGCGTACAACATCGGTGTGAACCTGCTGGCGGTATGCATGACCGTAGGCTTCGGTTTTTCTATTGCCGGTTCAACCCTGGTCGGCCAGCACCTCGGCGCTGATGACCACGAGGGCGCCTCGCGCAGCGGTTGGCGGGCCATGTGGCTGGCGATAGTGAGCATGGGAGCGCTGGGCGCAATCATCGTTGCCTTTGCCGAAAAGCTGGCGTCGTTTTTCCTGGGCGATGAGCCGCTCACTGTGGCCTACACCGTGCAGTTCATTTACATCCTGGGCGCCATGATGCCGCTCCTTGCGGTGGAGTTTGCCATTGGCGGCGCGTTACGCGGCGCCGGTGATACCCGCTTTCCGCTCATGGCGACGATCTGTGGTCTGCTGGTGATGCGTTGTGGGTTGGCGGCCATCGCCACCTGGATGCAATTGCCGGTGCTGTATGTCTATGCCGCGCTTGTGGGTGATTACGTGCTCAAAGGCACCATGCTGATACTGCGGTTCAAACATGGGCGCTGGAAAACGGTGGTTGCCGTCGGGCAGAGTACTCGATCCATCTGACCCGCAACTATCAGCGCAATGGAGTATCTGTATGCCGGAACTTCCAGATCTGACGGTCTATGTCGAGGCCCTGCAGGAGCGACTGCAGGGTACTGTACTGGTCGATATCGAATTGGCGTCCCCGTTCGTTCTGCGCACCGTCGCGCCGCCCATTGCCGAGGTGGTCGGCCACAAGGTGCTGGCCTGCCGGCGGCTGGCCAAGCAACTGGTATTCGAGCTGCAAGACGAGTACTACGTCGTCATTCATCTGATGATTTCAGGGCGGCTGCAATGGTCTGATCAGCGCAAAGCACCGCCGAAAAGAAATGGCCTTGCTGGGCTTCATTTCTCCAGCGGCACCGTGAACTTTACCGAGGCCAGCAAAAAGAAACGCGCTTCGCTGCGGTTGGTGCATGGCGCTGATGCGCTTGCCGATCTTGATCCTGGCGGCATGGAAGTGCTCGGCGTGTCTGTCGAAGAATTCGCCGTGCGTCTTGGCTCGGTTAATCATACGTTGAAGCGTGCGCTGACCGATCAGCGGATATTCGCTGGCATCGGCAATGCCTATTCCGACGAAATCCTGTTGCGGGCGGGGTTTTCTCCGTTCAAGCAGTCGACGAAACTGAGTGCGGCTGAAGTGGCGCGCCTGCATGATGCCTGTCAGTCGGTGCTGAGTGAGTGGGTTAGTCTGTTAAGGACTAAGGCGGGAGGCGGTTTTCCAGGCAAGGTGACCGCATTTCACGACGAGATGGTTGCCCATGGCAAGTACAAACAGCCCTGCGCGATATGCGGGTCGCCCATTCAGCGTATCGTTTATGCGGAAAACGAGGCCAACTACTGCGCCGGGTGCCAGACCGAGGGTCGCCTGCTTGCCGACCGCTCACTTTCCAAGCTGCTTAAAGATAACTGGCCCAAGCGTATAGAGGATCTGGAGAACCTATGAGCGCCTGGCTCTAATCTCGGTGGATGAGCTGTCATTGCGATAGTCCGCTTCGGACACGGCGACACACCGATCATGCAGAGCCTGCGGAATTTCCAGGTCTGCCAGAGTTTTGAACGCGCCGTCGATTTGCCTGCCGAACACTACGAAGCGGATGTTCTGTACGTCGAAGGTCTGCAGCGCCCGTTCCAGCAGATCCGGATGATTCCGGTAGAAGCGCAGCTGGCCGATACGTTCCAGGGTGTCGACGCCCAGCGCAAACGTTGCGCCGGGGAACAGGCTGGCTTTGCCTTCGAAGGTGGGTGTATTTGTCAGCCACACCGGTTTGTCGCCGATGCCGGCGGTACGTTCAGATATGGACACGAAGTCCAGGCCGGGCTTATCGGCGTTGCGCACCGCCAGTTCGAAAGCGCCGGCAATATCGGTAATGCGCTCCGCGACTTTCAGCATCTGTCGGTGCCCTTCATGCAGAGGGTTGAAAGAGCCTGGTAGCAGCAGCATCCCATCATGCTGTCCGATGCAGTGCCGATAGGGCGGTTGGTGCAGCAGCCCCTGCAGGTCGGGCGTAGCCCGGGCGTGCAGCTCCACCAGGGAGTCATCGACCGCTGTCGACGGGTCGAGTAAACAATGGCTCAAGGTGTTCCAGATCTGCTCCAACAGTGCCGCTTCCTCCGCCGCGCGATCCAGGTTTGCATCGTAGGTGACGGTGAAAGTATACGTATCGGAAAGGGTCTGTATCGCCCAGTGCGCGCGATGCGTGCCTTTCTTGGTGCGATCGGTGGCCAGGCTCGCTGTCAGTCCGAAGCCGAACAGCATCTGGCCTGATTGCGGTGCCTGCTGCAGCGCTTGCGCCTGCTCGAAAGCGGTGATCGCCAGCTGCCGTGCAGTTACCGGTGAACATGCTTGATCCGGCGCGCGGCCCAGCAGTCTGGCCAGCGACTCGCCGGCATAGGGTACCGTTGCTTCCAGCACGCTTTTTGAGGCGCCCGGAGTGTTCAGCAGTTCTGCCAGCAAACCGGCGCCACCACCGGTGACGTAGAATACGCCGAGCCATGGACTGGCGTGCATTTGCCGGGCGCGCTCGCTCATAGGGTCAGTCGGCCAGGAACTGTTTTATCCGGCCGACAAAACCTTCCAATTGATCGTGGTGCACCCAGTGACCGGCATCGGCAAAGGCTGCCACCTCCAGCGGGCAATTGAAATTCTTGGTGCGCCCATCGGCCACCGGATCTTCCGCCCAGGACTCCAGCCCGCGCACCAGCAGCGTGGGGCATTTGATGTTGCCGTACATCTTGCGAGTTTCGTCGATTTGAATGCCGATGGGTGGAAAGGCCCGCACGTAATTGTCGAACTTCCAGGAGTAACTGCCGTCTTCATTCTGATTGCTGCCGTGTATGGTCAGATGCCGGGCCTGGTCTTCAGACAGATGCGGGTTTTCCGTCTGCATGCGCTGAAAGGCTTCTTCCAGGCTGTCGTACCGGCGCACAATGCGCCCGGACAGCTTGCGCAGATCGTTCATCCAGTCGTGGATACGCTTTTGCATGGGCTGGTTGATGCGCTCCTCCACCATGGCCGGCGGCGGTCCCATACCTTCGATCGAGACAAGTTTATGCACGTTCTCCGGAAACAGTGCGGTATACAGCAGCGAGATGGAACCGCCCAGAGAATGGCCGATGATCGTCACCGGGGCCATGCCCTTCTGATCGAGCAGCTGGGCGATGTCATAGACATAGTCGATCTGGTTGTATGAGCCACCCTTCATCCATTGGCTGTCGCCGTGGCCGCGCAGATCCGGCGCGATGATGTGGTAGTCGTCGCGAAAGCGCTCGGCCACCCAGTCCCAGTTCCGGCAATGGTCGCGTCCGCCATGAATCATAATCATCGGCGGTGCGTCCGGGTTGCCCCAGTCTACATAATGCAGCCGTAGCCGCTGCGAAAAGTAAGTGTGCGAGTTTGGTCCAATCATCTGGCGAATTATAGAGGTAACAGCTGCCGGGCGCTCCCTTCGGCAGCGCCCATTTTCAATATGAAACCAGCGTTAACAAGTGGCTAGTGCGGATAGATCTGCTGACCGCGTGAGTAGGTGGCGACGACCTGCAGATCCATCAGGTCTGCAGGGTCCATGGTCAACGGGTTTTCGGACAGCACCACAAGGTCGGCGCGTTTGCCCGTTTCGATGGTCCCCTTGTCGTTTTCTTCGAAATTCTGGTAAGCGCCGTAAATGGTCATGGCACGCAGTGCATCGTAGATCGACAGACGCTGCTCAGCGCCCAGGACCTTGTCTGAACGGGTTTTTCTGTTGGTGGTTGCCCACAGCAGACGGATCATGTCCGGCGGCACCACCGGCGCATCGTTGTGAACCGTAAACGGCATGCCGCGCTGCTGGGTAGATGCGGTGGGGCTGATACGCGAACCTCGTTCTTTACCCAGCACCGAGTCGCGATGCCAGTCGCCCCAGTAGAAGGTATGGGCCGAGAAATACGAAGGCACCATGGCGAGACCTTTCATGCGGGTGATCTGATCTTCCCGCAGGGTCTGCGCATGAATCATCACCGTGCGATGGTCGTGTTGCGGGTCCGCCGCCGCAACTGCATCGATGAGCATCTGCGCCGCGGCGTCGCCGTTGGCGTGGGCCAGCATTGGAATGCGCTGTTCGAGATAGGACCCGACCAGTTCATCGACCCGGGGCTGCTGGACGTTGGGGTAACCGCGGTAATGCTCGTCTTTGCCGTGGGGCGGTACGTGATACGGCTTGGTCAGATAGGCGGTTTTACCCTGAGGTGATCCGTCCAGCATGAGTTTGACGCCACCGACTTTCAGCCCGTTGTCGTATTGGCCCCACTGGTATTGCCCGGATACCGTCTCGATACCGCCCATACCCACAGGATAGGCGACCACATCCATGATGAGCTGGCCCTGTTGCGCAACCTGGCGCATCAGCGCGATGGCTTCAGCGCTGCTGGCGCCGTCCTGGGCACTGGTAATGCCGTGGCTGGCGTATGCCTGCAGGGCAGCAACGACCGCAGCAACCGGGTCCTTGTTAGCCGCATTGAGATAACCCCGCAGTGGATATGTCGCGGTTTCTTCCAGCACGCCATTGGGTTCGGTGCTGCCAGGGCGCCGGCGGATGTGTCCCCCGGGCGGATCCGCCGTCTCTGATGAGTAACCGGCGCGGGCAAGCCCGCGGCTGTTGGTGGCGGTCAGGTGGCCTGACACGTGCAGCAGCATTACCGGGTGTTCGGTAGATACTGCATCGAGTTCATCCCGGTTGGGGTGGCGTTGCTCAGCGAGCAGTGAATCGTCGTAGCCCATGCCGACGATCCACTCCCCTTGTGCAATGTCGCGCTCTGCCGCGTAACTTCGCAGGGTGTTCTGCAGATCTTCGATGTTTTCCACCGGGCCCACTGGTGGTGAGGCAACATTGGCGATGGTGGTCGCCAGTGCGGAAAAAGGCAGATGCCCGTGGGCATCGACAAAACCCGGCAGGAGTGCCTGATCGCCCAGATCGATAACCTCGGTGTCATCGCCAGTGAATTGCGCACTCTGCTCCTTCGGGCCCATCCAGACGATACGATCTCCCTTTATGGCCACTGCCATGGGCTGCGCCGGCGCGGGCTTGAGGCTCGAAAGCGTAACCACATGATTACTGAGTAGAATGCGGTCGGCGACCTCAGCGCGGGCCGCGGCCGGGTACAGAATTGCCGCGCCAAGCCACAGGCCGGCCACAATGCTAGCGAAGATGTTTCGCTTCATAAGTCAAAAGCTCCGATTTGATCAGCGGGGCCAGCAGATACAGGCCCAGCAGGTTGGGTATCGCGACAATAAATACCATGGCATCCGAGAGGTCAATCAGCGAGCCGAGATCGATGCTGCTGCCGAGCACCACGAACACCAGGAAAAATACCTTGAAGCCCAAGTCAGCCATCGGGTGATCGCCCACCAGGTAGGTGAAGGCCTTAAGGCCATAGTATGACCACGCGATCATGGTTGAATAAGCGAACAGTATGGCGGCAACTGATAGCGGGATCGGTGTCCACGACAGCGTGCTGGCGAATGCCCGGGTAGTCAGCTCGATGCCGGCCACTGACTGACCGGATAGCGCCGGGTCATAAACGGTGGTGATGATCACCAGGGCGGTAATGGTGCAGACCACTACGGTATCGATAAACGGCTCCAGCAGACCGACAAAACCTTCACTCACGGGCTCCTTGGTCTGCGCTGTGGAATGCGCAATTGCTGCAGAACCGAGCCCGGCTTCATTGGAGAATACTGCCCGCCGGAAACCGATGATCATCACGCCGATGATACCGCCGCTGATCCCCTGGGGATCGAACGCACCATTCCAGATCGCCACGAACGCGCCTGGTAGTTTCTCGTAGTTCAGGCCGATCACCAGCAGCGCGGTCAGTGTGTACAGCAGGGCCATGCCCGGCACGAGTTTCGACGTAGTAGCAGCTATCGAACGGATGCCGCCAATGATCACGATGGCCACCGCGGCCGCCAGAATCAGGCCGATCAGCCAGCTCTGATCGGCGAACCAGCTGTCGGCCCCGCCGGTCACATCGACGAATATGGCAGCCGCCTGGTTGGACTGGAACATGTTGCCGATGCCCAGGCAGCCCACCACCATGCTGATGGCGTAGAAGATGCCCAGACCCCGGCCGAGACGCGGCCAGTTCTTCGCGCTCAGGCCGCGCTCGAGGTAATACATGGGTCCGCCGCTGACGACACCGTCGTCGTACTTTCGGTACATCACCCCCAGGGTGCACTCCGCCAGTTTGGTGGACATACCCAGTAGACCCGCGACGATCAGCCAGAACGTGGCGCCGGGTCCACCCACGGAAATAGCCACCGCCACGCCGGCGATATTGCCGATGCCAACGGTGCCTGACACGGCGGTAGTCAGCGCCTGAAACTGACTGATCTGACCGGGGTCATCGTGATTGCGGTATTTGCCCCGCACCAGGTCAATGGCGTGGCGGAACCCGCGGAAATTAATGAACCGCAGGTACACGGTAAAGAACGTGCCGCCGGCAATGAGCCACAACACGATTAACGGCACCTGGGCGCCGAATAGCTCTACAGAATAGAAAATGAATCCCGAAGCGGCATCCGCTACCGGCCGCATCATACCGTCGATCATTGCGTCGATGGACTGATCATTGTTGGTGTCGATTTGTGTTTCCTCCCCTCTGAACGGGTATAGTGCTTTTTTTGGGGTTAAATTTCATCTGCGCAAATTCCATGGTAAAGATTTTTCATATTGCATTAGCGCTGCTGTCCGCCACCGGGTTCATCATCCGTCTGGGGTGGTCGTTCAACGCGCCGGACCTGACCGCCCAAAAATGGGTGAAAATTGCGCCGCATATCATCGATACGCTGTTGCTCGCCCTGGGTGTGGTGCTGGCGTTCAACCTTGCCAACGGCCCATGGCAGGGTTGGTTGGCCGCGAAAATGCTGGGTCTGCTGGCCTACATAGGCTTCGGTGTAGTGGCGCTGCGCGGCGCGGGTACTGCCAAGTACGTCGGCGCCGTGGGTGCGCTGGCCAGCGTAGGGTATATTTTCGTTGTCGCCTTCACCCGTCAGGCGCTCCCTTAGATATCTGTGTAGTTGGTCCGGCGCTGCCTTCAGGGCATTTGCTTGCGCTGACTGCGCAGGGTGAAACGCGAAATCAAAGCCTCGATGATGAAACCGCAGATCAACGTCAGCGCGGCGGTGCGGTGGTCGAGCAGGTCTGCCCAGCTCAAGAGCGCGGCCATCGCGAAAATCCCCGCGACCCGCAGCATGCTGCCATAGGCCATGCCGGCGGTGCGACGCAGGTGCATCAGCTGGCTGTGAAAATAGTTGCGATAGATGATGACGACGGGCATGAGGCACATCACGAGCAGCACCTGTTCAGACATGCTCTGCAACTCGGCAGGAATACCCATGAGCGTGCCCCAGATCCAGTCGGCCAGGGGCGTCACTGCAATGGCCAGCATGATGAGGGTCAGGGCGCCGGCGATCAGCGCCATGAAGCGACGTTTCGCCTTGATCTCGTCGAAGCCGAAGCTGATGAAGAAATGGCGAAACTGATTGGCCGCCTGTTGAAACAGCATGGAAAAATCAGAGGCGATGCGTAGCGCGGCGATTGTGGCGACTCCGTCGGGAGTGCGCGCCACGAATGCAAACAGCACCGGCCGGCTGAAGGCAAACATCACGCCGGTAGTAGAGACCGGCACGAAGAACTTCAATAATTCCGTGTAAGTGACGCCTGCATGCTCGGGTTTTTCCGGCAGCCGGTATACGCGCATGCGCGCGGCCAGCAGCAGGGCCAGCAATATGCTCACGGCGAGCAGCTCAGATCCTACGATGACGTGAACCGGCTGCATGCCTGCAGTGAAACCGGCAATGAGCGATATCAGCATCACTGAGAGATAGGCGAAATTGAGCGTGGTGACCCAACCGGTTCGATGGCTCTGAATGAGCAGGCCGGTGAAGTAGTGGCGCTGACCATTCAATAGAACCAGGGGGCACATCAGAATGAGGTAGGCTTGCACACGTTGCGCCAGCTTTTAGCCAAAGCTGCCTTACTGCGGGCGTAGACATTGGCCAATTGTGAAACGAACTGCAGGCTGGCGTTGAAGTACCCGAACACCCCGTGGGCCAGGGCCAGCACGGCAAGTTCTGCAACCGCCTCGGGGTATCGAGCCAGCGTCGCGTTCTGGAACTGCACGGCCAGCACCAGCCCCACGCCGGTCAGAGCGAGGGGCCAGTAGAAGCGCCAGTATTGATACACGATCAGGCCGTGAACACGGCAGGTGCCGGCGACTTGATCATGTAATCAGATTGACTGGCCCGCGCGGAACGTCAGTACGAAGCTGACCGGTACTGCTCTGCTGATGTCAGGCAGGCCGGCAATTTCCCGCAGTTTCTCAACGCCTTCGGTAAGCCCCACAGATTCTGCGCTCACCAGCACCGGTTGCGTGCTGGTAACCAGCAGAGTCTCGGCGTTAAGCCGCGCTGCCAGTACCGGTACGCTGAACGGAATGCTGTTGTCCTTGATGCGCAGTTGGGCGCTGACATCCAGCATGCGGCTGTCGCCTGCAGCCAGGCCGGCCAGTACCTCGGCATCGAATGCCGCGCTGATGCCTGCCGACGGGAACAGATCTGTGTCGAACAGCATCTGCTGCATGCGCTCGTTGCGGATCGGAATATTGGTTTCCACTGACGCCAGTGCAATCTCGATTTCGGCTTGGCCTGCTGCGTTCAAAGACCCCCGCAGCTGGGTGAAGCGGTGTACCTCGGCGATATGCGTGGCTTTTATGGTCACGAAACTCAGATGCGATTGATCGTTGTCCAGTTGCCAGTCGGCCTGCGCGGCACCGGCTATGCCCATGGTCAGGATCAGCGCTGCGAGCGTGCGAAAAGCTTTCATGTTCTATTCCCTTTAATCTTCCAGTGTGCGGCTGATCAATTCTTTCATGATCTCGTTGGTGCCGCCGTAAATCTTCTGTACCCGGGCGTCTTTGTACATACGTGAGATCGGGTACTCGTCCATATAACCGGCGCCGCCATGCAGCTGCAGACACTCGTCGATGATCTCGCACTGTTTCTGGGTTGCCCAGTATTTGGCCATGGATGCGGTAGCTGGGTCGAGCTTGCCGTTGATGTGCTTGATCACGCACTGGTCCACAAAGGTCCTGGCGATCAGCGCTTCAGTCTTGCATTCAGCCAGTTTGAACTTGGTATTCTGGAAATCCAGTATGCGTTGCCCGAATGCGCGCCGTTCCTTGACGAAATCCAGGGTCATCGCCAGCGCACGTTCCATCTCCATCACTGCGCCCTGGGCAATGGTCAGGCGCTCCTGGGGCAGCTGCTGCATGAGTTGAATGAAGCCGCGTCCTTCGTCTTCGCCCAGCAGGCTCGACTGAGGCACGCGGCAATCTTCGAAGAACAGTTCAGACGTGTCGGCGGATGCCTGACCGAGCTTCTTCAGGTTGCGGCCACGTTTGACGCCCGGGTTGTCACCTTCCACCAGAAGCAGGCTGATGCCCTTGGCACCCTGGCTGGGGTCGGTTTTGGCGACCACGATCACCACGCCGCAGTTCTGCCCGTTGGTGATGTAGGTTTTGGAGCCGTTGATGATGTAGTCGTCGCCGTCTTTAATGGCGGTGGTGCGTACGGCCTGCAGGTCAGAGCCGGTATTCGGCTCGGTCATGGCAATGGCGCCTACCGTTTCACCCGCAGCCAGTCTGGGCAGCCACTCGCGTTTCTGCTCCTCGCTGCCGTAGTTGACAATGTACGGCGCGACGATCTGGCTGTGCACCTGATTGCCCCAGCCCACCAGCCCGGCTCGCAACTGCTCTTCGGCGATCACGCTTTCGTGCAGATAGGTGCCGCCGGCGCCGCCGTATTCGGCTGGGACCTCGGCACATAGAAATCCGGCGGCCCCAGCCTGACGCCAGGCATCCAGCGGCACGATGCCGTTTTCTTCCCACTGCTCCAGATGCGGTTGCATCTGGGTGCTGAAAAACTTCTGAGCGGCATCCCGCAGAATCGACAGTTCGTCGTCCATCCAGGGGATCTCATAGTTTTCAAATACCGGGTTCATCTTCTCTCCGTCTGCAACTGTTACTCATGGCCACCCGGCACCGGGGTAGGGTGCATCGAACACTTCCACCCGGGCGTCTTTGTTTGCTCGGCATTCTGCTGGAACCGAGGAATGAGCGGTCAGCACGTACAGGTCGTCGCCGCCAATCATACAGGCAAAAGCGCCTCTGGTGAGTTCGTGGCGGTGTGTAACCTCGCCGCCTTCGAGCTGGCGAATGCACTCGTTGCTGGTGGGTGAGGCGGACCAGATGCCGCCCTGGCTGTCCAGGCAGATGCCATCGGGTACCGCGCTCTCAGGAAGCTCCGCCCACAGCCGCTTGTTGCTCAGGCTGCCGTCGGCGGCGATATCGAACGCGGTGAGCCGCCCACCGAACGACTCGCCGACGATCAGCGTGTTACCGTCCGGCGTGATGACTGCGCCGTTGGGGAACATCAACTCGTCGTTCTCTACGCTAGCGCGGCCATCCGGATCGACTCGAATGAGCTCTGCAGGCCGGGGCTTGGCGCGGTTGTGAAGATCAAAACCGAAGTTGCCCACGTAGGCGCGGCCCTGGTCGTCCACCACCATGTCATTACAGTACCAGCTTGCCAGGCCGCTGAGATCGGCGTGCACGTGCAGATCTGTGCCGTCGAAGCGCAACAACTGGCGCTTTGTCATGCTGACGATGAGCAGGTCGTCGTTGGGCAACCAGCCCAGGCCCGAAGGGTCGTCGTCATCCAGCGTGACCACTACCTCCTTATTGCCCTGAACGTCGATCCTGATCACCTGGCGGGCGTGCATATCGGACAACCATAGCTCGCCGTTATGCCAGCGAGGACCTTCACCGAAGCACAGGCCATCAACGAGAATGCGTGCGGTCATGTTCCCTCCCGGATGTTTTACTTTGCTTTTGCCATCGCACCACGGCGCGCTCCAAGCGTGCGGGCCGGCGGGCTGGTCAGCTAAAAATAATCGCCCAGCTTTGCGCCGATATCTTCCGGCGTCACCGTGGGCGCAAATCGCGCCAGCACTGACCCGTCGCGGCCGACCAGGAATTTCGTGAAGTTCCACGCAATGTCCGCCTTGCCTTCTTCATCCGCCTTGGCGCTCTTCAACATCTGATACAGCTCGCAGGCACCATCGCCGTTAACTTCGACCTTGGCGAACATCGGGAAATTCACCTGATAGTTGCTCTGGACGAACTGCAGAATGTCTTCGTGGCTGCCTGGTTCCTGGGCGCCGAACTGATTGCAGGGGAACGCCAGCACGTTAAAGTCCTGCCCGCCGAACTGTTCTTGCAGAGTACGCAACCCGGCGTACTGTGGGGTAAGGCCTCAGCGGCTGGCGACGTTGACGATCAGGCAGAGGCTGCCCGCAAAGCCGGAAAACTCGACCTCCTCACCGGTGATCGAGGTCATGGCAATATCATGAAAAATACTCACAAAGCACTCCTTATCGTTAGATCGATACTGTTTGATCCCGTGAGCCATAGTAGCGCGCGCCTCGGGATATGGGTACTATCGGGGGAGTTTGGGGCTGGACATTCCTGTGACGACGCTGCCTGGGTACGGGCCGGCGTCATTTTGGTGTCCCGCGAAACGCAAATTCAGATCCATTGTTGGAACAACATTCGAACTATTAAAGGAGAGCGCAATGAGTGACGTAGTCATTGTAGATAGTGTTCGCACCGGTCTAGCCAAGGCCTTTCGCGGTAGTTTTAACCTGACCCGGTCCGACGACATGCTCGCCCACTGCATCGATTCACTGCTTGATCGCAATCCGCAGGTCAGTCCGGATGAAGTGGAAGACGTGTATGTGGGTGCTGCAAGCCACGCTGGTGAGCAGGATGGCAACCTGGCCCGTCTGGCGGTAATACTGTCAAAACTGCCCGTTACCGCGGCTGGTGTGAGCATCAACCGTTTCTGTTCTTCAGGTCTGCAGTCCATCGCCATGGCGGCCAATCAGATCGCTATGGGCCAGACCCAGGTCGCCATCGCCGGCGGCGTGGACTCGATCTCCATGCGTACGCGTCAGGAGCCAGGTAAAGCCAAGCAGAACCAGCGCCTGCTCGACGAAAAGCCCGACATCTTCATGGCCATGGGTAACACCGCCGAGGTTGTTGCGCGCCGCTATCAGGTCACCCGCGAAATGCAGGACGGGTACGCTCTGCAGAGCCAGCAGCGTTATGCCGCCGCGGTCGAAGAGGGCAAGATCGCTGAAGAAATCGTGCCCATGACCGCGACCATGCTGAAGGTCGACAAAGAAACCGGCGAAGAAAGTCATGTGGAAGTTGTTGTCGATCGCGACGAGTGCAACCGCCCGACCACAACCCTCGATGGCCTGGCTTCACTGCCGCCGGCCTTCGAAGAAGACGGTTCCGTGACCGCGGGAAATGCGTCCCAGCTGTCTGATGGCGCCTCCATGACCCTGATGATGAGCGCCGAGCGTGCCGCGCAACTGGGACTTGAGCCCATGGGTATCTTCCGTGGTTTTACCGTTGCCGGTTGCGAGCCGGATGAAATGGGTATCGGCCCGGTTTTCGCCATTCCGCGTCTGCTGGAAAATGCCGGCCTCAGCCAGGACGATATTGACCTGTGGGAACTGAATGAAGCCTTTGCTTCTCAGTGCCTGTACTGCCGCGATGCGCTGGATCTGCCCAATGAGCGTTACAACGTGCTGGGCGGATCCATTTCCATAGGCCACCCCTTCGGCATGACCGGCTCACGTCAGACCGGCCTGGTGCTGCGCGAACTGCGCCGCCGCAACGCCAAGTACGGTGTGGTTACCATGTGCATCGGTGGTGGCCAGGGCGCCGCAGGATTGTTTGAAGCGCTTTAAGAAAGCGGGTTATAAAGATCCTAAGGATTTCAGTCGTTCGGCCCCGTCATGGTAGCCGGACGGCTGAAACAAATTGATACGAACATGAAATTGCCGTGTAACTGCACCCCGAGAAAATAGGGGCTCAATAAGAATAAGGGCTCAATTAAAATAAGGGCTCAATAAAAACGAAAGCGCGAGAACAGAATCGCACCGTACGGTTTCGCAGTAGCGAGACCGATAAAGGGTAGGAAAGCTGTAGGGTCAAAATGAAGCAGAGCAAGTGCAAAGCGAGTTTCGGTTTGTGCATAGGTGCAGTTATCGCTGCATCTGTGGGCGCGCCTGCGTTTGCGCAATCCGGCGATGGTGTGGCTGCTGGGTCAGCCGCTCAATCGAACCCGCCGGCATCTGTAGCGCCGGAACCCCTGGATCCCACCGGTGCGGACTTTGCTGCGCGCAGCGATGCGGAACTAACCGCCCTGACCGCCCGCTGGGGTGAGTTGAACCCGGCGCAACGCCGGCAGCTACTGGCCGAAGTGCGCAGTCGTATGGCGCGAACGAATTCGGCAAATGCGCGAGGCCTGGTAGGGGCCCGCGGGGGCTCTGTAGACGTCCGCGTGCAACGACGCTACGGTCGTGTAGTGCGCAAGCCAGATGGTCGTGTGGTGATGCAAACCGAGGTCGTTGAGGTCCGTCCGAAAGGGCAGCGGCAACGGGGTCGGGTTACATTCGGTATCGGCTTCGAACAGCGCTCCAGGAGTCGCGCGGCTGATCCGGCGCCCGCGGGCGCAAGCGAAGACGCGCAATCACCGCCCACGGTTACGGTGAGTCAGCCTGCCAGTTCCGAATAGCCGTTCATGGATAACGAAGGCGCTAACCTGCTGGTTGTCGACGACGACCCCGAACTGCGCGAACTCGCTCAGGCCTATCTGCAGCAGCAGGGCTTCACTGTTGAGTGTGTTGCATCCGGTGAAGAAATGGATGCGTTTCTCAAGGAAAACAGCGTTGATCTGTTGATTCTCGACCTGATGCTGCCTGGTGAGCATGGTCTTTCGATTGCCCAGCGCCTGAAGAAATACTCCGAACTGCCCATCATCATCGTTTCCGCTCAAGGCGAAGATGTTGATCGCATCGTTGGTCTTGAGGTGGGCGCCGACGATTACCTGGCCAAGCCGTTCAACCCCCGCGAACTGCTGGCCCGCATCCGCGCCGTACTACGCAGGGCTCACCCGTCTGCGGCCCGGCACGAAACGTCGCTTACCGCATCGAGTTTCGGGGTTTTTACCCTCGATCCCGGCGCACATCGGCTGACCAAGAACGGTGAACTGGTGCCGTTGACCTCTGGTGAGTTTGACTTGCTGTCGATCCTAGTAGGCCACCCGAACAAGGTTCTCGACCGCGATCGAATTCTCGATCTGTTGACCGGTGCCGAGCGGTCCCCGTTTGATCGTTCTATCGATGTGCGTGTTACCCGGCTGCGCTCCAAATTAGAACCCGACCCGGCCAACCCGGTCTATATCCGCACCATCTGGGGAAAGGGGTACATGTTCTGCCCGGCGGGTGATGGCTGAGGTCGGCGGCCCGGCGAGTCTGCTCGCCCGCACCAACCTGACACTGGCGGTCAGCGCGGTAATGATAGCCGGTATCGCAATTGCTGCGTTGTATGCCTTTGTCGTCAATCCAATCAGTGAGCAATCTGCCAATGACGAGGCGGCGCTGCTGGTGTTGTCCGCGCAGACCTGGGTGGAGCTGCCGCCGGAGGCGCGCCCCTACTTCGAGCTGGAAATGGCGGAAAGCCATGACCTGATCATCAGCGAAGTCATTCAGCAGTTGCCGGAAATTTCGGCTTACGATGGCTACTTCGAGTTGCTGAGTGGGGCGCTGGGCCGGCGCCTGGATAGCGATGTGCGCCTGCTGGTGGACGATGAACTACTGTGGGTCGATGTGCCCATGGGCGGACATCAGCTGCAGATTGGTTTTTCACCCCAGCGTAGAGCAATACAGCCGCTGTATGTTGCAGTGATCATTGTCAGTCTGGGGGCAGCGATCGTATTGTTTACCTCGTGGTTCATCGTGCAGCGCATTGCCAGACCCCTGGTACTGGTCGCCCAACAGGCAGAACACTTTCGGGGTTCCGGCGAAATCGAACCGTTGCCCGAGACCGGCCCCCGGGAGCTCGCTTCCCTGGCCCGCAATTTCAATATCATGGCCCGGGTAAATCTCTGTACTGCTGGACAAGCCCACGACTCTGCTGGCCGGTATTTCCCATGACCTGCGCACGCCGCTCACGCGCATGCGGCTGGCGCTTGCGTTACTGCCTGACGATGTCGAGCCAGCCCTGGTCAGCAGGTTCGAGCGTAACCTGGAGTCAATGGATGAACTGATCGGCGACGCGCTGCGTTTTGCCCGGGGCGCAGGGGAAAGTGCTCAGGAATTCGAACTGGTCCCGTTCGTTAGAGAGATTATCGCCAGCTTTGATCAGCCGATTGCGCTTAAACTCAATACCGATGCCCGTGTGAAACTTGCACCCAGCGCCTTTCGACGGGTGCTCACCAATCTCATCGCCAACGGCAACCAGCATGGCGGCGAGGTAACGGTCACCCTCACCGACGCTGAAGTGCGTGTTGCCGATACCGGTCCGGGTATACCCGAGCAGTATCGCGAGCAGGTGTTTCAGCCATTCTTCCGCCTCGACGACTCCCGCAACAGGGCAACCGGCGGCAGTGGCCTGGGTCTCGCTATCGTGCACCAGCTCTGCCAGGCCCATGGCTGGAGCATTGGTATTGACGAGGCGCCCGAGGGGGGCGCCGAGGTGCGGGTACAATTCGGCGAGGCCGCTTGAAACAAAATGTCACAAAAAGGCCTCGCCGAGAAATTCCGGTGAAACGTCTTGGATGCATAATGCAAATGATCGTCGATGAGGCGATCTTTATCCCCTTAAGGCCTCAAGGCGCAAGGATTTAGCAGGTCCGGTAGTCGAGAGGCAAGACCCCAGGCTTGAAGAGGCCGAAGGTCGACCCTAAAACCGCCAGTTCCCTCTCCAGGCTGGCGGTTTTTCTTTTTGTACAGTTCCTACATCGGCAAACGTGATGCAGGTGAACGTCTGTCTGCGGGTAGGGGTTGGCGCGCAGGTCAAGGACCCCGTTTGTTTTGTGTGATGTACAATTGGGTCAGGAACACAGGGAGATAACATGCGCATTACCTCCACCCTGATTTGGCTGCTGTTGCTGGGCGGCTGCGAAAGCGCCTACTACGGTATGCAGGTAAAACTCGGCAACCTCAAGAACGACATTCTGGTTGACCGCGTGGAAGACGCCATGGATGCCCAGGAAGAAGCCAAGGAAGAATTCAAAGACGCGTTTGAGCAATTCGAGTCCGTAGTTTCGCTGCCGGAGTCTGATCTGAAGAGCGTCTGTAATCGTTTGCATGACGCCTTCGAAGATGCGCAAGACAAAGCCGAAGCGGTTTCCGGCCGCATAGAAAGGGTGGAAGACGTCGCCGAACACCTGGGACAAGCCTTAGCACTGTAGCGTCAACAAAGGAGCCGCCAGTTATGAAAGCAATTGCGTGGATCATCGGAATCATCGTCATTGTCATTGGGGGGGTTGGCCTGTTTGTTGTGCTCAACTCCGGTGGCCTGATCAAAACGGGCATCGAGATGTACGGACCTGATGCACTGGGCGCCGAGGTTTCGGTGGAGGACGTAAACCTTGACCTGTCTGCCGGCAGTGCGCAGATCCTCGGCTTGACGGTGGGTAACCCGGCGGGCTTCAACGGCAGCGATGCCCTGAGCCTGGGGGAAGTCAAGGTCGTACTGGATACCGGCCAGATCAGTGAATCGCTCATCGTGATCAGGCAGATTCTCATCGACAGCGCCGATGTTGCACTCATCGCCAGGGGCAGGCGCTCCAACTTTCAACAGCTCATGGAAAACGTCGAACGCTCGGTAGGAGCGTCAGACGGGGCGGCTGAATCCACGGAGGCTGCCGGGGCTCAGCCGAGATTTATTGTCGACCGCCTGGATTTCACCAATGCAGCAGCTTCTGTGAACTCTGATGTGCTGGGCGATCTTGCCCTGGAGATTCCGGACATTCATCTGACCGACATCGGCCGCAAGAGCAAGGGCGTAACCGCCGCCGAACTGGCCCAGCAGTTTCTCAAGCCCATCAGCGACGCCGCGACCCGCGCAGCGGTCGAAGAGGGCCTGGATCTGGAAGGCGTCAAAGCCCGTGCAAAAGAGAGAGTTCAAGAGCAGATTCGCGATAAAATCAGCAGCGGCCTGCGAGGCCTTACCGATCGACTGAGAGACAAGAAAGCGAAAAAATGAACCTGGAAAACGTACTGTACGAAGTGCAGGGTCCCATGGCGCTGGTGACCATAAACCGCGCCGACAAACACAACGCCATATCGCTGGCCACCCTCGATGATCTGCATGCCGCGGTGGACGCGGCCGCCGTAGATGATGCCGTGCGTGTCATCACCATTACCGGTGCCGGCGGTAAATCGTTCGCCTCGGGTTCTGACCTCTCTGAAGTTCTGCACCGGGATTTCAGAAAAGCCCTGGAGCCCATTGTGCAGGGTCTCGCCGACAAGCTGGAGCGCACGCCAAAACCCACCATCGCCGCGATCGACGGCATATGTATGGGCGGCGGTCTGGAAGTCGCGTTAGGCTGTGACCTGCGCATAGCCACGCCGAAATCCCGCTTCGCCACACCGGAAGGCAAGCTGGGCATTATCCCTGGTGGCGGCGCCTGTGCCAGATTGCCGCGCATTGTCGGGCGCGGTTGGGGTATGGAAATGATGCTCATGGGCGAACCCATCGACGCCGAGCGCGCCTTGCAGATCGGGCTGGTTACCCGTCTGGTCGAATCCGACGAACTGTTTGCCGAGGTCAGCCGCATGGCGGAGCATCTCGCAAGTTTCGCACCGTTCGTGCCACGGACCATGAAAGCCATGGTGCACTTCGGGATGGAGGCGAGCATGGCGGGGGCATTGATGTTCGAGAAGTATGCTCAGGGTGCGTTGGTGCAGACTGAGGATAAGATCGAAGGTATTACCGCTTTTCTTGATAAGCGGGATCCGGAGTTCAAAGGCAAGTAGACGGTAGGATTGTCGTGAGGGGTTGAGGGGGCCGCGTAATTCAAGCTGCGAGCGGCCTGCAACCCGCCTGCCCGTTCAATCCCGGCATCTCCCTTCCCGCAACCACAAGGGACTGGCACTCACCCGAAGCCTATTAGATACTCACCGTCCTGTTTCCAAAACAAAAGGGGAAGGCCCATGGCCGTTGATAAGTTTCCCATAGAGGGGAGCCACATCATGATGTTCGCCCGCTCCGTAGGGGATGACAATCAGATCTATTACGACGATGAATACGCAAAGGGCACCGAGCCGGGCAAGGTCATCGCTCCGCCCACGTTCGCACAGTCCAGCGCCCAGTTCGACCCGGACTATTTTCTGCGCCCGAAGATCGGCGAGCCATGGTTCGGATCCGGCAAAGAGCCCACCGGTATCAAGCGCGAATCCTCCGGTGGTGGCGGAGGCGGTGGTGGCGGTGGTCTGCACGCCGAGCAGCACTTTGAGTACCATCGGCACATCAGCCCCGGCGACGTGCTGACCGCGACCGTGAAGCCCGGCGAAACCTGGGAAAAAGAAGGCAAGCGCTCAGGCAAACTGGTGTTTTCCGAAACCGTCACCGAATACCGTGATCAGCATGGCGAACTGGTCATCACTGCTCGTGGTGTTGGCGTTCGTACCGAACGTCCGGTGGATCAATAGGGGGTAAACATGGCACTTAACGCAAGTGAACTGAATGTAGGTGATACCTATACACAATGCCTGGTAGAAGACCTCAAGCGTACCCAGATCGTGCAGTATGCAGGGGCATCAGGCGACTATAACCCGTTGCACACCGATGAAGTCTTTACGGTGGAAGTGGCCAAGTACCCGTCGGTTTTCGCCCACGGTATGCTGACCATGGGCATGACCGGCGGCATGCTGACCAATTACGTCGGCGACGGTCGTCTGACCAAGTATGGCGTCCGCTTCACCAGCCAGGTGTGGCCCGGTGACACGTTGAATTCCACCGCTACCGTTGAAAGCGTGGAAGACGGCGTCGTCAATCTGAAGGTGGAAACCACCAATCAGGATGGCGCAGTAGTTCTTTCCGGCTACGCTGCCGCCCGCGTCGACTAAGTCCACGTAACTGCCGAACCCGCCCTGTTGCAAAAGGGCGGGTTCGGGACGATGCTGGCAACAGCTCAGGGAATGACCTGTTTGAACGCTCTGATGGTGACCGACTGGAACAATCCGGCGGCACCATATGGGTCACCGTCGGCAAAGGCCTGAGCCGCTTCGCGCGTCGGCGCTTCGATGACAATGACCGAGCCGATCATGGTGGCTTCATCATCAGCCATCATCGGCCCGGCAAAGCGCACATCGAAGCCCTGCATGAATTCCAGGTGTGCTGGCCGCACCGATTTGCGTAACTCTTCGCTGTCGGGCTTGTCTTCACATATCAATACATACAACAACATACTTCTCCCGCTCAGTTGAGGTGTTGCTTGTAGGCTTCGATGGTCGCCAGAAAGCCAGGGCGCGAGCATTGGAAAACCGCGGCGGTGGCGAAGAAATCGTGCACCAGTCCATCGTAGCGAACGGCTTCGGCATCATTGCCGGCAGCCTTTAATGCCTCCGCATAGGCTTCGCCTTCATCCCGTAGCGGATCAAATTCCGCGGTCACCACCAGGGCCGGCGGCAGGTTACTCAGATCCGAAGCCAGCAGGGGACATGCGTAAGCTTCCTTGCGGGCGCTTTCCTCGGGGCAGTAGTAGTCCCAGAACCACTCCATGGTGCGGGTTTCCAGCAGCAGCCCCTCACCGTTCTCCTTGTACGAGCCGCGCGTCCAATCGCAATCGGTTACCGGGTACAGCAGGCATTGAAAGGCAATGTCGGGCCCGCTGTTGTCACGGGCTTTCAACGACACCACTGCGGACAGGTTGCCTCCGGCGCTCTCACCGGTCACGCCCAGTCTGCCGTTGCCGTTCAGCGCAGCCATGTTCTCGGCGGCCCAGCTGGTGGCATCGTAGGCATCTTCCACGGCTGCCGGGTAGGGCGCTTCAGGCGCCATGCGGTAGTCGACCGAAACCACCACAACGCCTGCCAGGGTTGCGATCTCGCGGCACACTGCGTCGGAGGTATCCAGATCGCCGATCACCCAGCCGCCGCCGTGGAAGTACATCAATACACCAAAGGGACCTTCGCCTTCCGGTGTATAAATGCGCACGGGGATTTCGCCCTGGGAACCGGGAATGGTGCGATCGTCCGTCTTGTGAATCGGCAGTTCTGGATTGAGCACCCGCATGGCCCGGTACAGTTCCCGGCCCTGCTCAGGTGTCATTTCGTATATCGGTGGCGGCGCGGGCTGCTGTTCTGCAAGTTGCGCGAACATGGCTTCGTATTCAGGTGCTAGTGGCATTGAAGTTCCTCCCCGGGTGGATTTGCAGCTAGAATATAGGGGCGGGTTCACACGCCCTACTTTGCATAACACTACACGAATTACGGAGTAAGCCAATGACCATTCTGGACGGCGATCAGGAGATGTCTGACGTAGCCAAGAGCCTGAATCCCATGGAATCTACCCTGATGAAGAACCGGGTCGTCACCCTGTTCGGGGAAGTGAACCAGGACGTCTCGCGCCGCATCTCAGAGAAGCTGCTCGCTCTGGCATTCGAGTCAGATGACCCGATCACCATGTACATCAGTTCACCCGGCGGGCATGTGGAGTCCGGCGACACCATCTTCGACCTCATCCGTTACATCAAGCCCGTGGTACGCACCGTGGGCACCGGCTGGGTCGGTTCGATTGCCACGCACATCTATCTGGCGCCGGAAAAAGAAAACCGCTACTGCCTGCCCAACACCCGCTTTCTCATTCACCAGCCTGCCGGCGGGTTTGGTGGCGACGCGTCGGATATCGAGATCCACGCCAAGGAAATCGTCAAAACCCGTGAACGGATCAATGGCATCATCGCGCAGCAGACCGGCCAGCCCCTGGAGCGCGTCACCGAAGATACCGACCGGGATTTCTGGATGAGCGCAGAAGAGTCTGTTGACTACGGCCTGGTGGGCAAGATCATCAACAGCGTCGACAACCTTTCCTGATGCCCCGACAAGTCGGTGAGCGAGAGGTTCAACTCGACTCACCGGCCGGCCCGCTGGATGCCATCTGGCGGCGCCCCGATGACCCCGTGATACAAATGGTGCTGGCCCATGGTGCCGGCGCCGGTTTTCGACATCACAACATGCAGAGCATTGCCGAAGCCTTCGCAGATGTGGGTGTGGCGACCCTGCGCTTCAATTTCCCGTACATGCAGGCCGGTAAGAAGCGGGTAGACCGCAAGGACATTGCCGTTGAAGCGATCGGCACGGCAGCAAGATACGCGCATTCGAATAGCGCTCTGCCACTGTGGCTCGGCGGACACAGCTTCGGCGGACGCATGGCTTCCCACGCGGTGGCTGAAGGTGCAGTGGACTGTGAGGGCCTGGTGTTCTGCTCGTTCCCCCTGCATCAGCCAAAGAAACCTGGCGTAGAGCGCGCCGCGCACCTGGACGGAATCGACAAGCCCATGTTGTTTCTCAGCGGTACCCGGGACGATCTGGCTCAGGCGGATTTGCTGGGAGAGGTCGTTGCTCGTCAGGGCAGTAACGCGAACCTCTGCTGGCTGGAGACAGCCAACCACTCCTATGTACCCTTGAAGCGAACCCGCAAGAACCCGCTTACGGTTTTTGAGGAAATGGCCCAGGGGCTTGCCGGGTTTCTGCGCGCTCATGAATAAGACGCACTGGTTCTATGGTTACACCCTCATGGTGTATTCGTTTGTCGTGTGTTTTCTTGCGGCCAGCTTTTTTCCGCATGCGCGCGGCGTGGACGGGCGTGGGGCCGCTGGCGCCCGCCATGTTGTGGGTTGCGGCAACCGGCTGTATTGCAGACTGGGCCGATTCCTATGTACCGGCGTTTCAGATCTGGTGCGTCGCTTTCGTGCTTGCGGGCATCGTGAGTCTGCTGGTGAAGCTGCCCGATGGCGAGCAGGCGGCCCGGGCATGATTGGCTGGTATCCGAGCCGTCTTCGCGTTAACTCTTACCGAAACCTGCCAGACGCTCGGCCATATCCGGGGAGCGTCCGGGGCTGTTCTCCCGTTCGAATTGCAAGCCATCCGCAAGGGTGCGGTCGAGACCGCCATTGACCAGCATTTTGTCGGCGCGCAGGGTGAACCAGGAGTTCTGCAGAAAGGACTGGGCCATCTCGATAGCGGCTTCTTGCAGCGATTCATCAGCGACACACCTGTTGGCCAGGCCAAGCTCGACTGCCTCAGCACCGCCCACGACCCGGCCCGAGAACATCAGTTGCTTGGCATTCAACAGTCCGACCCGCCGCGGCAGGCGCTGACTCATACCCCAGGTGGGCGACATCCCCCATTTGCCGTGGGTGTCGGCAAACTTGGCTGATTCCCCGGCGATCAGCAGATCGCAAGCCAGAGCAAGTTCCAGTGAGCCCGTATAACAATGACCCTGCACCACCGCGATCACCGGCTGCGGCAGCCGCTCGATGGCTTCTAAGGTTTCCGCCTGAAAGTGCGCGCTCGGTGCTCGCTCGCCCGCCTGGATAGCCTTGATGTCGTTGCCCGCGGAAAATGAACGGCCTTCGCCGCGCAATATCACGCAGCCGATTTCTTCGGTCTGCTCGCGAATCGCATCAACATGCCCGCGCAGTTCGATGAACAGGTTAGGACTCAGCGCATTGAGCGCCTCCGGTCGGTTCAGGCTCAGGATCGCGATGCCATCCTGATCTGTTCGTTCTACTAGTGCCATGTCTTATTCCTCAATGGTTCGTATGCTTTTTCGTGAATTATCCAACTAGCCCGCCTGCTCCTGCATGGCTTTGACCAGAGATTCTAACTCGAAAATGTGTGGGTCATGGGCCCTTAGCTCGCGTAACGCGTCGGCGAGCTCGATCAGGTAGTCGATATTGCGCCCGCTGGGGCCGGCGCTGTGCAGAATCTGCCGGGCGACTTCGGGTAGCGGCGCTTCGCCCAGATACGCAAAGTTGTTCCGGGGTGCTATATAGACCAGACCTTCGACAGCGCGGCCGTCGTGCAGATGCAGGGTCGTATGCACGCGCTCATAGCCATTTTTCTCCCGCTGATCCAGCCTTTCGAAGGTGCGCTGGACGACCTCGGCTTCGATGAGATAGGCCATGCCGGTGCAGTAGGTGTCGGGTTGTGGCGTGAGAGTGACTACGCGCCCGGGCCGTTGCGGCAAACCCCGGTGGTCGTGGGAGCCCTGCCAGAAGCGGCGCTGATATCCGCTCAGATCGGCGGGTTGTGATTCGATGAATTCGAAATCCGGCCGCCAGATCAGCGAGCCGTACCCGAACACCCATTTTTCTTCGCGCATGCAGCTATACTTCAGTCAAAGCAGTTATCTTACCAGCGGATGCGCGGTGTGCATGCGCGGCGCAAAGGGAGCCTCGGTAGTGTCTGACCAGAAAAAATTCAGCAGCTACACAATAGATGCTCAGGATCTGATCGTGGGCGTGAACGGGTCGTGGCAGGAATTTGCTGATAGCAATGGCGCAACCAACATTGATGGTGACCAGGTACTGGGCCATTCCGTGTGGGACTACATTGCAGGCACTGAAGTCAGACAGCTTTACGAAATG
This sequence comes from uncultured Pseudomonadales bacterium, assembly GCA_964393625.1. Taxonomy (GTDB): domain Bacteria; phylum Pseudomonadota; class Gammaproteobacteria; order Pseudomonadales; family Azotimanducaceae; genus UBA4421. Next base: position 27,553 of record CAYMUT010000011.1, read on the forward strand.
CTCTTTGGCGAGGTGCGCAAGAACCGCCGTGCTGTGTCGGTTCCATGTCGCTGCGATGCGCCGGACTGCAGGCGTTTCATGGAGTTGCGGGTCGCACCGGGAACAACAGACGGCGCACTAGCGGTGACCTGCGTGACGGTCAGAGAAGAACAACGCGCCGGGGCAGGGTTGTTTACTGAAACTGATCCTGACCCCGACAAACTTCTCAAAATCTGCAGCTGGTGCAATCATGTTGAAGTGGACGACGATTGGGTTGAGGTGGAAGAGGCGACGCAACGCTTGAACTTTTTCGGCGCCCAGCGTTTACCGCGTTTGACCCACGGTATCTGTCCCCAATGTGCGGATCTCGTCAGGGAGCAACTCAGCCCGGAAGACTAATCGGCAGGCACACCTGGTCGGGTCAGGTCAATCCCAGGGATACGTCGTATGCCCGTTTGGCCTCGTCCCGGAGTCCGCCGGACAGCAGAAAGTCAGCCGCAGTCAACGCCAGCGCCTTGGCGCCATCCAGCACGGCTTCATCGCCTTTTTCCGAGCCGGCCCATCTGGTGAACTCCGGGTTGTGAATCACCACATTCGGCGGTGCAACAGCCAGCATCGGATGAATGGAGGGCACTCTGTGGCTGACATTGCCCATGTCAGTGCTGCCTGCACCAAAACCCAGCGCCTCTTCGTAGGGGATGAACTCCCGGCCCAGTGACTCGGCATGAGACTGAAACTGCTCTGCCAGTGGCCAGTTGGTATTCAGATCGAGATAGTCGACGTTGGCCCAGTTGACTTCGACTTCACAGCCGCTGCCCCGGGCGCCGGCTTCGAAACAGGCTTGCACACGGGGTTTCAGGCGCGCGAGGTCTTTCTCGTTTGCCGCGCGCACATAAAAGTCGCCGCTGGTACGGTCGGGCACGATGTTTGGTGCCTGACCACCCTCAGTGATGATGCCGTGGATACGTTCGGTTGCCCTGATGTGTTGACGCAGGTTGGATATCGCCTGATAGGCCAGCAACAGGCCGTCCAGCGCGTTCACACCTTTGTGGGGCATGGCGGACGCGTGGGCAGATTTGCCGTGGTAGACCACCTGTACTTCAGCGACACAGATACAAGGCATGGAAGCCAGATTCATGCCGGCGGGATGAATCATCATCGCGGCATCGACGCCATCAAAGGCTCCCGCCCGGGCCATGAGTTCCTTGCCTCCGCCACGCTCTTCCGCGGGGGTACCGATCAAACGCACGTTGCCTGGCAGTGTATCGGCCACGGCCGCCAGCCCGAGGGTTGCACCCAGTGCGGAGGTGGCGATGATGTTGTGGCCGCAGGCATGGCCGATACCGGGCAGGGCATCGTACTCGGCCAGTATCGCCACCGTCGGCCCCGCCGTATTGGCGTTAATCTGTGCCTCGAATGCGGTCGGCAGGGTGAATACCCCTCTCGCGGGCGCCAGCCCGTGATCGGATAAGGTGCTGCTTAAAGTCTCACACGCGAAATGCTCTTCGAAGGCCAGTTCCGGGCGAGCGTGAATTGCGCGGGACACCTCAATGAGTTCCTCCGCAACGGCGTCGATGCGATCGCATACCCGTTTGTGAGTTGTTTCGTTCACTGTGCTGTCCTCCCCGCCTTGTTTAAGTGCGCGCCGGCCGCCCACTGGTGATAGGCCCCCCACAGCATGATGGCGATCATGGCAATCAAGCCATTGCGCAGGCTGTCTATGCCCGAGGTTGCCGCTGTCACGTCACTGATTATGCCCACCGTCAGCGGCCCTAAACCCAGGCCGATGATGTTCAGTATGAATAGATTGATCGCGGCGCCTACCGCACGCATTTCGAGAGGCAGCTGAGACTGCATCATGGCGAAATTCGCTCCGATATAGACACCGCCCAGCGCTGCCGGAACGAAAAACCAGGCTGCCGCCCAGAATGGATCGGTAGCGGTGAAACTCAGATAGGCGAACGGCGCCCAGATGATTGCCGCAACGGTTACCACCCACGACCGCCACCCCTCGTTGATCGGTGCAAGCCGGTCTGCAAGATAGCCGCCGAGAAAGGTGCCAACACCCCCGAATACGCCGACTGCCAGCGCCAGAATAGAGCCGGACTCTCCTGTACTGTAGCCATGGATGCGTTGCAGGTAGACCGGCACCCAGGCGATACCGGCATAGCCGGCAAATGAAATCAGCGTGCACCCGGCGACAATGTGATTGATGGTGCGGTGGCGCCACATGAACTTCGCCACATCCCAGAATGGCGGCGCCGGCGGCTTCTCTTTGATGCCGTCGGCATAGCCCCGCGGCGGTTCGAGCATCGAGTATCGTACGATCAGTGCGATCAGCAGGCCGGGAACACCTGCCACCACAAAGGCCCAGCGCCAGTCGAGCCACTCGTTGACCCAACCGCCGATCAGGTAGCCCAGCATGATGCCGAGATTCACGCCGAGGCCGAATATTGCCATGGCGGTGCCGCGTTCTTCCGGCTTGAACAGGTCTGAAATGATGGAATGGGAAGGTGGATTGGAGCCGGCCTCACCCACGCCGACGCCCACCCGGGCGACGAGCAACTGCCAGAACTGCATTGCTGCGCCGCACAGCGCCGTCATCAGGCTCCACAGTGCGATTGAAAATGTGATCAGGTTGCGGCGGTTACGCCGGTCCGCCCACATGGCCATGGGCATGCCGAGGGTGGCATAGAACAGCGCAAACATGACTCCGGTCAGCAGGCCCAGTTGCCAGTCGGCTACGCCGAATGCCTGCTTGATGGGCTCTTGCAGAATTGCCACGATCTGCCGGTCGACATGGCTCGAGGTAAACACGAGTACCAGCAAAAAGAGGGTGTAACTTCGCTGTCGCTTGGTTATGGTTATTTCGGACATCGGGCGCAAGTATGACCTTGTGGGACCATACATCAAGCACAACATCGGTTGGGGGGGAAGAGGCTATGGCTTACGAATACGAGTTTTTGAACGTTGAAATTGATGGCCGGCTGGCGGTGGTGACCATCAGTAATCCGCCCATCAATATCTTCACGCCCGCGCTGTATATGGAAATGAGTGCACTCACCAGTGAACTCAAAGCGGACCCGTCGCTGACCGTAGTGGTTTTCAAGAGCGCAGATCCAGACTTTTTCATCGCGCACTTTGATGTAGAGGCGATACTGCAGTTCCCCATCGACAAAGATGCGGAGAAAGATCAGCAACTCAGTGAGTTTCACCTCATGTGTGAGCGGGTGCGGACCATGGACAAAGTCACCATCGCGCAGATAGAGGGGCGCGTGGGCGGGGGCGGCAGCGAATTCTCAGCCAGCATGGACATGCGCTTCGGCGTCATCGGCAAGACTAAAATCAACCAGATGGAAGTGCCGCTGGGCATCCTCCCTGGCGGCACCGGTACCCAGCGTCTGCCGCGCCTGGTGGGTCGCGGTCGTGCCATGGAAATTGTCGTGGGTGGCGAAGATCTTGATGCCGAAACCGCGGAACGTTGGGGTTACCTCAACCGCATTTTCGCCGCCGATGCCATCGACGACTGGGTCATGAATCTGGCGCGTCGCATTGCCAGCTTCCCGGTAGAAGCGGTGCGCCTGGCCAAGGAATCCGTCAACGCCGCAGAAATGCCCCTGGGCGATGGCCTTGTAGAAGAAGCCTACCTGTTTCAGCGGCTGCTGCGCAGCGACGGCGCCCAGACCAATATGCGCCGCTTCATGGAACTGGGTGGCCAGACCCGCGAAGGCGAAATGCGCGTGGGTGAACTGAATGCAGAACTCGGACGAGACTGAACGACATGAGTAAGAGAGAACCCAGACCACAATCCTATTACGACGACATCAAGAAGAAGTTCGCCGAAGAGCGCGACCTGCGACTGGCTTACCGGCCGGAAGGCACGGCGCAGTTTACCTCTGAGCTGGGCGGCGATCTGGAGAAATACGCACTCGACCCGTTCAGCAAAGATGTGCACGAGCGAGAGCCCATTGATGATACCGTCGAGGTGCTTTTTATTGGCGGCGGCTTCTCCGCGCTGTTGACCTCGGCGCGCCTGCGCGAGAAAGGTGTGGAAAGCATCCGTATCGTCGAGCGCGGTGGCGATGTGGGGGGCACCTGGTACTGGAACCGTTATCCCGGCGTGGCGTGTGATGTGGTGGCCTACGACTACCTGCCATTGCTCGACGAAATGGACTACGTTCCCGTTAACCACTATTCCCGTGGGCCGGAAATCCTTGGACATTGCCAGGCCATTGCAACGAAGTACGACCTGTACGAGCTTGCCGTGTTCAATACCACCGTGGCATCCACCGTGTGGGACGAAGACGAGCAGATGTGGCATCTGCGCACCGACCGTGGCGATCACATGCGCGCCCAGTTTGTGATCTGCGCCAACGGTACGTTGTCGAAGCCGAAACTTTCGAAGATCGCGGGCATGGAGAGCTTTGCCGGGCACTCATTTCATACCTCGCGCTGGGATTACGACTACACCGGTGACAAGCTGGAAAATCTGCACGACAAGGTAGTGGGCATCATCGGCACGGGCGCAACGGCCGTGCAGGCGGTACCGGAACTCGCCAAGAATGCTAAAGAACTCTATGTGTTTCAGCGCACCCCGTCGTCCATCGACGTACGCGACGACTGGCCTACTGATCCTAACTGGGCGCGCAAGCTGAAGTCGGGCTGGCAGGCCAAGCGCCGGGAGCGCGTGCTGGCGCTGGGCGACATATCACCCGAGGAGCAGGCGCGCAGGGCGGCAATGGACCCTGAAGAGAAACTGCGCAAACAGGAAAACTCCAACATCGATTACATGATGCACATTCACAAGCGCATCGACGCGACCGTCAAAGACCCGGAAACCGCTGACGCGCTGAAGCCGTGGTACATGTTCATGTGTAAGCGTCCATGTTTTCACAACGAGTATCTGCCCAGCTTCAATGTGCCCGGCGTGCATCTGGTTGATACTCATGGCAAAGGCATTACTGAGATCACGCAGAGGGGGCCGGTTTTTGACGGTGAGGAATACCCTGTAGATCTGCTCATCTATGCCACCGGATTCGAAGTGCAGAAGACCGGCATCTACAATCAGATCATCGGCAAGAACGGGTTGAATCTCGATGACAAGTACGCCGACGGTATCCGCACGCTGCTGGGTATACACACCGAGGGCTACCCGAATCTGTTCATCATGGGCGGCTATCAGGCCTCATTCCAGTTCAATCTCACCGACATGCTGCAGACCCAGGGTGATCACATTGCCGCCTGCATCGACTATGTCCGTGAGCATGGCTATCACAGCCTGGATCCCACCCATGAAGCGGAAGAGTGGTGGGTGACCGAGGTAATCAAGCATCGCGGCAAGACCAACCGCAACGCGGAGTGTACCCCCGGCTACTACAACTTCGAGGGCGAGAGTAACCGCCGTCAGGACGGCAACTACAACGGCGGTTTCCGTACCTACTTCACCCACCAGGGCAAGGTCAGAGAGCACATGGAAGAAAACTTCGTTTTCACCCGCAAGGATTGAATCAGGACGCCGGCACCACGTGAATCGGCGATGACCAGGCCCGCTCCTGAATGGTCTCATGCAGGTCGGGCCGCGGCGCTACGCCGGCTCTGATTGCATCCCAGGTAGACCAGCGGCAGGTCGGATTCTCAAGCACGCGCGCGTAGTAATAAGCATGCTGGTTGGGATCGAACGCCGGGTCGCTCCATACTGCGTTCAATTGAGCGGCGCCGACTCCTTCGGTGATGCTGCAATCGCTGATGTCGACTTCAGCGCCATTGTCCGGGCAGCGGTGGGTTGCAGGGTCAACCGCCAGATCGTCTGAGCAGGCGACATCATAAACCTGTTCATGCTTTTCGCCGTCGGCAACCCAGCCCTTGATGATCTGCACACGCTGCAGCGCTGCAGATTGAGCGTCACGTGCAGCGGCAACGAAGAACTTTGGTGCGGTGTCGCCCTGGGCAAACAGGTCACCGCCCATAGCCGTGGCGTTGGCATACAACGTCGCGAAGCCGCCTTGCGCATTCAGCATGTTGTCATCGAGGTCGTAGCCGGCGAACATCCTCAAGCGCATGCGCGGCCCGCTGGTGGCGAAGGTCTCTTTGCGGCGGAAGGCATGGTAAATTGATTCCCGGGTGTTGCTTTCCGCCCATACGGCGGCGAGCCCCGATGCGCCCCAGGATTCGAAGCTCGCCAAACCAGTGCTGCCGGCGTATTGTGCGTTGCCATCTGCGTCGGGCTCATCCAGCGGCACCGAGCCGCGCTGCTGAGGCGTGGCGTCGACCATGCCCACCTTGCTCCAGTAATTGTCTTCATCGAACGAGCCTGCGCCCACGTGAGTGTCCGAGCTGCCGATCAGGCCGAACCGGTATGGGTTGAATCCTTCGTTGGCCTGCATCAATAGGCCATTACCGTAGGCTTCGCGCACGTAACTGCCCTCGGGCTTACTGGGAATCACCGTGGCGACCTTGACTTCCATGAGTTCAAAGTCTGCCCACTCGTCGTTGGGAGACAGCAGCGGATGAGTGTCGGACGTGCCCTTGACCTGGGTGATCTCCACCAGCGGCTCATTGCGCATGCGTCGCTCGGCATAGTCTGTAGTCATGGGTGATCCGTCGGTCTGGGCCAGATCGAACATGAGCCCGTCGGAACCGTTGGAATTATGTGGTATCGCCAGGCCCTCTATGCCATCGCCGCGTTGCTCGTCCAGCCAGTTCCACAGATCTTCGGGATTACCGGAGTCCATGCTGGAAAAGGGGATGTCCGGTGCGGTGTCCTTGAATACCACGTTGCGGTGCAGGTTCTCCCGCTCTGGGCCGGAGGCGGTGTATTCATAGGCGACGAAGGTTGTGAACGTGCCCGGATCGTTGTGCCGTTGCGCCGCTTGCACGGTGACCTGCCAGGCTGATCGCACTACGTCGGCGTCCAGCAGGTCGTCTTCACCCTCCAGCCGACCGCGCAGATATGGAAACATCTGGTTGAATGCGGCAAGGCGGGCTTGCGGCGTCTTTGCATTCTGTATGTCCACGGCTACCGGGTGCTTACCCGGCTTGCTTGCTGGATCATCCATGGCCGGCAACATGCCCATGTACATGGCGTGGTCGGTCACGCCCAGAAAGTCCAGCGGCCGGCCCATCTGCATGTCGAAGCCCGCAGGGTGCTTCAAGACGCCACCCTTGGCGAAGGTGTATGCGGTATCCGGTGTGGAGCGGGTGCCGAAGATGTAGGCGTCGAACGACAGTTTGGTGTGGATGTGCAGGTCGCCGAAATAGGCGTTGCGTTCCGGATTGCTGGCGATAGCCGGCTCCGACGAGGCAGTCGTCGTGTCCGCAGCCGGCGTTGATTCCGCTTCGGCTGTTGGGGATTGTGACTGGTCTGTGCACCCGCTGGTTATCAGCAGGCCGATGACAATGGCCGCAGCCAGGCGTTGGGTTGAAAATAACATCTATGTAGCGCTCCGGTTTTTCTTATGCATGTATTCGCATGCTTGTTTGAAATGAAATCTGCAAGTTCATTGCTCCCCTGAAGTGACTCAAGAGTTTCTTAATCTACGCGGCGCTGGTGGCCTGGTCCGTGACGGGCTGGCCGGATACCGCCAGACCTACCAGCTGCTCAATAATGAGCGCCCCGACAAAGGGCGCGCGAACCTGGTGAGGTCGGTCGCGCCCGATGAAAACCGTGTGGCCTTCAATGCTGGCGGAGATCGCCAGGGCCATGTCTTCAATATTATGTGCATCAAGCTCGGGTCGCAGCTCGCTGATGATGTCGATCAGCACAGATCGGTAGGTGCCGTACATCCACTCCATTTTTTCCTTTGCCCACTCATGGCGTAACGCCAGGGCCCACATCTCGGGAAAGAAGTAAGTGGTCTCTTCCTTGCCCAGGTCATCAAAAATGAACTGCAGCACCGCCCGCAATTGTTCTACCGGTTCGCCTTCGCGTTGCTCCCGCAAGCGCTCGAATTCCTGCAGGTATGGTTCGAGGACATAGGTAACCAGGTCGCTGACCAGATCTGATTTGCTGGCATAGTAATAGTTGAGGTTGCCCGGCGACATGTCCATTTCCCGGGCGATCCTGCGCAGCGACAGGGCTTGTATGCCGTGTTCGATCACGATACGTCTGGCCTTTTCCAGAATCGCAGCGGCAGTCGCACGGCCTTTCTCGTAATTGGCCGTGCCAGGGCGTTGGCGGGATCGTGCTATTGGATCGGAGGGTGACAAAATTTCTCCCCGGCAGATTGTGCAGGTAGCGAGGTCGCTTGCACACTTTGAACGGTCGTACTATATTCGTCTGCATTGAAGAGGTCCAGTGCTAAGTTGAGCCTGTATTTTTTGTGTGAACAGGCGCATCTGCATGGGGTAGTATTTCATACACGTGAGTACGACCGGGAGGGGCGTATGGGCGCTAGACTGACCAACCAGAAAAAGAACTCGCCGAATACCTGGCGGGCAGTAGGCGCGGCCCTGCTGATCGCGGTGTCCGGCCCCGGGTTTGCCGAATTGCCGGTTGAGAAAATCCCAAATGTCGAAAGCATTGCGACGCCGTATCCGCCGACCTATGCAATGGTTCACGACTTCGCCTTCGGTAGTCTGATCGATTCAAGCTTCGGGCTGGTCGACACCAAGACCCGCCGCTTCAAGGGCATGCTCAGCGCCGGCCAGTTTGCCACCATCAACCACTCGGTGGCGCGTCAGGAGTTCTACGTCGGCGAGACTGTTCATACACGTGGGTCACGGGGCGAGCGTCAGGATGTCCTCGCCATATACGATTTTGAAAATCTCGCGCTGGTAGGCGAGGTCGATCTGCCACCCAAACGCATGAACGTGGTGATCAATAAGGGCAGCACGGGCATTACTTCCGATGGAAAGTTCCTGCTGGTTTTCAATATGAACCCGGCAACGTCCGTGTCGGTGATCAATCTTGACGAGCGCAAATTCGTTGGCGAAATCGCCATGCCAGGCTGCATGCTCCTTTATCCTGATATGAACGGCGGCTTCTTTACGCTGTGTGGTAACGGCGGCCTGGTTTCGGTACAGCTGGACGATGACGGCAACGAAGCCTCTCGCTGGTCGAGCGATGCATTCAATGACATTGATGCCGACCCGCTGTCTGAGAAAGCTGAACGTATCAACGGCGTCTGGCAGTTTGTCACCTATGGCGGTGAGGTTCAGCCCGTCGATGTGCGCGGTGCCAGGCCTGCGCCGGGTGAGCGCTGGTGGCTTACCAGTGAGGCGGAACGCTCCGACAACTGGCGCCCGGCGGGCTGGCATGGCAAGGCCGCTCACGAATCCGGCAGGCTCTGGGTGGGCATGACGCCAGGCGGGTATAACGGCAGCCACAAAGACCCGGCGCCGGAGGTCTGGCGCTTCGACGTTGCCAAACAGAAGCGGGAAGGCCGCATCACACTGAAGGTGCCCGCCTTGAGCATCACGGTAAGCGCTGAGGAGAAACCCAGGCTGCTGGTGGTCAATATCGAAGGTAGTCTCGATGTCTATGACGCATTGAACGGCGATTACATACACAGTATTCATCAACTGGGCGAAACGCCTTACATGGTTCACTCCATCGATTAACGGGGCGCAGGGATATGAGTTGGTTAGACAAACTAGGTAAGATCACTGAATCCGGCGCCCGGGGTCTGGCGCGCCGCAGCTCACGCCGGGGATTTCTGGGCATGCTGGGGGCTTCGCTCGCGGGTGCTGCGTCGATTCCTTTGTTGCCGGTGGCGCGGGCGAGCGCAGGCGGTGGTGAATCGCAGGTGCCAGCCCAGAGCACGGGCAATCCCATGGATCCGGGCGACCCGACCACCTGTGACTACTGGCGTTACTGCGGCATCGACGGCTTTCTGTGCAGCTGCTGTGGTGGCACCCAGAACTCATGCCCGCCGGGTACGGAAATGTCGCCTCTGACCTGGGTGGGCACCTGCCGCAACCCTGCAGATGGGCTGAACTATGTGATTTCCTACAACGACTGCTGCGGCAAGAGCAGCTGTGGCCGCTGTATCTGTAATCGCAACGAGGATGACCGGCCGGTGTATCGTCCCTCGGCGAATAACGACATCGACTGGTGCATAGGCACGTCGAACAACGTATACAACTGTTCAACCGCCGTGATTCTGGGGTTGGCGAATTAAACTCAAACTAATCAGGTAGCGATCATGAACAACTTAACCACCTTGTTGACTGCAGCCGCGCTCATGGCCCTCACGGCGCAGGCGCAAGCGGATTTCCAGCCCGAGGCGGTTGGCGGCGTCGAAACACTGCCGAGTGAATATCCGGATCACTGGGTGATGATCCACGATGTGTCTTTCTTCCACATGCAGGAAGGTAAGGTGCATGTCATTGACCCGCTGGAAGAAAACCTCGGCGGACAGTTCAAAGGCATGATGACCGCTGGTTTCATTGCCGCCTATCTGCGCAGTGAGCAGCGTAACGAGCACTATGTCATGGAGTCGTTTCACTCGCGGGGCGCACGGGGCGGCGAGCGCACCGATTTCGTGACAGTGTGGGATCCCGCTACTCTGAGCGTAGCCGCGGAGATTGAAATCCCTGCCAAGCGCATCACCGGCATGCCTAAGACCACGATGAATGGCTTGATCGGCAATGACCGTTTCCTGGGCGTTTACAACTTTAATCCGGCTCAGTCAGTATCCATCGTCGACCTTGAAAAGCGCACATTTGTTGGTGAAGTGCCTACCCCGGGGTGTGGATTCGTGCTGCCCACCGGCGAGCGAAGCTTCACATCGATCTGCTCCAACGGCACCCTGCTGACCAGCCGTCTCGATGCAGATGGCGATCTCGAGGGCACCAGCAGGACCGACCAGCTGTTCGATGCTAACGAGGATCCGATCTTCGAAACCGCGGCCATGACCGGCGGCATGGCGTATTTTCCGACCTTCACTGGCGAGATCCTGCCGCTGGACCTGAGTGGCAGTGAGGTCAAGGCACAGGCGCGCTGGTCACTGGCGCAGAACGACGAAGAGAAGTCCTGGCGTCCCGGTGGTATGAATCTGATCATCGCCGACAGTGCCGGCACTGGCTACGTACTCATGCATCCTGATGGCGGTGAAGGCACGCATAAGAATGGTGGCTCTGAGGTATGGGTATACGATCTTGCCGCCGGCAAACGGCTGAACAGAATTGAGCTTGCCAACTGGGGGCTTTCCCTGGGTACGTCAGGTACTGGTGATGATCGCCTGCTGTTCGTTACCAACGCCGACATGGGTGTAGATGTTTATGCAGCGCCGGGTGGCGAGTTCATCAAGCCTCTGAACACCGGCGCGCAGACACCGTTCCTGGTGCATGGCGCACACTGATCGGGCTGCGACCTGACCATGACCGAATCAGACTTCTTTGTCGTGGTGATCAGCTGGCTGCTGGCGGCAGTGTTTGCCGGCGCGTGCGGGCATAAGGTGGGTGAATGGCAGCGCTTCCGCGCCGCTTTCGCGGCCTACAGAATCGTGCCGGAAGGGCTGGTAGGTGCCGTCGCGGGTATTGTTACGCTGGCAGAGGTGCTGGTGGTGTTGGCACTCATCATCCTGCAGCCCGTGGGGTTGATTGGCGCAGCATTGCTGCTTGGTGTGTACCTGGTTGCGATCAGTATTAATCTGGCGCGTGGGCGACGCCACATTGACTGCGGTTGTGGTGACGAGCCGACACCGCTGTCGTACCGGCTGCTTGTCCGTAATGGTCTGCTGGCCGGGTTGGCGCTATGGGCCGGCTGGGCGCATGGCATTGCTGGCGTGTCCTGGGCGGCGGGCTTCGTTGCGCTGGTTGCGGCGTTGGTGGCGTTCGGCATTTACATGGCGGTGGAACAGCTCATCGCCAATCGCGGGCGCCATGAGAGACTTTGGTTGGGAGTAAGGTAGCGATGGATCTACTCACTGTGTCGGTAGTTGTGTTGTGGATACTTGTTATTGTGTTAGTGGTGGTGGTGTTCGCATTGGCGCGTCAGGTGGGTGTGCTCTACGAAAGAGTGGCGCCTGCTGGTGCATTGATGATCAATCAGCAACTCAAGGTAGGCGATGCCGCGCCGGAAATCGCGGTGCAGACCCTGGCCGGCAAAGAACTGGCCGTGGGTCAGCCCGGCCAATTGCTGTTTTTCCTGGCACCGGACTGCCCGATCTGCAAAAGCCTGCTGCCCGTGCTCAAGGCCATGCAGCGGGCTGAATCTCAGGTGCAGATTCTGTTACTGAGCGATGGTGATAATGAGCAGGAGCATCGCGAATACGTCGAAGCCGAGCAGTTACAGCAGTTCGATTATGCATTGTCGGAGATTGCGGGGCGGGGCTATGGTGTCGGTAAACTTCCTTATGGAGTGCTGATCGATGGTCGCGGCGTCGTCGCCAGCCTGGGTATCGTTAATTCCCGGGAGCATCTCGAGAGTCTCTTCGAGGCCGAGCGACTCGGCGTGGCCTCGATTCAGGACTATCTCGACCAGAATACTGAAAACAGTAGTGAAGAGCCGCTGCACTATGATGCGGCAAAGAATTAATCAGACGGTCCGTCGACCGAAAGGCAGAGCAGAGCTATGAAAAACTCAGACAATTTGATCGACAAAATCTCCGAGCGCCTGACCCGAGGGGTTGCAAGGCGAACCTCCCGGCGCGGTCTGTTCGGGCTGCTCGGTGCTGGCGTTGTCGGAGCGGCGGGTCTGCCGTTGCTGCCGGTGGCCCGTGCTGCGGGCAGCGGCAATCCGCAGAAGGCGGACGTGCCTGATCCGGGTGATGATCTGAGCTGCGAATACTGGCGCTATTGCGCCATCGACGGCTTCCTGTGCACCTGCTGTGGCGGTAGCGTGAACACTTGCCCGCCCGGTACAGAGATGTCACCGATCACCTGGATTGGCACATGTAACAATCCGGCAGATGGAAAGAACTACGTTATTTCCTATAACGACTGTTGCGGTAAGACCGGTTGCGGCAACTGCATGTGTAACACCAACCAGGGCGACCGGCCCATGTACAACCCGCCCAAGAGCAATGACATCAACTGGTGTCTGGGTACCGACAGTACGGTGTACCATTGCTCCACGGCGATCATCGTCGGGCTTGCGGTCGAGTAACATCGTGCGTCCTGCCGCAGCGATATTGCTGTGCTGCTCGGCGTTCCTGACGGGGGTGCTGCCGGCTGGCGTGGCTGCCGGTGACAATGCGCCGGGGGTAGCAAACCCCGGTCGCGCCGAAGTGAACTATATGTTGCACTGCCAGGGCTGCCATGGTCCCCAGGGCACCGGTACATTCGATGGCGCGGTGCCTGCCATGAGGGGTTTTCTCGGGCACTTTCTGAAGGTCGAGCAGGGGCGTGAATTCCTCATCCGTGTACCGGGCTCAGCCAACGCGGCAATGTCCGATGAAGAGCTTGCTGAAGTGATCAACTGGTTGCTGCCGCGCATATCTGCGCTGCAGATGCCGGAAGATTTCGAACCGTACACTGCAGCCGAAGTGGCCCGATTGCGCGCCGATCCGCTGCAGAATGTGGTCAGCATGCGCGAAACGCTGATCGCACGGCTGGCCCGGATCGGCATTCATGAGTAGCCGGCGCACTTCCGGCCACCGCTACATACAGACCATCCACACATACTACGAAGGTTGTAACACCCAGAATATTGATCTGATGTGTTCCACCTTCACTGATGACGTGGTGCATTACTTTGTCGATCACAGTGCTGTGCGCGGTGCCGCGGCACTCGCCAATTACTGGGCCAGAACTGCGCCTCGCACCGGGGCAAACTGGCAGCTCGACCACGCCGTTGTTCAGGAGCCCGAAGCCGTCATCGAGTGGAGCATGTTGTGGGTTCCCCCGAAGACCAGTGAACCCGAGCTGCTCCGTGGCACCGAGTGGTACATCTTTCGTGACGACCGTATCGCTGAGATACGGTCATATCACAATAACTACTATCTGCAATCTCCGGAAAATCGTGAACTCCACGACTTCGATTATCACAGCCGGGGTTACCGCGGCAGTTAATCGTCTGCGAAATTCAGGCGGGCCAATTCAGCCATGGTTCTGATCGCTTGCGCATCACCGTTAATGGTGAGGCCGGTCAGCCCACTGTCTTCCCAGGCGCGGAAGCGTTCGGCAATGCGTGCCTTGGGGCCGATCAACGCACCGCCGTCGACGAACTCGTCGGGTACCGCGGCGATGGCCTCGTCTTTGCGTTTTGCCAGATACAGTTGCTGAATTCGATCGGCTGCTTCCCTGAACCCGCGACGCACCATCATCTCTTTGTGGAAGTTGATGTTCTTGTGCCCCATGCCGCCGACGTACAGCGCGATGCCTGGCTTCAGACGATCAAGTGCAGGCTGCACATCGTCGGTAACCTGCACCTGGGTCATGCCCTGGCGCTCAAACTGGGCCGGTGTCTTGCCGCCGCGCTCCAGTCCTTCCTCGATCCACGGGTCGTACAGCTCGGCGGTCTCCGGGACGAACCCCAGCGGCAGCCAGCCGTCTGCAATCTCAGCAGTCATGCGCACGGTGGATTCCATGCCGGTGCCTAGAAAGATCGGGATGTCGGGGTTCATGTGAAGAATGGATTTCAGCGGCTTGCCCACACCCATGGCACCGGGGCCCGTATAGGGCAGGGAAATTTCTTTGCCATCATGGGTCACCGGCTCTTCCCTGGCCCAGATCTTCTTCATGATGGTCACGTAGTCTTTGATTCGATAGTAAGGACGCCCCCAGGGCTGCCCGTACCAGCCTTCCACGATCTGCGGCCCAGACACACCGATGCCGCAAATGGCCCGATTGCCGCCGGCCAGCTGATCCAGCGTGGCCATGGCCATTGCCGCATTCGCCGGCGTACGCCCTGACAGCTGTATCACCGCCGTTCCCAGGCGGATGCGTTGGGTATGCGCCGCGATATAGGCCAGCGGTGTAATAGCATCGGAGCCATAGGCTTCCGCCGTCCATACGCTGTCATAGCCCAGCCGCTCGGCGAGTTGAACGTCCTCCAGCGGAATCCGCAGGTCAGCGCCGGAGTAACCCAGCATCAATCCGAGTTTCATGATCTTCCCTCGCGAAATCTCCCGATTTTCTTATCACGCATTGCGCCGGATCAGCAGCAATGCAATGGCCCAATATAACGCGATAGGAATGAGAATGGCGATGAGCGCCGGAATGTTGAATACGATGGCCGCTGGCGCGAACAGGTCCTGCAGATATTTGAATCCGAGCCCGGCGAAGATGCCGAAGGTCAGCCGTACGCCCACGCCGACCTGGCGCAACGGGCCAAGCACCACGCTCAACGCGAACAGCGTGAGTCCCAGGTAGGTCAGGGGTTTCAGCACCCGCGCCCAGAAGGCGAGCTCATACTCGGAAACTCCCAGTGCCTGGACTCGACCAAATTCGATCTGCCGGTAGAGCGCCAGCATAGACATCTTGTGGGGTTCGAGAAACGCCTGGCTGGCTAGCAGCTCGGGTGAGATGGGGTTATCCCAGATCCACTCCTTGAAGGCTACACTTTGTGCAGCGCCGCCGACCAGCGCTATGCGCGCGCCGTCGTAAAACTGCCAGCGCTGGCTGGTCTCATCGAAAACACCGGTTTCCGCCTGAACGGTATTTTCCAGCGCATCGTTTTCATCGAGCCAGTACTGGGTGACACCGTGAATGTCACCGCTCTCGTCAATCGCCCGCACGCGCATGAACAACTGCCCGTCGCGCAGCCACAAGCCGCCGCGGCGCTCCAAAGCGTTATCGCCGTATTGTGCGTGCAGTTTGTCTACTTCCGCGGCGCGCTCGCTGGCAGGAGCGATCCATTCCGCCACCATTACGCTCAGCGCCAGCCACAGCAGCATAGATGGCGCCAGGCTCAGACACAGACGGGCTGGCGACATGCCTGACACCCGGCAGATGGTAAGTTCGTTGGTCTCGGCGAAGCGCCCCAACGCGATGAGGTAACCCAGGAACAGACCGTATACCAATACCTCATCGAAGCGCCGCGGCATGGTCATGACGACGTAAGAGGCGGCTTCTTTCAGTCCGTAGGTAAGCTCGTTTTCGTCCAGCTCCTCAAACAGGGCGAACAACGAGATGAGACTCAGCAGCGTGGCGATGACCACCGCAATTGAGCGGTTAGCCTGCCTGGTGATGTAGCGGTCGAGAGTATGCATGCCGGGTCTAGTGTCTCATATCGACGGAGTGACCTCTGGGGCCTGCTTTTCACCCTGAAGTTCTTTGGCAAAGTGTTTCATCGCACGATCGGCGGTGAAGAAAATCTGCCCCGACAACTCATCGGGCAAACCGGCAGCTTCCAGTTGGGGCATGATAGTGCCCTTGACGTCGCATAGGTTCAGGGTAATACCCGAACGCGCCAGATTTGTGTTGAGCCGGTGCAGCATCTGCAGCCCGGTGGCGTCGAGCATGTTCACGGAACTGCAGACCACCAGCAGGTGCCGGGTGCCCGTGCGCCGCTGGGCACGCTTTAAGAACTTGTCCTCGATCTGCGATGCGTTGGCGAAATAGATGTTCTCATCCACCCGCAGCGCGAGCACATGGGGCAGGGTCTCTACGTCGTACCGCTTGATGGAGCGGAAGTGCTCGGTGTTCGCCAGCCTACCTACCTGCGTGATGTTCGGCCGGCTGGATGTGCGAATGAAAAACGCGATAGACAGCGCAACGCCGGCAATCAGCCCGATCTCTACACCCATCAGCAGCACCAGAATCAGCGTCGCATATTCGGTCAAAGTGTCGTGCCGGTGAATCGACCAATGTTTGCGCGAACTTTTCAGATCCATCAGGCCCACCACCGAAACCATGACGATGGATGCCAGCACCGCATGAGGAAGGTTGGCGAATAAACTGGTGAAAAACAACAGCACCAGCACGATCAGTAGCGCACAGATAAGGCTGCTCACCGGGGTGCGCGCGCCGCTGTAATAGTTGACTGAAGAGCGCGAAAAACTGCCCGCCACCGGATATGCGCCGGTAAATGCCGCGCCGATGTTGGCCGCGCCGATCGCAATCAGTTCCTGGTGAGAGTTCACTCGGGTCTGTTTGCGCGCCGCCAAGGTAGCGCCGATAGAATAACTCTCGATGTAGGCGACCACGGCAATGATGGCGGAAGAGGGTAACAGGTTGATCCACAGCTCGGGCTCGAAAGGCGGCGGCCGGATGTCCGGCATGCCGCTGGGCACTTCGCCCACTGTTGCCATCAAGCTGGCGTTGCCGGTCCACGTAGCGATGACGACGGCGAGCACGGCTACCAGCATGGGCCCGAGGCGGGTCAGCGCATGATTATCCGAGATCTTGAAACCGAACTCCCGCAGCAGCTTTGGCAACAGGCGGGGCAGCATCAGCAGCAGGACGAGGGAAACACCGCCGTATGCCATGGTCAGCGGGTCCAGGTGAGCAAGCTGATCGTACAGGCCATTCACCACGTTTGCCGGCTGGGACCCGCCTTTGAGCTCGATTCCGGAAAACGCCGGTATCTGGCTGATGATAATCAGTATCGCCGCCGCGTTGACGAACCCGGTGATTACCGGGTGGCTGAGGAGGTTCACCAGTCCGCCCATGCGCGACAAACGAAGCAGCCACAGTATCAGACCCGCCTGCAGGCACACGATTGTGGTAATGGCGAGGTATTCGTCGCTGTACTTGGGTGCGTACTCGCTGACCGTTGCCGCCACCATCAGCGCTGCCACCGCCACAGGCCCGACCACCAGTTGTCGGGAACTGCCGAAAACAGCATACAACACCATGGGCACCAGACAGGCATAAAGGCCGGCTTCCGGGGGTACACCGGCGAGAAAGGCGTATGCAACGGCCTGGGGAATGGTGACCATGCCCACCACCAGTCCGGCTACCAGGTCATGATTGAAGTCCTCGCGCTGATACTCGCGCAGGATCGGCACCAACGGCACATAGCCAGGCCACTCGCGTAGTCCCATTTTGAACCACTCAGCTGGGCGCATCAGCGTAAACGGCCTGAGTCGTGCATTGAGTTGTGCATAGGATCCAGTGTACCAGCCTGACCGCACATTTATGCGCAAGTCGATTGATTGCCCCTTGCAATTGTCCCGGCGGTGGCGATGATTGCCTGCAGAGATTCAGCGAGGGGAAGCATATGGACACCAAAGCAGCAGTCGCCTTTGAAGCGGGCGAGCCTTTGAGCATTGAAACGGTACAGTTGGCCGGCCCCCAGGACGGTGAAGTGCTGGTGGAAGTCATGGCTACCGGCATCTGTCATACCGATGCTTATACGTTGTCAGGCGCTGACCCGGAAGGACTGTTCCCGTCTATTCTCGGTCACGAAGGCGCCGGCGTGGTTCGCGAAGTCGGCCCGGGCGTAACTTCTGTGAAGCCCGGTGATCATGTCATTCCGCTCTACACGCCGGAGTGCCGGCAGTGCAAATTCTGCCTGTCTGGTAAGACCAACCTGTGTGGGGCCATCCGTGAAACTCAAGGCCAGGGCCTCATGCCCGATGGCAGCTCTCGTTTTTCGCTGGGCGGTAAGCAGTTGTTCCACTATATGGGTACCTCCACGTTTTCCAACTACACCGTGTTACCGGAAATCGCGCTGGCGAAAATCCGCGAAGACGCGCCCTTTGACAAGGTCTGTTACATCGGCTGCGGCGTCACCACAGGCCTCGGCGCGGTCATGAATACCGCGAAAGTCGAGCCCGGTGCCAACGTGGCGGTATTCGGACTGGGCGGTATCGGCCTGAACGTCATTCAGGGCGCCCGCATCGTCGGTGCTGACAAGATTATCGGCGTCGATCTGAACCCCGACAAACGCGCTCTGGCGGAAAAGTTTGGCATGACCGATTTCATCAACCCGAACGATGTCGATGATGTGGTCGCAGCCATAGTGGATATGACCGATGGCGGGGTTGATTACTCCTTTGAATGCATCGGCAATACCGAGGTCATGCGTCAGGCCCTCGAATGCTGTCATAAAGGCTGGGGCGAAAGTGTCATCATCGGTGTTGCCGCGTCCGGCAAAGAAATTGCAACACGCCCATTCCAGCTGGTGACCGGTCGCGTCTGGCGGGGTACGGCGTTCGGCGGCGCCAAGGGCCGCACCCAGGTGCCCCGCATCGTTGATTGGTATATGGACGGCAAGATCAACATCGACGATCTCATCACCCACACCTTCAGTCTGGACGAGATTAACCAGGGTTTCGACGTCATGCACGAAGGCGAGAGTATCCGCTCGGTGGTGGTCTACTGATGGGCCTTGACGAATGGCTGGCTCAGGTCACTGAACCGATTATCGATCCCGGTCGCCCGATCTGTGATCCGCACCATCACCTGTGGGATCGCGCTGACGACACCTACCTGCTGGCGGAACTGCTGGCGGACACCGACAGTGGCCACAATGTGGTGAGCACTGTCTTTGTCGAGTGCATGTCCATGTACCGCGCTGATGGCCCCCAGGCCCATCGCCCGGTGGGGGAGACCGAGTTCGTTAACGGTATCGCCGCCCAGAGCGCCAGTGGTGCGTATGGGGACACCCGGGCTTGTGCGGGCATTGTCAGCTATGCGGATCTGACCCTGGGTGATGAGGTGGGTGCTGTGCTCGACGAGCACATGAGCCTCTCGCCACGCTTTCGCGGCATCCGCCATGCCGCGGGCTGGGAAGCCAGTGAACAGATCAAGAACTCCCACACCAATCCGCCGCAAGGTCTGCTGCTGCGTGAAGACTTTCGCGCGGGGTTCGAGCAACTGGCCAGGCGCAAGCTGTCCTTTGACGCCTGGTTGTATCATCACCAGATTCCGCAGCTCACTGACCTGGCGAAGACGTTTCCCGACGTGACCATTATCTTCGATCACTTCGGCGGGCCGCTGGGAGTGGGCCCCTACGCGGGCAGACAGGATGAGATTTTTACGCAATGGTGTGAAGACACCGCGGAACTGGCGCGCTGCTCCAACGTCTACCCAAAGCTCGGCGGCATCGCCATGCCGATTAACGGCTTCGGCTGGCACAAGCGCGAAAAGCCCGCCACATCCGATGAGCTGGTCGAAGCCGCGGGCCGCTACTACCGTAAAGCCATTGAGCTGTTCGGCCCCGAACGCTGCATGTTCGAAAGTAACTTTCCCGTCGATAAGAAAAGCTGCGCATACCCGATCTTATGGAATGCTTTCAAAAAGCTGGCGGCGGACTACAACGAAGCGGACCGGCAGGCGCTGTTCCACGACACTGCGGTAACCGCCTACCGTCTGGAATAAGCGCGGGGCCGGGGTGCCGGTGCGCAGCTCAGCTTGGAGCAGCGGGCCATTGCCTAGGTCTTGGCATAAAACGCTTTATGAAACTGGAATTGCCCGGTGGGCCTGGTTTCACCAAACAGATACACCATGAAGTATTCCGCCGACTCCTCCTCGGGTACGAGATCCGGTGCCAGGGCAAAACCGAAGCGACGATAGTAGTCGGGGTTGCCGGTAAGTATGCCCCCTAAGGCACCAAGTGCCTGAATGCGTGCCAGGCCCTGTCTGATCAGTTCGCCGCCAATGCCCTGATTCTGCCTTTCAGGCGTCACGGACACCGGGCCCAGTGCGAACCAGGGTTGCGACCCATCGCCGTTAACGGCTGGCGAGAACGTAATCTGACCTAACAGATCACCCTGGTCTTCGGCCACCAGGGACAGTGTCAGCGCATCGCTCGCACGCAGTCGGTCGATCACGTCCTGCTCGTCGCCGCCAGCGTAGGGCCTGCCATGGAAAGCCCGTCTGGTCAGATCATAGATGGCATTGAAGTCGGCAGGGCATTCCTGCCGAATGATGTAGTCTTGGGATTGCACTAGTGGGCCTCGCTCTGAGGTATGCCGTCGGGCAGGTCGTAGTAATCACCCTTGTCGCCAACGAAGGTCTGCTTAATCAGCCGCAGGCCGGTGTCTTCATCAAACAAACCCATGGCGACGCCGAGCCACTCGTAGTCGGGCATGTTGGGTGCCCAGAACAGGGTTGATCCACAGGTTCTGCAGAAACCGCGTTCAACCTTTTCCGATGAACGATACCAGGCCACTGAGTCTTCGCCAGAAATGCGCAATCGGGATTTTCGCACGTTCACGCCTGCCAGATAGTGGCCGGTTTGTTTACGACACTGTCTGCAGTGACAGATTTCGGGTTGATGCTCGAACTCACCCTCAACGGTTAGGGTAACCGCTCCGCACAGGCAGCTTCCGCTGGTCATGATGATGACCTCACGTATCGCTCCAGATACTTGACCAGACCTCGGGAGGAACCTCTGACTTGCCGATGACATATATACAGCCGATGACCTCATGGCTGTCGATCACGTACCAGATGACATAGCTGCCCAGTAATGGATCATCGAGTTGGGCGTAGGTCACCGGCTCGTCGTCATCGAGATCGGCCAGGTTCCTGCAGAATTCCTCGGTTGCGGTTTGTAAGCGCCGCGGATGGTGCGAGGCGAAACCGGCGAGGTGTGCGGCGCGCTCTGCATAAGTGGGGAGCAGACCTCGCGGCGTAGCCGTGGGTTTTGACTCCGGGTTCAGCGGCGCACCGTCTCTCAGCAGCTTTGCGGCGTTGGCTGCCTCCTTGAGGATGCTGGCATCAAGCCCGGCGACGATGCGCTCAGTGAACTGGGTGGTCATCATCACATCGCAGATTGGATATGCCCTTCGAGAATACGGTTGAACACATCGGGTTGTTCAAAATACGGTGAATGGCCGGCGTCGCGAACCACTTCGATGCGTGCGTCGGGGAAGTTGGGTACGAAGCTCGCCAGCGTTTCGCTGGGGAACAGCGGGTCCTCTGCTCCGGCAATGAAAATTGTCGGTACTTTGACCTGGGCCAGGGTCTCCCACTGCACCACTCCGCCATTGCCCAACAGGCTGGCGAGATTCGACCAGGCGAAATCGATATTGAAATTATTGATCGACTCATACAGTTGCATGAGTTCCGGTCTGGCCTTAGTCGCAACAGACATTGTGTCTTTCACGCCTGACGCATTGCGGTCGCCGCTGCTGGTGAGCTTGCTTACGGCCTCAGTGGGCTCCGGCGTGTAGATGCCACCACTGGTGGCGCTGAAAGTTAGTGACCGGACACGGTCCTGCGCATCCAATGTCGTTCGCAAGACGGTGAAGCCGCCCATGGACTGGCCGACAAGGTGGGCTGATTCAATCTCGTTTTCATCGAGAATGGTGATGAGATCGTCGCGGAACTGTTCGACGGTCAAGGGCGCTTGTGGCAATCGAGTGCGGCCGAATCCCCGATGATCAAAGGCTATTACCCGGTAGCTTCTTTCAAAGTGGGCGATCTGATTGAACCAGATCGCGGCGTACCCGCCGGCGCCATGTGCGAACACCAGCGTATCGACAGGGTTGTCGGGCCCTTTTGCCTCATAGTAAACCGGCACATCGTTTGTTTGTGTGAATGGCATGTGGACTCCTCTATCTTAATGCTGGCTCCGGCTCAGGTAATTTTCCCTACATTGTCTTCCCAGTTCTGCCCATCGAACGGCTTGATGTTGAGGAATTCGTAGCCATCATCCAGGCACCGCGCGTTGACGTCATAGCCGCCGGGGTGTGAACGCGGCCGGCTGAACGGGTGAATGCCGCATGTTCTGCAGAATCGATGTTGTGCCGTGTTGGTGTTGAACTGATAAGTCGCAAGCTGATCTTCGCCCTGGAGCAGTTTTAAGTCCTCCGCCGCTGCGATCAGATTAATGAAACCCTTCTTGTCGCATATCGAACAATTGCACTGAATTGCTTGATTTCCGTGCAGGCGTACCTTGAAACGAACCGCGCCACAGTGGCAGCCGCCGGTCAGCCATGTCTCTTCAGATGTGCTCATGTGATTTCCTCAGCGGCCTTCATTCTCAATACGCCGTTTGATGTCGTCGTACGCGGAATTGATCAATTGCGATAGTGCACCTGCGTTGACCTCCCGGCCCGGCGCCAGTTTGACGTGACGCATGAATTTACCAGTCCCTTCCAGTAGACCCTCAGGGTCGCTCAATTCCGCCCCGTGGAAAAACCCCAGGTTAACATGGGCCTTGAACGCGTTAACGTAAGCGAACGCCACGTTTTCTACACATGCTGTGGGGTGACCATCGTGCAGTATTTCACTGATATCATCGCCACAGGTGCGGATCACATTAAACCAATGATGCGCAAGGGCACCGAGATCACCCTTGTGATCTTTCATCCACTGGGCCACATCTGGGTCCCGCTGCCGGGTTGCTGAGAACGTGAAAAGGCGGCTCATGCAAAAACGGCGTATATCAGCAGCTGAATGACGATCAGTACACTCGCCCACAGCCGAATGTCGCGCCACCGGGCATTGTCCGGTGCCTCGCTCATAACCAGCCTGCGTGGTATCAGCCACACCAGCACACCCAGCAGCAGAAAGCCCGCAATCGACAGGTAGTTGGCCCATGCCACGGGAAGTGCGGAAGGGTCCATCAGTCTCTACTCCATGGTGTGTAAGTCAATTTGTTGAAATCAAGCGCTTCGTTCTGCGGCGTCAATGCGCTCAGCACCCACAGTGCGATCAGGGCATAGACAAAAGTCGTGAAAGCGACGTACAGCATATTCATGCCCGCAAAGTAGCAGGCCATAGCCACTGCCACGCCGCTGATCAGCGTCCACAGTCCCGCCATGGGGGTCGCCCGCTTGGTGAATGCGCCAAGTAACAACAGCGCCAGCATGGGCCCTTGAAACAGTGAAAGGATGGTCTGGATAAAGGTATAGATCCCCCCCATCTCGGCCACCAGCGGCGCGATGCCCATGGCCATCAGCAACAGTACCAGGGTGAGCATGCGGCCCACTTTCAGGTCTTTGTTCTGGTCCACATTGGGTATCAGCACATGGCGGATGTCTCTGGTGATCATCAGCGATGTGGAATTGAGACCGGAGTCTATGGACGATTGCAGTGCGGCGATGATGGCGATGAACATCAACCCGGAGACGCCGGGGGGGAGTACATTCTTGATGACCCAGGCGAGCGCCTGGTCCGGGTACTCGATCTGCGCATGCATCACCAGCGCCAGTAGTCCCGGAAATACAATCAGCAATGGTACGAACGTTTTGGCGAAAGCTCCGAACATCATGCCGGCGCTGGCATCCCATTGTGAACGTGCACCCAGACTTCGCTGCAATATCGCCTGGCCCGCACACCAGTAGGCCGGAGAAAGCACCACGCCAAGCCCCAGTATCACGCCAGGCCAGGGGAACGACTCGTGATCTGCTGGCAGGTAGGCCTGCAGATGATTAGGATTCTCCTCGGTGAGTGTGGTGGCAAAGCCGGTGAAGCCGCCGGTCTCGGCGATTCCCAACCCGACAATTACCAGGCCGCCAGCGAACATGATGCACACCTGAAACATGTCGGTGAACGCGACCGCCGCCAGCCCTCCGGCGATGCTGTAGGCGCCAACGATCGTACCCGTCACCATGATGCCGACCCAGATTGGCCAGCCCAGATAGGTCTGCAGCGTTAGCGCCAGTGCCCACAGCGCGACTCCGATAGCAAACACCGCCACGATGCTTGTAATGAGCGCTGCGGTAACCCGAACCGCCTGATTGTAGCGCAGACCCAGATACTCCGGGATCGAATAGACGCCAGCCTTCCAGTACAGCGGTATGAAAATCAGCGATGCCACGATCATCGCGGGAATTGCGCCGATCCACTCGAAATTAGCCTGGGCCACACCTACGGTATAGGCGTTACCTGCTGCGCCCACATAGCTGTTGGCGCCTATGTTTGTGCCGATGATCGACAGTCCGATGATCCACCAGGTCAGCGAGCGGCCGGCTAGAAAGAAATCCTGGGCGGACTTGACCCTGCCGCTCAGGCGCAGGCCCACGAATGTGATCAGGCCCAGGTAGCCGACGACGATAACCAGATCAAGTGGATGCAATTGAGTTAATGCCTCTTATAATCCGTTGCATCTTTACACATCTCCGCGGCTATCTCACGGGCCTTTCCCCGGCCAGCGGTCTCGAAAGGTTTCAAGGGAATGGTAGAAATGAGCATAGAAGTCATAGGCGCAGGTTTTGGACGCACGGGCACCTTGTCGCTGAAATACGCTCTGGAAAAACTGGGTTTCGACAGGTGCTATCACATGCTGGAAGTTCAGAATGACCCGGCGCATGTGCAGATCTGGCGCGATGCCGCCGCAGGAGTTGAGCCAGACTGGCATCAGCTGTTTCAAGGCTACAAAGCGAGTGTCGACTGGCCCTCCTGCAACTACTGGAGGGAACAGATGGCGGCCTTCCCGGACGCTAAAGTGATCCTGTCACGCCGCGATTCCGAAATGTGGTATGCCAGTATCATGAATACAATCTGGCGCGTGACGCAGTTCGGCGCAGAGCAGCAGGACCCCCGCGCCCGGGTCGGAGCAGACATGGCCTATGAAGTAATCTGGGATGCCGTGTTCGATCGCCGCATGGACGATAAAGACCATGTCATTGCCTGTTATGAAGCCCACAATCAACAGGTCATCGATGAGGTGCCCGACGACAAGCTGCTGGTTTACGAACCCGGTCAGGGTTGGCAGCCTGTTTGTGAATTCCTGGGCGTACCGATACCCGATGAAGATTATCCCAGGGTGAACACCACCGAAGAATTCACGGAGCGCTGGCGGCAACGCTAGCCGGAACGCTGCAGCCTGAAGAACTGCTCGATAGCGTGTAACTCATAGCCGGCGTGTAACTTACCCGCCCGCTCCATCTCGCTGACCTGAGGAATGGAAAACCAACCGAGGTCCAGCAACTCCTTGTCGTCATAGTCGTCTACGCGGTAGCCGCTTTGTGCTCCGTACACCATGTGATCATGGCCTTTGTAGGGGTATGCGCCGATCTCGGTGAATTCTGTCAGATATAGATCCAGCTCTTCTTCGAGTTCCCGTTGTACGGCGTCCTGAGGGTGTTCGCCCCGTTCGATACCGCCGCCGGGTAGTCCCCAGCGCCGCTCCCGCCTTGCCCAGAAACTGGAATGCACGGCCAGCAGAAAGTGCTCGTCGTGGTGCAGGACCGCCCGGGCGGTGCGGTATCTCGGCTGTTTCTTCATCAGCCGGCGGTTTGCGGTAACGGGCCGCCAAACAGTACGATGATCAGAATGTAGGCAGCGGTCAGCACGAAAGAAGCGGCTATACCAATGAGAATGGTTCGGGAAATAGGATAGTAGGTACCCCCCATTTCCTTGAAACTGCTCAGCATTTTGCCTTGCAGCTGGTTTGCGATGAACAGTACCAGCATCACCTGGCCGATCATCACGAACAGCGCCAGTCCCGGGCTGGTCAATGCGTTCCCGGGAATCAGCATGAACAACGCGACCAGCGCCGCACTGCCCGCCATGACATAGCGGCCCAGCTTGCGCTGCCCCAGCGCCGAATAATTAGCGCCCAGCATGTAGCCGGCCGCCAGCGCTGAGCCCAGAAACGTGGCAATGCCGATCTGGGTCAGGGAAAATAATTTGGGCAATGTCTGTTGATTCATAAACTCTTGATCGTTTGAAAGTTGCTGGCGTCGAATGGGCCGCCATACTCCGAGATTTCGAACGCTTCGGCGCATTCTACCTGGGAATCTGCATGGGTGCGTGCCACATTCATGGGCCGACGCGAGTACCACTGGGCAAGCCACGCTTTGCGGTTCTGCGCCGGCGCTTCGATACCCTGGGTGTGGGGCAGCCACTCGTACACCTGGCTCTCATGGCAGTTTAGCAGGTCCGTCACCCTTGGCAGTTCGGCTGTGGTGTCGATCAACCAGTCAGCGCGGAACGGGCGAGGGTAGCTGAACCTGTCTGCACACAGCAGCACCGGCGGGATGCTGCGCAGAGGTGGTGTGTCTGCAGCGACACTGGGCACCTGCAGCAGATAGCAGGCGTCCTGGACCAGTTGTGCGGTTGCGCGGTGATCAGGATGATAGTCCGCCGGACGATGGGTCACGATCAGGTTGGGGGCGAAGCGGCGGATCTGTCTGATCAGCCTTGCGCGTAGCGCGAGGCCGGCTTGAAGTTCGCCGTCCGGTACGTCCCAGATCTCCAACTGCGCGGCCAGCAGGGTGGCAGCGGCCAGCGCTTCAACATTACGGCGTTTCGCCAGTGCATCCCTGCTCATCGATTGATGTCCGGCGGAACCATCCGTCAGCGACACGATCATGACTTCACCGCCAGCATCGTGCCACTGCACCATGAGACCCCCGGCGTGAAACTCGGCATCGTCCGGATGTGCGCCGATCACCATCAGCCGCTTGGCATGCAGGCCACTTGCGTTCATCCGGTGGCGCTGACCTTGGGGGTGGTTTTGTAGTGTTGGGTTGCCTGCTCGAACGCATGGGCCAGTTTCAGCAGCGCCAGATCACCCCGCGGTTTACCTACGATCTGCAGCCCCACGGGTAGGCCGCTTGACGTGAAGCCCCCGGGCACGGATATCGCCGGACAACTGGTCACGGTGATTGCACAGCACACGGTCATCCAGTCGATGTAGGTGTCCATGGCCTGACCTTCGATCTCGTCGATCCACTGTATGTTCGTGTCGAACGGCGCGACCTGCGCGGCCGGGAGTATCAGCGCATCGTACTGATCGAAGAACTCAGCAGTTTCTGCAAAGATACGGGAGCGCAGCAGTTCCGAATCCAGCAGTTCCCTGGCGCTGAGCGCCTGTCCCTTCTCTATGTTCCATACGGCGGTGTCTTTGGCGTGCGCTTTCCAGTCCTTTACCGTCACGTCCAGGGCATAACCGAGATTGGCCAGACCGGCGGCGCGCTGGGTCTGAAAAACATCCATCGCGCGGGACAGGTCGGGTGAGTGATTACTCACTTCGGCGCCAAGATCAGACATGGTGTCCGCGCAGCCCGCGATCACACCGGCGACTTCGGTTGCAACAGGAAGCCCGTGCAGGTTGGGGCTGAAGGCGATCTTCAAACCATTTAGATCGTCGTAGGGCGTAAGTGCGTCGAGAAACGTATGTCCCGGTTCCGGCAGTGTCAGAGGGTCGGTCGTTTGTGGGCCGGCCTGCACCGAGAACAGTAACGCCAGGTCTGCCACCCGGCGCGCCATGGGTCCAGTGGTCGACAGCCGAGCGAGCCAGCTCATGCCGCGTCCCGGCGGCGTTCGCCCGATACTTGGCCGTAACCCGACCACATTGCAGAAGCTGGCGGGATTACGCAGTGAACCACCCATGTCCGAACCATCGGCCAGCGGCAGTATCGAACTCGCCAGTGCCACCGCCGCACCGCCGCTGCTGCCGCCGCAGGTTTTGGTAGTGTCGTAAGGATTCAAGGTCTTGCCGAACAGGCTGTTGAATGTGTTGGAGCCCAGTCCGAATTCCGGCATGTTGGTGCGGCCGATGAAGATCGCCCCGGCGCGGCGCAGGCGCGCCGCCTGTGCGTCATCTGCGCGAGCAACGTTGCTGGCCCAGGGTGCGAAACCCCATGTGGTCGGAAAACCCTCGACTTCCACCGCATCCTTCGGCGCCATCGGCAGTCCGTGCAACGGTCCGCGCTCGGCAACCGGTATTGCATCTGCGGCCTCCGCCAGCGCCATCGCTTCTGCAACCGGCAACACGTTTACGAGGGCGTTGAGCGTTCCATTCACCGCTTCGATCCGTCGGTAGGTCTCTGCCATCAGATCGCTGCAACTCACCGTACCGCGCTGCAGGTCCCGGCACAGCGTCAGAGCTGAATCCCACATATTCCTATTGACCTCGTTCCAGTTGCCACACCGCCACCTCCAACGGACTCTTCAGAAACAGCCCGCCACCCACGCTGGTAAACCACTGATTCAACCGCTCACGATACCAGCCCACAGGCCGCATGTGTTGTCGCATGTCGGTATGTTCCACATCACAGATGTCCATATCCTCCGCAGTGATCACGCTGATATACGCCGCATGCCGGGTAAGCCCCGCGATATTTTCAATCGCCCGCTCACACTCATCATCCGTCAGATATCCCAGCACATCCGTACAGATCACCAGGTCAAACGGTTCATCCGGATAGTTCAGCACGGACCCCGGCGCCCAGCCGAACCGCTCACAAAGATACTCACTCACCTCCACGCCGCGGCACTCGGCCCCGGCAAACGCGTCGCTGAACGTGCGCAACAACACACCCATACCACACCCGAGATCCACGATCCGCCGTACCGGCACTTCCAGATACTTCAGGTAAGCCGCAATAAACTCCGCCTGCCTGGTTTGCTCGGCAGGCGTTGTCGCTCTCGTTTGTTCGTCGCCGTAGAACTTGTGGTAATAGGCTTCGTCGAAATTCATGCTGCTGATTCTAACGCATATGACGGGTGCCTTTGTTCAGGCACTCCTACGCTGCAAAGCTCGGCTTGAGTCGAACCCCGGAGCCAAATACATTAAACAGACGCGAATCGCCGGAAAGCCCATGAAAATAGAAACCTTCTACACCGACCACTGGAAAGAAATCGAACCAGACCGCATCTCTCGATACGAACAGATGTTCCTCTGGCAGGACGCCCAGAAAGCCCTGCTCGAACCCGCCGAGCTGACGCCCGGACACGATGTGCTCGACATCGGCTCCGGCCCGGGCTTCTTCGCCGGCGGCCTCGCTGAAATCGTCGCCCCGCAGGGAAGCGTCGATGGTGTAGACATCAATGCCCGGTTCGTCGCCGACGCCAACGATCGTTTCGCCGACAATCCGAGGGTCAATTTCCATCAGATCACCGACCACAATCTGCCATTCCCCGATGAGACCTTCGATCGCGTTATCTGTAAGAACGTTCTCGAGTACGTGCCGGATGTCGCGGCGACGCTTGCCGAGATCCGTCGTGTTCTGCGCCCCGGCGGTCGCCTGCACGTCATAGACAGCGATTGGGGCTTCGTGGTGGTGGAACCCTGGGAAAGCCCTACGGTATACCGGTTTTTCGAAGCGGCTGCGCCGGCTTTCAATGAACCCTATATCGGTCGTCATATTGCTGGGTATATGATGGATGCGGGACTCGAGGCGCCGAAGGTGCGTCTGTCGCCATTTGTGGATCAGTCCGGGCGTGGCTTGCATGTGCTGCGCAATATGGCCGGCTATATCCGTACGTTCAACACCATGAACGAGGCGGAAGTCGAAGGCCTGTTGGGGCAGGTAGAGGCAGCTCTGGAGGCGGGACGTTTTCTGTTCTGTCTGCCACAGTTCCTGGTGACGGCGGCAAAGGCAAAATGATGAATGAGACGCGGGAGCAAGATTGATGGCTGAGGCACAGAATCTGCGTGGTGTAGAAACGTCGATAGGCAAGGCCCTGGTTGGCGAACTGGGTGCCGATTGTGTGATGTTCGATGATGATGTGACATCACGGGGCGCCGGCGTATGGCGGCCGGATAACATCGAGGCTCGTATTCTGGTACGGCCGCGCGGCACCGATGAGGTGAGCCGCGCCATGGCCATCTGTCACGCACACAAGCAGACGGTCATCGCCCACGGCGGTCTGACCGGATTGGTGGAAAGCGCCATTACGCAAGTCTCAGATGTTGTGATCTCGCTGGAGCGCATGAACGAGATCGAAGCCATCAATCCCATGGAGCGCACCGCTGTGCTACAGAGCGGGGTAGTGCTGCAGACCCTGCAGGAAGCGGTGGCGGAGCACGGGCTTATGTTTCCGCTGGATCTCGGCGGACGGGGCTCCTGCACCATCGGGGGCAACATATCTACCAACGCAGGTGGTAACCGTGTGATCCGCTATGGCATGACCCGCGATATGGTGCTGGGCCTCGAAGCCGTGCTGGCAGACGGTACCGTGGTCAGCAGCATGAACCAGATGATCAAGAACAATGCCGGCTATGACCTCAAGCAACTGTTCGTCGGTAGCGAAGGTACCCTGGGTATCGTCACCCGGGCGGTAGTGCGCTGCCGCGCCGAGGTGCTCGGCCAGCCGACCATGCTCGTGCCAGTAGACGAATTCAGCAAGCTCATGCGGCTGCTGCAGCATGTCGACAAAGGCCTGCGTGGTTCGCTGTCTGCGTTCGAATTGATGTGGGACAACTACTACAACCTGGTGACCACGCCACCGGCTACCAACCAGGCCCCCATATCCCGCGACTACCCTTATTACGTGCTGGTTGAGGCCATGGGTGCGGACGATGCGCTGGTGGAAGAAGTGCTGGGCCAGGCGCTGGAAGAGGAGATCATCGCGGATGCCGTTTTTGCCCAGTCCGAGGCGCAGCGTCAGCAGATCTGGGCACTGCGCGATGACGTCGAGCAGATGTTCCAACAGGCGCCGATCTTTGTGTTCGATGTCTCGCTGCGTATTCCGTTCATGGAAGAATATGTGAACACGGTAAACAGCCGGCTGGCGGAGAATTTCGCCAATCCGCGCAATTATATCCTTGGCCATATGGGCGACGGTAACCTGCACTTCGGCATCGCTGTCGACGATGGTTCTATTGAAGCGCGCCGCTCCGTCGAGCGATGTGTTTACGAGCCGCTGGCGGATATTGGCGGGTCGGTTTCCGCGGAACATGGAGTCGGCCTGGAAAAGAAACCGTATTTATCCATCTGCCGCTCGCCGGAGGAGGTCCAGTTGATGCGCAGCGTGAAAGCAGCGCTCGATCCGTTGAATCTGCTTAACCCCGGCAAGATATTCGATGCGTGAACAGCCTTGAGGGGGGAGAACAGCCTTGAGCGAACTACATTACCAGTCTCTTTCTGAAACCTGCCGCCAACTGAAAAGCGGTGCATTGTCGTCAGTTGCATTGACCAGGCACATGCTCGACCGAATCGCGACCCACGACTCGAGGCTCTCAAGTTATGTGTTGCTGTTGGCTGACCAGGCCATGGCCCAGGCGGAAGCCCTGGATCAAGCGCGCAAGGCGGGCAAACCCCTGGGTGCGTTGCATGGAGTACCTGTGGCGATAAAGGATCTGCTCTTTACCAGCGGAATTCCCACCGCCAGTGGCACCACGGTCATGCAGGACTTCGTCCCCGATTACGATGCTACGGTGGTGCGCCGCTTGCGCGATGCCGGCGCTGTCATCATAGGCAAAACACAACTCACCGAAGGCGCGTTTGGTGCGCATCATGCGGCCATCGATCCGCCTAAGAACCCCTGGAATCTCGATCACTGGCCCGGTGTTTCATCATCCGGCTCTGGCGTAGCGGTGGCAGCTGGGCTGGCGTTTGCCGCGCTGGGCTCCGACACCGGCGGCAGCATTCGTTTCCCTTCGGCAAGTTGCCATCTGGTCGGCATCAAGCCCACCTATGGCCGGGTCAGCCGGTACGGGGCTTTTCCTCTGGCGGAAAGCCTCGACCACATTGGACCCATGACGCGTACGGTGGAAGATGCCGCGCGGGTGCTCGGCGTGATTGCCGGCCAGGACCCTGACGATGCGACCACCCTTGCGGATCTGGTGCCCAATTATACGCCCTACAGCAGTGATGGACTGGCTGGCACCCGTATTGGTGTGGACTGGAGCTATGTCCGTACAGGTGTGACGCCGGAGGTCATAGCCTCTGTAGAGGCGGCCTGCGCGCGCTTCGACAATCTTGGTGCACAGATTTGTGAGTTCACTATGCCGGAAAGTTACAAAGTGCTGGTGGACGAATGGGGCGTGACAACCGGTGTGGAATGCGCACGGGCGCACGCCGAATACTACCCCGCGCACAAAGCTGAGTATGGTCCGAGCCTGTCCGGTCTGATCGAACTCGGTCTGGCCACACCTCAGGAGCATTACGATCGCCTGGAACAGGTCCGTGGAGAGTTTCGAGCAGGGCTCGATGATGTGCTGACCGGGGTCGACATGCTGCTGGCGCCCTGCATGACCTCACTGCCGCCCACCACCCAGGAGATGGAAGTTGCGGTGGCCGACGACGATGCCCGGGCGGCGTTCATCGCATTCACTGCGCCATTCGACTACTCGGGTCATCCGACCATTACCCTGCCGGCCGGTTTGAGCGACAGCGGACTGCCCACCAGCTTCCAGCTGATCGGCCGGCATCTGGCGGAGCCGGCGCTGATTCGCGCAGGCGCCGCCCATGAAGCTGCGCTGGGAGAGCAACCGCATCCGGACTTCTGAATCC
The DNA here is from genome assembly GCA_964393625.1 of uncultured Pseudomonadales bacterium. Classification (GTDB taxonomy): domain Bacteria; phylum Pseudomonadota; class Gammaproteobacteria; order Pseudomonadales; family Azotimanducaceae; genus UBA4421. The sequence continues at coordinate 60,447 of CAYMUT010000011.1, forward strand.
ACGCGCGCCGCTAGTGTCCTTGTGCGAATCGGATCTCGAATGTGGTGGTCTCACCGGCGTCATGCAGGCAAAGATCCCCGCCGGCCTGGCGCATGAGGGTGCGTGCAATGCTCAAGCCAAGGCCGGTTCCGCCGCTTGCTCTTACCGTTGTAAAAAACGGCTCGAATATCTGTTCGCGATTGGCTTCGTCGATTTCCGTGCCGTTATTCGTCACCAGCAGGCTGGCGTTGCCCGCAGTCTCACGCAAGTGAACCCTGATTTCGCTGGCGCCGTGTTGTAGCGCATTCTCCAGCAGTATCTCCAATGCGGCCTGTAGCGCCTGGGGATTGGTGGCAACCTCGGCGTCGCCGGGTAGCTCATCGGTGTTCATCTCAAGGTGTGCAAGGTATGGTGCGGCTGCCTCGCGCAGCGTGGCTTTGACGGGGGTTGGTTCCGCGCTCAGCGCCTGCATGTCTGCTCTGGCCAGCTCCAGCAAACGCTCGGTCAAGCGCTGCATGCGCTGGGCATCGTCGGCGATGTTGTTTAAGAATTTATCGAACTGATCCGGCGCCATGCTGCCATGATGATCCTGCAGTACCTCTACCGCGCCACGAATGCTGGCGATGGGTGTCTTGAATTCGTGGGAAATATGCCTGGAGAACTCCTGCAGGTAAGCTGCCCGCTGTTCGAGCACCTCTGCCATTTCCATAATGGCGTGATGCAGCCTGGCGAATTCCCGTGTGCGAGGTGCCGGCCTGCTGTGTTCGCCCGGAAGAGGCTCTTCACCCCGGGCAATGCGGCTGGCTTCATCCACCAGTTCTCGTACCGGGTTGGCGATGAGACGAAATGTCAGTACGGTAGCGACGAGTACGATCCCCACCAGCAGCACGAATGCCCGCAGCAACAGCCAGCGCTTTCCGTATAGCGCCTGTATGATATTGTTGGGAGTGCGTGACAGCATGACGGCGCCGATGAGATGATCATCCAGGGTGATGGGGCTTGCGACAAATACTCTGATGCCGGTGGTGCGGCTGATGGAATCCAGCCCCGACACTTCGGTAACGTCGGATTTCACGCGCAGCTGGCTGCTGGCCCGCCCCGCGAGGGCGGCTGCAATCTCATCCCCGTGAGCAACACTCAACCCGGTGTCGTCTCCGGTGCTGGCGACGATGACGCCGTTCGGGTCCACCACCCTGATGCCGGCCAGGGTCACGAGCTGGGCATCCTTCAGCACGGGAATCAGACTATCGCCCACCTGCCTGGCGAACGTCACGGCGGTCTTTCTTGACACGCCGTCCGGAAATGGCGCCAGGCGCGGCGAACTGGCGAGATCCAGCTCAGGCAACCGTGGCGACCAGCGGCCGTCGGTGCCTGCTACGGTCAGTGGCGCAGCTGAGTTACGCCACGCGGAACTATCCAGCTGCTTGACTTGTGTGCGGTAAAACGAAGCGACGAACGCGGCCTGAGCAATCAGCGCCGATTCAGTCTGACGTACCAGGGCGCTTTCATACAGACGCAGCAGTTGTATGCCTGCCAGGGGCAGAGCAAGTACGGTCAGGTTTATAGCGATCAGAATGCTGCGCAGCGACAGCCGGGGTAACAGCGACATTGGATTATGCCCGGGTCAACCGATAACCCACGCCGTGCAGCGTGTGAATGCCCGGCGCCCCAGCTTCGAGCAATTTGCTGCGCAGCCGGCGGATGTGGCTGTCGATGGTCCTGTGACTGACAATGCGACGAACCTCGTAAGCACCGCCCATCAATTCGTCCCGGGTGAACACTTTTTCAGGCTGTGCAAGAAAAGTCTTGAACAGCAGGAACTCTGTATGAGTGAGATCCAGCGGTGTGCCGTTCCAAGTGACTTTGTACGACTCCGGATCGAGATCGTAATTGTCTACCTGCAGGTTGGCTGGCGCCCGGGTTGCGCCTGCCAGGACCCCGCTGGAGCGGCGCAGGTTGGCCTTGACCCGGGCGACCAGCTCCCGGGGGCTGAAGGGTTTGCACACATAGTCGTCTGCGCCCATTTCCAGGCCGACGATGCGGTCGACTTCTTCATCCCGCGATGACAACAGCACAATGGGTACTGGCGAGATATGACGCAGCGACTGGCATACTGCCAGACCATCCATTTGCGGCATGAGAATGTCGAGCACCACCAGATCGGGCCGGTGCATGTCATGCTGGCTCAGGGCCTGGGCACCATCCGCCGCGGTCACGGTTTGGAAACCGGCCTGTTGCAGTGCAAAGCAGACTACTTCGCGGATATGCGGGTCGTCGTCGACTACCAGTATTTTCTGCATGGCTTCAATTGTAACCAAGAACTTCAGGCAGTAACGGCATCTGTGCAAATTGCGCGGAAATTGCACATCTGACGAGTTTCCCTGCACGGTTCTGCGCGAAACGCCCGACCTTTTGCACTGCGGCTCCAGCATTTCTGCAGCAACGACTGCGAAGCTTTGTGGCATGAGTTCGCAGGCAATGACACCCCGGCAACACCGCGTTACCGCTATGGTTCTGGCGGCAGGAGTTTGTGTGCTGGCATGGGAACCGGCGCGGTGGCTGATCGGTACGTGGTACGCGCCGGGATATGACGGTCTGGGTATCACGGCGTGTGCGGTTACCGCGGGTTTGTTCGCGTGGTCGCTGAACAGCCCCCTGATCGCGGCGGATCGTGCAGGGAGCCGCGGCCATGCCATGGTATTCGGCCTGTTACTACTTACCGCGACGCTCCGATTGCTGGCGCAGTTGCTGGATATCAATCTGCTGGGCGCGCTGCTGTTGAGTGTAGATGTCTATGCGCTGGCATGCCTGTTCAGACTCGATCGGCGTGTGCGGCCGCTATCGCCCTTCTGGCTCGCGGCAGCCTTCTGTTTCTGTCTGCCTGTTGAGCCGGTCATGCAGCGAATGCTGGGCTATGGCCTGCAACAGCTGTCCGCTGGGTTAGCTTGCGCCACTCTAGCGCCGTTTTACGACCCGTTGAGCTGCCCTGGCGTGCGTCTGGTCATCGATGAGATTGACGTGTTAGTGGACCTGCCTTGTTCGGGAACTCAGCTGTTGTCCATCTCCGGCTTCGCTATTGCCCTGTTGCATGCGTTCTTTCGACCGGGTGTGCTGTGGAGCGGGCTGGGTGTAGTTGGCGCGGCGCTGTGCGCATTACTGCTCAACAGCTTGCGTATCAGCACGCTGGCGGTGGGTATACGGCATGCTGAAGAGCTGCCGTTCGAAGTAATGGCGCCAATCCCCCACACCGTGATTGGTCTGGCGTTTACCGTGCTGGCATCGTTGCTGCTGTTTGTAATGGTGCGCAGTTATCCCGCGCGTCGGGGCGTTGGTGCGGATGTCGTCGCAAACCCTGCTGACAACGATCGGCTCAAGGTCTGGCGCTGGCGGGTGCCGCGATGCTCTCGTGGCCCATCGTTGCCGTTTGCCTGTCTGTTTCTCGTGTTCGCCCTTGCCGTTGGTGGCATTCAGCCGCGGCCAGTGGATGCCTCCCCTGCCGTCCTTCCTCCCCGGGCACCACTGGTTGCGGCTGATTTTTTGGCACAACCGGAGCCGCTGAGTCATCGCGAGCGACGTTACTTCACCACATACGGCGGCGCTGCGACCCGCGCCAGCTATGGGCCCTATGGATTGATGCTGGTACGCAGCAATTCACCGCTGCGCCATATGCATGACCCGGTGGTCTGCCTGCGCGGCCAGGGTTTCGATGTGGAACTGCTGGGCACAGATCACGCCACTGCTACCACGGTTTACCGGGCCCAGGCGCCGGGCGCAAACGCCTACAACTACGACATCTATGTTTCTTTCGTATCGGACAGTGGACAGCTCGCCAGCAGTATCTCGGAAGTGGTGTGGCACTGGCTGTTCGATGACCGCCGCGCTTGGACCATGGTGCAACGTATCGTTCCGGTCTCCGCAGGTGGTGCTCACCGAGCCGCTGCAGATTGGCACCAAGCCATCCGCCGCGCATTCAATCTTCGCAACCTAAGGATCTGACAATGAGATGGTTTGATCGTGCGCTCGTCGAATATTCCACAGTTCTGCGTTCCATATGGCACGGTGGCTGTGGTGTGGTTCTGTTGTACCTGCTGCTCGCGGTGCCAGCCTGGGCAGACGAGTCCGTGCCGGCCGGCAGCATTGAAGGTGTGATTGACGGCAGGCGCATTGTGCTTGCCTCGCTGCGCAGTGACTACAAGGTGCGCATCAATGGCGATGTGGCGACTGTCTCGCTGCGGCAGACTTATGAAAATCCATATGACCAGCCAATGAACGCAACTTACCTTTTCCCGCTGAATCGCCGCGCCGCAGTGTATGCCATGACCATGATCGTAGGCGATGAAGTGATCGCAGCGGAGATTCAGGAAAACAAGCAGGCCCGTCAGGTTTTCAATGAGGCCAGACAGGCGGGCAAGGCCGCCGCGTTGCTGGAACAACATCGGCCCAATATGTTCACCCAGAAAATCGCCAACCTCGTGCCTGGATTGCCCATTGAGGTGGAGATCCAGTACAGCCAGGCGGTGGCCAAAGTGGATGGCGCCTATGAACTGGTCATCCCCATGGTTGTCGGGCCGCGTTTTCAGCCGCCCGGTGCCGGGTGGCGGCCTGCGGGCACCGATTCAGACCCGGCGGAACGCTCCGCTGCATCCTGGCAGCTGCAGATGCTGCCAGGCTATCCGCCGACTGCCGGCGTAGATCTGCCGGAGGAGATCTTGTCGGAGCGGGTCAGCCTGGCGATTGAACTCGATATGCCCTTGCCCCTGGAGAGTGTCACCAGCGCAACACACGCCATCCGTTCCCGGACGGTTTCTTCGACTCAGCAATCCATCAGCCTGGCTCGCGCAAGGACTATCGATAATCGCGACTTCGTGTTGCGATATCAGCTGGCCGGGGCCGTGACCAACATGGGCCTGCTCAGCCACTGGCGCGGTGCAGATGGCGTGAAAGCCGCGGGAGGTTACTTCAGCCTGCTCATCGAACCCCCTGCGGCACCACCGCAACAGCAGATCATCCCTCGTGAAATGGTTTTTGTACTGGACTGCTCCGGCTCCATGAGCGGCGAGCCCATGCAGGCCAGCAAGCTGTTCATGAAGCGGGCGCTGCAACAACTGCGACCTGTTGATACCTTCCGCATCATCCGCTTCAGCGATGCGGCCACGGAATTCTCGTCAGCGCCCCTGCCGGCCACTTCGGTTAATGTAAATCGCGGTCTGCTGTACACCGCGTCGCTGTATGGCAGTGGTGGGACCATGATGACCTCCGGCGTCGCTCAGGCTCTGGCGCCGCCGGTACCCCGGGGCGTGGTACGCAACATCGTATTCCTGACCGATGGCTACATCGGCAACGAACAGACGGTGCTCGAACTCGTCGAAAAAATGCGTGGCGCGGCGAGGCTCTACGCTTTCGGCGTTGGCGCCGGCGTCAACCGTTATCTGCTGGAGGAGCTGGCACGGGTAGGGCATGGCTTTGCGCGCTATTTCGATCCCGGCAAAGATGATGAAACCATGACCGCGGTGGCGCAAGAGCTGGCGCACAAGCTGCGCTCGCCGATTCTGACTGGTCTACAGCTCGATTGGGGTGACCTGCCGGTAGCGGATGTATTGCCGCGCCGTCTACCGGATCTCTATGCGGGCGACTCCATCCGAGTGACAGGGCGGTTTACGGCACCTGCCAAGGGCAGTATCGAGCTGAGCGCCGATGCGCGAGGTCAGCGTGCGCGGCTGGTTCGTGACATAGCGCTCAAAGACACCGCTCAGCGCCCGGTGTTGCGCCGGCTCTGGGCCAAGTCAGCGGTGACGGAATTCATGCACAAGCTGGTGACGCCGGTACAGCTGCGCGACACCGGTGTCACCAACGAAGAAATAAGGCGCCAGGTCACGAGTCTGGGGCTGAACTATGGACTGGCGACCCGCTGGACGTCGTTTGTTGCAGTTTCCCGGCAGCGCGTTAACCACAACCCGGCGCAGAACCTGAACGGCAACGTGGTATTGCCCAAGGTGGCCGGAGTCAGCAGAAAAGCCTATGCGCCATCGGCCCCGGCGCAGCCGGTAATGACCGGGTACGCGGCGCCGGAGCCCGGGGCCCTGGCCGGTCTGCTGGCGGTACTGTTGAGTCTGGGTGTGGCGAGACGATTCGCGCGGCGCAGTATGCGCCATGGCGATGATGGGGCGTGAGCGGCTGGCGAGGTAGAAAATCGTTCAGGCGTCGTGGTCGAGAATGCCGGTGTTCAGGCCATCGAGACTGCGCTGGTTCTTTTCTTGCCAGTAAGTCGCGATGCCCTCGTGCCCGCGCTTGTCGGCCCACTTTTCCAGCACGTCGCGGTCGTTCACAAAATCCATGAAGGGAACGGCATAGCCGCAGGATGTCTGCACCAGGTCGATGTGTACCTTGAAATATTGCCGGGCACCCAGCGGGGCAGAGATGACCCGGGTACATTCCTGCCACGATTCGTCGCGTGGGTGAATGACGTCGGCGTTCCCATAAACTCGAAGAATGCGCGGCAGGCCCTCGAAGGCGCACCACATCATGGTAATGCGGTTGATTTCACGCAGATGGGCCGCGGTTTCATTGCCGCTGCCGGTCAGGTTCATCCACAGCAGGGTATTGGCATCGAGCACTGCAAGGCTTGCGCGCCCCTTGGGAGACAGGTTCACCCGGCCATCCGGCGCCGCAGTGGCGACGAAGAATACGTGTTGTTCGCCGATCCAGTTGCGCAGTTCGTCGCTCAACCCGGGAAATTGCTCTGCCATGCGGTTACCTGTGCTTTTCGAATTCTGTAGTCCAGCGCACAGATGATAAGAGAAAAACCCTCAACAATCCGGGTATTGTAGTATCGGCACTCATTGCGGCACGCCCGCGATGGGTCCAGGAGAGAATCCGTGAAAGCCCTGTTTCCTCTCGTATTGTCCTTACTGCTGATCGCGCCGGTGATGGCCCACGAACCGATGCAGCACGTGTGTGTGGCTCCGCAGCGCCCAGTCGACGATCAGGACGATCTCTTATGGCGTCGATTCAAAACCGGTATTGATGAGTTTCGTGACTGTATAAGCGCAAAAATGGAATGGCAAAATGAAGCGGCTGCCGAACACACTCGTGCGGCGCGACAGGCCGTAGGTCTCTGGAACGACTTCGTGCGCACTTCATTGAACGTGCCAGCAGACTTCCCCTGGCCTCCCCAGAAGAGCGCGGGCCGATAGCGAGCGTCTATTTGTGCAGGCGGCAGGAACTTGTGACCGGTGTTTAGGTCTTAAGTGCTGACCTCTCAAGTGCCAAAAAAGGAAGCTCATTATGAAATACCTGCTGCAATCTGGTCTGGCATGCATGGTACTCATCAGCGCGTCTGTGCATGGGCAGAGCGTATCGTCGAAGATCGATGCCGTTGTAATCTACGGCACTGGCGCCACGGTGACGCGCACCGCTGAAGTGGCCGTAAAGCCAGGCGACAATCAGGTGCAGTTCACCGGTCTCAGTACCCAGATCGACCCGGGGCGTTTCCAGCTGGAGGTCATCGGCGATGGTGTGCGACCTGGACAGATCCGTTTCGACGAAGTTCAGCAGACCGATGCATACAGCGCTCAGGTCCAGGCCTTACAGCGCACGATCGACGAACACCAGGTGATCGTCAGCGCAATCGCCGACGCAATTGAAACCGCACGGCTTGAGTTGAAATTCCTCGAGGGTATAGCCGCAGGCTATGCCAAGGAGTCATGGGGCGTTGCGGCGCGTGGCCAGGCAGATGTGAGCAGCTGGCGCAGCGCGTTGCAGGTACTGGCTGAAGGGTCAGATTCCGCACGTAGTACTATCCGCGAGAAAGGGCGTGAAAAGCGTGAAGCCGATAAGGAGCTGTCGCGCCTGCAGCGTGAGCTGGATGCCACCCGTGGGCGCCGCGCCGAGTCGCTGACCGTCTCGGTTGTGTTGCGTGCCGAGCAGGCATCTTCCGTGCAGGTCAAACTCCACTATTTCATGGGCGAGGCCTACTGGTCGCCCCGGTACGAAGCGCGCCTGGACAGCGAAGCGGGCACGCTGAAACTGTTGCACAAAGCAGTCGTGGCTCAAACCACTGACGAACACTGGCCCAATGCCCGTCTTACCCTTTCCACCAGTCAGCCCAGTGCAGAACTGATGCCCCCTGATGTGGGCAGCGAGTTTGTCGATTTGTTCGACATGCCGCCCCCGCAGCCGCGGCGCCTGGCTCAGCGCATAGCCATGGAATCCCAGGCAGCAGTCGGCAGTATGGTTAAGGAGATCGACGTTGCAGGGTCCCCAGTACAACGCAATCTCGGCGCGTACGCCGTGAGCTATGCGGTACCCGGCCGGGTCAGCGTGGCCAACGATGTTGATGAAGACCAGGTATTCGATCTGCAGCGCCTGCAGTTCGAGCCCGAGCTGATCACCCGCGTGGTGCCCCGCTCAAGTTCAGCGGCTTTTCTTACGGCCAAGCTGACCTACGATGAACCTACGCCGCTGTACGGAAATCAAATGGTCGTTTATGTCGATGGCGTATACGTAGGGGAATCAGCCTTGCCGACAGTATTGCCGGGCGCTGAGATTACCCTGCCCATGGGCCAGGACCGTCGCGTAGAAGTGTTGGTGCGCGATCAGGGCGGTCAGAAAGGCAAGGGAGGCTTTATCGGACGGCGCAAAACCGAGCAGATCGAGATGCTGTTCGAAATCTCCAACCGCCGGGGTGCGCTCACCCATGTCGAAGTGATCGACCGCTATCCTGTTGCTGTGAACGAAGATGTTGAAGTGGAGATCTTCCGTGAAGCCAGCACACCGGACGAACAAGATCTGCATGACAAACCCGGAGTTATCCTATGGCGCAAGGATCTGCAGCCTGGTGAAACCTGGCGCATCACCCATGCCTACGAGGTTTCGTATCCCGCCGACAAGCAGATCATACGGCGCAACGGTTGAGCCCGCGCGCGTTTCGAGTTTTACCTTTACGGTTAAGGTTTGAACTTGAAAACACCCTGGTCGATGACCTTCTCGCCGTTCTGGTTGGTGGTCAGAAACAGCGCTGTGTCGCCATCTGCCCACATCCTGATGGTCAGCGTATCGCCGGGCATGACCGGCTTGGAAAAGCGGCTGTTCATGCTGACGAAGCGCGACGGATCGCCGCCGCACAAGCTATGCAGTAGCGCCCGGCCGGTGAACCCCCAGGTACACAGCCCGTGCAGTATCGGTTTGTCGAAGCCGCCCATGGCGGCGAAGGACGGGTCTGAATGCAGCGGATTGCGGTCGCCGGAGAGCCGATAGGTCAGCGCCTGATCTTCCCGGGTCTCATACACTACCTCATGATCTGCGGGTCGGTCCGGAAACTCGATCTTATCGCTCGGCCCGCGATCGCCACCCCACCCGCCCTCACCCCGGCAGAACAGCATGGTGCGGGTTTTCAGCAACGGCTTGCCGGTGGCGAGGTTGGTGGCGGTGGACTCAAACTCCAGTACCGCTGCCGAGCCTTTGTCCCAGATGGCCGTGCATTCGCCCACGGACTCGAGTTCGCCGTCGGCGGGAATTTCGTCCAGCAGTTCAATGCCCTGTTCGCCATGCACCATCAGCGCTGGATTGAACGAGCCGACCTTGTCCATGGGTATGCCGCCGCCGCCGATTATGACGGCGAAGGTGGGCAGTACTTTCTGCGGCGTATCTTTGGTGTTTTCCGTGGTGAACTGCAGTTCGTCGGTGCCCGCGCCGACGCCAACCGCATAAAGCAGTGCATCTTTGCTGGTCCAGCTGCGGCGGCGTGGTTCGCCCTTGGTGCCTACGGCTTGTGGATCGATTGGCATAACTTCCCCCGTGCGTGTCCTTGATCAATCTGTGTACCATATCCGCCATGGCGCATGATGCGCAATGGCGAATACTTCAGCCTATTGGCATGTGCCGATGTGTCGGTGTAATGTCGAGGGCTGCGGGAGAAACACTATGAGCGAGACCATGAGGGGGCGGGCCGCCGTCGCCGGCATCGGCGAAACGGCCTATTACAAACGTGGCCAGGCGCCCGATGCCGAATTTAAACTGGCGCTCGATGCGATAAAGACGGCCTGTGCCGACGCCGGCATCGATGCTAAAGACGTCGATGGCTTTGCTTCGTACAGCAACGATCGCAGCGATCCTTCTCACCTGGCCGCGGCATTGGGTTGCAAGGAACTGCGCTTCGCCAATATGCAGTGGGGTGGCGGTGGTGGCGGCGGATCAGGTGCTGTCGCCAACGCTGCGGCAGCCATACACGCGGGTCTGGCCGATACTGTGGTGGTATTCCGCGCCCTGGCTCAGGGTCAGTTCGGCCGTTTCGGTCAGGGCCCGCGACGCAACACCATCGCCGGCGACATGGCTTACTCCGTACCCTACGGACTCATGTCACCGGCGCAGATGTTCGCCATGAAAGTCGTGCGCTTCATGCATGATCACGGCGTTGAGCAATCTGCCCTGCGCGCGATTTCTCTTGCCTGTTACGAGCACGCCCAGGCCAACCCGCGTGCCGTGATGTATGGCAGACCTCTGGACGAAAAGACCTACGATGAATCCCGCTGGATCGTTGAGCCGTTCCACCTGTACGACTGCTGCATGGAAAACGACGGCGCCGCCGCCATGGTATTGGTCTCCGCCGAGCGTGCCCGAGACTTCGACCACAAACCGTGTTACGTGCTCGGTGCGGTAGCTGGTTCTCACTATCGTGCCGGCGCCTCGGTGCATAACACGCCGGACTACGCTACCTCTACCTTTAAATCCCTGGCACCGCGGCTTTACGACATGGCAAAAGTCTCGGCTGGCGACGTTGATGTGCTGCAGAGCTACGAAAACTTCACCGGCGGCGTACTCATGAGCATTGTTGAACACGGTTTCTGCGACCCTGATGCGTGCAACGAATACTTCACCAAAGAACGCTTCTCGGCCAACGGCGGCGATCTGCCCCTGAACACCAGCGGCGGTAACCTCGCAGAATGTTACATGCACGGCCTCGGCCTCAACATCGAAGCGGTACGCCAGATCCGCGGCGATTCCACCAGCCAGGTGGCGGACGCCAACGTCTCCATGGTCATCTCCGGCCCCATGGTCACCCCGGTCAGTTCCAGCATCTTCGGCAGTGAGGCCACCGTATGAGCGACTACTATCTGAACCCCGGTCTCGCCCAGCCCGCGGCCACCCCGTTAGACGAACCATACTGGTCCGGTTTGCGTGAGAACATCCTGCGTGCCCAACGCTGCACTGGCTGTGGCAAATGGCAATGGGGCCCCGAATGGATCTGCCACCGTTGTCTGAGTGATGCCGTCGAATTCGAAGAACTCCCGGCAATCGGGAACATCTACAGCTACGAACGTGTCTGGCACCCGGTTCATCCAGCCCTGGCTGAACAGGGTCCCTACATCGTAGTCCTCGTCGAACTTCCCCACGCTGACAACATCCGCATGATCGGCAACCTGGTCGGCGACCCTCACCGACAAGTCACTATCGGCGGGCAGGTGACGGGCGTATTCGAACACCACGAAGACGTAGACCAGCCGTTCACATTGCTGCAGTGGGAAACTGGGTGATATTGAAGTTATGGGAGTCACCGCAGAATGACGCGGTCGATTGACACGATGGCGAGGATTATCTGAAGCCGGATCGAAACGATTTAATAAAGCAATAAGAATTAAGAGAGGAGCATCAGATGCCCGAAATCCACGGCCACTGTGACGACAAATTCGCAAAAGTAAAAGAAACCTTTGCCCACAACTTTGAAGCCTACGACGACATCGGCGCCTCTGTAGCCGTCACCGTCGAAGGCGAATACGTAGTGGACCTCTGGGCCGGTCACCGCGACGCCGCCCGGACCCTGCCCTGGCAAGAAGACACCATCGTAAACGTCTATTCCACCACCAAAACCATGTCTTTCCTGTGCGCCCTGATTCTTGCCGATCGCGGTGAACTGGATTTCTATGCCCCGGTCGCCCGCTACTGGCCCGAATTCGCCCAGAACGGCAAAGAGAAAATCGAAGTCCGTCATTTCATGAGCCACAGCGCGGGCCTTTCCGGTATGGACGAGCTGTTCAAAGGCGCAGACGTCTGGGACCGGGAGCGTATGGTGGACGCCCTGGCTCGTCAGGCCCCCTGGTGGAAGCCCGGCACGGCAAGCGGTTATCACGCCCTGACCCAGGGTCATCTGATCGGCGAAGTGGTGCGTCGCATCACCGGCAAAACCCTGGGTACTTTTTTTGCCGATGAAGTTGCCGGGCCACTCAACGCGGATTTTTACATCGGCACCGATGAAGAACACTTTCATCGCATCGGCGAGCTGATCCCGCCGCCGGCCGGTTCCCTGGCGGACCAGGCCGGGGGTGGTGAAGACAGCATCGCCGCACGCACGTTCCGTAGTCCGGTCGCCAATGCCACGGAATCGGCTGAAGCAGGCTGGCGCAAAGCGGAGATCCCTGCGGCCAACGGCCACGGCAACGCCCGCAGTGTGGTGCGGGCCCAGACCGCGCTGGCAAACGGCGGCAGAGCATTCGGTGTGGAGCTGATGTCTGCCGAGGGTGCTGCCCGTATATTCGACGAGCAGTCAAATGGCATGGATCTGGTGCTCGGCGTGCCGCTGCGCTTCGGCATGGGCTATGGCTTGAACGGCGATATTGTGCCCATGGGTCCCAATGAACACATCGCCTACTGGGGCGGTTGGGGCGGGTCGACAATCGTCATCGACCAGGACGCCCGCATGTGCTGTTCCTATGTGATGAACAGGATGATGGACGGCGCCCTGGGCGACCCGCGTGGCTTCGGTCTGTTGCAGTCAGCGTACGCGTCACTATGAGTCTGCAGCAGGGCTTGTGTACGCTGGGTGATCACGTCGCCGATCCTACTACGGGGCAGCGCTCGTCCCAGCCGGAAAAACACCGCCAGCTGCTGGAATATCTGAGCTGTGCTGAACCCATGGGGTTCGATACTGTGGTGGCGGGGGAGCATCACTTCAGCGATTTCATCATGTCTGTGCCGCAGATGTTCTTGAGCTGGCTGGCAGGGCAATATAAGAGTGTGCGCCTGGCCACTGGCGTCACATTGCTGCCCCACCACGATCCGGTGCGCCTGGCGGAAGACTTTGCCACACTGGATGTGCTGTCGGATGGCCGAGCAGAAATGTGGGTCGGTAAAGGCGTCGAACCGAATGTATATGCGCACTTCGGGCAGCAGGCGGAAGAAGCCGCCGCGCGTCAGGATGAAGGTCTGGAACTGCTGACACGCTTATGGGTCGAGCGGAACCTGTCCTGGACGGGGCGCTTTCGCCCTCCGCTGGAAAACATCACGTTGGAGCCGCGTCCAGTACAGCAGCCTCATCCGCCGGTGTACGTTTCCTGCAGTAATCCCGACAGTGTAGAGGTGCCGGCCCGGCTGGGCCTGAATCTGGTCATGACCGGGCTCGCCTTTGACCTCGACCAGCTGCCATTGATGGTGGCGCGCTACCGCGAACGCTGGCATCACTATGGTCATGCCCATGAACCCAGGATCACGCTGCTGGCTCACGTGCATGTGGCGGCGTCCTCCCAGGATGCCCGAGATCATCTGCGCCGCTATCAGTTCGACTTCCAGCGCTGGGTGTTCGGAAAGAGGTTCGGGGTGCCTGCCGATCAGGTCGAGCTGCCGCCGCGCATCACCGAGCTGGACAGCGAGGAATGCGTCATTGCGTCGGGTAGCCCCCAGCAGGTCATCGACAAGATCGCGCAGCTGGTGGAGCTGTCCGGCTGCGATCGATTCATCTACCAGGGAGATTACGGTGGTCAGCCCTGGGATCGGGTAATGGGCTCCCTGGAACTGTATGCGCGGGATGTGCTGCCGGTAGTCGCGAGGTTGTAGCCGGTGCTGGCTACTGGTGGCCAAGGCGTCGGTAGATGCCGCGCAGCAGGGGCGTCGAAGCCAGAATGACGATGAAATAGATCGTCGAGAGCACGGCAGCGTCCATACGTTCGAGCACATTGGCGGCGACCACGAAAGCGACCGCGAGATTGCGGCAGGCAGATTCGCACGAGACCGCGATGCTCTGCTCATGGTTCAGGCCGGTGAGCTTTGCTGTACTGTAACCGCCGAGCAGGGCCAGTGTGTACAGCAGCGCTGACCACACCAGCAGTTCCCCCATGGCGTCGGCGATGGTCTGGCGCTCCTGGTAGATCAGTAGCGCGACAACAGCGTATAAAGCGAGTTGCGCGTATTTCTGGATGGGCTTTGCTGCGCGTTGTGCAAACCCCGGGAAGCGCATGCGCAAGGCCATGCCCGCGAGAATCGGCGCCACCACCAGCAGCAGGACCTGCATCAGTGTTTCTGCTACCGGCAGTTCCACCTTTACCGCCATTCCTGGCACCGCGATGCCAAACAGCAGAAACCACAGCGGCACTGTGGCGAATGAAAGCAGACTCGAGACGCTCGTGAGCGTCACCGACAATGGCAGATCACCGCGGTTCATGAACACCATAACATTCGAATATCCCCCGCTGGGGCAGGCTGCAATGACCAGGATGCCGATGAATACCGCCTCTGTCGGAGCCAGGCCCACGAGGTTCGCGCCGATGATCGACAGCAGTGCTATCAGCGGAAACAGTATCGTGTGCAGGAGGGTGCCCAGCGTCGGTATACGGGGAGACCGAGCCAGGCTGACGAACTGGGCGCCGCGTAGTTCCAGCCCGATGGCGGTCATGACAACGATCACCACCAGTGGCAGCAGATGCTGTTGTGCGCTGATGTCCAGCATTCGAAGCTCTCCCCTTTGTCTGGTGTGTGATTCTATGTCAGGCTAGTACCCTGATAACAGTGGGGGCAGATACATGGTTGCATTCGACTATAGCGGCGTAGTGCCCGAGATCCGCGAGGACTTGTCCGAGGCTCATGAAAAAGTCTGGAGCATGCTCGCGCAGCCCGGCCACTGGTGGCGCGCCGAAGATCGCATTGCCATCGCTCAGGAATCGCGCAATGCCCGTAGCTGTGCACTGTGCTGCACGCGCAAGACGGCCCTGTCTCCCTATGGTGGCGAGGGGGTGCATGACGCGTCTACCAATCTGCCGGCTGCGGCGGTCGATGCGGTACACCGTGTTACCACCGACCCGGCGCGCATCAAGAAGGCGTGGATCGATGATCTTCGCGGCACCGGCATCAGCGACGGGCATTATGTGGAGCTGCTGGGTATCGTCGTTGCGGTAATCTCCATTGACGGATTTCATCGCGCCATGGGATTGCCGCTGGCGCCGCTGCCGCAGCCCGTTGCCGGCGAACCTGATTACTACCGGCCTGGCGGGGCGAGCGATCACGGTGCTTTCGTCGCCACGATCCTGCCTCAGGATCTGCCGGACGGTGAAGCTGATCTATATGGGGGCGCCTCGCAGACGGGTAATGTGATCACTGCCATGAGCCTGGTCCCCGGTTCGGTCCGCATGCTGACGATTCTCGGCGGTGCACAATACCTTCCGGCCAGTAAAGTCGCCGACCCGACCGACAACGGTGGTCGGGCGCTCAATCGGGCGCAGATAGAGCTCACCGCGGCCCGGGTGTCGTCGCTCAGTGACTGCTTTTACTGAACCTCCTCGCATTCCCTGTTGCTCCGTGTGAGCAGCGAGTTGAGCGGAGACGCAACCAATCTCGACAGCGTGGTCGGTGGCAGTGGCGTGGCCAGTGGTATTGCCGGCGGCGATGTGCTGACGGCGTATGCCGAGGCCGCGCTTGGCGACGACGAGACGGAAATTGCAATGAGCCGGTCCGCGGTCCAGTCGGAGCTCGGCGATGCAGCTATGGTTGATGCTGCGGCTGTGATTGCCAATTTCCAGCGCATGGTGCGTATTGCCGATGGTTGCGGCATTCCTCTGGATGAGCCCGTGATGATGATGTCCCAGGGCATTCGCGAAGATCTCGGGCTCAATAGCTTCGGTGGCGCCGAGAATGCAGGTGAGCTGCCGTTTGTGAAGCGGGTATTGGGCCGGGTTCTCGCGCCGTTTGCGCCGCGCATGCTCAAGCTAATGGCCGCGCGGCGCGCGCCTTAAGTCCTGCATAACCATAGTGAGATGACCATGCTGTTGATTGGAAGAGACCTTTCACCCTTTGTGCGCCGCACCGCCATCACGCTGCTGGAGCTGGGCCTGAGCTTTGAACGCCGCAAGCTTGCCGCACAGCCGGATGCCGAAGAAGTAAGCCGCTTCAACCCGCTGCGTCGTGTGCCGGCTCTGCAGTTGGATGATGGTGAAGTGATCGTTGACAGTAATGCCATAACAGACTTTGCTCTGGATCATGCGGGTGCCCAGGGTGGAGAAACCGCCGCGCTGGCGCAGCAGTTGCTGCCGGCAACCGGCCTGCCGCGACGGCATGTGCTGCAGGTGGTTGGGCTGGCCGTGGGCGTCATGGAGAAAGGCGTCGCCTGTTCCTATGAGGTGCGTCAGCGCCCAGTGGAAAAAGTGCACCAGCCGTGGCTTGAGAACATCACTGATCAGACCGGAAAAGGCTTACGGGCGTTGGAATCGCTGGCCGCTGACGCGCAGAATGCGGGTTGGGCGTGGTTGTGTGGCGATGACCTCTCTCTTGCAGATATCTGTGCGGTGGTGGCCTATGACTTCACCACCATCGTGCTGGGCGAGTTAACCCGGCAGGCGGCGCCGCAATATCTGGCCCAGTTGTCGCAAGCGGCCAATCAGCGGGCGGCGTTCAACGCCACTCAATGGCAGGGTGGTTAGCGAGGCGGACTTGCCGCTTGGGCAGTTAATCAAACTCGAGAATGGCGCGACCTTGTATTCTGCCGTTGGCCAGCGCATCGGTGGCTTCGTTGATCTGCTCCAGTGTGTATCTTTCCGTGATCATGGCGTCCAGGTTCAGGCTGCCATTCTCCTGCCACTCCAGGAACCGCGGAAAGTCGCGATCCGGAGCGCATGAACCACCGATACTGCCGATGAAGTGTTTTTCATTGACCAGCATGTCAACGGCGTTGAGTTCGACCGTCGTGGTCGGCACTCCGACCAGCACCGCGGTGCCGCCGTCGTGGACACCGAAATGACCGCTGCGGCAGGCCGGCACGATCTGCTCCATGGTGGTTTTGATGCCGATGCAGTCGAAGGCAAAATCGGCACCTGATACGGGCTGCTTGGCGAACGTGAGCTTGTCTTCACGGCGCGTCAGTTCGTGCACGGCCGGCACCGGGTCCACTTCGCTTGCGTTGATCAGATGGGTGGCACCGAAAGATCGGGCAAACTCCAGTTTGCGGTCGTCCAGGTCTACCGCGATGATCGGGTCAGCGCCGGCTACCTTGGCACCCACCACGGCGGACAGACCAACCCCGCCCACGCCGAAGATGACAACGCTCTGCCCGGTTTGCACCTTGGCGGTGTTGATCACCGCACCGGCCCCGGTCATGACCGCGCAGCCGATGATGGCGGTCACGTCTTTTTTGATGTGCGGGTCGACTTTCACCACGTACTGCTGATCGCAGATGGTATTGTCCGTCCAGGTGAACACGTTCTCTGAAACGGCCGTGCCGTCACTGACCTCCAGCACAGCGCGCACCGGGGCCTTGTCAGCCGCTGCTGCATTGCGCGGTACCCACGTTACCAGCACGATGTCGCCTTCTTTGACATGGCTGACCTCGCTGCCGGTCTGCGCCACCACGCCGGTGGATTCGTGGCCCAGTATCACCGGCGAATTGCGTGGCCGGTGCATCTGGTGCAGCTGGGAATGGCAGATGCCTGAGGCGAACTGTTTCACAACCACCTGGGTCGGGCCGGGATCGGGTAGCGTGAGCTGCTCTATGCGAAGTTGTGCAGTGTCCTGCGGTAGTACGACTACATTTGCCTTAGTCCCCATGCGTCATCTCCCCTGTAGTGTCGATTCGACCGTCATAGCGAACCACCATCATGGCGGTACTAGGTTTTGAGGGCAACTCCTAGTACGCTCTTGTTGATTAATGACAATCACTCGACTATGACCGATCAGTTCCGCCTGGTGTACGCTGGTGAAATCAACGATGGCCAGCATGCTGCCGTGGTAAAGAAGCGCCTTGGTACGGTGTTGAAACTCGACGGCGAGCGCATGGATGTGCTTTTTTCGGGCAGGTCGGTGGTGGTCAAGCGAGCGGCGGACAAAGCCACCGCGGCTCGCTATCAGACCGCGTTCGACAAAGCCGGCGCGCGCCTGCGGGTGCTTCCTCTGCAAGATGCGGCGCCAGCATCGTCCGAATCCCGGCAAGCGGCCAGTCCAGCATCTCCGGTGTCCGCGGAGGGCGGCATGCAGATGCTGCCGGTGGGCTCAGAGCTGTTGTCTGAGGATGAGCGTGCCGCGCCGGTGGAGGTGGATGTAAACACGTCACATCTGGCGGTGCAGGGCGCTGTATTCGTGACGCATGAGCCCCGTGAAGAGATTGCCGGTCCGAATGTCGATCACCTGACCATGGCCGAAGCAGGTGCACAGATCGGCGAAAGTGCCGGTGATGTCGTGGTCAGGGACATCGACACCGACTTCGACCTGGCCGAAGTCGGCGCGTTCATGGTCGATGAGTCGGAAGCAGTACCCGCCGCGCTCGATATTGAAAAGGTCGATTTCGACGTAGCGGAACTCGGCGCGGAAATGGATACTAAAGAAAAACAACCGCCGCCGCCGGCGCCGGATATCAGCCATATGCAGCTCGACCAAGAGGAGTCCTGATGAAACTACATGAATCCCCCAGCCCCAACGCCCGCCGTGTACATGTTTTCATGGCCGAGAAGAGCATTGATATGGAGCGCGTACCGGTAGACATTCGCGCCGGCGAAAACATCTCCCCGGAATTCCTCGCCAAGAACCCGGGTGGCCGTGTCCCGGTGCTGGAATTGGACGATGGTACCTTTATCGGCGAATCCGTCGCCATCTGCCGCTACCTTGAAGCGTTGCATGGCGAACCTGATCTGTTTGGTGAAGGCGCCTTACAGAGCGCCCAGGTCGAGATGTGGCAACGCCGCGTCGAGTTGAACTTCATGGCCGAAGTGGCCGGCGCCTTCCGCAACATCACCGGTTTCTTCAAAGACCGCGAAACCTGTGTGGAAGAGTGGGGCCGCGTCTGCGCCGAAAAGGCTCCCAAAGCTCTGGCCATGTTCGACGCTCAACTGGCAGACAACCAGTATCTCGCCGGCGATAAATTCAGCATCGCCGACATCACCCTGGGAATCGCCCTCGACTTCGCCCGCCAGGTAAAAGTCGTCGAGATCCCGGATCTGCCGAATATTGACCGATGGTACGCCCAGGTCAGCGCGCGCCCGAGCTTCTCGGCCACATAACCCAGGGGATGCGCCAGTTCGACCCGCCTTGTCGAGCTGGCGCCGCACCAGAAGATTCAGCTATCCCTCGACAGTGACCGCCAAAGTAGCATAACCCGCCCTGGCCATGGCCGCCTGCACTTCCTTGTGATTGTCCGGACACAACGCAATCATTGATCCACCACCCCCACCGCCAGTGAGCTTTGCCCCCAACGCCCCGTTAGTCCGCGCAATATGCACCAGCTCTTCAAGTTCCGGCGTAGAAAGCTGCAGTGCATTGAGATATCCATGACAAAGATTCATCAGCTCACCGAGCTCCCGCAGCTGCCCCCCGGCCATAGCCTCGCCCCCAGCCTCGGTAAGCTGCGTCATCTGATCGAAGATCGCCTCATACCGCTCCGGATGCTGCTGCCAGGACGACCGCACCCGGGCAACCGTGTCCGCAGTCAGGCTCTCCTTGCCGGTAATACCTACCACCAGATCCAGTGGCTGACCGATCTTCTGAGCATCAAAGTGCGGCTGCTCATCGACACGCCGGTACATCAGCGGCGTGCCGTAAGTGGCAACGGTATTGTCTACCCCGGACGGTGTGCCATGCGCGGCTTTCTCGCATTCGAAAGCCAGCTCGTTGATACGTTCGTTGCTCAAAGACAGTTTGAAGGCATGATCGAGCGCACGCAGTATCGCCACGGCCAGCGCCGATGATCCGCCGAGGCCCATGGCGCGCGGCACATGAGGGAACACTTCGATGATCATGTTCTCGTTCGACAGCGCCAGATCGCCCAGCAGATTGGCAAGAATGCCGGCGATGCCGTGGGTATTGCCGTGCACTTTCTGCTCCAGGCCCCAGCGCGGGATCAGGATATTGACGCCATCGCCTTCTCTGCGCACCAATGCCTCAACGGCCAGCGGCACAGGCACGGCGATGGCCGGGCGCCCGTAAACCACCGCATGCTCTCCGAACATGATGATCTTGCCACAGGCGGACTGGCGTTCGCTCTGCTCGGGCCGTACAGCGTTGCGCGCGAGGTTCTTGACCAGTTCCTGGGCTTTCCAGACCTTGATCTCACCAGACTCGATCAGACTTTCGACCACGGTTTCGAAGTACTCCTCGGGCACGCCGGCGGCGCTGGCCACGCTGCGGGCGTGCAGGTTCATGTGGTTCTGTTGAATACCATTGGTCGACAACGCGCGCAGAGCAGCAAAGTTCTGGGCCAGGCCGATGGTACCCATTACGCCCGCCAGCTCAGTGGCTTTGGGTGAACCCAGCAGGCGGTGGTTGATGCGCACGCTGGGGTTGGTCTCCAGGGAGCCACCCACGGTACCGACCTTCATGGGAATCTCGATCTCCCCGACCAGATCGCCGCGTTCGTTTTTGTACCAGCGGGTCAGGCCTTTGTATCGGCCATCTCTGGCTGCATAGGCGTGGGCCGCCGCTTCTATGGCGCGCCAGTCATTACCGGTGGCGATGGCAACAGCGTCGACGCCGTTCATAATGCCTTTGTTGTGCGTGGCGGCACGGTAAGGGTCCGCCAGGGCGAGGTCATTGGCCAGAATGATGCCGTCGCGCACCTGTTCGCCGCTGTAGCCTTTGCCCTGCAGATTCGACACGGGAATCGTCACTGATGCTCTGGCAATGGCCCGATCGGTGAGGTTGGAGAGGATTCTAAGAAACACCTTGCCGCCGGTAATGGTTTCCACCAGCGAGGCGACCCCTTCGCACATGGAGTTCACCAGGTTGGCGCCCATGGCATCCCTGGTGTCTACAAGCAGATGCAGAACCACCATCTGTCGACCGTCCTGCTCGGCTGTGTGGTGGAACACTTCGATATCCAGTGCGCCGCCACCCCGGGCGACCATCTTGGGATGCAAGCTGTTGGCCAGGGCCAGAATGTCTGTTTTGCGCTGCATTAGTGCCTGCATGCTAGCCTCAGGGTCATCATCGATGACCGCCTGAACCTGGCCGATGAGAATCGGTTCGCTGGCGCTGGCGGTATAGCCGCCGCCCAGGCGGGCCATACGCGCCGCCCCGGACAGACCGGCTACGATAGACGGCTCCTCGACTACCAGTGGCACTACGTAGTCCCGCCCGTTGATGAGGAAATTCAGCGCCACACCCATGGGCAGGCCGAATACTCCGACCACGTTCTCGATCATCTTGTCGGCGACGTTCAGCTGCAGTTGATGGCTGGCGGTAGCCAGCTGATGCACGTCTTCGGCGTTGAGCAGGCCGCGCTGATGCAGAGCAGTGATGCGCTCATCGATGCTCATGCGGAAAAAATTCGGAATGCGGGACGATTGCGAGTCGGAATTAGCCGGGGAATAAGGGGCTGAGTCTGACGCCATGGGCGGCGATCTCCATATCGAGTGGTAAAAAATGTTGCGCATTGGCTGTTGATGCGAAGCGCTGCAGCGCTTCGGGATCGGTGCCGAGCGCAATGCCGATATCGCCCCCTCCAGCGCCGCAAGGTTTGTACACTAAATCGAGGTCAGATGCGAGCCTGGCGAGCCTGTTGTGGGGCTCGGTGTAGATGTTGAGCCCGGCGGTCTGATCCAGTTCCGCCAGGGCGGCGACATAGGCGTGCCAGGCGTGCAGGTTTCCCGGAGCGGTGCATAATGTCGCACTGCATTGTGCCAGGTGCTTGACCGGTGCCGGGTCATGTTCGCGCAACCAATGGCTGAAGCTGGCCACCTGGGTGGTGGTGGACGCGCTTGCGCCGGTGAACATCACCTGCCAGTGTAGATCTTCCGGCCAGTGCTGAGGCTGTGCTTCGCCGTCCTGAAAGCGGATTACGCCCCCATACCAGCTTGCCGCCACGTCAAGACCGCTGCCTTTGCTGGCCTGAAAAGCCCGGTGCATCGCAATCGCTTCAGCCAGATTTACCGGCCGATTGAGCAGCTCAGCCAGGGCCCGGTAAGTTGCGGTGCACAACGCGGCGGATGAGCCGATGCCGAGCTTGGTGTTGCCGTGCAGATAGAATGCGGCTGTGTCGCTATGCAGACCGAACGGCACGGGCATGGCCTGATAATCCCAGCTTTGCAGAACCAGCTCGGCCACGCCCGCTGCGGGCTCGCCACTGAAGTCCGTTCCCGCCTTGCGCAGGCCCGGCGTCAAAAAACCGGCACTGCTGAACAACCAGTCCTGGTGCCGCGGTTCGAGGTGTACGTGGGCGTAACGATTTACCGCCATGACGCCGGCGGGCGCGCCTGTGAGAACCGCGTATTCGCCCCACAGAACTACTTTACCCGGCGCGCTGGCGATCAAGGCGCTATTGCTTGCGCGCCATCGCCCATACCACAGCGGATGGTGCGCAGTACTCCGGGCGTATTGTTCAGCGCCTGGGCAACGTCATCGGCGCTGTCCGGCAGGCAGATGGCTTTGATCTGCGGGCCTGCGTCGATGGTAAAGAAAACGTCGACGCCGTCTTCCTGCAGGTGTCGGATGCTCTCCATGCAGGTGACGGTGGCGGCGTTCCAGTAGGCCAGAGTGGGAAAGCTGCTCAGCATCAGACCGTGCATTTTCAGACAACTCAGTTCCGCCACCTGAGCCAGTGCGGCGAAGTTGCGCTCAGTAATGGCTTGTGTTGCATTGGCGAAATCCTCTCCCGATGAGCGTACCCAGGCGTTGTAATAGGGGGACGTTTTGCGCGACCGTTCCATGCCATCGGTACTGCCCACGCGCTTGGCTTCGTCGCTGGTAATCGCCACCACGGTTTCCAGTGGCCAGTGAACTGGCGGGGCTATGCATTGCGCCCGCCACTGAGGCGGTACCAGGGCCACGAACCCTGCAAACAGCGAACGTGCGGCACTGGCGGAACCCTGGCGCGCCCATTCCGACATGATTTCCTGGTCCATGTTGAGCCCCGCCTCGGCATTGATGGCGGTGATCAGCGCGGCAAAGCCCGATGCTGAAGAGGCGAGGCCCGCCCCGGTAGGAAAGTCATTTTCGCTGGAGATGCGATATGCGGGCAGCTCGTAGCGGGCGCGCAGAATGCGCATGAAACCCTCGATCTTGGCGTCTTGCACTTGCTCGCCGTTCAGCCGGATTTCATCGACAGGCGTCTGTTGTTGCGGATCCGGCGTCGCGCCGATCTCTTCAATGGTGGTGCGGGTGGTCAGACCGTCCAGGGTAATGGACAGGTTTGGCGTGGCCGGCAGATTGCCGGGTTTTTCCTGCTTACCCCAGTATTTCACCAGCGCGATGTTCGGGTGCGCGTGCGCCGTGGTGGTCATCTCAGTCCGCCAGGTAATCCGGTGGTGGCGTGAAATCAAAGCCCATTGCTTCCAGCTGCCTGGCGATGCCGATAGTGACCAGATCGTCGTATTCCGGGCCGACGATCTGCACGCCAATGGGCAGACCCTGGGCATTCAATCCGGTGGGTATCACCGTGGACGGCAGGTAGGCCACGCCGGTCAGGCCTGCCCAGAACACCTGCTCGAAATAGGGCCGTTCGTCGTTGTCCACCATGATGGTACGCTCGCCGAATCGGCGGTGATCGTGTTCGAAAGCCGCGGTGGCCATCATCGGCGTCAGCAGAATGTCGTATTCTTTGAAGAATTCGTGCCAGCGCCAGCGCAGCTGGTGGCGCAGTTCGTTCGCCGCACCCCATTCTTTGAAGCTGGATACCTGAGCGCGCATGACCTTGGCTGCATTGCTCATGTCGTCCCGGTCCAGCCCGTCGACTTTTTCCTGCAGTGCCGCGTAGTCGCCGTCAGGCATGCGCATGGCCATGGTCGCCTGCAGCAGGCTCTGGTAGGTATCGTGGGTGTGCTCGGCGGTGAAGTCCGGCCGCGCCAGTTCATCGAGCTGGGCGCCGGCGTCTTTGAGGGCCTGGGCCACCAATTCCACCCGGGCTTCCACCTCTGCGGCCACCGGCGCGTGTTCGTCGTTCTTCCACACGGCTACTTTGAGATCGGCAAGCTTGCGTTCGCCCCATTCCGGCAGTTTGAGCTGGTAACCCCGGGCCATAATCTCGTCCGGTCCGGCCATGGCCCGCAGGGCAATCTCCAGATCTACAGCGGAGCGTGCCAGCGGCCCGATTACGGAAATGTCTGAGCTTGCGCGCATATCTCCCGGTGGTGCATGGCCGCGCATCCACAGCAGGTTGTAGGTGGGTTTATGGCCGAACACACCGCAGAAGTGCGCGGGGTTGCGAATCGAACCCCCAATGTCTGAGCCGGTTTCAATGGCGCAGAGTCCGGCCGCCAGAGCGGCCGCCGAGCCGCCGGAGGATCCGCCCGGAATGCGGCTGTGATCGTAGGGATTATTGGTGGTGCCGTGCACGTCGTTGTAGCTCTGAAAGTCGGCCAGGGCCAGCGGCACGTTGGTCTTGCCGAATATATTGACGCCGCTCTTTTTGAGTTTGGTGATCGATTCCGCGTCTTCGCCGGGGATGTTGTCGACCCAATCCGGATTGCCGAAGGTGGTTGGTGTGCCGGCCACGTTGTAAGACTCTTTCACCGTCATGGGAACCCCTGCCAACGGCCCAGGATCCTCGCCCTGGGCGATGGCCGCATCAATTTGCGCGGCGTTGGCGCGCGCCTGGTCGCGCATGTCGACCACCACCGCGTTCAATGCGGGGTTATATTTGTCGATCCGCGCCAGGTAAAACTCCAGCAGCTCTGCGGCGGAGATTTCCCGGGATTTTATTTTTGCCGCGAGTGCTGCGGCGGATGCGAAGGCGAGTTCGCTCATGGTATTGCCTGTCGATCATGCAGATAGGCGAATCACTGTGCAGTCTGGGCGGCAAGAATTCAAGCGGCTGGCCCCGGCGGTGATTATTGCTGGGACTTTGGCATTAGTCATGCTGGAGATACGCTTCGTAGTGGCTCAGTGCCTGCTCTGCGGTGACGAACTGTGCCCCGGCTTGTTTCAGCGCGCTGAGCAGTTCATCGAGCATGCGCAGCCGATGACCACGACCGATTACAAACGGATGCAGCGTATAGGTCATGACACCCCACGGTGCATGGTCGCGCATGTACAGGAAGTCTCCCAGCCAGTTCTCCAGCACCCCCGAAGCAGCGCGTAGACCGCTGCCGCGAAAGTACTCGAAGTGCGGAAAATCGTCTGCCGACCAGGACACCGGCAATTCCCACAGTGCTGACGGTTCGCCGAAGATCATGGGTTTGCCCGGCTGTACCTGATCGCCGATTCTGGCCCGGTAAGGCAGGAAATCATGGCCCATCATGCTGCTGTCGTAGATGAAGCCTTCTTCGAGCAGCAGTTCCACGCTGTGCGGGCTCAGATCCCATGCTGGTGAGCGATAGCCGCGCGCGGGTTTGCCGGTGATGCGTGCGATGGCCTCGTTGCCGCGCTTGAGCTGATCGTGCTCGTCGGCGCGGCTGAGGCTGCTCGGCGCGATATGGTCGTAGCCGTGGTGACCGATTTCATGCCCCGCGGCGGCGACCTCACGACAGGTGGCTTCATAGGTATCTATGGTCATGCCGGGAATGAACCAGGTCGTTTTGATGCCGTGACGCTGAAAAAGATCCAGCAGCCGTGGTGCCGCAATGGCGCCGAATTCCCCGCGGGAAACAGGCGTAGGGCTGGTCTGGCCCATGGCGCTCCACAGCGAGATCGTGTCGAAATCTAAAGTAATAGAAGCGTAATGGAGGGGCATGCGAAGCAAGATAGGAACAGGGAGATAAATCCTACCTTACTTCACATGGGGTGCTCCGGTCGAGCGGCGCCCCGCTACAGCGTTTTTGCGCGCCGATTAAGCGGCTTTGACTTCGTCGGCGGCCTTGATCATCACCCCGGCGAGCGTGGTGTATGCAGCGGCCCAGGCGTTTTTGACTTCATCGGTAAACGCGTCGCCGAGGCCCTGTTGCAGGGTCCACAGCAGTGCTGCCGCGACAGTATCGTAATCTTCCGCGACCACGCCATAGTCCGCGTGGCGCGCTCCCAGTGCCTGAACCGCGGGAACAATGGTGTCGAGCTTAGTCAGTCCTGCGACGGCGGCGCCGAGCATCTGCATGAGCTTGGTGCCCTGTTCCGTCATATCCTCGGAAAACAGCGACTTGTATTTTGGTTCCAGTTCAAAAAGGCGCCCGTAGAAAAGCTCCGCGGCCTTATCGGAAATTGGCTTTACCATCGCCCAGGTTTTCTGCACGTGTTCAATCTGTTCGGGGGTCATAAATTAGATCTCATTCGGCTTTAACTAAGCCTAGACCATAATCCCCGGGGTATAGTGGAATGTGTGGAATTCTTAGCCGGAGCCCTGAATTTTATCAGGTTTATTGTCATCTGGGTCAGGGATGATGTGGATCTCCAACTCCCCCGCGGCGGTGTGCTGTAACCGGACCAACCAGTCGTCAATCTTGTGTCGCATAGACGGGATATCCAGGGCGATGAAAGCGGCGCCCAGCGGCAGCATCCAGAACCCCAGTACCGGTAGAAAGCCGAATATGCCGCCCACCGCGAACCCGACGCCGAGCAGGGTGCGTATTCCCGGAGGCACATGATCACGCCCCCAGCGCAGGGTACGGAAGGAGTATGCGGCAATGCGCCGACGCAGATTGTGGGGATGGTCGTCGCGCACTTATGACTCTGAGCGCGACCGTGTTTCAGGAGAAGTCATCAAACCATCACTGGACTATCGCTGGGCGCATCGTGGGCGCCCGGATGGGCGCGCCGACTCAGGTCCGGGTCGATGGACAGAAAGCGGTATCTGCCATCTTCGTGCAGGGTACGTTCGATACGATTGCGGTGCATGAGCAGATGCAGATGGGCGATGGCCTCGCCCAGCGCCATCATCATCTGGCGTGGGTCCAGTTCTCTGGCAAACAGCACGGGTAGCAGATCTTTGGCGATCTGCGGTTCCACACATGCCTCTTCAATCGCCAGCATGCGATCGTCATGGTGGCTGATCAGACCGCGAAGACGTTCCCGCACCCCGAAAAACGGCAGGTTGTGTGCGGGCAGTACCAGGGTGTCGGGGGGTGTGCTCAGGAAGCTGTCGTGTGAATCCATCCATTCTTTCAGCGGATTGGCATTTGGCTCGGTAGGGTGCACGCTGACGTTGGATGTAATGATCGGCAGGATCTGATCGCCGGAAATCATGATCTTGAGCGCTGCACAGTACAGACACGCGTGCTCCGGTGAGTGGCCTGAGCCCACCACCACACGCCAGTCTTGATTGCCGATGGTCAGAATCTGGCCATCCTGCAGGCGCTCGTAGCCCGACGGCATGGCCGGCATAGTCATGTTTTCCGCGGAGCGCTGCTGCCATAGTCTTGCCAGATCGTCGAGATAGTCTTTCGGCATGCCGGCGCGGGTGTAGAACGTTTCGCCGAGCCATGAGGAGTGGTGGCTGCCGCTGGAATTGGAGAACGCGCGTGCCTGGTAGTACTCCGCTCGGGTCATCAGCAGTGGACAGCGGAACTGATCGGTAATCATCGCCGCCTGACCGATGTGGTCCGGGTGAAAGTGCGTGCAGATCACGCCGATGATCGGCTTACCGCCGAGTGCCGATGCAAAGACTTCTTGCCACCATTGCGCAACCTCCGGTGTAGACAGACCGGTGTCGACCACGTACCAGCCCGCCTGGTCTTCCAGCAGATAAAGATTGATGTGGCTCAGCGAGCCTGGCATCGGCATGCTCAGCCAGCGCACGCCAGGGGCGATTTCCAGCGTGGTGCCGGGCGCCGGATGATCTTCGTAGGGGTATTTGAGGTTGTTTTGTTTTTGCATAAGCGGGCCAGTATAGCGGCTAGTGCCCGAGAAGTAGATCGGGTAGATTTATGGTTCCATTTCTGGGGTATCCGATGCCGAAACTTACAGCCGATGAACGAGATGCATTTCTTAACGAGCGGGGCGTGCTCATGCGCATTGCCGTTGTTCGCGAAGACGCCAGCCCACTGGTAACGCCGATCTGGTTCCTCTACGAAGACGACGCCATTTATTTCACCCCGAGGGAAAAGTCGGAATGGTTCGATTGCCTGCGCCGCGACCCCCGGGTGGCATTGTGCATCGATGAACAGCCCTTGCCGTATCGCAAGGTCCTTGTGGAGGGCAGCGCACAGCTGGTGCACGATGTAGGCGAAGATGGCATCTGGCGCGATCAGTATCGGCGCATCGCCGGGCGCTATGTCGATGAACAGGGCGCCGCAGCCTACGTGCAGAACACCATCGACCAGCCCCGTGGGTTGTATCGCCTGGCCCTGGCAGATGCCAAAGTCTCTACCTGGCGCATGCCGCTGGAGGGGGAAGACGGCATGGGTATCTGGCATGATCGTTACTACGTGCCCGGCACCAGCTTCTAGAACGAGAGCAAATCATGCATTGCCCGAAATGCCCCGGCAAACTGGACATCGTCACCTATGGTCGCAAGATTGCGGTGCGCCGCTGTGACACCTGCGGGGGTCTGTTCTGCAAACCCGAAGTGCTGTTGGAAATGAAGCGTGAGTGGATGAGCGAAATCGTCATCGACTCGGGTAATGTGCGGGTTGGCCACAAACATGACGCGCTGGGGGATATAGACTGTCCGGAGTGCGGCATTCCCATGGACAAAACCTGCGACAGCAACCAGACCCACATCTGGTTTGAATCGTGCCCGCAATGCGAAGGTATGTACTTCGATGCGGGCGAGTTTTCCGATCTCAAACGCGATACCTTCCTCGACCGCATTCGCGACTTCCTCAAAGGCCCGCGCCCGGACTAGTGCTCGTGAGCGCTGTTACTAAAGAGCGCTAATCAAACAGCGTCTGGAAGTCGCGCCCCTCGTTACTGGTGCGGGCTTCGCGCATACAGCGGGCCAGTACCGGAATTCCCTCGACGATCTGTTCTTCGGTGAGATGACCGAACGCGAGCCGCAGGTACGGTTTGTTGCGGTTCTGATAATGAAAGGCTGTGCCGGGTAGATAGTTGAAACCGTTGGCCTGGGTCAGTTCCCACAGTTTCTTGCGGTCGACGTCGTCGGGCATGCGCAGCCAGATGAACAGTCCGCCGGCGGGATTCGACCACACACAGATGTCTTGCAACTCTGCGGCGAGCCCACCCGTGGTCAGGTCGCGCTTGTGTTTCAGTACCGGGTTCGTCACCGCGGCGTGCCCGGTTATGCCGTCCTTGTAGAACTCCGCGACGATGGCGGATGCCAGATAGTTACTGCCGGCATCGTGGCGCCGCGCCAGTATCTTTTCGAGCATGGGCGGGCGCGCATAGATGTAGCCAAGCCGAAAGCCCGGCGCCAGAATCTTGGACAACGAGCCGAGATAGATATGATTCGGGTTGTCGTCGAGGGTAAAGATTGCGGGTTCGATGTTCCCCTCGTAGTGCACATCTGCATAACAGTTGTCTTCGACAATAGGCACCTCGTACTTTGCCGCCAGTTCGATCATCTGCTGGCGCCGCTCCCTGGGCATGATGAAGCCGGTGGGATTCTGGTAGGTGCTGATGGCGTAGATGAACTTGGGCAGGCGTCCTGCGCCGGACAGCCGCTCCAACTCTTCGGCCATGTGGTCGATACGCATGCCGCCCTCGTCCAGGCGGATGCCCACCATATCCAGGCCGAGACTGCGGTACGCACCCAGGGTGCCCGGGTAACTGAATTCCTCGACCAGCACCGTATCCCCTTTGTTCTCCTGCAGTGCCTCCGCGGTGAGCGTCACGGCCTGCATTGAACCGTTGGTGATGATCAGGTGATCGGGATCGATCTCCACACCTTCGCGTTCGCCTTCGCGTCGAGCCATGGCTGCGCGCAAGCCGGCGTGACCCAGTCCGCCAGGGTACATGGTGAGTTCTTCAGCCTGCTCGCCGATGACCTTTGCCGCGGCGGCCTGCAGTGCTTGGGCAGGAAAGGTGCTGGGGTCGGACCGGCCGGTACCGAAGTCGTAGAGGGTTTCAGACATTGTGTAGCCTTAGGTTAGAGTGCCAGTTTGTTGGAGGTCAGGTAGCGGTAGCTGTCGGCCACCGCCGTCATCATGTCGGTGTCGCAGGCGTCGAATTCGATGATGGCCCATTCGATGGTTTGTGGGTCCATGGCTTCGAACAGCGCCGGGATGTTCATGGCGCCGGTGCCTACCGGCAGGTTGGCCTTTTGCTTTTCCAGCGGGCCATCCTTTATATGTACCAAAGGGGTGCGATTCCCCACTCTGCGGATCTCTTCTGCCGGATCTCGAGCGCCGAAGTTGGCCGCCCAGTAGGCGTCGATTTCAAACTCTACGTCTGCAACGGCATCCTGCAGATAGTAATAGCCGGGCTGACCGTCGATGAGGGCGTATTCCCAGAAGTGATTGTGCAGGCAGAGACTGATGTCATGGCGCTTCAATACATCGACCAGACCCTGGGTGATCTCGATGGTACGCTTGAGCGCATCGAGATCTTTGAAGTCATCAGGACCAAACCCTCCCGCAGCGCGGGTTAGACCGAGGGCCAGAACGGTTTCCACCACCTCGTTGATGTCTTCGCTGCGATTGGCCCAGGGAAAGTGGGAAGAGCTGACCTGCATGCCCAGATCATTGACCTGCTGCTTGAACGCCTCGGGCGTTTTACCGAACAGATTGAAGGGCTCGACGCCTTTCAGACCGATCCTGGCCAATTGTTCCAGCACGCCGTCGAAGTCGTTTGCGGATGCCTCGCGCAGCGAATACAACTGCACGGAAGCCGGTGGAATGGTAGTACTCATTTGCCCTCCTGTAACAGCTATCGTAACCGGTTACCGATTATTCACAAACCAGGCAATCAATCGGGCGGGACACTCGGGCTTCAGGTAGAATGCGCGGCCTTTTGAACTGACGAGGGCTATACCTTGCGACTGGATGCCATTGCGGTCGCCAACACCCGCGCGATTAGTCCGGGTGCGGTAACGCAGCCCGGGCGCGGGCGATGATCGCCGAGGCTATCGAGCGGGCCATGCAATCGTAAAAGCTGTGCATTCGTGCATGCCTTTGTAGCTATTTCATCTATATTCAGTTGACAACGATCCAATTCAGGCAGAGTATGCGCGCCCTGATTTAACTGCTCTAAAGAGCGTTTAACCGAGACTTCGATGACTAACAACCGGCGAAACACTTATTCGACTGACCCCCGGGCGCTGCGCCTGGGTGGCGGCGTGCGCGTCCCGGTAGTGGCGATGGACTGTGCTGATTCAATCGAACAAGCAATGCACAAAGACTCCATCGAACACGATCCGGGAGGCTCTTCAAGGTAGATAGTGACGCGTAAAGCTGATTTTGCAAAAACCCCGAAGAGCCAGAAGCCTTCGGGGTTTTTCGTTTTGGGGAGAAATTTCCCCTCATTTTCTGGCAGGAAATGGGTAAGAGAAAGGGTGATGACATATCAAGAGCGATTACAGCGCAATGTATACCGCACGCTGCTGGTGGGATATTTCCAGGTCTTCCTGGTAATCATCCCGGTGGCAGTGCCATTCTTCTCCAGTCTGGGTCTGTCCATGGGCGATGTGTTCCTGTTGCAGGCCTGGTTCGGCCTTGTCGTGCTCATTACCGAAATGCCGTCGGGCTACGTGGCAGATGTGCTTGGGCGCAAGAACACCCTGGTGGCCGGCGTGGTGCTGGGTGCGATCGGTCATTCGGTGCTGCTTGGCGCTGAAGGGTTCTGGTCGCTCATGGTTTTCGAGGGTTTTCTGGGGCTGGCTCATTCGCTGATATCAGGTGCTGATCTGGCCATGCTGTACGACACCGAGCTTGCGCTGGAGCGCAGCGAGGACGAGCAGCGCCAGGTTGTGGGCAAGCTGTACGGCGCGCGGACATTCTCAGAAGCCTGTGCCGGCATTGTGTGCACGCTTGTGTTGATCTATGCGGGCTTTGCCGAGCTGATTTATGTTCAGGTCATTGTTGGCTGGTTGCCGGTGTTGCTGGTGTCGCGCCTTGTCGAACCGCCGGGTCAACGACTCCCTCAGGAAAGCCACAGCGCCAACATGAAGCACATTCTCAGGTACATGCTGACCCACTCCAACGTCCTGCGCCTGGTGCTGTTAGCACTGTCACTGTGGAGTCTGACCACCTTCTATGCCGTGTGGTTGCTGCAGAAGCTCTGGCAGATTCAGGGCATCGAACTCGCACACTTCGGCTGGCTGTGGAGTGGCCTGACCCTGGTGGCCGCGTTCGCCGGGCGCTGGGCGCACCGCTTCGAAGATCTGGTGGGTCCTCGCGGGGTGTTGCTTTTCATGGGGCTCGCGCCCGCTGCGGGTTACCTGGGGCTTGGCGTGTTCGGTATTGCGGGAGGCCTGCTGGCTGCCACGACGTTCTTTCTGGCACGTGGTTTCGGGCTGGTGCTGCTGCGTGACGCCTTGAACAAGCGAGTGCCCAGCGAATTCCGCGCTACTGCTAACTCCCTGGCGAGTTTCGGCTTTCGCGGTGCATTCGTGCTGACGGGACCGTTCGTCGGCTATGCCTTCGATCTGTGGGGCATGGGTATGACGCTGGCGCTGCTGGTGGTGCTTACCGCGCTGATCTTCGTGGCGTTGATCGTGCCGCTGATGCTGGCGCTGTTAAACAGCGTCAGCCGGTGATTTCCACCGCGGCGATCAGGTCATTTTTGACCAGCGTCGACGAAGGTCGTTTGCGCTCGTATTTGCGGGCCGGTGTGTTGATGATCTCTTCGAGTTCGCCGGCATTGAGCCCCGCGCGTTCCCGCTCCGGCGTGACGCCGCCGTAGGCCGTCGAACGCTGCCGCGGGTTGCGGTTCATGGTGCGGACAATGCGGCGCATTTCTTCGGACGACGTCTCCTGACCGTGCTCGGTACCCGCGGCTCTGCTGATCGATTCGTTCATCAGCGTGCCGCCCAGGTCGTTGCAGCCGGAATTGAGGCAGGCTTTGACCCCTTCATGGCCCATTTTGACCCAACTGGTCTGGATGTTGTCGATGTAGCCGTGCAAGGAGAGTCGCGCGACGGCGTGCATGAGCACTGCCTCGCGGAAAGTCGGGCCGGGGCGCGCTTTGCCCTTGAGGTACATGGGTGCTTCCATGTGTACGAAGGGCAGCGGTACGAACTCTGTGAAACCACCGGTGCGCTGCTGCAGGTCGCGCACGCGAATCAGATGTCGCGCCCAGTGCTGCGGATGTTCCACATGCCCATACATGATCGTGGCGGTGGTGTTGAAACCCACCTCATGGGCTGCCTCCATCACCTCCAGCCATTGTTCGGTGTTGATCTTGTCCGGGCAGATGATGGCCCGCACTTCGTCATCGAGAATCTCTGCAGCGGTGCCCGGTAGGGTGTCGAGGCCGGCGTCCTTGAGCATGCGCAGATAGTCGTGCAGGGGCAGGTCGAGTGTTGCTGCACCCTGCCACACTTCCAGCGGCGAAAATGCGTGGATGTGCATGTCGGGCACTGCCTGTTTCACTGTGCGCAGGATATTGACATAGGTTTCGCCGGTGTATTCCGGATGAATGCCGCCTTGCATGCAGACTTCGGTGGCGCCGCGGTCCCACGCTTCGGCGGTGCGACGGGCAATCTCCTCGTTGGAAAGATCGTAGGGACGGCCGCGCAGGTTTTCCGCAAGCTTGCCCTTGGAAAAGGCGCAGAACTGGCACTTGAAGTAACAGATATTGGTGTAGTTGATGTTACGGTTGACAACGAAGCTCACGGTATTGCCGCAGACTTCGCGACGCAGCTGGTCGGCGGCCTGTACGACGGCGCTGAAATCGCCACCACGTGCCTGAAACAGGCGCGTTACCTCTGCCTCGTCGAGCGCTTGTCCTGCGCGAGTCTTATCGATGATGGCGCTGATATCGTCGGAGATCCGCGCGGGCGCATCCAGAATGGCCGCCATGACATCCGCCGGTGGTGATTCGGCGCTGTCGCCGGGGCACCAGTTGTCGGTGCGCGGGAATCCTTCGGCATCGATGAGTTCCTGCACTCGTTCATGCAGGTCGGCGTGTATCCATTGCTCGGTATCTCGCGCATAGGCAGGGTAAACGGTCAGCCGCTCCATCAGGTATTTGCCGGCGGCCGCGGTTTCCCCGCGCAGGTCTTCCAGGTGTGGCCAGGGCGCTTCGGGGTTGACGAAATCCGGCGTAACCGGCGACACACCGCCCCAGTCATTGATACCGGCATGTACGATCTGTGACAACACGCCCGGGCTCAGGTTCGGCGGTGCCTGAATGCTCATCTCGGCACCGAAAATGAGGCGCGCGACGGCGATGGTCCACAGCAGTTCGTTCAGGTCAGGTTCGGGTGCGCCGGCCATCTTGGTCTCGGGCTTGGCGCGGAAATTCTGCACGATGATTTCCTGGATATGCCCGTATTCGGCGTGGATTTCACGAATCGCCAGCAGGCTTTCAATGCGCTCCAGGCGGGTTTCACCGATGCCGATGAGAATGCCGGTGGTAAACGGCACCTTGGCGATGCCGGCATTGCGTAGCGTTTCCAGCCGCACTGCCGGGACTTTGTCTGGAGAGCCGTAGTGGGGCATGCCTTTTTCGCAAAGGCGCGGTGATGCCGATTCGAGCATGATGCCCATGGACGGCGATACGGCGCGCAGATCCGCCAGTTCTTCCGGGCTGAGATTGCCCGGGTTCAGATGCGGCAGCAGTCCGGTTTCGCGGAACACCGCTTCAGCCACTTGCCGTAGATATGCTGTGGTGCTTGCGAAACCCATTTCCGCCAGCGCTTCGGTTGCCGCCTTGTAGCGTAGCTCTGGTTTTTCGCCCAGGGTGAACAGGGCTTCCTTACAGCCCATGGCCTGGCCATGGCGGGCGATTTCCAGCACTTCCTCTACGGTCAGGTACGGCGCCTTCAGTTTGCGCGGTACCTGGGCGAATGTGCAGTAGTGACAGACGTCGCGGCACAGATGCGTCAGGGGAATGAAAACTTTGCGGGAATAGGTGACCACGTTGTGGAAGGACTGATCACGCAGGGTTTGTGCAACATCGGCCAACGCCCTGGTGTCTTCGAATTCTGCCAACGCCAGAGCGTCGCTGTGACTGGGTAGCTGCCCCCGCACGGCCTCGCGGAGGATGTGTTCAACTTGATTTGCCATGACGATTATCCGGATTGGGAGTTGCTGTGGTCGGTGATTCTGTCGGCGATGCCGGATCTGACCAGATAGTTGGTGGTCTGGCTGTGCGGGGCCTGCTCGATCACTTCCAGCAGGTCTACGGGCATGTCCACGTCCAGGGCAAACAAACTGCCCGGCACGATGGTTGGCGTAATGCCCTGGGCGAACGCGCCGTCTGCGTGGGGCTTGAAGCTCCTGCCGTCGAAAATGTAGGGCATGCATAGCGGTGGTGAACAGATCAGACCGTTGGTGCCCAGGTTTTCCGCATCCGGCAGTATGGTGACCTGCTTGTGCTTGCTGAGCAGCGTATCGACTTCCTCAGCGCATATGCCGGGCACGTCTGCCGGTACGATGAATACGCCATTGGCACCGAAATTCTTGATCAGATGCGCGGCCGCCTGCTCCAGCGCCTGAGCCAGATTGGCGTCAGGGCTTTCGGCAAAGCGCTCGGTGGCAAACGATTGTGCCAGCGCATCAGCCTCACTGGTGCGCGACACGATCAAAATGCCGGAAAGCTGCGTGCTCTTTGAAAGACAGGTGAGAACGTCTCTTGCCATAGCCAGCATAAGAGATCGCCGCTCTTCAGCGTTCAAGACGTTTGCTAGACGTTGTTTCGCTCGATCAAACGTCTTTATGGGAACGATCGCCCACATCGGCTTCTCCCGAATCTGTTAATGCCGCGTCGTCCGGCCCCTATTCGCGTTCCTTGGTCTCGCGACTGAGTTGCCGGTGACATATGGACGCAGCTTTGCACTGCGGCCAAACCCGTTGGTAACCACGGTAACACGATGATTCGAGATGTGACAGCCGGGATCCTGGCGCGAAACAGCCGCTGAATCGGGCTTTAGGGCAGTGATTTCAGAAAGGCGACGCAATCCTCGGCCAGGCGTATGCGTGCCTGCAGAGAGTCCATGATGGTGTTGCAGACCAGGGTGGGTGGGATAATTTCATCGCGTTGCTCAGCATCGGTATGGTCCAGTACGAAGCCGTCGATGAGTCCGTCGTAGTGCCGCGCCACCGCTGCGGCACTGGCGGGCATGTCCAGCTCTGCCATCATTTTTGCTGCTGGGCCTTTGATGGCGATGCCGCCAACGATGGGTGAAACCGCGATTATCGGCAAGGCTGCCAGCCGTTCCCGCATGCCGGGAAGTGCGAGCACCGGGTCTACGGAAACAAAGGGATTGCTCGGGCAGATGATTACGCCGTCGCACTGCTCCAGCCAGAGGGCCAGCTTTGCATTGATCTGTGCATCTGCGACGCCGGTGAATTGGAAGCCGGTTACCCGGGGTGCGCATTGCTCGCGCACGAAGTAGTGTTGAAAGGCCAGCGGCCCCTGATCACTGTGCACGATGGTCGCCACCGGGTCGTCGCTCATGGGCAACACCTGATGCGTGATGTTCATCGCCCGGCAGATCTGCTCAGTGGCCTCGGTAAGTGTTGCGCCATTGCGCATTAAATCGCTGCGGTGCAGGTGCAGGGCCAGGTCTTTGTCGCCAAGGCGAAACCAGCTTGCACCGCCCAGCGCTTCCAGGGTTTCGATGCATTGCCAGGTTTCCCCGGCGCGGCCCCAGCCCAACTCGGTGTTGTTCTGTTCGGCCAGGGCGTAAGTGAGGCTGTCGATATCCGGTGAGATGTGCAGACCCAGGTGCGCGAAGTCATCGCCGGTATTCACTGCGAAGGCAACTTCCTGCGGTGACAGAATCTTACTCAAGCCGAGCGCAAGTTTGGCGCCGCCGACCCCGCCCGTCAGAGCAAGAATACGCATCAGCGGAACAGGTCCTCTTCGAGCGGGCGATTGATCATCCGGGCTGTCTGCTCGGAGTCTTCTACAGGTAGTCCGCGGATCAGCGCGAGCGGGACTTTCTCTGTGGTTTCGCCCATTACCAGGGTGGCTGCACCGGCGAGTGCGTCTGCCCTGTTGATCAGGGTGACTTTCAGCTCTCGCCCATACAGATCTGCACCGCCGCGATGATCATCCAGTACCTGTAGGCCGGCGCAGCCGATGGCGCCGCCGATGGTGCCCATGCGCCAGGGTCGGTTGTGAGAGTCGGTCACGATGATGCTGATGTTTGCGCCGGTTCGTTTGCGTATCTCCTCGCGCAGCGTCGCCGCGCTGGCGTCGGGGTCTGCGGGTAGCAGCAGCGCCTGCTCGCCGTCGCCATGATCCACATTCGATTGATCAATGCCTGCATGGGCGCCGACCAGGCCCAGCCGGTGCCGCACGATCAGCACGCCGGGTTTCTTGCGCAGCACCTCGGTGGATTCACGGAGAATGAGTTCCACCAGGCGCGGATCTTTGTCAGTTTCCTCCGCCAGGGCAATGGCTTGCGCCGAAGGCGTTATGTCTGCCAGCGGCACCAGTTGTCCTTCGGCTTTCGAAATGACTTTCTGCGCTATGCAGACGATGTCGCCGTCAACCAGGTCCAGCCCGTTGGACGCCACTGCCTGCAGAATCTGTCCGGTCAGATCATCACCGGCTTCCACCATGGGCATGCCGGGAATTGGCACCACGGAAAATCCGTTCATTTCAGATCAATGCTCCTGGCCGATGATTTTGATGCCTGAATGAGACACTTTGCCCGAGCGATTGATCTGAATGAGAATGGATGTCAACGCCTCAGCGGCGGCGGAGTTGTTGATCGGGCCGGCGTGCCATGCGGTCATGCCTGCTTCTTCAGACAACTCAATGACCTTCTCCCGGGCGGCTTTCCTGTTGCCGCAGACCAGCACGTCGCACTCGATTTCCACATCCTGCTGCAGCAGGTGAGCAGCGATGTTCTGGTAGGCGGTGACCACCATCACGTCCTCGCCGAGGAAATCCTGCGCGCGCTTGCCTGCACTACCTTGCTCGGGCAGTTGCACGGTACCTACTTTGGGTGGCACCAGCGGCACAGTCACGTCGATAAGAATCTTGCCCTGCAGCTTGTCTTTCACGTAGTCGAGGGTCGAGATCTGATGTTCTGCGGGAACGGTCAGCACGACAATATCGCCTGCTGCGGCGGCATCCATGTTCTCCTTGGCGTCTGCCGGTGTCTCCGGGCTGATCTCCTGCAGTGCCGCTACTGCGGCCTGGGCTTTCTCCAGGGTGCGCGAGCCAATGATGATTTTGTGACCGGCTTTTGACCAGCGAATGGCCAGGCCTGTACCCAGGTCGCCCGTGCCGCCCAGAATGGCAATGGCTGCTTTATCCGACATAAGTGTTTCCGGTATTTGTAGATATGAAGGCGCCGGATTATGCCGTGATTCCGCCTTGAATTAAAAGCTGGGCTGGGCGAGGCTAGCCTAGTTCATGAATCTATCGGGGAGAACGACCATGCGCATAGGCGTAATGATCGGCGCCGACGGCGCTGCGAACAAACTCGACGACATCATCGGCACGGCGCAGCGTGTTGAGGCGGCTGGCCTCGATAATGTGTGGCTGGCCAATATCTTCAGTTTCGATGCGATCACCACGCTCGCGTTGGTCGGCCGGGCCACCGAACGCATTGGCCTGGGTACTGCGGTGACGCCGACCTATCCGCGGCATCCCACGGCGATTGCGCAGCAGGCGCTCACAACCGCAGCTGCGTCTGACAATCGATTTACACTGGGCATCGGGCTGTCCCACAAGGTCGTCATCGAAGACATGCTGGGCTTGTCCTACGATAAACCCGCTCGCCATATGCGGGAGTATCTGAGTGTGCTCATGCCGCTGGTGCGGGGTGAACAGGTGCAATTCAGCGGCCAGCAGTATCACGTGCATGGTCTGGGTCTGGATATTCCGGGCGCCGAACGCATGCCGGTTGTAGTGGCTGCACTGGGTCCGGTCATGTTGAAAATAGCCGCACAAATGGCGGATGGCACCAACACCTGGATGGTCGGCCCCAACACCATGGAGAGCCATATCATCAAGTCCATGAAGGATGCGGGCAATGCCGATCCCACCGTCGTCGCAGGTTTGCCGATCGTGCTGACCACCAACGTGGACGAAGCCCGCCAGAAGATTGCCGAGAATCTGACCATTTACGGTCAACTGCCGAGCTACCGGGCCATGCTCGATCGCGAGGGCGCTGCCGGTCCGGCAGACATCGCGATCGTCGGCGACGAAAACACCCTGCGCGGTGAGATCAAAAAATTTGAAGACATGGGCGTTACCGACTTCAATGCCGCGATCATGGGCGTGGAAGATGGCGCCTACGAGCGCACGCTGGAGTTTCTTGCCAGCACCCGAGGCTGAGCGCTAACGTTACGCAATGATCAACCCGGGCGACCTGCTGGTAAACCTGTTACGGATAGTGTTCCTGCATGGGTCACCCGAGCGCATCCGCTACGACCGTTGGTTGTTTATTGTCAGTCTGCTGCTGGCGCTTTGCGCCGGTGGGCTGGCGCAGTATTTGTTCTTCGGCGACCACCTGGTGTTCGCACTGCTGCGGGTGTTTGCAGAAGTGACCATGTTCATGCTCATGATCGTGTTGCTGACCGCGAAGGTCGGGCGTCTGCGTCTGGCTAACCTGATGCTTGTGCTGGTGCTGATCAATCTGCTCATGGATAGCGTATTGCTGCTGTGTTCACCTTTGCCAGGCAGCCAGATCAGGTCGCTGATCCCATATGCGTTGGGGGTGGCGGCATTCTATGGCGGCAGTTCCTGCATGAAATGGGGCATGCGCAGCAGTCATCTGAAAGGTGCCGGGTATCTGGGGTTATACGTGGCGGCGGCCACCGGCCTCGATCTGGCGTTTCGAAACCTCTACAACATCATGGCGGCTGGCTGAGGGACGCTGGACATGTGGTTGTTTACGCAACTGGCCATGGCTCTGGATACCCTGCCGGGGTTTGGTCGACTCTTTCTACTGGCTCTGCTGCTGACTGGCGCTTTGTGCGGCTTTGCGCGACTGATGCCCGGGGATGAGCCGGTCGCTCTGTCTCTGCTGTATCGCAAAGGCGCGTTGCTGGCGCTGATCGTGGTGCCAGCTGTGGTATATCTGTTCGATGTGAAGGTGCCGGTACCTGTGGTGCAGGTTACCCGGTTTGCCGCTATCTGGCCGGAATACCTCGCATACGGTGTGCTGGTGGTGTGGCTGGGTGGATTTCTCTTCAGTCTGGCGATCATGCTGGGTGATCTCCGGCGCACGTTAAGTATGCATGAGTCCGCGGTCGCTGTGCCTGGCAAACTGTTGAGCCGAATGAGCCACTGGCAGAATCGTCTTGGTCTCACGGGTTCTGTTCGCGTCATATGCGCCGGCAGCGAAATGCCCTGGCACCTCGGTCCTTCCGGGAATTCGTCGGTGATTGTGCTGCCGGCCGCAGCTGCGAACTGGCCCGTCGGGCCGACAGATGTACTGTTGCTGTGGCAGCTTGCGCAAATTTGTCAACGCTGCTGGGTGTGGGTGGTGGTTGGTCGTCTGGTGAGCGCGGCATACTGGTTCGCCCCCTGGGTGGGCAGACTGAGTGATGATCTTGTCGCGGAACTGCCGTTGCCAGCCTGGAATCTCGCTCAGGCGGCATATCGTGATCCGGATGGCTGGCATCGCGATTCGCGCAATGCCTCCGACAGGTGTGAAACTCTGCAGGAACTGAGTCTCAGCAACGCTATGCGCCTGTTGCGTGTGCTCACCCCGAACAAGCTTCCGGACAATCCGTCTCGCCGACCTGGTGAACTGAGCCAAACGGCACAGGTATCATTCGACGACCGCTGGCAAATCACTAAGCGCAAACACCGGGCAAAGCTGCGTAACCCCTACGAACAGGCGTACTGGCTGATCGCCGTGGCGTCGATTGTGGCATGCGTTGCGACCACACTCACAATCCGCCAGGCACCCCCCGAGTTCGAGCCTCAATACCTGAACGTCAAGTGGCAGGACCAGATGATGCGCCGGATGTTTGATCGTAAAACCCCGGCGGCCAACCATCATGCTGAGGAAGCGCGTCCCTGATCTCATACCAGGCAAGCTTGTCGCGCACGAACATGTGACCAAGAATCGTCAGGGATACGTCGTCGTCCAGGGTGCCTGCCGGTACGGCGATGGTGTCGTCGCCGGTCTGTCCGTGCACCAGTAAGTGGCTTGCGCAGCCTGGGCAGAATTCCCGATAGGCGCTCGGTGATGATTCGAACAACTGCCGCGAATCGGCGCCTGGGTGCCACTGAAGCTGGTGTGGTCTCACTACGATATGAGTTGAAAACAACGCACCGTGGGCTTTGCGGCACATACCACAATAGCAGTGCATAGCGTTGAGAAACCTGCGATTGATCGTATAGCGGGCCGCCCCACATAGACAGCCGCCCTGAAAAGCCATTGCTGCTCCAGCCACGCCCGCCTGTGGGCGCAAGCGCCCATTCTGCGCCATGGTCTCGTAAAGATCTAATGCCGTTGCCGGGGAGCCGGGTTACGTGGATTCGCTCGCAGCCTGGACGTGAACTGGTTCACAGAACCGGATGCCGAACCCCTTGGCGCGGCCGCGATATGCGAGCATTGATTCTGGTGAAAAGGAAAGCACTAAGCCTTTGACTGAATCAACTATCTTCAGGTCGGCCGAATTCCGTGGCGCACCTTGCCGCAAGTTTGCTTGTGGGGTTGTACTGTGGCTCATCGCATTGCTCAGTCAGGCTGGAACCACGGACTGGTCCAGTGCCCGGCAGGCGGCCGTGGTGCTGGCGCGGGAGGGACACACAGAGCAGGCGTTGCAGCAATTGAGCGAATTGCTGGCGGTTCATCCGCATGAGTCTGCTGTCAGGTTCGACTATGCCGTAGTGGCCGGGTGGCATGGTGACGATGAGCTCGCCGTCGCTGCGATGGCTGACCAGACCGCAGATGCGTTACCGGACTATGTGCTTGCGGCCTACGCAAGAAGCGCCCGCAACACTGGACGCTTTGGTCTGGCTGTTGATCTGTATGCAGTACTCGCCGAGCGGGAGGGCCATGGGCATACGGGACTGTTGGGCGGCCTGCTGTCCATGGCGGATGCCGGGCGGCTCGATGAGGGACTTGTTCTGCTTAAGGCGCTTGATGAGAAGCCCGCCCAGGAATCTACCCGATTCGCAGATCTGCAGTTTGCGTGTGGCTATCTGTTTGAGCGCGCCGGAAGCTATATGCGTGCGCTAAATTGTTACAACCTGGGGCTGCGGCATCATCCCGATCATGGTGAGCTGCGTCGCCGGCGCACAATGGTTGCTGCGGCCATGGGTGCCGCGGACGTGGCGGGTGATGAGGTCACGCGAGCCCCGGCGCTGTTCGCTGCGAACGAGCGAGCAGGGATTCGTATGGATGAAGCTGCTATGAAGCTGCGCTGGTCCGGGCTGTCACGAGAAACCCAAGGTCTCGCGAGCGAAGACCTCGCACTTGCCCAGTACGATGAACTTACTGCTGAGATTGACCCGCTGAACCGCACGTTGCAGTTCGATCGCTTCATTGCCCTGACGGTGGCGAACCGCATGAGCGAAGCGGAGCAGGCATTCCGGCAGATTCTGCGTGCGCATGGCCCGGCAGAGCAGTTGCCCCGCTATGTCCTGGCCGGGGCCGGGCGCATGTACCTTTATCTCGAACATGCGGACGAGGCGGTCAGCTATTACCGTCTGACTCTGGTCAATGCCGATGAATTACCGCATGGGGTGCGCTTCCCTCTGCAGATGGGTCTGTTCAGCGCGCTGGCCGATACCGGAGCCTACGAAGAATTGTTTGATCTGGTGCAGACCCTGGAGGCACAGGAAGCGCCCTGGATTCGTCCCAAACCTGAAATCTGGCGGGTTAATCCCCGTTTCAGTGGCAGCGCTGAAGCTGCGGCAGTGGCGCAGGCCTATGTAGACCAGCATGACCAGGCTCTGGCCCGGCTGGATGAACTGTTGTCGGTGGCTCCCGCGAACGGCAGTCTGCGCCTTTCCCGGGCCGCGGTGCTGCGTTGGCGCGGCTGGTACGCGAAAAGTGCTGCCGATCTGGAGAAGGTGAGCGCTACCGGTGAGTATCAACTACGCACTGCGGTAGATGCTGCTCACCTTGCTCTGGAAACCCAGGATTACCTGCGTGCCGAGGCCGCGTTGGAGGAAGCCCGACGCCTGCATGCCCGTGACAAGAGCGTGGTCGATCTTGATGAGCGCTGGCGCTTGCATAATCGGCCGGAACTTTACCTGCATGCGAGCAGCGGACGTTCCGATGGCGGCCGTCTGGGCAGCCGCAGCCTCGATCTGGAAAGTTACTACTACTCCGCCCCGTTGAGTACCAACTATCGCGCGTTCCTGCATGGCTTGTCGCGATATGCGGAGTTTGAGGAAGGTGATGGCCGCGATGCTCGTATTGGCGCGGGTGTTGAATTCCGCAGGCCCCGGCTGACGTTGCGCGGCGAGGCTTTCACTGGCCTGGAGCAGTGGCAGGGCACCGGTGCGCAAATCAGCGCAGATTGGCGCATGTCTGACTACTGGCAGATTGGCGTCAGTACGGCGTTCAACGGCGCCGGCATACCCTTAAGGGGGTTGCGTGTTGGTATAGGCGGTGAAGATATGCAGCTTCACCTGACCAGGCGCTGGCATGAGGCGCGTCGCGCTGATCTGGCCATAGGGGCGATGCGACTGGACGATAATAATCAGCGTCGCTGGGTCTCACTCTCGTATGATCAGCGCGTATATAACGGCCCCAGACACAAGCTTAATGCCATCGCTGGATTCTACAGCAGCGACAACAAGCAATTAGATACGATCTATTTCAATCCGAACCGGGATCGGGAGTTCAGTGCGGGCCTGCGTCACGAATGGCGGGTACTGCGTGATTACGGTCGATGGTTCTTTCAGCGCATTGGTATGACCGCGGGCAGCTATTTTCAGGAGAGCCACGGCAGCGACCCGCTTTGGCGTCTGAACTGGGAGCAGGAGTGGCAGATTAACCCGGCGCTGTCGATCAGCTACGGCGCCAGTATCGGCAAGCGCAGTTATGACGGTGATCGTGAGCGTCAGACCTCATTCTTTCTCACTGTAGGGAGACGCTTGTGAAGGCGCTGGCGCAGATGATCAGTCGGGGGCTGGCAGCGGTGCTGGTGGTAATGATATGCCTGCCGACCGCGGCCGGGCAGACCCGCTATTCCGACCTGCTGGCGCTGTGCTATCACGATGTGGTCGACACCTACGAAAAAACCCTGATCGATGATATGGCGGTAACTGTCGATACGCTGGTACAGCACTTTTCCTGGCTTGCTGCAAACGGCTATGAGCCGATCAATCTGGCGCAGTGGCAGGCGGCGGCCCATGGCGGCGCGCTGCCGGACAAGCCGGTGCTGCTGAGCTTCGACGATGGTTATTCGAGCTTTCGATCCAGGGTATTGCCATTGCTGGAGCTGTATGGCTTTCCGGCGGTACTGGCGCCTGTGACGAGCTGGATCGATACACCGCAGTCGACGCCGGTGAAATATGGTAACGAATTGCGCGCCCGAGAGGATTTTCTGACCTGGAATGAACTGGTCGAGATTCAGGCTTCCGGAATGGTGGAAATAGCGTCCCACTCCCATGACCTGCACCAGGGCGTAGTTGCGAACTCATACGGGAACCTGCTGCCTGCTGCTGCGGCGCATCGGTTTGATGCGGCAGACGGATATGAAACGGATGAGCAGTACTCAGCCCGAGTTGGCAGTGATCTGCAGCGCAGTGTCGTCCTGCTGGATAGCGAACTTGGAACACAGCCTGCGGTGATGGTTTG
The DNA here is from genome assembly GCA_964393625.1 of uncultured Pseudomonadales bacterium. Taxonomy (GTDB): domain Bacteria; phylum Pseudomonadota; class Gammaproteobacteria; order Pseudomonadales; family Azotimanducaceae; genus UBA4421. The sequence goes on from CAYMUT010000011.1 coordinate 105,259, forward strand.
GCCCTATGGTGCGTACAACGCGGCGGTTGCGGATGTAGCCGCTGGTGCGGGGATGCCCCTGGCTATGACCCTGAACGATCAGCCCAACAGGGTGGGCAGCGATGCGATTCACCGCTATCTGGTGAGCGCGGAAACGGATCTCGGTTCTCTGGTGCACGCAGCAGAACGTACTTTTGACGATGCGCCGCCACGGCGCAGCCCTTTGCGTGCGGCGCATATTGACCTGGATTATGTGTTTGATGCCGACCCGGTTCAGCAGTCTGCGAACCTGGATGCTCTGCTGGATCGCATCAAGGAAATGCAGATCACCACTGTGTTTCTACAGGCATTTGCCGACCCGGATGGCGATGGCGTTGCCGATGCACTTTATTTTTCCAACAGGCACCTTCCGGTGCGAGGAGACCTGTTCAGCAGAGTGGCATGGCAGCTGAAAACCCGTGCAGGCGTGGATGTATTTGCCTGGATGCCGGTGCTTGCCTTCAAGTTGCCTGATGCGGCGCGCAACCAACAGCTTGCTGTGGTGTCGGCCGATGGCTCGCATCTGCAGCGATACCATCGGCTGTCGCCGTATCACGACGAGGCCCGGCGCTTGATAAAAGAGATTTACGCCGATCTCGGGCGCAGCGGCAGGTTTGCCGGCGTGCTGTTTCATGATGACGCTTTTCTGACTGACCGGGAAGACGTCAGCGCAGCGGCGGCGGCGCAGTTTGTTTCTGTGGATGGTGCCGTTGCCAAGACTGCTCACCTGATTGAATTCACCCGGGAACTTGCTCAGGTTCTGCGCCGTTGGCAACCCTCCCTGCGCACTGCCCGCAATCTGTATGCCAGGGTACTGGAGCAGCCTGAGAGCGAGCAGTGGTTTGCGCAGAATTTCGATGCATTTCTGCAGGCCTACGATTACACCGCGGTTATGACCATGCCCTATCTGGAGCAGGTCGAGCATCCCCAGGGCTGGTTGAAGAAGATGATCGGTCTGGTGGCGTCACGGGAAGATGCGCTGCAGCGTACTGTTTTTCACCTGCAGACCCGGGACTGGCGCGCCAATCGCCGGGTCAGCAATCGCACCCTGCGCCACCAGTTCGATCTGCTGCTGCGTAGCGGTGCGCTCAACATTGCGTACTACCCCGATGATTTTCTGGGCAATCACCCGGACCTGCGCATGGTCCGGTCGCGGTTATCGATCAACGCCCATCCGGCACTCAAGCGGTAGAGGTGATGATGAGTGCTGAAGGCCTGTTCCACGTACTTGAAGAGTTTGCTCTGATCTATCCGCTGTTCATGGCGTATCTGTGGATGCTTGGTGGTGTGTATTACTACTTTCACTGGGAAGGTGGTGGCAAGCTGAAGGTGGATGAGCCGCCTGAGCTGGACTCCTACCCTGGCGTGTCGGTTATCGTGCCGGCGCACAATGAATCCTACGCCATCGTCGAAACCATCGAATCGCTGATGATGCAGAACTATCCGGATTTCGAGATCATCGTGGTCAATGACGGCAGTAGCGATAATACTGCGGAAATCGTCGATGAATATGCCGAGCGCGGCGAGATCCGTGTCATTCATCTGGCCACCAACCAGGGTAAGGCGGCAGCCATGCGGGTGGCGACCCTGGCCAGCCGTCATGAGATTCTGGTCTGCATCGACGGCGATGCGGTACTCGATGCAAACGCGCTGGTCTGGCTGGCACGGCATTTTGAAAGTCCACGGGTCGGCGCGGTCACAGGTAACCCAAGGATACGCACGCGCTCGACATTGCTGGGCAAGCTCCAGGTGGGTGAGTTCTCATCCATCGTCGGTCTTATCAAGCGCGCTCAACGCATCTATGGCCGGGTCTTCACAGTTTCCGGCGTGGTTGCGGCGTTTCGTAAAACTGCGCTTTATCGAGTCGGGTTCTGGGATCTCAACAAGATTACCGATGATATTGATATCAGCTGGCGTCTGCAGATGGACCACTGGTCGGTGCGTTTTGAAAGCAATGCGCTGTGCTGGATTCTCATGCCGGAAACCCTGCGGGGCCTGTGGCGTCAGCGATTGCGCTGGGCCCAGGGCGGTGTGGAAGTGACCCTGCAGCACACGCGCGGCTTGTTGCAGTGGCGTCGCCGCCACATGTGGCCGGTGCTGGGCGAGTTCGTACTGAGCATCATGTGGTCGTATACCATGCTGATATTGGGGGTCAGCCTCATAGTGGCTCAGATCATCGACGTCCCGGCCCTGCCGGACCTGCGCGAATGGTTGCCCAGTTGGGGTGGTGCGCTGATTGGCGTGACCTGTCTGATTCAATTTGCCGTCAGTCTGGTCATCGACAGCCATTACGAAAAAGGGCTGTCAAAGTTCTACTTCTGGATCATCTGGTATCCGATCGCGTACTGGCTCATCAATGTGACCACGAGTATTGTCGCCCTGCCCAGGGCGCTGTTTCGTAGACGTGGCCGCCGCGCAATCTGGGTCAGTCCGGACCGGGGAGAGCAGTTCGATGCGCCCCAGTGAAATGATGCGCCCCAGTCAAAAAAAGCATAGCGCCTTCGAGCCAGCCGGAGCGGGGCGTGACACCTCTTACATTCGACCGCTGATCATCGAGCGTAGCGAACTACAGACTCCCGGCCAACGATGGGGCTTTCGTAGTCTGACGTTCGTCATGTGGGTGGCCTGGTTTTACCTGTTCATACCTCTGCTCAGTATTGCTGCATGGGCTGTAGGCATGACACTGGTGTATCAGGCGCTCGTGCCGAATCTGGAAATTACCGATCTGTGGCGAATGCTGAGTCATTATGCGGCTGGAATCGGCGTACTGTCAGGCATCTACATACTGTGGGCGGTCTCATCGTTCATTCGGTTCCGGGGTATCGAAAGGCGTAAGCTGGCGCCGGTGATTCCGGATCATCTGTATGCCCATTCGCATAATCTTTCAAATGGAGAACTCAACAGGCTGAGGTCCGCGGGTCTATACACGGTCAGCGCCGAGCAACTCGATCGCATGTTCGGCGACTAGGGCGCTGGCAGATCGTTTCGATATTTGCGTCCTTTATAGCGCTCATCGATCAGGCGCTTCGGGTGCATGCCGTTCACGTACCCCATGAACCCCGGTTCGATGATGTTGTAGCCCAGCATGTTCTGTATGCGCGGGCTGTAGTTGCCCGCTACAAGCGGTGGTACGGCCAGCACCATATTTTCAATCTGACGCAAACCCGGGGCACAGTACTGGGGTGTAACTGCCAGGCGTGTGCCCGAGGAGTTATTGGCGCCGCCCCGATGCAGTAGTCGTCCGTCGAAAACCACTACCGAGCCCGCGGGCATGACGAGTTTGTGCACCTCATCGTCGGCTGGTTGCCGGGACGCCGGCCAGTTCTGACTGCCGGGAATGACTTCGGTGGCACCATTATCGCGGGTGAAGTCTTCCAGTGCCCATATTGTGCTGACGCCGAACATGGGGCGCGGCTTGGGCCAGGGCAGGCCGCCGGCGCCGTCGTCGATGTGCCAGGGTTGGGGCGTTTCGCCGGGATGCACATTGATCGCCAGTGCCGCGGAAAGCAGATAGTTTTTTGGCAGCAGTTCATCGAGCATGGCGAGAATAGTGGGGTGCTCAATGAGCTCCGCCATGGCCGGCGCCTTCGCCAGCAGTGCATATATGCGCTCGGAATGCAGCCCTTCGAAATCGTTGCGCCCCATATGGGCGCCCTGCAGGTATGGGGCGAACTGAGTTTTGACGCGCTCCACCAGGTCATCGGCAATGAGATTCTCGACAATGGTAAAGCCATCTACCTTGAGCCGCTCCAGGTGGGGGTTGATATTGATGCTCATACCTTGCTGTAGGTTAGTGTCCCAAACGCGTTAGTATCCACAGCCTCAACGCAACTCGCAAATGAACTTAGGGGATAACGATGCTCAGAGATCTGACAGACAAAGTGGCGTGGATTACCGGTGCCGGCACCGGTATCGGCGAAGGCGGCGCTGTGGCGCTGGCCGAGGCGGGTATGCACGTGGTGTTGTCCGGCCGCCGCGCCGACAAACTCGAAGAAGTCGCTGCGCGCTGCCAGGGTCGCGCGCACATCGAGCCGCTGGACGTTGCGGACAAAGACGCGGTCAATGCTGTTGCCGAGCGCGTCGTGAAAAAGTATGGCCGTATCGATGTACTTGTGGCCAGCGCAGGCATTAACACCAAGCAGCGCAACTGGCACAACGTCAGCCTGGAAGACTGGGATTCTGTGATCCGCATCGATCTGGACGGTGCCTTCTACTGCTGCAAAGCGGTGCTGCCCACAATGAAAGTCCAGGGCGATGGTCTGATCATCAATATCTCATCCTGGGCAGGCAAACACGTCGGCATAGTCACCGGTCCTGCCTACACCGCCGCCAAGCACGGCATGAACGCCCTGACCGAGAGCCTCAACATGGAAGCGTGCACTTATGGGGTGCGAGCCTGTGCCGTGTGCCCCGGCGAAGTGGCGACACCCATTCTGGACAATCGGCCAATACCGGTGACGGCGGAGGACCGCGCCCAGATGGTCCAATCCGAGGATTGCGGAGAAGTCATCCGCTTCCTCGCACAGCTGCCTGAACACGTCTGCATTAACGATCTGACCATCAGCCCGACGTGGAACAGAGGCTATGTTGCAGCGGCACGAGCGCAACTCCCGAAAGACTGAATGGTATCTAAGGGTAACAGCGTGCACCGCTTGTGGGGGCTCTCGCAGCTTTTTCCAGCGCAGCACTTGACTGCGGAGCTCGGGAGAGGGTGATCGGGCGCTAATCTTCGGGCGGGGTGATGCCGAATTCGGCGAGCACTTCGGCGTTGTGTTCGCCCAGGGTTGGAGGTCGCTGGTAAAGCCTGGTTGGCGTTTCGGTGAATTTTATGGGGTTGGCCGCCAGGCTGATGTCCGGGTTATCGCCGGCAGGCGTGCAGGTTTCCAGCATCTGCCGGGCTTCGACATGGGGGTCGGTGTAAATGTCGGCCATGGTCTGTACCGGGCCAACGGGAATGCTGCCGTCGAGCTTTTCCATGATTTGTGCGCGGGTGAGTTGCGTGGTCCAGGCGCAAATCTGCTCTTCCACCCAGTCGACGTTCTGCAGTCGAGCGCTGTTGCTGACGCTGCGTTCGTCTTCCATCAGGTCGGCGCGTTCCATGGCTGCGCACAGCAGGTCCCAATGGCGGGGCTGGGCGACCGCGATGGCTATGCGTCCGTCGCTGGTGGGGAACAGGTCGAAAGGGTAGAGCGTCATGGCACGCTGCAGGCCCGCCGGATTGGGTTTGCCGGTGAAGCCGTATTGAGCCACCGCGCTTTTCTGGAAGGCCAGCATGGCGTCGTACATCGCGACGTCGAGAAATTGCCCCTTGCCGGTTTTTTGTGCTTTGTGAATTGCAGAAACGACCCCCAATGCCATGAGCGTGCCTGGGAAAATGTCGGCGATAGCGGGCGTTACCAGACCATCGTTGGCGTGTACCAGGCCGCCGAAGCTCTGGGCCGCGGCGTCGAGGCTGGGCCAGTCTGCGTAAGGGCTCTCGCCGGTGCGCGGGTCGCCGAAGCCGCGCACACACGCGTAGATAATTTTCGGGTTGCGCGCCGCGATCGTTTCATAGCCAATGCCGAGGCGGTCCATGACGCCGGCACGCATGTTTTCGACGATGGCGTCGGCCTGGTCGGTCAGCTGCAGGAAAATTTCCTTGTGGGCGTCCTTCTTCAGATCAAGGCAGACGCTGCGTTTGTTGCGGTTGACCGATGCGAATGGCGCACCGAAGTCCGTGCCGCCTTCTACGTCGTCGTAGGGCGAGGCATAGTCGGGTAGATGGGGTGGAATGTTGCGGTAGCCATCGCCCAGCGGCGGTTCGATCTTGATGACCCTTGCGCCGAGGTCTGCCAGCAGGCTGGCGCCATAGGGGCCGGCAAGTGCTCTGGTGCAGTCGATTACGGTCAGGTCTTCGAGGGGGCCGCGGCCGGTGGTGTTGCTCATGACGCAGTCTTAGTGTCTGTTGATTCGCTCAAGTAGAGGGGTAATGGGCTTTCGGGTCAAGGAGGCGCACTAATGGTTCAGGGCTTCGACTGCTGGTATCAGTTGCTCGATCATGAGCCGGGTCTGGAAAATCATCTCCTGGGTATCCGAAGCGATAGGCCGCAGAATGAACTTGTGTGCTCCTGCAGCGTGAAACGCTCGCAGTAGAGCCATGATCTCCTCCACGCCGCCCACCGCGGTGAACCCCTCGGCGTCTTTGCCCAGACGCTTGGCCAGCATTTGGTTGTATCGCATCACTATGGGCTCGTCCGCACTGCCGAAGCGGAAAGCGAAGCCTGCGCCGAAATGGTCTTCGGCGATGCTGCGGCCCAGCTCCGCGGCCCGTGTCTTGATGGCGGCGATCACCGGCGCGACCTGCTGGGGACTTTCAATTCCGGCCTGCCAGCCCGTGCCCCAGCGCGCTGTGCGCTCAATAGCCTGTTTCGCTGAGCCGCCGAGCCATAGAGGCATGGGCTGCTGGATGGGCTTGGGATTGATCGTGGCATCGTGCAGTTGAAAGTGCTCGCCGTCGAAGCTGACTTTGTCTTCGCGCCACAGGCGCGAAATGATCTGCAGGCCTTCGTCGGTGCGCTTGCCGCGTCCTTTAGTGGGCGTGCCGGTAGCGGTGAAATCCTGGGATAACGCTGAGCCCACGGCGAATGCGGGCAGCAGGCGGCCCTCGCTGAGCACATCTATGGTGGCGCACTGTTTTGCCGTGAGCACCGGGTTACGCAATCCCAGACTTGCCACGTTCATGCCGAACTTGAGCTTTTTTGACCCCCCGGCCAGAGCGGCCATGACACTCATCACTTCCAGATTTGGTGTCGAGTCGATGATTCGGTCGGACTGCCAGATAGAATCCACCCCACCGTTGTCGCACAGATCGACCCATTGCCAGAACCCCCGTGCATCATCGAAGGTGAAGTTGGCGATGCCCAAGCCTGCATGGATTCCCATGTGACCGTCCTGTTGCTTCTACAGAGCCGGATTATCGCCAGGATCGAGCCGATCCCGCAAACGGTCACCCAGGGTGTTGCAGCTCCACACTGTAATGCCGAGGCAGAGTGCTGGGAATACCAGCAGCCACGGTGAAGATTCCATGGTCTGGGTGCCGTCAGCTACCAGCACACCCCAGCTGGTATCCGGCTCCTGAATGCCCAGACCCAGAAAGCTGATGAAGCTCTCCGCCAGAATGACTCCGGGCAGCGCGAGCGTCGCGTATACCACTACCGGGCCAATCACGTTGGGCAGCACGTGGCGCAGCAGAATATGGGTTGTTGGCGCTCCCATGCTGCGCGCCGCATCAATGAATGGTGCGGCGCGGAGGCGCAGGGTCTGGCCGCGCACGATCCGGGCGATGTCCAGCCAGAACAGGGCGCCCAACGCGGCGAACAGCAGGTATTGATTTCGACCGAATACCACCACCAGTAGAATGACCACCAGAATCAGCGGCAGTGAATAGAGCCCGTCGACGATGCGCATCATGATCTGGTCCGTGCGTCCACCGATGAATCCCGCTGCAGCGCCCCAGGGGATGCCGATCGCCAGACTCACGGCAATGGCAATGCACGCTACGCTCAGCGAAACCCGGGCGCCTTCCATGGTTCGTACAAAAAGGTCCCTGCCGACCAGATCGGTGCCGAACCAGTGGTCTGCGGATGGTGCAGACTGCATGGCTTCCCAGTCCATCTCCTGCGCTTGCCAGGGCGACAGCGTTGGCCCGATCAACGCGCCGAGAATGATCAGGCCCAGCAGTGCAGACGCCATCAGCATCAGTGGCGAACTGAACAGACGACTGGACGCACGAGGTCTCATCGGGTCAGCCTGATACGCGGATCGACGAGTCCGTAGACCAGGTCAACCAGCAGATTGAACAACAGAATCGCGCCCGCGTAGATGATGACTACCCCCATGACCAGGGTGTAGTCGCGATTGAGTGCGCCCTGCACGAAATAGCGGCCGATGCCGGGCAGGTCGAACACCTGCTCCACCACCACGGAACCGGTCAATAATCCTGCCGCGGCGGGCCCGAGAAAGGAAATGAGCGGGACCGAGGCGATAGGTAGTATGTGTCGTGTCACGATGCGCGCTGACCCCAGGCCCTTGGCGCGAGCGGTCTTGACGTGCGGTTCAATCGCAGCTTCGGCAACGCCGCCCCGCATCAGCCGCGCTATGGCTGCCGCGTAGGGCAAAGCCAGGGCAAGACTCGGCAGTACATAGTGCTGCAATGAGCCTGAACCTCCGGCAGGAAACCACGACAGCACCACGGCGAACACCAGCGCCAGCAGCGGCGCGGTAACGATGACGGGTATGGCGATGTTGAGGTTAGATATTGCCATCAGACTCGTATCCAGTCTGCTGCCGGGGTGCAGACCTGCGCAGATGCCAATACTCATGCCCACGACCAGAGCAATGACTAATGCTGCCAGACCCAGTCCGGCGCTGACCGGCAGGCCCCTTGCCACGAGGGCCTTTACGCTGAAATCCTTAGCGGTAAAGGACGGTCCGAGGTCGCCCTTGAGGAGCTTGCTCCAGAAATTCAGATACTGCACGTAAAGTGGCGCGTCGAGGTCGTAGGCTGCAAGAAGATTCGCTTCGATCTCCGGCGGCAGGCGCCGCTCGCCATCAAATGGGCCGCCGGGCGCTGCCCTCAGCATAAAGAATACCGCTGAGACCACCACAAAGAAGGTGAGCAATGCGTAAGCGCCGCGGTGAGTCAGAAAGCGCAACATGTCTGCCGCCTCGGGTTCAGTTCAGCGGCCTTCATGCCAGTGCAGATAGCGCAGCTGGTGCATGTCTCTGGCATTTTCCTGCCAACCACCCAGTTCCGGTGTAACCAGTCGTCGCACGGTAACGGTATACAGCGGCACGACGGGATAGTGCGCCACCGCCAGCACTTCGGCCTGATGCAGCAGTTTGTTTCTGGCCGCCGCCTGTGCTTCAGCCTGTGCCGAGTGCATGATTTCATCGTAGCCGGGGTTACTGAAACGACCATAGTTGACGTTGCCGATATCGGATTGCAGCAGTCCCAGATAGTGTTCGGCATTGTTTTCACCGATCCAGCCGGCCCATGCGATATCGAAATCACCCTGGCGCAGCGCAGCGAAATGGGAGCGCAGCTCGCTCTGGTGCAGTCTGGCTTCGACGCCTATCTGCTGCCACATGCCGGTTATGGCGAGATTGACCTTCTTGCCCTCTATGCCGGTAACGTGGCGAAGCGTCAGCTGCAGCGGATTCGCGCGATCAAAACCGGCGTCGGCGAGCAGGGCGCGAGCTTGCTTGTGCCTGTCGCTCAGCGGTGATTGAGCATGTGGCAGCGCCACGCCCTGATAATTTTTCAGTAGATGGGGCACGAAGCTGTAAGCGGGTTCATTGCCCGAGCGCAGCACCTTCTCTGTAAGGATGCGCTGATCGATGGCCAGCGATAAGGCCTGGCGCACGCGTATGTCATCGAAGGGCGTCTGTTGTGTATTGAACACCAGGTATATCATCGACAGCAGCCCCGACAATCGCAGCGCATCGCCGTACTTGTCGCGCACGTGCGGCAGTTCATCCGCCGGGAATGAGCCGATTACGTCCAGCTCATTGTTGCGGAAACGGTTGTAGGCGCTCTGTTCGTTGACTACCGAGTGGTAATGTACCCTGCCGATTGGCGCGGGTTCGATGAAATGAGGGTTGGCCTGCAGCGCTACATGGGCCTGAGGCTGCCAGTCTTCCAGTGTATAGGCGCCGTTGGAAACCCAGTTTGCCGGCTTCACCCAGTTATCGCCGAACCGTTCGATGGCGTGGCGGGGTACCGGAAAGGCGGTGGGGTAGAGCAGGCGCTCCAGCAGATATGGATAGGGTTGTTCCAATTCGACAATCAATGTGTAGGCCCCATCAGCCGACACGCCGAGTGTCTCGATCGGCGCCTCACCCCGATTGATGGCGGCCGCGTTCTTCAGCATGTACATGAAATAGGCCAGGCTGGCGGCGGTTTCGGGATTCTGCAGCCGCCGGAAGGAGTAGACGAAATCTGCCGCGGTCAGGGCTTTGCCGTCGGACCACTGCAGATCTTCGCGCAGCTTGAATCGCCAGGTCAGGCCGTCATCGCTGGTCTGCCAGCTGCGTGCCGCGCCGGGTATGATCTCGCCGCTGGCGCTGAATGTGGTCAGGCCCATGAACAGATCATTGAGCAGGGTTTCTTCCAGGCGCAGGTTGTAGCGATGCGGGTCGAGGGTCTGCGGCTCACCGGCATTGCCCATGTGCAGCATGCGATCGGCTGCCTGGGCAGCGGTAATGGGAGCCACAGCAAGCGTCAGTAGACCCAGGCAGAGAAGATAAATACGTTTGCGAAGCATGATGGCCTCTGTACATTCAGCGCGCACCATACTAAAAAGCGCAACCCAGATACAAAAGCCCGGATTGTCAATTGCCCTCGACCTCAGATTCTTCCCACATCAGTCTGGTCGCCGACGTTGGCGCCACCAATGCGCGTTTTCAGTTGTGCGATGGTGAGGGGCTGCTGGGCCAGCCCACGGTCCTTGCTACGCCAGATTACGCTACCTGCGAAGCGCTGCTGCAGGCGGCCCTGCAGGCGTTGGCAGAGTCTGAGGTGGTCAGCGCGCTGCTGGCGGTTGCTGGCCCCAGGGATGATGCCGGTCGGTTGCGTGTCACCAACACCGGGTTGCTGTTCGACGAGGTCACGTGCAGCGCAGTGCTGGGTGGTCCGGTGTTCTTAGTGAACGATTTTTTCGCCATGGCCCATGGCGTACCGCACTTTACGCAGTTGCTGCAGATTGGCGGCAATGCCGATGCGCAAGGGGTACGCGGCCTGCTGGGCCCCGGCTCGGGACTGGGTATGGCGATGGTCGTGCCGGTGAGCCATGGTACGGGCTGGCTGGTGATCCCTTCGGAAGGCGGCAACGCCGATCTTGCCCCGGGCAGCCACCTGGAGGCGGAACTGTGGGGCGCTTTGCTGGCTGCCCATGGTCATGTCAGCTGGGAAACCGCGTTGTCGGGGCCTGGTCTGGTGAATCTGTATCGCGCCATGTGTGGCGTCTGGGGCGGCGCCGCCGAGCAGCTCAGTCCCGCAGATGTGACTGAGCGGGGTATGAACATGACGGATCCGGTCTGCCATCAGACCCTGGAAACTTTCTGCGCGCTGCTGGGCGCTGCCGCCGGCAACCTTGCGCTGACTGCAATCACCAGGGGCGGCGTCTATATCGGAGGTGGCATCGTGCCGCGCATGGTGGACTTCCTGGCCACCAGTCCGCTGCGGCGCCGCTTTGAAGAGCGTGGTGCTATGAGCGAACTGGCGAGGGATATTCCACTGTACGTCTTAGCAGAGCCCGATGCCGGCCTGGTTGGCGCGATGCACTGCCTGCGCACGATGACTCTGACTGACCAGTAGTCTGTTGGTAAAGTCTCATGAGACTTTACCAACAGACTACTAGGGCGGAACGCCCTGGGTGTGGGGCTGGATCAGCTCTCGCCTGACTGGTGTCTGCCCCTTTCCTGTATCGCGGCGCGACGCTCGGCTACCTTTTCCGGACGCACTTCGCGTATGGAATGCGCGCGGCTTGCTGCGTCTTCCAGTGCCAGGCCGGCGTCCAGCGTGTCTGCCCAGCCGGCGTCCATAATGCGCTTGATCTCGCCTCTGGTAACGGGTTCAGTGGAGACGATTTCCCGGGCCAGCCGGCGAGCGGCAGGCAGCAGTTCCGCGGCGGGCAAGACTCTGTTTACCAATCCCCAGTCGCAGGCGGTCTGCGCGTCGAGGTAATTTCCGGTGAGACTCAGCTCCTTGGCCCGGTTGATACCGATCAGCCGGGGCAGGCGCTGTGACAGGCCCCATCCCGGAACCACACCGACCCGAGCATGGGTGTCCGCGAATCTGGCTGCGGGGCTGGCGATGAGAAAGTCGCACATCAGAGCGAGCTCGAATCCACCGGTGATGGCGAAGCCGTTGATGGCGCCGATCACGGGCTTACCGACTTCGCAGATCGCGGCGCTGACATCGTGGTTGTTGATGGGCGTGCTCGCCCCGTCCGCGGAGGGTGTAACTTCGCCGCCCAGTTCTTTAAGGTCGAGGCCTACGGTAAATGCGCGACCGGCACCGGTCAGAATGATCACTTCGGTCTCATCGTCTTTGGCGAGTTGGACAAAGGTACCGGCTATGGCGCTGCGTAACCCGAGGGACAGCGCATTGAGTGCTTCAGGCCGGTTTAAGGTAACCGTCGTTACACCCTGATCTTTCTCTACCAGTACCAGTTGCTCGCTCACAAAATTGCCTTCAATCAACGGCTTAGGCCGTCTAGTGTAGCCGTTTGCCGGTGGCTGTGCTAAGTGCGGTGGGGTAATATTGTTGAAACCTCACTTTGCCGGGGACAGATCTGTGCGCGTAGTGGACTATGCAGTCAGCTACAGTCTGGAAATAAACAATCGTGCTCTGCGGTACCTCGCCGAGTGCGATACTCACGGTCGGGAGCTTGTTCGGGTCGAGGGTGCCGAGGTTCTCCCCAGTGATATGCACAGCGTGTATGCAGAAAGCCTGTTGGCCAAAGAGGTTCGCCGGTTGTGCAGCATGCGGTGGTTGATGAAACCCGGTTGGCAGCAGGCTGGCGATGGGGCTAGAGCCCATGTTCGCATGCTCCGCGCCACGTCGGATTTATTGACCAATGCCACTTCTCATCACCGGCTGGCGCTGCGCCTTGCCTCTCTCGCCACTCAAGACGATGACGCCCGGGCGATTCTGCACGTGGCCCGCCGCCTCACAACCGAAGCGCTACCTACCTGGGAAGTGATGAATGATCTGTTTGCCCGTGACAGCGAATTGTGGCGCAGTTGTGCAGGTTTCCAGCTGATGGATGATGCGGTCATGGCGGAACGCATTCGGTTGGCCTACCGCAAAGGCTATCGGCTGGGTCGCGACATTGATACCAAGAAGGTTAAGATTGATAAATGGCTCAATAAAGATGGCGCCAAGCTGCACAAGTGGGCGCAGATTGTGGCCCATCTGATGGAACTAATTCGTCCGGGAATGTCTGATAAGGCAAGGGCCCAGTTGTGGTATCTCGACAAACTGTCCGATGCCTTGCGCATGCGCAACGGACTGTGTGGGTTAAATGATGCCATGCGCGGCCTGGATGGCGCTAGCGACAACGTCGACGTCGCGGGCCAATACGTGGAGCAGCAGATAAAAAAAATGAACAATCGCATAGTCCGCCTGGCCGAAGGTAGCTTGCCGATCAGGCCGAAGCGTTTCGGTGGGGTTGTGGAGCATGCGATTGGTGCTCTTGGCCTGCACGAGATCACCTTCGTGCATGGTGGCAAGGAGAGTGCGGAAGGCCTTCTTGCTGCGGATGGTGCCAGCGAAAGTGGCTTTGCGTCTTGACGTGCAGACGGGTTGATTTGCACCGTTCTCATCGTTTAAATGCCCGGCACCATGAAAGTAATCCGATTTATCAAGATGTTCGCGCCCGTGCTGTTGCTGCAGGTTGCCGGTTGTGCGACGGTGATCAGCTCTTTTACCCAGGGCTTCGCCGAAAGCCTATCCGACGCGATACTCAACAACGACGATCTGCAGATGGTGCGAGACGGTGCGCCCTCGTACCTGATCCTGGTTGATTCTCTGGTGGCGCGCTCGCCGGACGACGCCTACATGCTGCAGCAGTCCGCAAAGCTCCATTCGGCCTATGCGGCTGCGTTCGTCGCTGATGAAGCCCGCGCCAAGCGCCTGCACGCAAAAGCCAAGAACCAGGCGCTGCTATCAGCCTGTCTGCAACTGCGCGACGCCTGTCAGCTCAATAGCCGCCGCTACAAGGATTTCGAAAGCTGGCTGGTCAGGCGTGGCGCAAAAGATGTACCGGTGCTTTACGATCTGGGTACCACCTGGGCGGGTTGGATTCAGGCGAACAGCGACGATTTCAACGCCATTGCGGAGCTTGCCAGAGTGAAGGCGCTCATGCTCAGAGTAGAGGAACTCGATCCCGACTATGACAGTGGCGGTGTTTACCTTTATCTGGGCGTTTTCGAGACGCTGTTTCCGCCGGCCATGGGCGGTAAGCCCGAGGTAGGGCGCGGATACTTCGAACAGGCCGTGGAACGCTCGCAAGGCTCCAACCTGCTCGCCAAAGTCATGTTCGCGGAATCTTATGCCCGCCTGGTATTCGACCGCGAACTGCACGATGAACTGCTAAATCAGGTCATGCAGGCACCAGCCGTGGTGCCGGGGCTGACACTGATGAACATGGTAGCTAAGGAACAGGCACAACAACTACTGGACTCAGCTGATGACTATTTCTGATCGTTCTTCGAGCTTTTCCCGCAACGCCCTGGGTTTCTGCGCGGGTCTGCTTGCACTGGTTATGATCGCCGCACCGGCTGCGGCGGCGACATTGAAGATTGCCACGCTTTCACCTGAAGGATCGGCATGGATGAAGGTGCTGCGTCAGCACGGCAGAGAGGTAGAAAAACGCACCGGTGGCAGCGTCAAGATGAAGTTTTACCCGGGTGGAGTCATGGGGGACGACAAGGCTGTGCTGCGTAAGATGCGCGTTGGCCAGTTGCATGGTGCCGTGGTCACCGCCGGCGGCCTGGTGCAGGCCTACCCGGATATCGCGCTTTATAACCTGCCTATGCTTTTTGCCGACGAGGCGGAGGTCGATGCGGTGCGCCAGGTCATGGATGAGCGTCTCATGGCCGGCCTGCAGCAGGAGAAGTTCGTTGGCTTCGGCATTGCCGAGGTCGGCTTTGCCTATCCCATGACCCAGGAACCGGCTACCAGCGTTGCGCAGTTGCGCCAAAGCAAGGTGTGGACGCCTGACAACGATATCGGAGCTATGCGCGGGTTCGAGGCATTCAAGATTTCGCCCATTCCGCTGCCCATGGCAGACGTACTCGCCGGATTGCAGACCGGGCTGATTGACAGCGTCGCAGCGCCGCCCATCGGTACCATCGCGTTGCAATGGCACACACAGGTGGGTTACGCGCTGGATGTGCCACTGATATATGTCTACGGTCTGTTCGCAATAACACAACGTCCGTTCAATCGTTTGTCAGAAGCCGAGCAGGTAATTGTGCGCGAAGAGATGGCGATGGCAGTGGCTGCGGTAGACAAATCTGCGCGGGCTGACCACACCAGTGCCAAAGCTGCATTACGCAGTCAGGGCATCGAGTGGCTCAAGCCTTCCGCCGCCGAGGCGCAGGAATGGTCTGCAATGGCGGCGGCCGCTCGAGACGATCTGGTGGCGTCCGGTTATGTATCCACGCAAATCTATCAGCAGACCCTGCGCGTGCTTGAGCAGTACCGCAATGGTGCTCAAGGAACCTCTGATTAACCAGATATTCATATGGCTGCGGCGTCTTGAAGACGCGCTGCTGGCACTGTTGCTGACCTCCATGATCGGTGTGGCCGTGCTGCAGATGATATTGCGCAACTTCTTCGACAGTGGGCTGTTCTGGGGCAATAGCGCTGTACAGGTGATGGTGTTGTGGGTTGCCATGGTGGGCGCCATGGTGGCTTCGCGCAACGATGAACACATACGCATTGACCTGGCGGGCCGATATCTTGTCGGGCCGGCCAGGCTCTGGGTGAGCCGGCTGGTAAATGCCTTTGTTTGCATGGTCTTGCTTATCTTCGCCTGGTACAGCCTGCAGTTCGTGCGTTATGAATACGAAGATCAGACCATCGCGTTTGCCAGTGTTCCGGCGTGGTGGTGTGAATCCATCATGCCTGCAGGCGCATTCATCATGGCGGTGCGTTACGCGCTGTTGACGGTGCGGCCTAAGTGATCCTCGCAGGGGTAATCCTTCTGGTTCTGTTGGCCGCCGCCGGGGCGCCGCTTTTTGCAGTGCTGCTTGGAGCGGCGATGCTGGGTTTCTACAGCGTTGATATCGAACTATCGATCATAGCGATTGAGCTATACCGCATTGTCGACACGCCTCTGCTCATCGCGCTGCCACTGTTCACCTTCAGTGGCTATCTGCTCAGTGCCGCCAATACCTCCACGCGCCTGGTCAATCTGGTGCAGAGTGTGTTCGGTTTTCTGCCCAGCGGCCTGGCGCTGGTGGCGTTCGTGGCCTGCGCCATGTTCACCGCGCTAACCGGTGCGTCCGGGGTGACCATCGTTGCGCTTGGCGCCCTGCTGCTGCCGGCGCTGCAGCAGGCGGGTTTCAGTGAGCGGTTCAGTCTTGGTCTGGTCACCACGTCGGGCAGTCTGGGCCTGCTGCTGGTGCCATCGGTGCCGCTCATTCTTTATGGTGTCATCGCGCAGCAGATCGACGTGGGTGAACCCTTCCGCATTGTCGATCTGTTCATTGCAGGTATTGCGCCGCTTGGCATCATGCTGGTGTTGCTGATCGGCTGGACGTTGTGGCTGCATCGTGGCGGGCAGGTGCCCCGTACACCGTTTTCCCGTGCGCGGGTATGGCAGGCGCTAAAGGACGCCCGTTGGGAACTGCCGTTGCCCATCATCGTTCTGGGTGGCGTGTTCGGCGGCATCTTTGCTGTTTCCGAGGCTGCCGCCGTCACCGCCATGTACGTGATTTTTGCTGAAGTAGTCCTGTATCGCGAAGTGAGCTTCAAAGATCTGCCCAAGGTCATGGTGCAGTCAATGGTCATGGTGGGCGGCATACTTCTTATTCTGGGTATTGCCCTGGCGTTCACTAATTTCCTGGTGGATGCCGAGGTGCCGCAACAGCTATTCGAATTAATGCAGACTTATATCGAAAGCCCGCTGGGCTTTTTGTTGCTGCTGAACGTGCTGCTCCTGGCACTGGGCGCGGTGCTGGATATTTTCTCAGCTATCGTCATCATGGTGCCGCTGCTGCTGCCGGTGGCCGCTGCCTATGGCATTCACCCGGTACATCTGGGTATCGTATTTCTGGCTAATATGCAGATCGGCTACTTTACGCCGCCGGTCGGCATGAACCTGTTTATTGCCAGTTACCGCTTCAACAAGCCCCTGCTCGAGCTGTATGCGGCGGCATGGCCTTTCATGGTTGTGCTGCTGGTGGCATTGCTGCTGATTACCTATGTGCCCCAGCTGAGTTTGTGGTATCTCGATTAGCCGTGCAGCAGCACTACCTTCTCGTCGAGCTTTTTCATCAGGTCACCCATGGGCAATGCTCGACTGAACAGCCACCCCTGCGCGTATTCACAGCGCTGCTTGGCAAGGAACCGTAACTGTTCCTGGGTCTCGACGCCCTCTGCAACCACTACCATCTTCAACTGATGGGCCATGGCGATCACGGCGCGGGTAATGGCCATGTCTTCCGGATTGTCCGGGATGTCCATGACGAAGCTCCGGTCGACTTTGACGGTGTCGATAGGGAAGCGTTTCAGATAGATCAGTGACGAATAACCGGTGCCGAAGTCGTCAATGGCTATGGTGACGCCGAGTTCTGACAGAGCATTGATGATTTCCAGCGCTGCGTCGACATCCTGCATCAGCATGGTTTCAGTGATCTCCAGTTCTATCAGGCTTGGGTCCAGCCTGGCTTCGCGGAGGTTGCGACGCACCGTTGCAACCAGATCAGGATCGCGGAACTGTCGAGGGGAAATGTTGATGGCGACCTTCAATGGGCGGCTATGGCTTTCCAGTAACGTCCGGCAGGCGCGGCAGGATTCTTCGATGACCCAGGTGCCGATGTCGATGATGCTGCCGGTGTCTTCGGCAACGCCGATGAACTCGTCCGGGCTGATCAGGCCGCGTTGCGGGTGATTCCAGCGTATGAGGGTTTCCACCCCGACAATGTCATGGGAGCTGAGTGATATTTGCGGTTGGTAGTGCAGCTCGAACTGGTTCTGATCCAGTGCCTGACGGATTTCATCTTCGGTGCGCAGACGCTGCATGGCATTGGTGTTGAGTTGCTTGCTGTAGAACTGGAAATTGTTGCGGCCGCATTCCTTGGCGTGGTACATGGCCAGGTCAGCGTTGCGCATGAGATCGTTGGGGTCTACGCCGTCCGAGGGCAGAATGGTGATGCCGATACTGGTGGTTACCACCAGTGGGTGGCCGAGCACGTCAATGGTTTCGCGTAGATGGTTGAGGATCTTTTGTGCCACGTTCCCGGCATCGGCCGGTCCTGAGATATCGTTGAGCAGAATTGTGAATTCATCACCGCCAGTGCGGGCTACGGTATCGCTGTTGCGTACGCTTTGCCGCAGGCGGGAGCCTACCTCACGCAATAGATTGTCACCGATCTGGTGACCCAGCGTATCGTTCACCCGCTTGAAATTGTCGAGGTCGAGATACAGCAGGGCGCTGATTTTCTCGTTGCGCGCACAGTGCTTTATGGCCTGATTGAGGCGTTCATGAAACAGTCTGCGATTTGCCAGGCTGGTCAGCGTGTCGTAGAAAGCCATTTGTTCCATACGTTCCTGGCTGCGCTTCAGGTCAGTCACGTCGGCGATCTGTACGATGAAGTATTCCGGTTCGCAGTCGGAATTGTGCTGTACGACGATGTTGAAATTGGTCCAGATCTGCAGACCATTCTGGCAGATCATGCGCTGTTCAGCGCGGTGCACAGTCGTCCCCCGGCGAGCCAGGCTGATGAGATGTTCCTTCAGATACACGCGTTCTTCAGCGGGTATGAGACGGGAAAGATGCAGACCGCCCATGTGTTGCTCGTCGTAGGCGAGCAAACTGGCCGCGGTATGGTTCGCCTGAAAAATCCGGCCTTCCATATCGACCAGCATGATACCGATGGGTGCGTTCTCGAACGTACCGCGGAAGCGGGCCTCGCTGCGGCGCAGTCGCTCTTCTGTAGTGCGCAGCTTACTGATGTCTTTGACGATCACCATTGCATAGGCTTCGCCGGACAGTTCCAGTACCGTGGCCGATACCAGGGAAGGTACCGATTCCCCTGATTTGGTGACGAAGGTAATGCTGCGGTTGGCCAGGCGGCCCAGGGTGGCCAGTTCGGCAGTGGTTTCCTGCAGTTCGTCAGTGCCGAGAAAGACCTGGGTTTCGTAAATTGAATGGCCAACGATTTCTTCACGACTGTAGCCGCTGCGATGCAGCAATGCATGATTGATGTCGGTGATGGTGCCGTCGGCATGTCGCAGAATGACGATGCCGTCAGGGCTTTCGCTGAACACCTTTTCGAATTTTTCTTCGGTTTCCACCAGTGCCGCTTCGGCGGAGATACGCCGGGTGATGTCCCGGCCGATCATCAGTATGCACAGCTCATTGTCGATCTCGATGTAGCGCAGTGAGATCTCTACGTGAACTTGCGCCCCGTCGCTGTTCTTCAGAATGGTTTCGTGGTCGATCACCTCGCGTTGGTGCTGCAAGGTCTGCATGACCATTTGCCGATCTGCCGACATTGACCAGATACTAAGGTCGATCTCGGCTTCGCCGATGACCTGTTCACGTCGGTAACCCAGCAGGCGGGTAAAGCCCTCATTGAAATCGAGAATCGTGGAATCCGCAGCGCGCATCACCAGTATGGCATCGGGACTGCCATGGAAAATCTGTGAAAACCTGGCCTGGGATGACTTGGTCTGCGCCAGGGCGTCCAACGAGCTTTGCGACGTATTCAGAATCACCGCGTAGCCGGCGTTCTGTGGTTCGGCAATGCGGATAACGTGGGCGCTTACCTGAGGGCTGCCTTTTCCCTGCAGGCGCAGCCTCGATATCGTTTGTTCGTTGCGACTGTGTTGTGCAAAACGTTCCATGGACTTCATGAACGAGTGGCGATGTTCAGGATGAATGCAGGCGGCCAGGGATTGCCCCAGCAACGCGCTGGCGTTGTCTGCCAGGGCCATGCCAGCGTGTTCATTGGCGAAGGTAATGGTGAGCTTCTGATCGGTTATCAATACCGGGTCGGTGGTGCTGGCCAGTGCCCGGCGCAGCTGGGTGGCTGCGGCGCGCAGCTGGTGCTCGGCAATGAGTTGTCGGGTCAGGTCACTGATCTGAATGACATAAAGTCTGGGGCTCAGCACTCCGCTGCAGACCATCCTGGCGTGACAGCGCAATACAAGTTTGTTGTTGGCGCTGGGGGATACCTCAATATCCAGATTTATTGCTTCGCCGGCAGCAAGCGCCGCCCGCCGGGTTGCCAGACATTCCCACAACCTGCTACCGATCAGAGTGTTTATGTTGTGGTTTGCGCAGCCCCCGCCGGGAGTCATTTCCATGGTGGCCAGCATATCGACCATGTGCTGATTGGCGCGCAATACGTCCCCGTGTTGATCAACGATCATCATGCCGCCAGGTGCTGCATCAAGCATTTCCGCGAAAGTTCTTGTGTCTCGCGTACGTTGAGCGTTGTAGCCATGTACGACAAGACAGGTACAAATAAGGCATAAGAGCCAGGTGAGCTGCAGGGCATCTGGCAGCACTTCGTGACGAACCATTGGCATGGTCAGGGCTGTGATGACAGCCGCGCAGAACATCCACGGCGCCCAATGGCTGCGTAGCTGGCTGCTGGCGATGATCGCGACCCAGCCCAGCCCGGCAATGGCGAAATGCAGCGGATGTATGAAAGCGATCGCTATCGCTGCCGCAAGCAGAGTCGACGGAATAACGCGGGACAGCACCCGCTGTTTAGGGATTGATCTCATACCAATATAGGGCCTACGCTTCGCATAAACCCGGAGCATCCATCCTTGAACTGGATCTTGAAATTATCTGTAGGCCGTCAGGGCCTCTATGACGTCACGCACAAAGTTGCCGGTGTGGTCCGAGATAGCGGTGTAACTGAGGGGTTGGTCACAGTTTTCATAAGGCATACTTCAGCAAGTGTGCTAATACAGGAAAACGCCGATCCGGCCGTACAGGACGATCTGCAGGCATGGCTCAACAGGCTGGTGCCGGAGAGCGACCCGCTCTATACCCATACCCAGGAAGGGCCTGACGACATGCCCGCGCATATCAAGTCCGCGCTGACCGCGGTGAGCCTGTCGATTCCGTTGATGGATGGCGGATTAGTGCTGGGGACGTGGCAGGGAATATATCTGTGGGAGCATCGCCATAATCCTGGTGCTCGTGAGATCGTGGTAAATGTGATGGGACACTAGGCGGTCGCGAGACCGTCAATGTTCTCAATGGTCTGCATCGACTGGGTCTTCAGTTCTGCTTGTCGCGAATGAAATCCATGTACCGCTTATGACCCTCGGGATCGAGGATCATACTGGCGAAATACTGCAGAAGGTCTTTATGGGATTGGGTCAGACGCGCTTCCCCCATGGCGCGCTCGCCGTCTTTCGAAGAGATGAACGTGTACAGCTCATGCAGACTCTCATGGGGACCGATGGCGCTGGACATTTCTGCCAGCACCACATCGTGCAGATCTTCCAGGTCTTCCTCCAACAGCCCCGCATCGTCCGGTGACATCACCACATTCGACCACAGCGTCGCCATGTAGACTCGGTACAGATCACGGTCGATAAAACGCTCGGCGATGGTCGAGCGGTCGCGGATGTCGGCGAATACGGGCTTGAACTGCTGGGCGATGGTCTCGACTGACACGGTCTGGCTGCTCCTCTCCTCCTGGGTGTGTATATCAGGGCGCACACCTATTATTGCATCTACGGGCGGCGGACAGTAAGTTGTGCACTGCAAAATTAACGGTGGATTTTCGGGCGAATAACATGCTGCAGTTAGATCGTGTCAGTCTCTCGGAAGAGACTGAACAGCTACGCGGCGAGGTGCGCGCGTTCCTCGACGAGAACAGATCGCATTTCGCTGTCCCCAATTCAGATTTTTCATCTGGCCATGATCCTGAGTTCAGCCGCAAGCTGGGCGGTAAAGGTTGGATTGGTATGACCTGGCCTAAAGAATATGGCGGCGGCGGGCGCTCGTTCTTCGAACGCTATGTAGTGACCGAGGAAATTCTGGCCGCCGGCGCGCCGGTCAGCGCGCACTGGATCGCTGACCGCCAGAGTGGTCCATTGTTATTGCGCTTCGGTAGCCAGGCCCAGCGGGAAGAATATCTGCCCCAGATTGTCCGGGGTGAAGCGTACTTCTCCATCGGCATGAGCGAACCTGACACCGGTTCGGACCTGGCGTCAGTGCGCACCACGGCGGTGCGCGAGGGTGACACTTACCGGATCAATGGCACCAAGATCTGGACCACCGATGCCCATCGCAATCATTTCATAATCTGTCTGGTGCGCACCGAGCCGCCATCAGATAATCGGCATGCGGGTATGTCACAGATCATTGTCGACCTGAAGAATGACGGGGCCAAAGTGCGCCCCATCGCAAACATGGCTGGCGGTGAAGATTTCAACGAGGTGGTTTTCGAGGATGTCATCGTGCCGGCAGATCGTATTGTCGGTGAGCCGGGCAACGGGTGGACTCAGGTAACTTCTGAGTTGGCCTACGAGCGCAGCGGCCCGGAACGATTTCTGTCGGCGTTTCGAGTTTTTGTAGAACTCGTGCGGGCCTGCGGGTCTGATCCTGCGCCCCACGAAGCAGCTGCCATCGGCCGCATTGCCTCACACCTTATGACCCTGCGACGCATTTCTATTTCCGTGGCGGGCATGCTGGAAAACTCCAAAGACGTGGCAGTAGAAGCGGCTCTGCTCAAAGAACTGGGCAACAATTTCGAAAAAACCCTGCCGGAGATTGCACGACTGGCTGCACCGATGGACGCATCCCGGGGCGGATTTCGGGCCGCATTCGAGCAGACTTTGCTGGGCTCGCCGGCCTTCACGCTGCGCGGGGGAACGAGGGAGATACTACGGGGCGTGATTGCCCGGGGCCTGGGGTTACGCTGATGAGCGAAGAACAATCCATGCAGCAGATCATTCTCGATACCGCGAATAAGATATTCACCGACCTGTGTGACAAAGCCCTGCTCGATGCCGCCGAGACCGGTGAGTTTGCCGAGGCGCTGTGGGGCCAGGTGGTGGAAACCGGATTCAATCAGCTGGGCAGCAACG
The DNA here is from genome assembly GCA_964393625.1 of uncultured Pseudomonadales bacterium. Taxonomy (GTDB): domain Bacteria; phylum Pseudomonadota; class Gammaproteobacteria; order Pseudomonadales; family Azotimanducaceae; genus UBA4421. The sequence goes on from CAYMUT010000011.1 coordinate 128,114, forward strand.
ACAGCGGCACAGGCGCTACCGAATTGTTTGCGTTCATATCCATTGCCGGGCGCTACGCCGTACCGTTGCCTCTGGCGGAGACGCTGCTGGTCAATCGGTGGTGTGGTGCGGGCGAGGGTGTGTACAGCATCGGGCTGGTCGAAAACGGCGAGATTACCGATGTGCCCTGGGGCCGTCGTGCAGACAAGGTTGTCGGGGTAACGCCGGGCAGCAATCAGATCTGCATCGTTGATGATGTCCAGGTGGCAAATGCCGGTGTCAATATGGCCGGTGAACCCCGGGACACCATCGCAATGCCTGCAGGCGGCGTCACCCTTGTGCTCGACATTGAACCCTTTGCCCAGCTTGCCCTGGCCCGGGCCAACGGCATGGCCGGGGCACTTGAGGCGCTGCTGGATCTGGGTATTCAGTTTGCCACCGAGCGTCAGCAGTTCGGCCGTGCCATATCCAAGTTTCAGGCCATACAGCACATCCTGGCGGTGGTGGCGGCGGAAACCGCGGCTGCCCGGCGCGCTGCAGACTCGGCGGTAGATGCGCTGGGCACAGACCGATTCGAAGTAGAAGTGGCGGCGGCCAAGGCGCGTGTCGGGGAGTCTGTTACTGTGGTGGCGGAGCAGGTGCATCAGGTGCACGGCGCCATGGGTTTCACCCACGAGCATCGTTTGCATCACTTCAGTCGGCGTGCCTGGGCGTGGCGTGACGAATACGGCAATGAAGTGTTCTGGCAACGCCGGCTGGGTGCGCACATTGCTGGACTGGGTGCTGATCAGGCATGGGACTTCATCGCGACCCGGGGATGACGACGCCGTCTCACGATCTGCCCGAACGGCCGCCGGCGCCTTTGCCGGTTGGTATCAGCCAGTGCCTGCTCGGTGCCCAGGTACGTTATGACGGCACGGGAGCCCCTTCGTCGTTTCCAGCTCGAGCTTTGGATGGTTTGTTTGAGTATCACACCATCTGCCCCGAAGTAGGCATTGGCATGTCTGTGCCGAGAGACCCCATTCGTCTGGTAGGCAGCGCCGCAGACTATCGGGTTGTTGGAGTCAGAGACCCCGCTATCGACAAGACCGACGAGCTGCAGCGCTACGCCCTGGACAAGCTCCCTGCCCTGGAGCAGTTGGCCGGCTATATCTTCATGCACAATTCGCCCAGTTGCGGGTTGCACAGGGTAAAGGTCTACGGGTCGGCGAGCGGGCCGCCGGTTCGCAACGGACGCGGTGCGTATGCCGCGGAAATTACCCGGCATCTGCCTCAGCTTCCCGTGGAAGATGCGGGCCGGTTGTTCGACGAAGTATTGCGCGAGAATTTCGTCAGCCAGACCTTTGCGTACGCTCACTGGCAGCGGGTCGTTGCTGACCTGACCGCGGCGCGCCTGATCGAATTCCACAGCCGCTACAAATACCTGCTGATGGCTCACAGCCAGGTGGCATACCGCGAAGCGGGCCGGTTGTTGAGCGATCTGTCCGGGGATCTGCCCGCTTCAGCGGCTGCATACATTGGCGTGCTCATGCAGGGGTTACGTCAACCGGCAAACCGTGCCGGGCACGCCAATGTACTGGCGCACCTGCAGGGGTATCTCAAGCGGCACATCGACAGCGCCAGTCGCAGGGAACTTGCTGCGCTGATCGATGAGTATCGGCGCGGTGAGCAACCCCTGCTGGCGCCGATGGCGTTGCTGCGGCACCACTTCGGCCGTCATCCTGACCCATACGTGCTCGCGCAGACCTATCTTGAACCCCACCCGAACCGCGCCGGACTGAGGCGTACGCTGTGAACGATCAGCCGGCTGGCTGAGGATCATATAGCGTCAGCGATTGGCTGGACTCCTGTAGACTCTGTTGCCGGTACATTTCGAAATAGTGGCCACGCGCAGCCATGAGTTGCTCATGTGAACCCTGTTCCGCAATACGCCCGTCGCGAATTACGATGATTCTGTCGGCGCCGCGGACGGTCGACAGGCGATGAGCAATGATCAGCGCGATGCGCCCGGCCAGTACTCGCTGCATACCCTGTTGAATGCGTTGCTCGGTTTCCGTGTCTACCGAAGACGTTGCTTCGTCCATGACCAGAATCTGCGGGTCTGCAAGAATCGCTCGAGCGAATGAGATCAACTGCTTCTGGCCGGCAGACAGGCGGCTGCCGGACTCGCCGGCATCGGTTTGATATCCTTCGGGAAACTCGACGATGAATTCGTGTGCGCCAGCGATTCTGGCGGCCTCGATCACTTCTTCATCGCTTGCTTCGAGGCGGCCGTAGCGGATGTTCTCCAGTATCGGGCCGGAAAACACATGGGCATTCTGCAGCACCATGCCGATGTTTGACTGCAGCCAGTGCAGGCTGCGGTTACGGTAGTCCACCCCGTCGATCAACACGGTACCCCGGCTGGGTTCGTAGAAGCGGCAGATAATGTTCACGAGGGTGCTCTTGCCGCCACCAGTGGGTCCGACAATGGCAATTGATTCGCCGCTACCGATGGCCAGGTTGATGTTGTCGAGCACTGGTTTGGCCGGATCATAGGCGAAGCTCAGATTGCGCAGCTCGATCTTGCGGATCTGCGCTTCGCCGCCGTCCATGGCGTACTTGTTGCCGGCCGCTGTTTGCGTGTCGCCGGCATCCACTGCCTCGTGGGTTGCGATAGCCCCGCGCACTTCGGCGGAGTCTTTGATCTCCGGCTCGGCTTCGATCAGGCTCAGAATCCGTTCGGCGGAGGCCTGGGCCATCTGCATCTCGGCGAACCAGTGACCAAGCTGTTCGATCGGATCGAAGAAGTGCCGGGTGTATGCCATGAAAGCAATCAGTGTGCTCACGGGAATGACGCCGGCCAGCATATCCATGCCGCCCACGGCCAGGGCCAGACCGGTTGCCAGGCTCGCCATGGTGATGACGATGGGCAGATACACAGCGGCATGGGTCAGGTTGGTCACCGACGAGTTCCGCATTTTGTCGGTCAGGCCGCCGAACTCATTCTGATTGGCCTGCTCGCGTACGAACGCCTTGCTGGTCAGTACACCCATGATGGCTTCGTTGAAGCTGGCGGTAATGCGTGAGTTGGTAGCGCGCACCTGCCGGGCGCTGGACAGTATGCGCCGCTGAAAGCGCGCGGATATCCAGCCCAGAAAAGGGAGGATGGAAAACACTACCAGTGCCAGCTTCCAGTCCATCACGAACATCGCGATGG
>CAYMUT010000012.1:0-131011 GCA_964393625.1 uncultured Pseudomonadales bacterium
CCTCCACCGGGTTAGCAAGGGCATCGAGCATCACCTGGGCATCTTCGACTGTTATGAATTCGAAAGGCAGCACCGCAAGGTTATCAATTATGTCCCGCACCAGATCATCCGAGGATCGGCTTTCTTCCTGGGCATTCTGCGCCCACTGCCACACCTCCTGCTCGGCCAGTACGCCGTCAGTCCAATCGGTCAGTGCCTTTCGGGCTTCATCACGGGTTGTCAACACTTCACCTTCAAGCCATGTAGAATCTTCTAGTTTAAAAGAAAACGAGGGGGAGAGTGATTCATGGGCAAAATTATCGCCGCAAGTATTATAGGCCCATTGCTGCTGCTTGGCGCCTGCAGCGAATCCGCGGACCCGACAGGGATAGCGGCGCTGCCACAGGGGTGGACCGAGTTCGCACCGGCAGGTGAAACAAGCTGTTCCGACGGAACCCCCTACCGTTTTTTCGCCCGCCCCGGAGACCCTGACAAGTTGCTTTTGTTCTTCCAGGGCGGCGGCGGATGCTGGACCAGCGAAACCTGCGATCCGAATGGCAGGCCAACCTACACGGTAAACATCCCTGATGAGTACGTGCCGGACGAGTTCGGCATATTCAATTACGACAATGCCGAAAACCCATTCGCACAGCACAGCGTGGTATTCGCACCCTATTGCACCGGAGACGTCCATCTGGGCGCCCGGGATACCGAGTACGCGCCAGTTAATGACGACGATCAGCCCTTCACCGTGCGTCATCGGGGGCGAGCCAATGCACAAGCCGCGCTGGACTGGGCATTTGCCAACGTCACCACGCCGCAGGAGATCTTCGTAACCGGCTCTTCCGCCGGTGCGATCCCCTCGGCTTTCTATGCTTCCCTGGTCGCGGATCACTACAGCAACGCAAGAGTTGCACACCTGGGCGACGGTGCGGGCGGCTATCGCCGCATGAACGGCGCCAGCCGACCGGACGAACAATGGGGTACTTTCGACTTTCTCAACACAGAGAAAGGTTTCGAAAACGTCGTTGCGGATGGATTCAACTACGAGCGCATCTACATAGCCGCCGCCAAGGCGCATCCGGAGATCATGTTCGCCGAGTTCGATGCAGCAGAAGACACCGTGCAAAAGCGTTTTCTCGCCATCAGCGGGGCCCAGGACGTAGTACTCATGGATGCGCTGCAGGCCAACCACGCCGACATTCGCGCCGAAGTCGATAACTTCCGCGCCTTCATCACCGGTGGCGAGTCCCACACGATTCTGCGCCGTCCCGAGTTCTACGCTTACGCAGCCGACGGCGTTTCCATACGGGACTGGGTGGCCGATCTCGCTGGGTTCAATGCAGTCGACGATGTCACCTGCCAGGCCTGCGAGAAGGACACCTACGTCGGCGGCCCGCTGCCCGACGCAATGGCTCGGCTTTGGGACACCTGGGAAGACCCTGCCCAACAATACGTCAAGCCCTTCGCAATCTTCGACAATCTCTACTATGTCGGCATCGATTGGGTCGCCGCCTACGCCCTCACCACCAGCGACGGCATCATTCTGATCGACAGCCTGTACGGCAAATGGACACGCACGCTGCTGGCCAACCTGCGCAAGCTGGGCCTCGATCCGGCGGATGTGAAGTACGTGATAAACACCCACGGTCACTTCGACCACGCCGGCGGCTCCGCCCTGTTTCAGAAACGCTACGGCGCCCGGGTGGTCATGGCCGAGCAGGACTGGCAGCTGGCCGCTGCCAGGCCGGACCTGCCACAGTTCTACATGCCTGTGCCACGGCGCGACATCGTGGCGGTAGATGGCGATGTCATCGAGCTCGGCGACACCCGGGTCGAGCTGTTCAAAACACCGGGGCACACAGAAGGTGTATTGTCCCTGCGTTATACCGTGCGTGATGGCAACGATGCCCATACGGCAATGACTCTGGGCGGCGTGGGCTTGAACTTTTCCGGCGTCGAACGCACCGAAACCTACATCGACAGCTACCGCCGTCTGCTCAGCATGGCCGATAACATCAGCGTCAGCCTGCCCAACCACGCCGCCATGGGAGAAGTGTTCAAGCGCGGCGCGTTACTGTCCGAAAGACAACCCGGCGAGCCCCATCCCTTTGTCGAACCGGAGTTTTATCAGGCCAGCCTGGCCCGCTTCCTGAATAATGCCCAGCAGAAACTGGCGGCCGAACGCGCAGGTACCGCGCGCGATCCGCTGGAAGAACTCACCACTGTACTGGCGGAGGATTGATCATGCAGTTCGGACTGTTCATGTATTGCACTATCGGACGCCGTGCAGAGCTGGAGGTCGGCATGGCCGGCCAGAACAATGCCCTGTACCAGCGCATGCTCGACGAAATCGCTCAATACGCCCGCTTCGCCGATAATGCCGGCTACTTCGGTTTCGGTCATCCGGAACATCACCTGCAGATCGAAGGGTTCGAGATCTCCAACGATCCCGCCCTGATGGCCATGTGGCTCGGCGCCCATAGCGAACGTCTGCGGGTAATTACCTGCGGTTTCGTTTCCACCGCCAACAACCCTCTGCAAACTGCGGAAAAGATCACCACCCTCGACCACATGCTCGGCGGCAGGTTCGGCGTAGGGCTGGTGCGCGGTTATCAGGCGCGCTGGGTGGAAAACTTCAAGGTCAAACCCGAGCTCACCGCGGTGGGGCCATGGAACACCAAAACCCCCGACGACGATTTGAACCGCGAGTACTTCAGCGAGTTCGTCGACGTGGTGGTCAAAGCCCTCAACAGCGAAACCTTTCAGCACCGGGGCAAGTTCTGGAACTTCCCGCCCACCGACTTCGTAAACCCCCACGATCACCCGGTATACCGGGAGCTGGGCCGCGGGGTCACGGATGACATGCAGGTTTCACAAATCGGCATCGCGCCGAGACCATTACAGGATCCGATCCCGCTGTACGGCGGGTTCTCCCAGAGCCTGACCACGGCGAAATTCTGGGCCAGATACAAAGGCCGGCCCATCATCCTTTCAGGAAATGAAGAATTCCTGCAGCTGCTCTGGCAGGAATGGACCGAGGAAGCCAAGCGCCATGGTCACGATGTACAACCCGGCGACCAGGCCTGCTGGGGCGGCATCATGATCTGTGCCGAGACCGACGAGAAGGCTCAGGCATTGTACGAAGACATGGCCTGGTTCTGGAAAACCTGGGCCACGCCATTCGGGCAGGGTGTGCCGGAGCTGCTGGTGGGCTCTCCTGACACGCTCAACAGACGCATCGAACAGATCGGCAAAGCCGTACCCATCAAGGAGGCGATTCTGTTGATTCCTCAGGGGCTGCATACATCCGGGCAGATTCTGGATTCACTGGACCTGTTTGCCCGCAAGGTAATGCCCAATCATGGCTGAAGCGATTCGCCAGGGCCCACTATCGTGAACTTTCCCACCGTCTGGTAATCAAAGCCCATATGCACAGCCTCAGTTCCAGCCAAGCGCGGTTAACCGTCATACTCGCCCTGCTGCTCAGCTCGGCGGCCTACGCCGAAGCGCCTTCCCGATCGCCGTTCAACGGCACATGGGAGATCAACTACGAAGAGACCGACAAGGTCGCCGTTAAATATAAGGACGGCAGCGGCATGAAAGGCCACAATTTCGGCAGGCCGCAGGTTACCGTTATGGGTCTGCCTCTACCCGGCACAGGCAGGCGTGCCGCCGCTCCCGGCCTGGCCGGCAAAGACCCCAAGGTGCTGCGCTGCGCCACGATGGTCATTGCGGTGGACGACAGAAACGTCGTGCTCGACTATGACGGCGAAGAAACCGAAACCATGCGCAAGGGTGATTATCGGGGCCGCAAAACCAAGGTCTCGAACAAGCTCATCTCTCAGAAGTACAAATCGACTTCGCGTACCGTGACCAAGTCGTGGTCCATCAGGCCAGACGGGCGGCTGCTGGTTTCGGTGAAGCTGAACCCCAAGAACGATAAAGCCCGCACGTATAACAGGGTATTCGACCGCGTGGAGTAGCAGACAGCGCCACCACTACTCGTGGCGCAGCGCCGCAATGGGACTTGCCCGCGCGATGCGCCCGGCGTGAATCCCGACCACCCCCCAGGCAATCAGCACCGCCGCAAGTCCTGCAATCAGCACGATGACTTCCACCAGGCTGATGCGGTCGGCAAAAAACTGGAGGAACTGATTGGCCGCAAGATACGCGCCGGGTAATGCCGCCAGCAACGCCCACAGCACAGGTTTGGAAAAGCGCCAGATCAGCAGACGGGTGATCTGCCCTGACGAGGCGCCCATGACCTTGCGGATGCCGATCTCTCTGGTCCGGGTTGCGGCCATGAATGCGGCAAGACCAAACAGGCCGATCAGACTGAGTGACATGGCTACGAATGCAAAGCCACCCAGAATGGTGGCGATGCTGCGATATGCCTGATAGGTTTCCTCGAACTCATCCTGCAGAAATGCTGACTGAATCGGATAATCGTCAAGCAGATCATTCCATACTGCTTCCACAGCAGCCCGAACCGTCGCCAGGCCGTCCGTCTCTGCCCTGATTGCGGCGAATCTGAACTGTGCAGGTGCCATCTTGAAGGTGGTGGGATGAACCTGATTGTGAAACCCCTGAAAGTTCTGGTCGGGCACCACGCCCACGATGGTGTAGGCCCGGGGCGTGCCCTCGCTCTGACCGTCATAAAACTGCTGACCGAGCGCTGCCTGGGCTGAAGAAATACCCAGCTTCAACAGAGCCAGCTCGTTTACCACAACGTTGGCAGCAGCATCGCTTACCGTATCCCCTGCAATACTGGTCTCCAGATAACGGCCGGAAAGCAGGGGGATATCGAACACGCTGAAGAAATGCTCACCGACCCCGATCTGACTCATCAGGAAGGCGGCGTCGGCGTCGCCCAGTTCCGCAGTTACGCCAAACCCGGAGTTACTCTGCAGGTAAGGCAATTGACTGGCGAAAGTCACCCCCTGCACCCCCGGAATGCGCTGAACTTCATTCTTCAGTGTACCGAGGCGCGCCTGAATGCTCTCGAGACCAAGCCTGGACAGCGTGATGATCTGGGATTTCGGATAAATCTCCGCAGCGCTTTCCACCCGCTTGTTCTGTAGAAACACCACCGCCACCATGGCCAGCATGAATATGGAGATGGCAAATTGCAGGATGAGCATCCCCGTGCGAAACAGGCTGCCTTTGGCGCCGCTGGCGCTGCCTTCCCGCAGAGCTTCGATGGGTGTCGTGCGGCTGATCAATATAGCCGGATACACCCCGGCTGCCAGCCCTACCGCCAATGTAGTCAGCGCCAGCCACGGAGCGATGCTCAACAAGTCGAGCTGCAGTGACTTATTCAACGCTTCGTTGAATGCCGGCACCACCAGCGCCAGGACTGCCACACACAGCAACATGGCAACCAGCGTCACCAGCAGGCTTTCCACCATGAACTGAGCAATCAGCTGACCACGGCTGGCCCCCATGGTTTTGCGCAGTCCGATCTCGCGGCTGCGGCCCAGAGACTGGGCGGTGGCCAGGTTAGTGTAGTTGACGAGGGCGACCACCAGTACCAGTAGCGCCAGCAGTCGCACGGAATCCATCACCGGCAGGCCAACCGCATCCCAGATTACGGTGTTCATTTCTACCAGCGGGCGTACTTTCAAACGCGCAACGATGACGTTTTCCCGGTCAGGGAAATGACGGTCGAACACGCCATCGATGGCGGCCTGCAGCGCTGGCTTAGCCAGTTGCGGTTTCGCCAGCAGGTAGGTGTTATCACCACTGGAAAGGTTATTGAAGTTGCCCTGCAGATCGTAGCCTGTAGCTCTGTGCAACGCTTCCAGCGGCGCCACTAGAGACAAGCCACCTTCAGACATGATGCTCGAGCTGAAGTGGGTATTGCGGGGCGGATCGGCAACCACCGCAGTGACGTGCAACTCGGTATCGTGGTCGAGCTTGAAGGTGCGTCCGAGCGCAGTTTGCTGACCGAACAACTTCTCCTTTATGGAACGCGTCACCAACGCCCCGGCAGGATCCTGCAGCGCAGATGCATCGCCTTCGAGGTACTCGAAATCGAAGATCTCCAACAACTCTTTGTCGGCAAAGCGGATCTGTTCGTAATAGTGAGTGTCGTCGATACTCACCAGAAACTCGCGGCTTACCGTGCGAGCCACCGCATCGAGGTCTTCCACCTCGGTTCTGATCATCGGCGTGAACGCAGTGTAAATCCCATCGGTTTCGCCGACACCTATGTTGGCAGTGGGCGAGAACACAGAACCCACCGTATATATGCGCTCACCGTTGGCCCAGAACAGATCGTGGCTGCGTTCATAAGCGACGATGAGCGTGCCGAATACATAGATACCCAGACCAACCATGAGGCCGAGGATGTTGATCGCACTGTACAGCCGGTTCTTGGCCAGCTGGCGCCAGGCGACGGTGAAGTAGTTGCCCAGCATCAGTTTTCTACCCGGCCATCAAACAGCTGAATGGTCCGTTCAGCGACCTCGGCATGAATGGGGCTGTGGGTGACCATGATGATGGTGCTGCCTTCTTCATTGAGCTCGCGCAACATATTCATGACCTCCTGACCATGGGCGCTGTCGAGGTTTCCAGTCGGCTCGTCGGCGAGAATCAGACATTGGCCGCCGACGATCGCCCGGGCCACGGCTACGCGTTGCTGTTGGCCGCCGGACAGCTGCCCGGGCTTGTGCCGCGCGCGATGATCGATGCCCACGCGCTCCATGATGCCGCGAACTCTTGCACGGCGTTCACCGGTGGGCATACCGTGATAGAGCAACGCCAGCTCCACGTTTTCTTCTACGGTCAGTTCATCAATCAGGTTAAAGGACTGGAAGATGAACCCGATATTGCGCTTGCGGATATTTGCGAGTTTGCTTTCGCTATAACCCGTGACATCTTCGTCACGGAAGCGGTAGATCCCACCGGAAAGATTGTCCAACATGCCGACAATGTTGAGCAGGGTCGACTTGCCGCAACCGGAAGGCCCCATCACTGCTACGAACTCGCCATCGGCAATCTCGATATCGACCTCATCGAGCGCGACAGTTTCAATCTCGTCGGTGCGGTAGAACTTGGAAACCTTTTGCAGCTGCAGCATGTCTTATCCTGTCGGTTGTCTTGTCAGCCTTATCATCAGCCTGGCCGCAGAGACAGATGATCCATCTGCTTGAAACTTGAGTAGGCACTGGTAATGACCCGCTCGCCTTCCACCAGGCCATCGAGCACTTCGATGTGGCGGCTGTTACGCCGTCCCAGCCGCACATTACGCTTGTGGGCCTCGGTACCGTCTTCGCTCAGCACAAATATCCAGTTACCCCCGGTGTCCTGGTAGAAGGTGCCATTGGGAATAATCAGCGCCTTGTTTGAATCTCCCAGGGTCAGGCGCGCCTGTATGGTCTGACCGCGCCTGATGTCCGTCGGTTGGCGGCCATCGAAATGAAGGTCCAGCTCAAACTGTCCATCTTTGACCTGCGGATATATCTTGCGCACGGTCAGGCTGTAGTCCGGATCCCGCTCGAAACGCGCACCCTGGCCGATATCCACCCGGTTGAGATAGAACTCATCGATGCTAACGCGCAGTTTGAAATCGTCGGGGTCATCGATCTGGCCCAGGCGTCCGCCCCGCTGGATACTCTGCCCAATCTCCACATTCAGACCCGACAGCTTGCCTGCAACCGGAGCCCGCACGTTCAGGGCATCAAGGTTTTCCCGGGCGAGGGCAAGACTAGCCTGCAGCTGCTCACCTGAGGCCTGCAGGAAATCCAATTGAGTCTCCTGCAATTGCGCGTCGGTACGCTGGCTTTCCAGGGTGACCTCGCGGAGGTTGCGGTAATAGCTGAGTTCGTCCTCGGCATCTTCCAGCTGGCTCTTGGTTGCGACACCTGCATGATCAAGGTTCGAAAGGCGCTCCACCTGCCGCTGCAGGCGGACGATCTGGTAATCCATCTCCACCAGATTGCGCTTGTGCTGCAGGCGGTTCTGTTCCAGACGCAATTCGATGGTGCGCATGTTATTGAGCTGCTCTGTAACCATCGCCTCGTTGCGGGTTACGTTGAGTTGCAGCGAGGTGTTGTTGAGAGTGACGATGAGGTCTCCCGCCTCGACCAGCACGCCATCCTCAACCAGACGCTGCTGTACCTGGCCGCCTTCGATCACATCCAGATACACGGTTTTCAGCGGCGTTACCCTGCCGCGAATAGGAATGAAATCTTCGAACTCTCCATAAACCACCGGCGCCACGGTGATGCGGCTGTTTTCGATGACGAAGCGTGCGCCGCCCATGCTCCCGTAGGCGAAATACACCAGCAGTGCCACCAGCACAAAGCCCCCGGCACCGATAATCCAGAGCCGCCTGTTGCGCGGACTCCGCTCGATGATCCGATCCATGCTTGCCCCGGAGGGCGGCACTGCCCCGTCATCGTTCTGTGTTGGCATCTTGCTGACGCTCAATGTTCCTCAAATCCACCCGGCATTCTGCGCCTTGTCTGTTCGTCGCACCAGCTATGCAAAAGGTTTGCGCAATGCCGACATTCTGCGCTGCAAAGCCAACGAGGTCAGATCAAGTCAATACCTCGTCGATCATGAGCTGCGCAAACTCCGTATCACTGCGGCCCAGTATTTCCTGCACCACGTACTGATTGTGCTCACCGATACCCGGCGCACGCACCAGGTCCAGCCGCTGGCCTACCCAGCGGGCGGGTTCACGGTCAATGGGAATGTCGATCTGGGGCGCAACCGGCTGATGCACGATCTGGTAATGCTGTGACAGCTGTGGGTCCATCTCGAGCATGTCTTTCAGGTGTTCCACCGGTGCGGCGGCGATGCCGACAACCTGCAGCGCGTCGGCAATCGCCCATTTATCTCGGCTCGCGGTCCATGCGCTGACGATTTCGTCCAGTTCATCCTCATGGTGCTTGCGGTCGCGCAATGTCGCAAAGCGCTGATCAGTAGCAAGTCGCGGAGCGCCGATTGCTTCACAGAATGCACACCACTGCTCATCTGAGGCAACCGCCAGTGCCACCCAGCTATCGATGGCCGGATCCTGTTCCGCGATGGCGGGAAAAATCCCATGAGGGGCATAATTTGCGTTGCGATTGGCATTGCGGGCCGGTTGTTTGCCGGAGGCCTTGTATTGCATCCACTCACTGCCCAGCAAAGACAGGACCCCTGACAGCTGAGTTAAGTGAAGCTGTTGTCCCTCACCGGTTTGCATGCGCTGGCGCACCGCTGCCAGAGTGGTGGCCGCCAGCAGATGTGGCGACGTGAAATCAGGGTAGGCAATACCGATACCCCGCGGCCGCTCTCCGGGAAAGCCGGTGAGCATATTGAAGCCGGAAGCCGCCATCAGGATGTTGCCCATGCTGGGACGCTGGGCCCACGGCCCGTTACGATGGGCGCCGGGCAGGTTCAACAGAATTATATTTTCGCGCAGCTCACGCAGTACTTCGTAACCCAGCCCCATGCGCTCCATGGCGCCAGGGCGGAAGTTGTTGATGACAATGTCGGCGGTGGCAATCAGCTCTTTGACCAGCGCCATACCGTCAGGCTTGGTCAGATCCACGGCCAGGGACTTCTTACCGGCATTGACCGAATTAAACAGGCCGCCCATGTCCGGGTCGGGTTTACCTGCCGGACCAAACTGACTGCGCATGGAGTCCGGCTTGGTGGACGACTCCACGCGAATGACTTCCGCTCCGAAGCTGGCAAGAATGCGTGTGCCGATGGGCGCGGCAAGTACCCAGCCGAAATCGACGATCCGCAAACCGTTCAACGCCTCGGCAGGGTCCGCCACCGCAGCGCTGTGCCGCTGCGTCGACGCCTGCGTCGGGCTCAGGTCGCCGAGCAACGCCTGGTGTTCGCCCAGCAACGGCGCCCGGGAGAATTCCACGCCATCAGCCATGGCATCTACCGGGGAACGCACAAACCCAAGGCTTTCACCCAGCAGCTCGTGTTCAACCGAGAGGAATTGATCATTGACCCGGTATTGCTCTGCCTGCTCCAGGTCCGGGAAATCCAGCACCGGCAGGCAGATGATGTCGGCTTTCAATGCCCCGTCGACAAATTCATCCCGGGTCAGCGCTTCGGCCAGCTTCAGGGTGGTCTCGGCAACTGGATTGCCCTCCCGGGGCGACTCGAGCCGCGCCCAATGCCAGTCGTCCGCGGTCATACCGTGATCGATACCCACCTCATCCGCCCAGGCGAGGAAGCTCTCGAAGCGATCAGGCCGCACCAGCAGACCAACAAACTTGCCATCGCGGCAGGGCATTGCCGCCGACAGACCCGGGCGACGCGGAATGCGTTTGTGCCAGCTCCACAGGCTCGGGCAGGCGGTCTGCATGACCGCCATGGTGGTCGCCTCCTGCAGCGACAGATCGATGTGAATACCTGCACCGTCGCGCCCGTCATCAGCGAAGTCGCGCTGATGCAGCGCGATGCTGATGGCAGAAGCCGCGGTCAGGCTGGCCATGGTGTAAGACGGATTGGCGCCACCTTGAATGGGCACACCCTGGGGCGATCCGGAAACCTGAATCAGGCCCCCGGCCGCACCGGCCACCAGATCGTTGGCGCGCCGATCTTTCCACGCTGTGGTCAGGCCGAAGGGTGTTACCGAGCACTGAATCAGAGCGGAATTGTGCTGGCGCAGCGTGTCGTGATCGAGCCCCCGCTCCGCCAGCCAGCCCGGCGCCGCGGTATCGATGAGCACATCGCTACTACTGATCAGTTGCACAAAGCGCGCGCGGTCAGCGGCATCATCCAGCGACAGCACCACCGAACGCTTGTTGGTATTGAGATAAAGGTGAGCGAAGCCGCGTTCCATACCGGACTCTTCGTGCAGAAACGGCCCTTCGTGACGTATTGGCGCGCCGTCCGGCGGCTCCACCATGATCACCTCGGCGCCCAGGTCGGCGAGAATGCGTCCGGCCAATGCCGCGGAGCGATCTGCCAGCTCGACTACGCGGATTCCGCCAAGGGCCTGGCTCATACCAGGGGTACCGTGACCTGGCCGACCATGGCGGTGGCGCCACTCTCCAGCGTGGCGTCAACGTCGAATACCACACGATCATCAGTTTTTTCCGCGACCCGCGCGCGCGGGTACATGACGCTGTCGGCATACACCGGCGCCTTCCAACGGATATCGAAAGCTGCGCCGTGCAGCAGACTGTGCGCGCCGGCTTGCTGCATGATCACTTCCAGGGCAAACGACAGCACGTGGGAGCCGCCGGCTATGGGTTTAGACAGGCCGGCCTTACGCGCCAGTTCGGGATCCGAGTGAATGGGGTTATCGGGCTTTTTGGTATCCCGGGCTTCCATCAGGTCAAGACCGACCAGCACCTCGTGACCACCGAATTCTTCACCCTCCTGCAGGGCTTTGAGCTGTGCCAGGCAGGGATTATGCGGCGCTGACCGCCAGTCCGCCGCTGCCCCATCCAGGGTGTCCGGGTCGACGCCTTCAATGCCATCCTGCAGTCCTTGCTGTACCTTGTAGGCCAGCAGCCCCGTGGTAATGTTCGAGGCAACCCGATCGCCAGCGGCATTCACCGTTTCACATCGGTTGGTGCCGTATCGTCGACCCTTGTGAACATGTCGGCCCACGGACTCACCGGCGACGGAGAACGCTTCGTCTCTTGCCAGGGGGCGATGGATGGTAAAGCGTTCGCGCACCCAGACACCACCGGCCACGCCCCCACCACCACCGGGCATCGCTTTCCGCTGCTCCGGGTCGCGCGGCTGACTGGACAACAGGAACAGCGTCAAACCGGTCATCATATCCGGCGGCACCAGCCCTTCCGCGGCAAGCGCGCGCGTCTGTTCGCCGTAGCGGCCCATGCCTTGCGCCGCGCCATCCAGTTTATCGGCACGCATGGGGCCAGCCGCAGGCCGCAGCGTTTTCGGCCACGTATCAGTCATCATATCCCTCCCGAAGATGCTAAGTGCCAGTCTACCTCAACTGGCTGAGGCTACGGCAGGTGCCAGATGGGAGAACTCCATGCACGTTCACTGATGGACACGTGTGCATCCTCGAAGTCATCGCAGCGGCCCGCCCGTTGGCAATGCACCGCCGACCATCGAGGCGTGGGCGCTTCATGCAGGCGCGCGTACCAGAAGGCCGGCGCGGCAACGTCGAAATCCGGATCCCGCCAGGTCACGCAGACATCCAGGCCGCCGGCGGATTTCTCCCAGATGCGCACGACCTGTTCACGCAACTCTTCGTCGGCATAATCACCCTTGACGATGTCTATGGCCCGCAGCGGGGTTTTGTCGTACTGGGCCTGCACCATGAAATGGCGCGCGCCACTGCCGTTCAGTTCACCCCCCATGGGTACGGCACCTGCCGGTATTTTCCCATCGCAGGACAACGGCTCTGCTGACGCCGTGAAGCGCAGCTTCATGCGGGGTCCGCTGGTGGCGTACACTTCACGCCGGGACAACGCATCGAACAGACTGGCGCGGGTGTTTTCCTCCGCCCATACTGCCACCAGACCGCCGGGGTTCCAGCTGCGCCGCACCATGGTGCGGTCGAAATCGCCAATGCCGAACACCGACCCGAGCCACTGGTCTTCTTCGACGAATCCACCGGTTCCCACATGATTGTCCGTCGATCCGATGATGCCCAGTTGCAGTGGGTTAACCGCTTGCTCAGCGGATTGTTGGTAGGCATAAAGGCCGCGCAACAGCAGCCGGCGCACATAGCTGCCACGCATGCGTTGCCACTGTTCTTCAGTATATTCCGCGGCGGGCGTCGGCCGGGAGTTGAGCGTCAGAACGGTTTCGAAACTACAGTCCTCATCGGTCTGCCCGAACGCCGGCAGGCACTCGCTGTTGCCTTTCTGCTGGTG
Source organism: uncultured Pseudomonadales bacterium (assembly GCA_964393625.1). Taxonomy (GTDB): domain Bacteria; phylum Pseudomonadota; class Gammaproteobacteria; order Pseudomonadales; family Azotimanducaceae; genus UBA4421. The sequence goes on from CAYMUT010000012.1 coordinate 12,804, forward strand.
GATCTCCACCAGCCTTTCATAACGGACCCGCATGCTCAACAGCTCCGGAGATTCGGTCTCTACGTCAAAACTCTTGCCGTCGCCCATGTTGGTGTTATGGGGAATGACCAGCACCTCGCAATCGTCTTCTGCTCGGCACTGGCGGTCCAGCTCTCGCCACAGACGATCAGGCGTCGGGTAGCGCATGTAGTCGATGGGCTCAACGGAAACGTTTTCATCAGCGAAGATCACATTGCGGTGATTGTGGCTGTAGTCTGGCGTTGCCGACCACTCGAAACCCACAAACGCAGTGAAGCTGCAGGGTTCGTTAGCATCGTGGGCCTGGCGCTGGATACGCCGCCATTGCTGCTGCATGGTCTGGGTGCACAGCGCCGGGTCGTCGACGCATAACTCAGCGGGCCTGGGGTCTGCCTTGGTGATGGTGGGCAGAACATACTCCCCGAATACCTCGCTACCCGTGCCGGGCGCGTTCTTTTCGGTCATCGTGTCGCAGTATGGGTGGTCGCTCCAGCTCGGGTCGGTGCACTGATACATGAGATTGAACCACTCCGCGTGATCGGTAACCGACATGAAGTCCAGCGGTCGTTCCAGGCGCACGGTCTGGCCCGACGGCAGGTTCATGGGTGCACCCTTGGCGAAATCGTAGGCTTCCCGGGGCGTATTGGCCGTACCGTAGCCCCACGCGTCGAGGGAGTAGCCGGAGTGCACGTGCAGGTCGCCCCAGTACACCTGCTTGGCGCCAGCCTGATAGTAATCGCAATGCTCGTCTTGCGCCGCCAGGGCGACAGAGCAAACTCCAGATGAGCCAATCAGACTCAAGCACGTTAAGACCGTCTTCAATCGATCACGCCTTTTGTATGCAGGCACTGCGCCCCCTTTAACGTCCGCACCATTCAGATTGCTCACTATTCTACTTGCCTGCAGGGACACTTGAATATACTTTGCTAGCTAAGTATTCGTCGGAGGTTAACATGCACAAGGTAGATCGCCAGTTCGTTTCCATGACATCCGCCACCAGCGCCCGCAATGGCGCCGGCTTTAACCCCTGTCAGGGTCTGTTCTTCTCACCAGCCGGCGTAAAGGCCACCACAGCGCTCATAGCCACGCACTACAACGTCGACTTCTCCGAGCACTACCTCGGACCCTTCATGGCCGAACGGGGCTTCGGCTTCCTCGGCTGGAACACGCGGTTTCGCGGCAATGAAGGCTTCTTTCTGCTCGAACACGCACTCATCGACATCGGCGCCGGTGTGCGCTGGCTGCGCGAAACCGCAGGCATCGAGCAGATCGTCATCCTCGGCAATTCCGGCGGTGGTTCGTTGATGGGCGCATACCAGTCCCAGGCACTGGGTGTGACAATGACCACAACCCCCGGGTTGAAGTTGCCCGACGCGCTGGAAGATCTTATACCCGCCGATCTGTACGTCTCCCTGTGCGCTCATCTGGGCCGGCCGGAAGTGTTGACGGACTGGTTCGACCCCTCGATCACCGACGAAACCGACCCAACCAGCGTCGACGAATCCCTCAACATGTACAACCCGGACAACGGCCCGCCCTACTCCCAGGCGTTCATCGATCGTTACCGTGCTGCCCAGCAGGCGCGTAACGACCGGCTGACCGACTGGTGCCACAGCGAACTTGCACGCCTGCAGCAGCTGGGTATGTCCGACCGCGCCTTCAACATGTACCGCACCTGGGCGGACCTGCGGCTGATGGACGGCACCATCGATCCATCAGAGCGCGAAGTAGGTCGCTGCTACGCCGGCGATCCGAAAACCGCCAACTTCTCACCCCGGGGCATCGGCCTGACCAACACCCTGCGCACCTGGCTGTCGATGTGGAGCCTGAAGGACTCCCACTGCCGCGGCGCACCTCACCTGCAGCGCATTACCCAGCCGGCTCTGGTAGTGCAGAGTACCGGCGACACCGGTGTGTTTCCCGGCGATGCCACAGCGATCTACGAGGCGCTGGGGGCGCAGGACAAGCATATGGAAATGATTCCCGGGGATCACTACCTGCAGAGTCCTGGTGACGCCCGGGACAATGTCGCGGATCTCATCAGCGACTGGATCAAGAGCAAAGGCGCCTAGCTTCATGTCTGCCGATGAGTACCTGGATCCCATGCACAGCCTGGGCTATCTGTGTCGTATCAACTTCCGCGTGTTTTCCCGCATGCTCGAAGGTTACACCCTGCCTCATGGTGTCAGCGCGGGGCAGTGGCGTTTCCTGCGGGTACTGTGGGAGCAGGACGGCATCAGCCAGCGGGAACTCAGCGAGCGTGTCGGCACGCGTGAGCCAACCACGGTCAGGGCAGTGCGGGGCATGGTCGGCGCCGGCCTCATCGAACGCCGCCCCTGCAGCCGGGACAAGCGCAAGTACTTCATCGACCTGACCCAGCGCGGCCGCGAGCTGCGAGCCGAACTCATGCACATGGTAGTAGCCGTCAATGAACGCGCCCTGCAGGGCATCAGCGACCAAGAGATTGCGACTACACGACGGGTGCTTGCCCGAACCTATCACAACCTGCACGAATCAATGCAGAACAATTCAGTGGATGACGATCATGATTGACTACCCTCTACTCCCCACCAGCCTGGTGGGCAGCTACGCACAGCCGAACTGGCTGATTGACCGACACAGGCTCGGCCAACGTCTGCCGCCCCGCGTGCTGCTGCATGAGCTGTGGAGCATTCCCGACGCCAACCTCGAAGAAGCTCACAACGACGCCACGGTAATCGCCCTGCAAGACCAGCACCGCGCCGGCGTAGATATCGTCACCGACGGCGAGATGCGCCGCGAAAGCTACTCTAACCGGTTTTCCAACGCCCTGGCCGGCGTCGACATCGACAATCCCGGCCAGGCCATGGACCGGACCGGCGCGATGGTGCCGGTACCGAGAGTAACCGGCGAAATCCGGCGCAGGGGTCCAGTGGAAGCACCCTATATCGCTTTTTTGAAGGCCCACACGGACAAGCCCATCAAAATCACGCTGCCCGGGCCTTTTACCATGGCGCAGCAGGCCCAGAACGACTACTACGCGAATGATGGCGACCTGGCCATGGCCTACGCCGCGGCGGTCAACGAAGAGCTCAAAGACCTGTTCGCGGCCGGCGTCGATATCGTGCAGCTCGATGAACCCTACGTGCAGGCGCGCCCGGAGGCGGCGCGGGAATACGCCGTGCAGGCCATCGACCGGGCCGTTGCGGACGCGGCCGGCGCGACCGTGCTGCACGTGTGTTTCGGCTACGGCAAACACGTGGATGACAAACCCGAAGGCTATGCCTTTCTGGGTGAATTGAACGAATGTCAGGCCGACGAGGTGTCCATTGAATGCGCGCAACCCCGCCTGCAAATGGACCTGCTGCAGCAGCTTCCCGACAAGCGGGTGCACGTTGGCGTGCTGGACCTGCGCGATGTGCAGCCTGAATCACCTGAACTCGTGGCCGAGCGCATCAGCGCGGCGCTGGAAGTGATCCCCGCACAACGCATGGTGGTGGCACCGGATTGCGGCATGAAGTACCTGCCCCGAGAAGCGGCCTTCGCCAAACTGAGCAATATGGTCGCAGGCCGCGATATGGTGAAGGCGCAGATCACTTAGCGAGGCCGCAGTGCGTGGCTCAATCCGCGCCGGGCACGCTACCCCAGTCCTCGGCCAGCGCGCCGCGTAACCCAGCTACCCGTCTCGCGCCGATGCGCCGGCACAGTTCGGTTTCCAGTTCACCGAGCCCGCGATGGGCGATGCGGCGCAGATCCCGACCGTAATCAGTGAGACTGATCAGCTTCTGCCTCCCGTTGTCCGGGTCCGGGTGTACCTCGATGATGCCTTTGTGCTGCAGTTCCTTAAGTACCTGCTGCGCGGCCTGTTTCGACACGCGCAACTTCGCCGCCAGATCAGACGGGCGGTCTACCCCCTCGGTGAGGTACACCATTGCCATGGACTGAGCACGAGGCAGAGTCAGATCCGCGTGGGTTCTCATGTAGGCCTGCAATCCATCATCGAGCCAGTACGTGCCGTGCACCAGCGCGCGCAACAATCCGTGGCCTTCAATCGCCTCTGGCACAGGCTGTAACCGGGAAAGGCTCATGACTTAAGCGGTCATCCCGGTAACCTGCTCGCCGTTCGCCTTAACGCCTGCGGCATTGACAGGCAGATCGGCATTGGGCAGACCCGGCTGCAATGTCGCGCAGAATTCCAGCATGATGCCGTCAGGGTCGAAGAAGTAGAACGACTGCAGCCAGGTTTTTTCCGATGCTTCCTTGGCGGTGCGCGTTTCCTCGCCGGTTACCACATCGTTGTGGTTGACGATTGCAGAACAGTCCACACCCTTGGCGACGATGGCTTCGCGGTAATCGGCGATCTTGTCCTTGTCGACGTTGAAGGCAACGTGATTCATCGACCCATGGGCAGACGAAATGGTCGGCCCGGTGCGGCCCACGATATTCCCCGCCGCAGCTACACCCGGCTGGGCCGGGGGCGCATCTTTGAACCAGAAAAACGCCAGCTCACTGCCATTGCCCATGTCAAAGAAGAAATGCTGGCCATAATTCTCCAGGTCAAAGCCCTTGGTCAGACGCATGCCCAATACATTGGTGTAGAAGTCAACCGTGCGCTCCATGTCTTTGCATACCAGGGCAAGGTGGTGCACGCCGTTCAGCTCGAAATTGCTCATTGCATTCACTCCGACAAATAGTCAACAACTGGTACTTTCAATATTGTTGACTATCTGCCTGATTGTCAATAGCATCGCCGCTGCGGAAGGGGAGCTGTCGATAAATGAATTCAAACAATCCAAGCGTGGGCTACCAGTGGTATGTTATTTTCGTACTGCTGCTGGCGCAGACATTTTCATTCCTCGATCGCATGATCATGGGGCTGCTGGTCGGACCGATCCGCGCTTCTTTCGAGATATCAGACACCCAGTACTCGCTGCTTGCCGGACTGGCGTTTTCGCTGTTCTACGCAATCATGGGACTGCCACTGGCGCGCATCGCCGACAGCCGCTCACGGCGCAATCTTATTGCCGTGGGCATAACCGTTTGGAGCTTCATGACCGCAGTGTGCGGCCTGGCCAAGGGTTTCTGGTCGCTGTTCATCGCCCGGGTCGGCGTAGGTGTCGGCGAAGCTACGCTCGGACCCGCCGCTTATTCCATGATTGCCGATTATTTTCCCAAGTCTTCCCTGGCCCGAGCGCTGTCGGTTTATACCCTCGGCGTGACCCTCGGCTCGGGCTTCGCCTATATGCTCGGCGGTGCAGTTGTCGGCTACGTGGAGAACCTCGACACACTGCACCTGCCTCTGCTTGGCGCCACCGAGGGCTGGCAACTGACGTTTTTCATCGTAGGTCTTCCCGGCCTGCTGGTTGCGCTGCTGCTGTACGCCACCGTGCATGAACCTGTTCGCAAGGGCGACCAGTCGACGCAGAGCCTGTTGCCGGTGCGCGAAGTCATTGCCTACGTATGGAATCGTCGTCGCGCTTATGGCGCACATATTCTGGGCATCTCGATCTTCATCATGGTGGTTTACGCGCTGAACCTGTGGGGGCCAAGCTATTTAATCCGCACCTTCGGCTACAGTGCCGCCCAGGCCGGTTGGACGTTCGGCCTGCTCATGCTCATCGCCGGGAGCGCGGGTTTGCTGCTGGCGGGCTGGGCCGCAGACGCATGGATGCAGCGTGGCATCAGCGATGCTTACGTGCGGCTCATTCTGCTCAGCATCGCGTGCCTGATGCCCTGCGCTATTGCTCTGGGTTTCGTTGACACGCCACTGCTCGGCATCGCCGCCATGTCCGGAGCGGTGTTTTTCTCGGCTTTTCAGGGCGGTATTGCGGGCGGAACCCTGCAGCTCATGACACCCAATCGCATGCGCGGCCAGATCATGGCGGTATACCTGCTGGTGGCGAACCTGATCGGTTTAGGATTAGGGCCGACGGTACTGGCCGCCGTCACGGACTACGTGTTCGGCTACGACGAGGCGATCGGCAAATCCATCGCCCTGTGCGCCGCCATCCTGTGCCCGTTGGGCGGCCTGTTGCTATGGTCGGGCCTGAGCCACATCCGCACCGAGATCAGAGCCCAGGCCGCCTGAGCGCAGCGGCCGGGAATGCTGCGCTTCAGGGCGGATACAGTTCGTCCAACGGCACCGAGCGGCCATTTTCCTGCACAATGCGGCAATGCTTGCGCTGCATCAGCCGCGGTTCCGGCACACCCACCGAATGGGCGATGATGCCGACTTCCTTGCGCATGTTTTGCGCGTAGTGATACACGCGTTCGCTCTTGTTGGTAACGTCCAGTCCGCGCTGCAGAGTTTTGTCGTGGGTGGTAATACCCGTCGGGCAGGTATTCCTGTTGCACTGCAGCGCCTGTATGCAACCCAGCGCAAACATGAAGCCCCTGGCGCTGACCGCAAAATCTGCGCCTGCACAGATCGCCCATGCCACCTGAGCGGGATTAATCATCTTGCCGCTGGCCACCACCCGCACGCGATCACGCAGACCATGACGGCTCAACACATCGACCACCAGTGGCAGCGCCTCGCGCAACGGCAGGCCCATGTAATCGATCAGGCTGGCCGGTGCGGCGCCGGTACCGCCATCGGCACTGTCGATGGTGATAAAGTCCGGCGCGCTTGCCACGCCCTTTGTATTTATCTCTCGACAAAGTTCTTCCAGCCACTCGAACCCGCCGATCACGGCTTTAAAACCGGTGGGCTTGCCGGTGACGTCGCGTACCCGGTTGATCATATCGAGCAGGTCAGCCGCGGAGTCGATGTCTGGATGACGATTGGGACTGATTGAATCCTTACCCGGCTCGATGAAACGTATCGCGGCAATCTCCCGGGTAACCTTGGCGCCCGGAAGAATGCCCCCCTTGCCCGGCTTGGCGCCCTGACTGAGTTTGATTTCAAACATGCGCACCTGCTCGTGGGCAGCGGCTTCCTTGAGTCGCTCATCACTCAAGCCGCCATCGGCGCCACGCACCCCGTATTTTGCCGTGCCGATCTGGAACACGATGTCCGCACCGCCTTCCAGATGCCACGGCGACAGGCCGCCCTCGCCGGTATTCATCCACACGCCTGCTTTCTTTGCCCCCGCAGACAATGCCTGCACCGCGGGTCTGGACAGCGCGCCATAGCTCATGCCGGAAATGTGGAAGACCGAGTCTGCCCGGTAGGGGTGTGCACAATACGGTCCTACAGTGACGGCGCTGGTCTCCAGGGCATCTTCTTTGAGGGTCGGATATGCGGTGTTAACAAACAGAACAGTGCCCACCGGACGCAGATCTCTGGTCGAACCGAACGCCACCATCGAGTCTTCGTTTTTTGCCGCGCGGTAAACCCACGCCCGCTCCGCACGATTAAACGGCATTTCCTCCCGGTCCATGGCGAAGAAATACTGGCGGAAAAATTCACCGAGATGTTCAAACAGGTAACGAAAGCGCCCGATGACCGGGAAGTTGCGCCGCACCGCATGCTGCGTCTGAGTGCGATCGATGACGTACATCACCGCCACCACGATGATCGCAATGCCGAACAGCCACGCAAGCAGCTGCGACATGACATGGAAGATGGCCAGGGCGAACTCCGGATCCATTGTCGGGCCGTCGCTGCTCAATCAGGCAGGCCCAGCACGCGCTTGGCAATGATGTTGCGCTGTATCTCGTTGCTGCCGCTGTATATGGAGCCGGCACGGTAAAACAGCCACTCCCTGGTCTGATTGATCTCGCCTTTGTTGAACTGCGGATTGTCGTCGACGCTTACATCGCCGTAGCCACGTACACCCCGCATGCCCAGCAGAAGGTCATAGTAAGTCTGCTGCAGTTCAGTGCCGCAGACCTTGAAAATCGAAGTCACCGCACCCGGCGTGCCTCCCTCAGATTCTTCTACAGCACGGCGTTGGGCCAGTTTGAAGACCCTGTTGTTCATCTCATAAGCAAGTAACTGCTGCCGGTAGCCGGCATCGGCGATGGCGCCGTCCGCTGCAACGCCAAGCAATTGCTTTGCTTGGTCGACCAGGCTCATCTCATCCGGCTTGGCGCCGCCGTTGACCAGGCTCTCCATACCCGAGCGTTCATGCTGAAGTAAGCGCTTACCAACGGTCCAGCCCTTGTTGAGGTCACCTACCAGGTCGTCCTTGTGGGCAATGGCGTTATCAAAAAAAGTCTCGTTGAAGCGCGCTTCGCCACTGATCAACTTGATCGGGCGCACAGTAACGCCGGGTTGATCCATGGGCAACAGGACGAAGCTTATGCCTTCGTGCTTCGGCGCATCGGGGTCCGTACGGACCAGGCAGAACATCCAGTCGGCATTGTGGGCCCCAGAGGTCCAGATCTTCTGGCCATTGATTACGAAATGGTCGCCGGCATCTTCCGCACGGGTGCTCAGAGAGGCCAGATCGCTGCCTGATCCCGGCTCGCTGTAACCCTGGCACCATTCGAGTTCCGCCCGAGCGATTTTCGGCAGATGCCGTTGCTTCTGGTCTTCGCTACCAAACTCCAGCAGCGTCGGCCCAATCATACTGGTGCCGAAACTGGACAGGGCCGGTCGTGCATTGATCGCGACCATTTCCTCCAGCAGGATCATGTACTGATCGTTGGTCAGGCCGCCGCCGCCGTATTCCACCGGCCACGCCGGTACGGTCCAGCCCTTTTCCACCATGCGCTCCAACCACAGGCGGGTATCCGCATCGGTAATGGTGATTTTGGTACTGCCATTGGACACCGGTCCAGGGCCGCGTGCTCCCGGCGGGCAATTCTCAGCCAGCCAGGCCCTGGTTTCCGCTCGAAATTCCTCTATCTCGCTCATTTCATACCCCTTTGGCTCAACCATACGATGCTAACCTCTTCTTCCGCGCATTTGAAATGGGTGCGCCATCGCACAGCACCTCGAGCACAAGCCGCCAGGCTGACTGTACCTATAGCTTTGAGGCAGGCGCTCAGAGTCAATTCAGACGCGGCAGCCTCAATGGGTTACCCTATATGAGTGACCCACGAATACCCCATTTCTGAAGCCGCCTGCGAATTCAGATTCGTTCACGCATCCGGGCCCGGCGGTCAGCATGTCAACAAAACATCCACGGCGGTGGAATTGCGCGTGGCGGTAAACCTGTTGGGCCTGCCGCCCGGGCCTGAACAGCGGCTGCGTGATCAACAGCGCAACCGTATCAACCGCCAGGGACAGATCGTCATTCAAGCCGATCAGCACCGCTCACAGCTGAAAAACCGCAAAGCAGCCCTGGAGCGTCTACAGAGCATGATCCATCAGGCCCTGCCTGTCCCGAAAAAGCGCATCGCCACCAAGCCCAGCAACGCCGCCAGACGCCGCCGCCTGGACAACAAGCGTCAGCGCGGCCAGACCAAGTCAGGGCGGCGAAAGCCAACTTTGGACTAGTGCCGTGGATTCATCGAACCGGAGAAAAAGAGCTGAACCTGCTGGATAAACTCATTACAAGGCTCGACCTGCATGACTCGGCGACCGGCATATTCGTCGGCGGCGCCGGCACCGGAGGCATAGGCGGGGAAGCCCGACTGTTCGGCGGACTGGTGGCCGCCCAGGCGGCCATGGCGGCGTTACGCACCGTGGAGGACGACTTCGGCCTGCACTCCCTGCATGCATACTTCCTGCGCCCCGGGCGCGCCGCAGCCGATATCAAATTCCACGTTGCCCCCACCAAGCAGGGCCGCAACTTTCAGGTGCGCAATGTTTCAGCCTGGCAGAATGAAGAACTGATTTTTCAGCTGCAGGCGAGCTTTCAGCGGGCTCGGGACGGGGTCCATCATCAGGCCCCCATGCCCGATGTCGTCGCCCCTGATGATCTACCCAATCGCGATCAGCTGCGCGGCCGGAAGAACTGGGCTGACATGCCCATCGACGTGCGCATGGCCACACCCATTACCGCAGATCAGGCACTGCCCCCGGAGCAGCGGGTCTGGATGCGCGTGAACGGTGAGATTCCCGAAGATCCAAAGCTGCATCTCGCCCTGGTGGTCTACGCCAGCGATCGCACCCTGCTGGACACCGCCTGGCGCCCCCATGCCGATAAAGGGGAATCGGCAGGGGCCAGCCTTGACCACAGCATGTGGTTCCACAAACAGCCGCGCTTCGACGAATGGCTGCTTTACACCATGTTCAGTCCTGCCGCGGACGGTGCCCGGGGGCTGGCATTTGGGGCCATGTACGACAGCGCAGGTCACAGGATCGTGTCGGTGGCCCAGGAGGGCGTTCTGCGCCCGCGCAATTCCTGATGCTGGCCTTTATGGAAACCCCACCGCAAGTCAGGTCGCACCTGAGGCTTTCATGAACTACGTTACACTGGCCATACCGTTCTTCATCCTCGCCCTGCTGGTGGAGTTTTTGTACGGACTGCTCAGACGGCGCAACACCTACCGCCTGGCAGACACCACCAATTCGCTGCAGCTTGGCGTGCTGTCACGCCTGCGCGGGCTCATAAGTCTGGGGCTCGTCGGTTTCTCGTTTCAGGCGTTGACAGGCGGATGGACGCTTTTTGACATCGATGGCAGCGACTCCCTGCTTTGGGCTGCAGCATTTGTCGCATACGATCTGTGTTACTACTTCTCCCATCGCTACGGTCACGAATGGCGCATTCTATGGGCTTCTCACGTGGTGCATCATTCCAGTGAGGCCTTCAATCTATCCACCGCCCTGCGTCAGACCAGCACCGGCTGGCTCAATGGTATTTTCTATCTGCCCATGTACGCCATTGGAGTGCCGCTGCAGGTGATGCTCAGCGTCGGCAGCCTGAATCTCATCTATCAGTTCTGGGTGCACACCGAACACATTCGCCGCCTCGGCTGGCTGGAGTGGATATTCGTAACGCCGTCCAACCATCGGGTGCATCACGCCAAAAACCCCTGCTACATCGACCGCAACTACGGCGGCGTATTCATTGTGTGGGATCGCCTGTTCGGCACATTTCAGGACGAGATCGACACAGAGCCCTGCCGCTACGGCATAACCCGACAGTTAAACAGCTGGAATCCGCTATGGGGAAACTTCCATGCCTGGTATGAAGGGCTGGCGGCAACCCGGCAGCCACCGCGTCTATGGGACAAGATCAGGCTCTGGTTCAAAAGCCCGGCATGGAATGCACCAGGGACTGGCGAGTCCGAGCTGGACTGGCGGGCTGCAGACTACGATCCGCCAAGCAGCCAATATGCCCGGGGTTGGGCGTTTGTGCAGTTCTGGATCCATACCGCCGCCTCTCTGACCTTGCTGCAACAGGCCTCAACCTTACCCGACAACAACGTTACGCTGCTGTTGCTCTGGCTGGTCAGTGGATTAGTGCTGCAGGGTATGGCTTTGGAAGGTCGCCGAGGAGTTGCGCTATGGGAATTCGCTCGCATCGCGGCCGGGGTCGCGCTGATCGTCATCACGGTACCGCTTGCGCAGTACGCAATGTACGCCTATGGATATCTTGCAATCAGCGCGGCGGCCGTGCTGCCCTTGATCAGAACAACAAAATCCGCTTTTCATCACGCGTAAACCCGTCGGAATTCAGGCTCAGCACCTCGCCACTCAGCAAGCGGGCAAACAGATACCACTGAACCTGTCTGGCCCTGGCAGCCCAGTTATAGCCCATAGTGGCAACCCCGGATGAATTCAGGAATAGATCTGGATGCGGATGCTCTTGCAGCTATGATCATTCATGGCCGTCACATCATCGGGGCAGGCTGAAATCGCGACCAGCAGATCCATGTGGGCCAAAAACTCCACATAATCTCCCGATACACTGCGAGGCGGATTGATTAAGAGGCGGCCATCGCCCTCGGTGTCGATCCTGGCATTGGAGAATATGTTCATGATGCTGGGGCTGTAGACGTCTTCCAGTTCGAGACCGAATTCAGCCAGTGCCTCTGCGAAATTATCACTGCAGCTGCGGTGATCCGGGGCACCCAGGAGCGTCATCCATAGCTTGGAACAATGAGTTCCCAGAAAATGATCGCGCAATTCGTTATGTGTGACGGTCATCATCAAGTTTTCGTAGGGAACCTTGGAATAGAGCTCACCCAGGCGATAATGACTGCCAATGCTCCCCAGGTCGGGTGGCTGGAAATAGTTCAAGCCGCCGGAGAACTCCGCCATGAACTGTTCTTTGTAATTGTGGGCATTAAAGAACATGGCACCGGCAACCTGCTTTCCCTCCTCATCAATCACTCTCAGCTTCTGACCACTGGCGAGTTTGAATGCCTTGCCCCTGCAGGCGGGAATCACGAAGTCAACGATGCATTCGGCGCTCATTTACGCATCAGCCCCATTTGCGCATAACCCCCTCTCCAGCACCTGAAACCGGAGTGATTTAGCCTTGAAGTCATTACAGGGGCTGGTTTCGTCCGGACAAACAGAGACCACCGCCACCAGGTTCATCTCTGCCAGGAAGTCAATGTGGTCTCCTGTCTGGACGAGCGGCACTTCAGACAACATCCCACCGTCATCGCCAATCCAGGAGTTCATCCAGACATTAAAAATTGTCTCGTCATAGGTATCCTCCTGGCGTAAACCAATTTCGCGAAAGGCATCGGCAAAATTGTCACTACAGGTACGCGTTCCCGGGAAACCAAGGTGTTCGAGCAGGCGCCGCGAACAGTGGCACATCATGAAATGACCGGCGCGAACACCACCTCTGCCACCATCGCCGACCAGATCATCTACCACCGTCGCCATGGGGTTCTCGAACGGTGGTTTGGAGTAGAGTGTAGTGAGCCGATAGTAACCGCCATTGCCCTGCAAGCTATTCAGCACTGCGGAGTGTTCAGCGGCGAAGTGTTCCTTGTAGTTGTCTGCATTAAGGAAGGTCAGATCAGCCACCTGTTTGCCCTCGTGGGCGATAATCCGAAACACCTGTCCACGTTCGACCCGTATGGTCTTGCCACTGCACCGGGGCACGACGATGTCCTGAAGAATCGTATTCTCGCTGCGACCGTGATCACTCTGTTGTGTGGTCATGCGTTACTTCTTCGTCCTGCGCTGCGTCAGGGCCAGCTAAAAATAGTTCGCGGTGGTGGTCCCGGAGGCGGCTGCGTAAGGTCCATACCCAGAGCCTCCTTCAGAAAAGCACGCTGCAGTGTGGGTAGGGGCGCATCGGAAGCGCCAAAAGCCTGCATCATCGCCGGAGGATCATCGCACTGAAAGACCAGGATCAGCAACGTACCGCCCGGTGTCTCCTGAATGTGCCAGCTTTCGTGCTCAATGCCAAAACCCGTGAGGGTACTTTCAAAATCGTCCCGCCCAAGGGCCTCCTGGATATGCGCCTCCAGTTCTGGCACCTTGCCGTCGGGGACAGGAACTGCCATCGCCAATACTGCCATAAAAACCTGACCTTATCTCAGTAGTGTGATCAGGATGCCGGCGGTCCGGCAGAAACCTGTTCCACTGTGGGTTCATACGTACCCGGCATTCCACAATCCAGCCATTCCAACCACCATGTCGTGCCTGCTCGCTCATACGCATTCAGTTTTTCCGCCGCTGCCTCGGGTTCGAGTCCGCAGCTAATACCAGTAACCACAATATCGAATGGCTTATCCGTATCGCGCAGTTCATCGGTAAATCTAACCACTTCTTCAATCTGCTCGGGGGTCGGTTCCATGATGGCGCGCATATCCTGGTCGGTAGCATCCTGGGACTCCTCCAACGCCATGGGCATGACCTGGGGAACGATTCCGTCCCAGCGCGCAGCCCGACGCTGACCCGCTTTAAAGGGCAGCATGGCCGCCACCCAGACTGGAACCCGCGGCTGTTGTATGGGAGATGGCAGCAGCCTTGCTGCTGTCAACTGATAATGTTCACCTGCAAAATCGACTGCCTCGCCCGCATGAAGCCGCTGAATAATCTCCAGACCCTCGTCAGTTTTCTTGGCAAGCAGCTTTTTGTCGGGATCCTCGCCAAAATTCGAGAACTCCTGATCGAGCCCACCCAGGCCAACGCCAATCCGAACCCGACCTCTGGATAACTGATCAAGACTGGCGAATTCCTTGGCGACTTTCCAGGGCCGTCGCCGCGCAATGGGGGTGACCATGGAACCGATGACCATACGCTCTGTGACTGCCGCAATCGCCCCCAGCACCACAGTGGGATCAGCGAGACCGAGCATGCCTTCAGGATCGAGAAGCAGGTGGTCACAAATGAAATAACCGTCCCAGCCTGCAGCTTCTGCCAGCTTTGCCAGTTCCACCAGATTGACCGGGTCCGCATAATCATGAATGGTTGGAGCAACAAACAAACCACGTTTCATAGTTCGACTTCTTCTCCGGGATACCAAATGAACTCACGCATATCAGTCTCCCAGACTGAATATGTCAGTGGGAAAGGTAGGCAGCGGGTCGCAGCCATCCGGGGTGACCACAACATAGTCCTCGCCACCATAGACTCGATGATGTCCATTGTCGTCGGTTTCAAACATCCAGCACTCCACCGCCAGCACCATGTTTTCCTGAGCCTCGAAGGTTTCACCAAGAGCAATGGCCGGGGGTTCCTGCCCGTCGATACCTACACCGTGACCACCTTGATCCAGCGAGCAGAACAAGCCACCGTCATTTAGCGTCTCATTGATGGCATCCATAATGTCACCCGTCCGAACGCCGGGCTTGGTCATTTCCGCCGCGACCTGTCGCCCTCGATCCAGTACCTGAATCTTGCGGATCTCCTCATCAGGCGCTGGGCCCATGTGAAAGGTCCGGCCGGAACTGCCCCAGTACCCTTTCACCTGCGGGAGTGGCTCAACGATAACGCGATCACCGCGCATAAGGGGAATGCCTTCATCCCAGGCAGGAATATCGGCCATGAAAATTTCCCGGCGACTCGACATACACATATTAGGCAGGCATTCCTCGGCGTAATCGAGCAGCTTGTGTCGGATGAACAGAGCCACATCCTTTTCAGTCCAGCCCCATTCAAAGGCGCCCTGTAAATCGTGGTAGGAGCGAACTACCGCTTCACAAGCCTTGCTGAGCGCCTCCACTTCCAGCAATGACTTAATCATCCGGACGTTCCAGATCTGGTCGGCGGCATATACAAATTCAATGTCTGGAAGCGCAGCACGGAAGGCGTCGATGTCATTCACCGGCCGGGGTATTGTCATCCCCCCCTTGATGCCACCCTCTATGCCGACACGAGCCTTACTCCCCACCAGTTCCACAACCACGTTGGCCACATCCTGGGGCATACCACGCAGATTTTCCGTGACGTGAGGATTGTGCTGAATGCGAACATCCTCGATGAAGGTAAAGCCCTCTACCACACCCTGAAAAAAATTGGGCACGATCATCACTGGCTCCTTGTCCGTGGTGACAATGAGCACCCCGGGGCAAACCGTGACCGGTGGAAAATGATTTGTCAGAAACCCCGTGAAATAGCGGATGTTATTTTCACCCCACATCACGATAGCATCCAGCTTGGCGGCTTCCATCTCTTCCTTGAGGCGTCGCATGCGATGCGCAAACTCCGACCTGGGGAATGGCGCGTAGGGTGGAAATGGGTAGTGTCGCTGGACTTTATCAAGCATGGCTCTCTGACCTCGTTATAGCTTCATGACAACTATCAATGGTGGTCGCAAGGAACTTCAGAACGTATACCTGAACTGAACGCCGTAGCGGGAGCCTCGTTCTCGGCCAACGCCACCAGCGTCGTATATCAAGTCGTAACTCTTACTCAGGAACTCGAAGGCGTCGTGAGTCTGCCGGCGCTCATCCGTAATGTCTCGCCCATACAGGGCAAGCTCCCAGTTGCCATCGAGTGGAGCGAGCGCAAGGCGCACATCAATCCGCTCCCAGGAGTCCACCTGGTCAATGGGGTCTCCATCAACACCGAACAAACGGAACCCGTCGCTGAACACGATATTGGCGGTACCCGTCAGGGTGAAGTTACCCACTGTGGCGCGATATTCGGGAATGAAGGTAGCCGACCATTCGGGCGAGAAAGGCAGCTGCTCGCCGGAGGCATTCACGAAACAAGGCGTCAGGGGGTTACCTCCATTCGCCGCAATGGCCAACTTGGTATCGAGAGAGTTACATTGCGCGCCGCTATAGTCATCATACTCGGCTTCAGTGCTCTGCGCGGCGAAGGTCAAGCTGAAGTTATCGGTCACCGCCCAGCGACCGTCTATCTCGATACCCTTTGAATGGGACGATGCGGCATTCTGAGTAATGAACTGACCCGTCGTATTATCGAAGACTACTACCTGCAAATCCTCAAAATCAGTGTCAAAAACAGCGAGATTCACTTCCAGCCGGCCGTCGAAGAACAGGCCTTTGATACCGACCTCCCAGCCCTCGGCTTTTTCGGGCTCATAGGTGAAAGGATCAGGGGCTGCTCCCGTGACCGGCGGCGCCTTGACGAACCCACCCGCCTTTAGAGCCTCAGCGTATTTGGCATAGAGCATGACATCTCCAAGCACGTCCCACTGCACACCCACCTCTGGCAGGAAATCATCTGCGTCCGCGCTTGCGGAAACGGGAGGAATAAAAGGTATCGCGGGACCGAATTCAGTACCGTCCACCGGAAGCAACGAGAGCTGCGGGTTTTCTACCCCATCTTTTTCAATATCCTGGTAACGTCCGCCGACATTGATGCGAAAGCTGTCCGTTACGTTCATGGTCGTACTGAAGAATGCCGAAAACCAGGTCGCGTCCTCAACCAGGGGACCGCCAAAGCTGATTGCCCGATGCACCGCGGGGTTGAGCAGTGGGTTGGGTGGCACAGCACCCATAGAAATGAAGTTAGGTATATCAAACAACCAGGGCAAGTAGACATCAATTTGCGTAGTCAGGTTATGGTCCTGGTAATAGCCCCCAACCATCCAGGAGAAGCGCTGATCCTTCGGGGAGGCGATGCGAATCTCCTGTGAAAACTGTTCGAAGTCCTCGGTTCGTTCGTCCGCAAATACGGCGAAGGAACTCATATCCGGGTCGACCATATCTCGCTTCTGGTATTCGACATACGACGTAATCGACGTCAGCACAATACCGCTGGCCGCCATATCCCAGTCAAACGAAATCACGCCCATGTCTGCTTCATGGGTGCGCTGCTCCTCTTCGTTAAAGATTCTGGCCTCATTGAGGCCCCTGGAAACCGGACTGAAAGGAGCACCCCAGTAATTGGGATCACCAAAATTCGCGCCCGCGGCGGCGTTCAGGGCATCCATGGCTGCTCGCACATCCTGAGAACCGCCAGAGCCCACCTCACCGTCAAGCCGATTCAGGTTGATGCCATTGTAAGCAGCGTCCAACGCACATAGCGCGCCGATGAATGGTGAGACTACCGGGTGCGAGAAACTCAATGCAGGACGAGTTTCACAGCGGGTATATTCCGTGGGAACACCGATCTGCTCCACATCATGGTGCTCATATTTGAACATCAGTTCGAAGTTATCTGTGGGCGCCCAAACACCGATCAAGCGAGCACCCCAGTCCTCCTTGGTGCCCAGGTCCTCTCCCGTAAGCACATGGTTGTAACCGGTATCGCCCAACTCGTAGTGGCGGCCCGAAAATCTCAGGGAAAATGAATCTGTGATGGGCCCACCAAAAGCACCCTCGACACTCAGTTCTTCATCAGTGCCATAGGATGCAGACACATAGCCCTCTCTTTCAGAACCCGGCCGCCGACTGATATAACTCAGCGCACCCGCCGTTGCACTCATACCCGCAAAAACCGGCGCCGGGCCGCGGCCCACCTCGACCCGCTCAAGATCGAAAAACGTATTCTGGCTCAGGTTGTCCCGGCCATAGTACACGCCATCATGAAACTGCGCTACGGCCTGTTCAAACGCCTCATTGGCAACCGTAGTCCCAACGCCACGAATTACGAGATTCTGTCCAGTCAACGAATCTGACATGAACAAGTTGGGGACAAATACAGATAGATCTTCCATGTTGCCGTAGCCACCATTCAAGATGTCATCTCCCGAAATGGCGATTATGGATATGGGAACTTCCTGGAGGTTCTGCTCTACTTTCTGGGCAGTCACGATGATTTCTTCCAGAACCTGTGCTGTGCCAGGTAGCGCAATCAGCGCCAATATGACGAACAAGGGTAGCCGTCGGCAGTGCATTCTCATCGAACTTCCCCTCTTTTTAGTGGCGATGTGGACTGATCCAGAAAAGCAACGTCTTTGAGTTTACCGTCACCTGACCGGCAGCAAACTGGCCTAAAGGTCGGTTGCGGCGGATGCGTTCATAACGACCTAGCCATAGGGCGAGGGCGTTGCCCCGGAAGGGTGTGCCCACGGGACACGCAGCGCCCTCCGCGTTCGCAACAGTGGATACAACTCAAAGCTGCGGCAGACTGACGTCATAGCCAGCCAAGCGGGCCATTAAGCCGGCTCCCTGAATGGTAAGGTAGTCACGGTATTGACCGCCTATAACCTGGAGCCCAATTGGCAATCCACTCTCATTCCGTCCGGCGGGAAAGACAGTGGCAGGTAGGTATGAGGGCGTCGCAAGACCCGCCCAAAACATTGGCTGGAAATACTCCTGAACCTGCCCTTCTACACTGTGACTGCGCTGCTCTATGGGCCGGTCGTCATGGCTGAAAGCCACTGTGGCATAGGCCGGACACAGCACCAGATCCCACTGCTCAAAAAACTCCCTCCAGGCATAGCGCATCGCCTCCCTGCGATTGTTGAGCAACAACCACTCTCTATGGCTGATCACGCGCGAGCGCGCAGCGGACGCGAGGCAGGACTGATCTGCGTCAGCAATGCCCTCAGCCAGACGCTGTGCCTGTGCAAACTCTTCCTGACTCAGTCCAACCCCCGTGAGCGAGCCCATCAGGTACTGCTGAATATGAAAGTTGTCTTGCAGATCAAGATCCGGTTTTGCCTCGGCACTTACCTGTGCACCCTGCTGTGCCAGAGTCTCTGCCAAAGCGGTTATCGTCCCAGCTATCTCACTGGAGACCGGCGCCATGGGATCGTCAGCCCAGATCGCCACCCGCAACTGCCGGGGTGAGGAGACTTGTTCACGTGGCAGGGCAAGCTCCCACGCCAACCCATCCAGTGGCGGCGGGCCCGCCATCACGTCAAGCGCGAGGGCAAGGTCCTCGGCAAAGCGACTGATCGGGCCGATAACACCCATGTCGGTGGGTGCGATCATTCCGGGCAGACCGTGGCCCTGGTCAGGGACCACGCCCCAGGAAGGCTTGTGCCCAAAGACACCGCAGAATGCCGCGGGCACGCGGATTGATCCGCCCATATCCGAACCCACCTCAAAGGCGGAGAAACCGGCAGCGGTTGCCGCGGCTGAACCGCCAGAAGACCCCCCCGGTGTACGGTCAAGACTCCAGGGATTGCGGGTGACGCCGTAAAGCGGATTGGCCGTTTGTGCATCCGCAAGTGCAGTCGGCACATTGGTTTTGCCCAACACAATGGCACCCGCATCTCGCAGACGCGTGACCGCTTCCGCATCTCGATCTGCAATATTGTCTTTCAGGGGAGGCAAGCCCCAGGTCGTGGATAGGCCTTCAACATCGAGGGCTTCTTTGACCGTGATCGGCACGCCGTGCAGCGGACCCAGTGTAGCCCCCCGAGACAACGCTTTGTCAGCCGCCGCAGCTGCCGCAAGCGCAGTGTCAAACTGCCTGCAGACCACGGCATTAAGCTGATCATCATGGGACTCAATACGACGAATAAAGTAGTCCACCAGCTCCAGGGCACTGAGCTGTTTTCCAGCGACCAATGCAGCAAGTTCGCTGGCGCTCCTCAGCGGCAAATCATCCATGCGGTAACCCTCTCAGTATAAAAAGCTGACCCCACCTGGCAGTAAGCTAAGGCCTGACGAGGCCCTGTTTTACCAAGCGACAGGCAGATTTGGACTATACCTAAGGCCTGTTCTGGTTTTGCTCGCACGGCGCCGGCGCGCCGCGATGAGACTTCAGCCACGCAGCAGGTACGTCACTCATTGAATCAGACCGGCCGCGCGTGCAGTCGCGACCGCCAGTGTGCGGTTGGTTGCCCTGAGTTTGCTGAATATGTTGCTGAGATGAAATTTAACTGTCGCCTTGGCAATGTGCAGTTGGTCGCCGATTTCCACATTTGTTTTGCCAACAGAAACCAGTTGCAGCACCTCCAGTTCTCGCTGACTCAGCGCTTCCACGAAATTTTCCGTGCTGATTGCGGCGGGGGGCTGAGGATATTCGGCTGCGCCCTGCATATCGAACAGGGCGGGGATTGTCAGCAACCTCTCAATGTAGCTCTTGCTCGCTCGAGGCTCAGACGTCATCAGCCCCTGGAGTATCTGGCGGACGGCGCTCCCTTCATCGGCAAACGTCCTAAGCGCACCGGAGGGCTCGGCAAGCTTTAACGCTCTGCCCATGTAATCGTGGGCAAGCTCGGGTTGAGAGCAGTGGTATGCCACTTGGGCCGCTAAAAGCAAGGCATCAAGAATAGCTGCATCGACTCCGTAGAGCCCGGCGTAGTCAAGGGCCGTCTCCACCGCCGGCAGGGCTTCCCGCGCACCGTCGTTCAACAGCAACGCCCTGACCTGATTGGTCAGGGCGTAATAGCTGCCGAAGTCCCAGAACGCCGGAAGTTCTGGGGATTCGGCTTTGACGCCGGGTTGCAGGTCGGTTTGGCCATCCCCCGCATCAATCCTGCGCCGCGTGATCAGCAGACGCTCGCGCTCCGCCCACTGCGGGTATAGTAAACCCTGACAATGTTTGGATCTATGTAGACAGCGACTCAGCGCGTTGTCTGCTAAATCCCATTCCCCCATTGACCCATAGCAGCGGGCTAGAACGATATAGCCATAACAGGAAAAAATGGGAGCGCCCACCTCCTCGATCAGCGGCAAGCTGACGTTCAGCAGTTTCAGAGCCGTCGCTGCGTCGTTTTTCTCATAACAAATTACGGCACGCATGGTCCGCGCCAGACCAAGGGCAAATGCATTTCCCGAATCCTCATTCTCGGCGGCCTCTTCAGCGATCTGGAACAAATGATGGGCATTGCTGAACTGAAGAGTGTAAATTTCCGCAAGGCCCAGGAAGCAATAAACAACCGCCATACCATAAGTTTGCTGATTCTGCGTAAAGTAATGGGCGGCATCTGCAAGGAGTTTCCGGGCAGGGATGAACTCTCCAGCCTGAATCAACGCATAGCCACGCAGATCCTTTAGCGTGGCGAGCATCAGACTATCGGCCGCCGTATTGTCCAATTCCTGGGTTAGAGCGATCAATCGCTGGCTGTCTTCCTTCATGGCGGCAATTGCCGCCGGTACCAGCGACGCCTCGAGCTTCAGTGCCTGTCGGTCCTCAATCGCCATGGCATTTCCGGGAGCAGGTGAATTATCGAGAGCAATATTGATTCGGGCATTGACCGTTTCTGCATCGTGAACGCGATTCATCAAGCAAAGGGCAAATCCCTCGAGTATCAGGAGCCTTGGGAACCGATCCTTCACAGAGTCTGAAATGCCACTCAACCAGGTGTAAACATGCGCCGACGTGCCCATCAGCGACATGATGGCGATGGCGTCCTGATGAATATCCTCAATAACCTCCAGAAAATTTCCCATCAATGCATAATCCACCGCCTCCCGGATAAACTCTTTGTTACGGAACCAGTCGGTGGCGGTGCGATACAGGTTTGGAAGCTCGTACGAATAACGATTGCGCAACTGTGCTTTGAGAAAATCATGGAATAAGTGATGGAATCGGTACCAGGATTCTGTTGTATCGACCTTCACTGTGAAGAGTCCATCCGAATCCAGTTTCTGCAGCAGGGCACTGGAGTCTCTGCGGCCCGTCAGGAGATCACAAAGTTCTGAGTTGAAGCGAGAAAGAATTGAAGTCTTGAGCAGGAATTCCTGAATGTCGGGTGGCTGCTGCTCGAGCACATTGCTGGTGAGATAATCAGAAATCTCTGTGAGGTTGCCCGAGAAAGAGCCAATGAATTCATCTCGATTGGCATGGTTCCTGAGCACCAGCGCCACCAGTTGCAGCCCAGCGGCCCATCCCTCACTCTTTGTCCAGATCACCTCTATCTGCCCCGGCGACAATTTCAGATCGTGCCGCAGCGATAGAAACGAGGTCACTTCCTCGCGCGTAAACCGGAGCATGCTGACATCAACTTCATAGAGTAGTTCGTTGACCAGCCAAGTGCTCAACGGTAAGGGAGGGATGATTCTCCCGCCAATGACCAACCTGAACTGGTTGGGCGACCACTCGACCAGACGCTCTATGAATTTATGCAAAGCCGTGGATTTGACGTACTGGTAATCATCAATGAAAACCGTCAAGGGCTGTTCCATTTGGCCCAGTTCATTGAGGATCTGATTCAGGGCCAGGGTCAGGTCGGGCTCGAGCCTTCCGTCTAACCAGCTTTCACCATCTGTCCAGAAGTCACCCACAGCCCCACGTACGCAGGCCAGGAAATAGCGCAGGAAGCTGGTTGGGTTCTCATCCAATTCATCGAGTGATAACCAGCAAGCCAAGTTATCGCGAGCCACCATGGTTCGAAACCACTGCGATAGCAGTGTCGTTTTTCCATAACCGGCCGGTGCATGAACCAAAATCAACTTCGCCCTCTGGGAGCTCTCAAGCGAATTGAGCAGCGCGGGCCTTTCCAGCGTATCCGTATTGCTGACCGGTGGAAACAGCTTTGTCCGGATTGTCAGGTTATTCGCAATCATAGCGTCGATCGGTCCAGCAGGTGAGTGTTAAGTGTGTCAGCACACCTACTTAGCACCTCAGTTCACGCACCCTCCTCGCGCTGGTGAATACCAACCATAGCAAGCCTTAGTCCCCGAAAATCATTTCCGAGAGGCTGGTTCTGAAACAGCTCAACCAAGCGGCTCGAATGTCATCCTGGCATTGGCTTCAAGTCGCTGTACTAACTTATCTCCCAGCGCAGAGGCACTGGTCCAGAATCCACCACCTACATCGATCTCGTCATGCGCCAAGCTTGCAGCCGTTTCGGCTAACATCTTCGAGGTCGATCCATAGCCTGGATCGCCTTCGCCGTGAACACGCAGCCGCGACTGAGCGCCGGGCAGGTCCGAGTGCTTGGCCAGCAGTTCCACTGTGAAGTAACCGTTTTCGATCATTTCTTCGCTCGGTCCCTCTCCAGGCTTGGGTAATACCCGTTGCAGTAACTTGCGGGTCGGCTCTAAGGCGGCGAGGCCGGCAAATACCCCGAGGCCCGCAGCGATGCCACCGGCTGCCGCAGCACCCAGTGGCCCCCTGGTGGTAAGCATGCCCTCGTGATAGCGAAAGTCATGACCATACTTATAACCCATCAGCTCATTGCTGCGGCGAACCACACGGGTATTGACCGGCGCCATCACGAACGGCCCCACCCAGGAGTGGAAATCCTCATCATAAAAAGGCGCGTTGGAATCCGGGCCATCTAATCCCGAGCCGCTGTTGAGGGCATATGGGTCCGCAACAATCTTCATGATGCTCGGGTCTTCTCTGACGTGCTCCATCATCGCCATCATGCTATCGATGGTGCCGCCACTGAACCCGCCCCTGGTTTCCCCAGCTCTGTACTTAACTTCATTAGCGGGCCTGCCGTAGGTTTCGGTAAAGTTTTTCTGCACGACGTAACAGCCCAGATCCGACGGGATACTATCGAATCCGCTCATAGGTATGAGAATCGCACCACTGTCTTCAGCAGTTTTCTGGTGCTGGTCGATCATCTTTTTTAGCCAGTGCGTTTCACCGGTAAGGTCACAATAGTGGGTGCCTTGTTCGGCACATGCCTCCACCAACAAACTGCCATACCGTGCGTAAGGGCCGACAGTGGTCAACATTACCCGGGTTTGTTTCGCCAGTTCCGTCAGCGAGGCTTTGTCGAAGGAATCTGCTTCCAGCACCTCAACTTCAGGCGCCGGCTTTAGCGAGGCCAGCTTGCCCGGGTTGCGGCCTGCGATGGCCCAACGCATGTTGCCTTGCCCATACTGCTGCTGGATATATTGCGCCGCCAATCGCCCGGTAAAACCGCTGGCACCCCATACGATGATGTCATACTGCCTCTGTGGCATCTGCTCAGCACTCCTTAAGGTTTACGTATCTGCATCACTTGTCTGCGGCGCAGTAGACAAGAACCAAAAAGCATTAGCAACTCGAAGGAACCGGTAGAGCAAGCGCTAGTGGATGTGCCGGTTTCAGGCACGCCAGACCCGCTTGTTGGTGGAGCCGAACATTTCAGACAGCTCCACCCGCGTGGGTGTGATTTTCACGGGCATGAAGTTGGGATCTTCGGGGCCTGTAGAACCAAACTGGGTGAGATCGTAGTCGATGGCGTCCCAGGCGTGGTTCTTGGCGACCTGGTCGGTTGTCAGCTCCGCCGTGCCGCGCACCATCACATGAACAAAGTCCGGCGGGGCCACCTGGTACTGGATGTCGACGTGGGGATTGGCTCGCAGGTGGTTGGCCTTAGGTGATTCCGGACCAGTGGCAAACCAGAGCACATCACCGTCCCAGGTGGGGTGGACTACCCTCACGCGGGGCTGATCACCATGCACCGTGGCAATGGCGCACCAGACGGCCTTTTTACATGCGGCATCAACTTCTGCAAAGAATTGTTCTTTTTCTGTGTCGGATACGCTGGTCATCAGAATTCCTGGTTAGTCTGCGAGCCGTTCATCATCCTGCCTGTTACCCTGGGGATCAAGTCGGCTATTCTTCGGCAGGGACGAACCTCGATTGCATCGGGTCAATGCACCCACCCAGAACGAACACGAGATCGCGGCGGCCTTTACTTGCGGCTAAGCTCGAGGATTGACGCTTTCTTGTATAACTGGGGGGTAAACATGAAAATGATCACTTTCCTGACCGTTATGGCCGCGTTAGGATTCTTGTTGCAACCAATGCAGGGCGGAGGCCGACGACTCGGACCGGGTGCAACGCCAGGGTATCGAGGAAGTTATCGTTACTGCCCGCCGGCGGGAGGAAACTGCACAGTCGGTGCCGATTCCAATCACCGCCCTGTCTTCTGAACAGCTTGAAAGCCGTGCTATTACCGAGATCAAGAACATCGAAAATATCACGCCTAATCTGTCGTTCCTGCACAGCGCCCTGGCGCAAGGCACCGCCCAGGTATTCCTGCGCGGCATCGGACAGGTCAACTGGGGACCAACCCAGGACCCCAAAGTAGGGGTATATGTTGGCGGTGTGTATCTGGGTCGCCCGCAGGGTGCGGTATTTGATCTGTTAGACATCGAACGAGTGGAAGTGCTGCGCGGTCCACAAGGTACCTTGTT
Source organism: uncultured Pseudomonadales bacterium (assembly GCA_964393625.1). Classification (GTDB taxonomy): domain Bacteria; phylum Pseudomonadota; class Gammaproteobacteria; order Pseudomonadales; family Azotimanducaceae; genus UBA4421. The sequence continues at coordinate 38,004 of CAYMUT010000012.1, forward strand.
CGGGCGCAATACCACGGCCGGTTTGGTGCAGGCTATCACCAAAGACCCGGAACCTGAATTCAGCGCAAATGTAAGTGCGGGGTTTGGGAACGACGCGCAGATTGCCGGGGATGCGCTTGTGAACATCCCTATCAGCGATACCCTCGGCGCACGTTTTGCGATCCAGACGCGCAAAGACGACGGTTATATGGAAGACTTGAGTGGGCGTGAGTGGAACACAACCGGTTCCCGGTCATTCCGCGGCAAATTGTTGTGGACGCCAACCGACACGTTGGAAGTGACCCTGGCAGGTGAATTGTTCCGCGCCAGGGAAACCAGCGGACCGGGAGATTGCGAGGCAGTGCTCGGCGGGCCCACCGGACTCAATCAGATCACCGCCATTTTTGGGATGCTTTGACGACCTCCTGGCGGCGTGCGCGGCTGATGACGACCCCTTCACCTCCATCACTGCCTATCTTGAGACAGAAGAACTCAACGAGTCCTGGGGCTGGGGTACGGATTTTCGCGGTGGGCCTTCCTACAGCCTTGAAGGGCTGGCAGATCGGGACTCTCCCTACGAGCAGTTGTCACAGGAATTTCGTGTGGGAGGTAGCCCGTTTGATGACCGCATGACCTGGATCCCCAGTGTATGGTTTCCGCGAAAGCGCTACCCAGAGATTACACGTGCCGGCGTGGCGTGGATTGGGTATACCTCCTCCAACACCAGAAGCGGCGCGCTTTACTACACCCCTTGTGCGCTGCTGGGTATCCCCGGCTGTAATACCTTGGGGGAATTAGCAGTGGGCACACAATTCGCGGTCAGCCGTCGTCAGGAAACTCATGCCCAGCCTTGCAACATGCTTACCGTTCATTTGAGGTTCCTGAAAGATTTTTTCTCTATTATTGGGCTGCTAAGAAGTAAATGGTGCACACAGGTCCCGATTCGATGACTCAGCCAACGCTGTTAAGAGAGCGAGAGCTCGACCGACTGCAGAAGCTTGCAGCTGCTATGCACGGCTTTTCCGACCTTGAAGACCTTGCCTGGCATGTTGTCGATGAAGCAGGTGATATCTGCGGTCTGGAAGATTGTGTGTTTTATGTCCGTCTCGGCAACGTGCTCACTCAGGTGGCAGCGCTTGGCATTAAACGTACTGAAGACTCGGATATTGTGAATCGCCTTGGCATTCCTCTCGGCACCGGTATTGTCGGCACCGTAGGCCTCACCGGGCGCACGGAATATGTTGATGATGTGTCTGAGGATTCCCGCTATATCCGTGACGAATATTCGGGCAAATCCGAGTTTGCTGTTCCGTTTGTCTATCGCGATGAAGTGCTTGGCGTGCTCGACAGCGAGAGCGATAACCTTGACGACTATTCTGAGCTCACGCGCGAGATCCTGCAGGGTATCGCAGCGCTGGTGGCGCCACACCTGGCAGCGCTGTTACGCGGACATGAGCACACAGCCCCCGGCTACGCGGAAGCAATAAGCGAACTGACTCGAATGCCAGCGGCAGCCAATGACGATCTGCAGTCCACATATGCCAGGATCGCTGAAAGAGCAGCCCGGGTCATGCGCGTATCGCGAGCGCAGGTCTGGCTGCTTGATGAGGCGGCAGATAAACTTGAGGTTGTTGACGCATTTGATCTTGCCAGTAGCCAACACAGCCGCGGCCAGGCATTACCGCGTCGCAGCTATCCGGTTTACTTCGACGCACTCGAACGTGAGCGTGTGTTGAGCATTGTTGACGCGAGAAATGATGCAAGAACCCGTGAGCTTAGCGAAGACTACCTCGAGCCTTTCGAAATCTACTCGAAATTGATTGCGCCGCTCAGGGTGGATGGTGAACTTGCAGGTATTATCTGCTTCGAACAGTGCGGGAGAGTCAGGGAATGGAACCAGGAAGAGGCCCGTTTTGCCGGAACGCTGTCTGACTTTGCCACCATCGCGCTCATATCCGAACGAAGACGCAATGCCGAAACCGCGCTTGCCAGGGCCCAGCGACTAGAGGCGCTGGGCAGGCTTGCCGGCGGAATTGCCCATGACTTCAACAACCTGCTGATGGTCATCAGTGGGGCTGTAGAGACCGTTGGGTTTGACGGTCCGCTGACAAACGAGCAACAGAAAACGCTGGAGCTGATATCCGATGCCACTGATCGCGCAGCAGGTTTGACCCGCGAGCTTGTTGCCTTCGGCGGCTCAAAACCCCTGGACCGCGTCAGTGTGCCGGCCCAGCGGCCAATTGACGAACTTCGTGCACTTTCCGTGGGTATCGTCAGGGAAGACATCAGGGCCAATTTTGGTCGCGGCGATGATCAACTGTATATCAGTTGTGACACGCAGCAGTTGAGTCAGGTGCTTCTGAATCTGGTTATCAACGCCGTGGATGCCATGCCGCGCGGCGGCGAATTGAGCGTTGCAGTCGAGGCCAGCGAGACGGAAGTCATCTACAGTGTCTCCGATTCCGGGGTGGGCATCGAAGAGAGTGCACTCGAAGCTGTTTTCGAGCCTTTTTATACCACCAAGGGCGACATGGGGAGCGGACTCGGACTGTCCAGTTCACTGGGCATAGTTAGAAAGCACGGCGGTCGCATGGCCGTAAAATCTGAGCCCGGAGCCGGTTCAAGATTTTCAATTTCGCTCCCCCGGGTTGCACCGACCCCGCGCGGAGCCCTGATAGATTCCGCTGGATCCCCTTCGACAGATTCGAGGCAACTTTCCATTCTGCTGGTGGAAGATGAGGAGGCAGTGCGCAATATCCTTCAGCAGATGCTTCACTCACTCGGCCACAATACCGCCATTGCGCTGAATGCCAAAGACGCGCTTACGACCCAGAAAGACATGCACATTGATCTTCTGATCAGCGACATTGTTATGCCTGACACTCGGGGTACGGAACTCTACCGATTGATGATTGAAGACAATCAGCGTCTGAGAGCACTGCTCATTTCAGGCTACAACGAGGAGGTACTCGATGGCCTGTTACAGCAGGATTCACGGGTAAATTTTCTTCCCAAACCGTTTTCGCTACGGAGCCTGGATGAAGCTATCCAGGAATTGATGAATCGATAAGAGGATGTCCTTTATCTCCTATCGAACCGACTCGTTGTAATTTTGAGCTTGCTTGCAGGCTGTGCACGTATATGTAGATATCAATTTTAAACAATTTGCCGGTGGCGACGTGTTGAGTATCTTGTTTAACCAGCCTGATGTGCGCCAAGCGCTGCAGGAGAATGAACGTCCACGTTATGCACCATTGTTCATCAAGGAGATGGCAAAGGAGTACAACATTGCAAACCGACAGGCGGAAAAGCTTGTGGTGCTTGCATCCGGCGCTTCTCTTGCCGCTGCCGAGTACTTTGGACGATACGGTGGCGATCGTGAGGCACAGATCGATCAGACGGTAGCGTTTATTTTCGGCGGCATCCACAAGCTAATGAACGGCACCGAATAATTTCCTTTGCTAAGCTGTTGCCGGGAGACCGAGATAATCCTCATAGTTCCTGCTGTAAAAGCGATCCAGCTCTTCAGGCGTTGCGTTTACCGCATCCAGGCCGCGTTCATAGTCTGCGAACTGATCTTCAGCGCCATCAGGGTGAGGGTAATCCGTGTGTCATGGCGTAACTCGGATCTGACGCTGGAACCCAGGTTGCCTGCCAGCACGCGCTCAACCCCGGTGTTCATAGAGTCATGAGCAACGTGCGAGGGCGCTTGGCGGCTGCATCCATCAAAGGATCCAACTCGGGCATATCCAGGTTGAATACTCCCTGGTCCAGATTCTCACGGACCTATTCAGAAGCTTAGCTTTCAAGCCAGCTCCGCCCTTCAATAATATGGCTATCTGCATCGTGAATAATGCGGCCTCCTCTGTGTGACATAACGGTTTCCCCATCCATCCAATCTTTATTATATATTTTGTATAATAATCAGCCTAATTCGTTCACCGCACGCCATGCTTCGTCGATGGCGCAATCCAGGTATGCTCGGGCACCCGCATCGGAGTTGGCGATTCTGATTCGGCCGAACGGTTGCCTGCCGATTTCGTGCGGACTTTCACCCGGCGCGTATTCAGGGTTGAACAGCGGATTGGGCGCCCAGGCGTAACCGTGCGGCCAGCGGTTGACGGTGACTCCGGCGATGTCTTTGGCAGGATCAAAGCCGCCCGGCTCAAGCATGCCCGCGAGATGCTTACGGATTTCCCGCTCGTAGTCGGAGAATGCCATGCCTAGCAGCTCATAACGCCCGGATCGAGACTGTTCTTCAGGTGTCTCACCGGCTCCCGCTACACCTCGCAGGCTATGGAACATGATCGGATCGTCTGGCGTGCTGGCGAACTGATAGTCACCCATAGACACCGGAAACTCTAACAACAGGGTCTTGTTCCAGCGTCCCGGAGAGTAGGCAAACCCCACACCCGTGCTTTTTACCGCGTGCCAGTTGTTAAGCAGCACGTTGGTTGAACACATCGGGATCTTAACCAGCTTGGCCAGCGCCTCTTTCTGGGCGGCTGGCATGTCCGGGCAAATATACGGTATGGCCATGTTGTAACAGGCCAGCACTACTTGCTTTGCGCTCACCCGTTGGGCACTGCCCCCGCGAACATAAGTGATCGAGCAATCCTGCGCCCGCGCAGGATCGCCGTTGTGGCTGACATTGACCACGGTACTGTTCAGCCGCACGCGCACATTGCTGCCCGGATCATCGAGACGACGGTAATCAAACTGAGCTGTGACCACGTCGTTCATGTCGTTCCCGGCTGCTGTTTCGGGCACGAGACGGCGCACGAGCAATCGTGCCACCGATGCATTACCGTCAGGGAAGTGATAGATGTAAGGTTCTGTGGTCCAGCCGATCAAGCGCCGAATCAAGCCCTCAAAAGTACCGAGGCTGGTGTTACCCAATCCCGGCAGGCCAAGCGCTAACGCCTCGAAAGCCGAAACCAGATCCATTCCATAACCGTAATAAGAATTGCCCATGTTCTGCACCAACTGCCAGGCGTCAGGCGCGGTCACACCCAGGTGTCTGGTGAAGAACTCTTTGTAGGTGATGCCGCTGAGAAAGTCCGGCTCAGCGAATATGGAATGGTCCGGTAAAGGGTCTTCACCGTACCTAAACAAAGTTTTCAGCTGCGCTTTGGCTTGATCGGAAAGCGGCATTTCATCCACTGCATCGGTCGCCGCGACATCCGACCGGGCCAACGGCAGGAAAAGGGATTGATCAAAAAACTGTGAGCCTAGTGTGACGTCACGGCCAAAAGTGTCACGATCGAAATAGATGACCCCCTGCAAACCGTGGCGTTTGTAGAAAGATTGATCGTATGCCGCGCCAAGTTCATCAACGTCCACTGCCAGTTCGCGCAGCAGTCCTTTCGCCACGTCACTGTACGCGCCAGGCGCCTCCAGCGATTGGCTGCCGCCATATCCTAAAATCGTCCGGTCGCCCCAGCTGAATTCGTTGCGCTTGGCATGCCCGCCAAAATCATCATGGTTGTCGAGGATCAGTATGCGTGCGTCCGGCACGTTCTGTTGATAAAAGAAGGCTGTGGCGAGGCCGCTGACCCCGGCACCGACCACCACCAGATCGTAAGGGGTGTGGTCCTCATCAGCGATAACCCCCCAATCATCACGGCCTTGCCAGGCCAGCTCATGGGCAATCTCGAACGAACCCCCGTGGCTGCCCCGCAGCCCCTGCTTTCCGGGTGGCAAGGTCGAACCCGAAGCCGTCCGCTTCATACCCACATTGGCCGCTGAGCCGGATTTGTTTTGCGCCTGTGCACCCGCGTCGGCTGATACTCCGGCAGCAAGCGCGCTGCCGGCGGCATAGCGTAAGGAGCCTTCGAGAAAATCACGCCGGGAAATCTCCCGGTCCATGCCCAGGCGTTTGTCTTCTTCATTCACTGTGTTACCCCCATTACCCTATCATTGAGACACTATTGCGCTGGTCTCAACCGCTTCGCGGCCTGACGTGGTCACTGTAGTCTCTGCGCCACTCTGCCTCGAACGGATAGGATTCGCCGTCAGCCAGGGTTATACGGCCCAGCACCACCGGGTAGCCGGTCTCCATGCCGTACTCTCGTACTTTACTGATGACGATGACGGCGCCGACCGCGCTACCCAGATCTTCAACCCGGGCGGGATCTCGAAACATGGATTGCACTGGCAGCGCCGCGCGGTCAAGCAGGTTGAGACGGTAGCCTTCGCTGTGTGGGGTTATCGTCAGGTCCGGCGCCCGCCAGAAGTTCCAGTTGCGTCCCTTGCCCGTATCCTCGAGCACCAGCTGACGATTCACCAGATCTCGAAACTCAGGCGTGTTTGTCAAAACGCCGGTGCAGGCCGCAAGGCCGAGGCACGCCAGAAACACCATGCAGACGGTGAAGCGCTGGATATCGAGCGAAACAGTGGTCGTGCGCGTATTCATCGGTTATCGGAATCAATGCCGCAAGGATTTGTCTGCTTGGTGCAACTATACAGCGCCACAACCGCCAATGGTCCAGGCATCGCCGAACCGCGGCGTTAATTTTGCCCTGCCTGATCTGCTGGGATGCCAGGCCGATACTGTATCGGCGAAGACCATGCTCGTTCCTGAAGCGTCGCTGCCAGGTCAGAACGAGGCTTTGTCCCCGCCCTGATTGCATCCCAGGTATTCCAGCGGCACGTCGGGTTTTCCAATACCCGGGCATAGTAGAAGGCACGTTCGTTGACATCGAAATTCGGGTCGGTCCACGCCGCGCGCATTTCTGCATCGCCGGTGTTTGCGCGGATACTGCAATCGCTCAAATCCACCGTGGCGCCATTATCCGGACAGCGCTGGGTCGCCGCATCCACAGCCACGTCGCCTGCACAGGCTACATCAATGACGGCTTCATGGGTTTCACCAGATGCGTCTATCCATCCTTTAATGATCTGCAGACGCTGGATTGGCGCGCTGCTGGCATCAGCCTGCGCCCAGACAGCAAACGTTGGCGCACGCTTTGCCTGGGTTGTATCGGCGGCTAGTTCGCTACCCATAGTCACGCCGCTGGCATAGGCGTGCGCCACGCCCTCTGTCGTTTCCAGCAAATCCTCCGCTAAACCGTACCCGGCAAAAAACCGCACGCGGATGCGTGGGCCAGAGGTTGCAAAGGTTTCTTTGCGCCGAAAAGCGGCATAGATCGACTCCCGGGTATTTTCTTCGGCCCAGACGCCGGCAAGGCCGGCTGCGCCAAACTCCTGCTGTTGGCCGCCCACAAAACTCTCGCCGTCGACTTCCACTACTTCCTGCCCCGGGAGGATGCTGAAGAGTGCTCTGTCCACCAAGCCTAAAGGTACCGAGCCACGCAGATCGGCGGTGTCAGACAGGAGCCCCAATTTGGAGGAAAAGTTAGATTCGTCGTTCTGTGCCGCCGCGGTATGGGTATCGCTGGAGCCAATCACGCCAAAAGCAAAGGGATTGGTGATTCCCTGGGCTTCCAACTGCAGGCCCGCGCGCCACGCTTCACGCACATAACTGCCTTCAGGTTTGCTGACCGTGGGTCGTCCCATGCCAACCCCACGGGTGCTTACCAGCTCGAATCCCGCCCATTCATCACGACTGGATAAGGCCGGGTGGGTTTCAGAGGTACCCTTGATCTGGACGAGCTCGACCAGCGGTTCATTGCGGATCCGCTTGACCGCATATTCATCATCAAAAGGATCACCTGCCCAATCCTCGAGCTTGAACATGTGGCCGTTAGACTTATTCGAGTTGTGTGGTATTGCCAGTGATTCCACTCCGGCGTCGCGCAGCGTATCCATCCAATCCCACAAATCTTCAGGGTCCCGCGAGTGCATTCGTGAGAAAGGTACCTCAGGCAAAAGATCGCTGCCTTTAAAGACCACATTGCGGTGCAGACTGCCGTTATCGGCGGACGTCGTGGTGTATTCATAGGCAACAAACGTAGTAAAGCGACCCGGATCATTGTGCTCATCCGCCGCCCTGATGGAATCTGCCCAGGCGCTCCTGGTAATTGCCAACGGTTCTTCGCGATCGACCTGCCCGTCGACGATCGCAAGGGCCAATGCTCGGGCAAGGCCGAAGCTGCGCATCCGATCCAGGATGCTCATACGCCCCGTATTACCTGGTGCGTTCAAGTCGTGTACCACCTGGGCAAACGCATGTCTGGAAATGTCGCTGCTCGTGTCGGCCGCCATCGCGGCCACACCCATAAACATGCCGTGATCGGTAACGCCATAGAAGTCCAGTGGTTCGCGCAGTTGCATGTCGAATCCTGCCGGGTTTTTGATGGCTTCGCCTTTGGCGAAGCGATAGGCGTCATCCGGCGAGGCAACCGTGCCGAAAGCGTAGGCGTCGAACGAGTATCTGGTGTGTACGTGCAGGTCACCGAAGTAAGCGTTACGGTCGGGGTTAGCCTCTGGCCGACCGCCACTTGACTGCCCCGGATCTGATGGATTGCGCCGCTCAACGGTCTTGTATTCGGTTTCAAACAGCGGTTGGGCCAGTGCTGCGCGCTGGGCTTGCGTCGGTTGATTGCCGCCACCACCACATCCAGCAGCGAGCATCGCCGGTACAAGCAGACGCCACAAGTGATGATTGCACATCATTGTGCGCCTGCGGTTTGCGGCACGTAGTGGATTGGCGAAGACCATGCGCGTTCCTGGAGCGCCGCCGCCAGGTCAGAACGCGGTTCGGTGCCTGCCCGGATGGCATCCCATGTGCTCCAGCGGCAGGTGGGGTTTTCCAGCACCCGCGCGTAGTAAAATGCACGCTGGCCGGCATCGAAGTCCGGATCGCTCCATACCACGCGCATCTCGGCATCACCTGTGTTCGCGCTGATGCTGCAATCACTCAATTCAACGCTCGCACCATTGTCCGGGCAACGTCGGGTGGTGGGATCTACCTGCACCCCGCCGGCACAGGCGATATCGATGACCGCCTCATGGGTCTCGCCGGCTGCGTCAATCCATCCTTTAATGATCTGCAGACGCTGCAGCGGCGCACTGTTGGCGTCTGCCTGGGCCCAGATGGCGAATCGTGGAATGCCTCCGGTCGGCCCATTCGAGGGATCCGCAGCAAGATCTGCACCCATGGTGACACCTGTCGAGTAAGCGCGCGCCACACCATCGGCCATGTGCATCAGATCATCAGGAAATCCGTATCCGGCAAAAAAACGCAGCCGCATGCGCGGTCCCGAGGTGGCGAAGGTCTCTTTGCGCTGAAAAGCAGCATAGATGGCCTCGCGGGTGTTTTCTTCCGCCCAGACCCCGGCAAGGCCTGACGCCCCATAGGTTGGGCTCGCACCGCCGATAAAGATCTCACCATCAACTTCCGTCATCGCCCGGGGGGCAAGCGTGTTGAAGAGCAATCCGTCAACGGCGCCAAACGGCACCGCGCCGCGCAGTTGCCCGTCGGCCGACAGAATGCCCAGTTTGGAGCTGAAATCAGATTCGTCGTTCTGCGCGGCAGCCGTGTGCGTGTCACTGGAACCGATCACTCCGAACGTGTACGGATTGCTGATGCCCTGCGCCTCTAGCGCCAGACCCCGGAGCAATGCGTCACGCACGTAGCTACCCTCGGGCTGGCTCGGTAGCCTGGTGGCGACGCGAAATTCCATCAGCTCGAAGTCGGCCCACTCGTCGGTCGTGGACAAAGCGGGATGGGTTTCCGACGTGCCCTTGATTTGCGTGATTTCAACCAGCGGCTCATTGCGCATGCGTTGCACCGCGTAGTCGTCGTTGATGGGGTTGCCGGTGAAATCAACCAGCTTGAACATCTGGCCGTTCGATCCGTTGGAGTTGTGCGGTATGGCCATCGACTCCACCCCCGCATCGCGCAGCGTATCCATCCAATCCCACAGATCTTCGGGATTGTTCGAGTGCACACGGGAGAATGGCACTTCGGGTACCCGATCACTGCTCTTGAACACCACGTTTCGATGGAGGTTGCCCCGATCATCCGACCCCGTTGTGTATTCGTAGGCCACAAAGGTGGTGAAGCGACCGGGATCATTGAACATGTCCGCCGCATTGATCGTGTCCGCCCAGGCGCGCCGCGTAATCGAAAGGGTTTCTTCCGGGTCGATCTCGCCATTGGCGATACCGGGCACCAGGCCTGCTAGCAAACCACCAAAACTGCCCACACGACTTGGCAAACTCCAGCGATCCATGTTGTCCGGTGCATTCAGATCATGCAGCACTTCGGTGAAGGGAAACCTCGACAATTCACTGCTCGGATCCGCCGCTACCGGTGCAACGCCCATGAACATGGCATGGTCAGTGACGCCGTAGAAGTCGAGCGGTTCACGCAGCTGCATATCAAACCCCGCCGGGTGCCTGATCGCTTCGCCTCTTGCGAAACGATACGCATCGTAGGGCGTAGCCAATGTGCCAAACGCATACGCATCAAAAGAGTATGTGGTATGCACATGCAGATCGCCGAAGTAGGCATTCCGATCAGGGTTCGCGGCTTGCTCTACTCTGCGGTCGACGATGGTGTGCTCTGTCGGAAACAAGGAATCGGCAAACCCGGCAGGTCTTTGATTCAAGTCTGGCTGGTCATCGCTGCCACAGGCAGCGAGCAGCACACCGCTAAGCACAATGCCGGTGATTGGTTTTGTCAGTCGCTGCATCAATTCACTCCCGCGCCAACAGTGATGTGCGTGTCGGGGTTCAAATCTCCATTTGGATCAACCAGATACCCCGCCGGAAAACCAACGGCCACGGCAGCCGCAGCTGTGTCCAGACACAGAAGATGGTTGTTATCGCCGTCAGCCAGATCCGCAAGCGCCGCCGGGGCAATCTCGTGAGTCGAGCCGTCTGCGCGTGCTACTGTCACACGGTAAAGCATGCGCTCTGCATCGCCCAGCTCTTCGCGATTGGGCCGCCGCACGCCGCCAGCCCAGGTCACCCGGACTACCTCTTGCACGCCCTCAGGACACAATGTACCTCTGGTCTCTGCAGCAAGGTTGCTCACAGCGATACGCTCCGCCAGCACCAACGAGGGACCGTTATCGAGGGGCGTAACGGCTACGTCGGATCCACGGAAATTGATGCCTTTACTTCTGCTGCCGTCCGACATCAGATCTCCAACAACGCGCACGAGCCCAGGCGGATCATCGTTGGCGTTGCCGAATTCACCTATAAGCAGCACCGTGCGCAGCTCCCCAGGATCTTGCGCAGGCCGCAGCGTGACGCAGTGCGGCGTCTGCTTAGCCCCGGATTGTGTCACGACCTGAAAGTCCTCGGCCTCGAGCGTTTCCGGGTCTATGGTATGCGACAGCACCACAGGCATGCCGTCGAGCCCGGAGGCGCCGAGGCAAAGCATATTCGCCAGAAACGGCAGGGCGTTGTCCAATCCAAAGAACGCAGAACGTAACGCAGCCGGTTCGTCTGTCTCGTTGGCGACCGCGAAAACCGGGCTGGTAATCGCCAGCCACACTAAAGTCAAAGCAGCACACCCGCTACGAGCCCGGTAAAGCATTGTCACGCTTACCTCCTATTCCCTATCATAATGATATTATTAATTAGCATTTTGTTAGTTAGCTGGCGTAGGATTATCGCCTGCGATGTTATGGCTCGCAAGCAGAGCCTGTCACCTTAAGGAGTGAATTGATGGCGCCGCCAGGGACAAGTAGCACCCCGAACAGGGGGTCACCGGTTAAGAAAAGGCGGAGTAGAGCTGAAACCGAACAGCGCCTGATCGACGTCGCCCTGGAGCTCATCCGCACAAACGGTGTTCTCGCCGGGCTAAACCTCAGAGAAGTTGCAGACGGTGCAGGGGTCAATCGCGGGAACATATACCACTACTTCGGCTCTCGGCAGGAGCTGCTGCGCGCGGCAATCAATCGCCGCTTTGATGCCGTAAAAAACAGACTTGTCGCAAGCCAACAAAATATGCCTTTTGTCGAGCGAAGGTCAGAAATGATCCACGCAAAGGATTCAATCAACGACAGTAAACTGCGTGCTCTGCTAGTGCTCGACGGAGATGAATCTGTCGACCCCATGCCGCAGTACGAAGGTGCGATCAGCCGCCTCCGGCAGGATGTGATCGATGGCGATTTACACCGCGATCATGATCTCGAGGCGTTGCACGCCACCTTGACCGCTTTGAATCGCGGTTATCGAATCTTTCGGGTGCCGATTGCCAGGCGCATGGGCATAAGCGCCAAAGAACTGGACACCCGGGTCACTGGCATCGTACGGACATGGCTCAAGGCAGCAGCGAATAGTCCCGACTGACTCTGTACCTAGCCGGCGTCTTCGAACCATCGTTCAAGGCTGCGATAGGGCGCGAGGATATTGGCCTCGATCCATGAGTCGGTATCACGCCGAGGAAGGTTATAACTCGGCTCACCCTTGCAACTGATCCGATACATCAGCCGTGCGTCTTGCGGATTATTGATGGTGCGCTTGGCCGGAGGCGCGTTGTGCAGCGTAGAGAAGTTACTCCATATGGCGATGTCGCCCGGCGTGTGTACATGGTCGTATCGATATCTCGGGTGCAGAACGTGGTTTTCGATCTCATCCAGGAACTCACGTGATTCCCGCACGGACATTCCGTCCACTTCTACCGGCGCTATATTCTTACCGCGCGATGCCCACACCGGGCTGTGCAGTGACCTGGTGCCGGTGCGCGGATTGGTGTACACAAGGGGTATCAGCCAGCCGGGATCGCCAGCGCGCAAGCGCCGTCGCACCATGGTCTGCTCGAGCTCTACTTGCTTGGCTTGTGGCAGATCAGCGAAAGCGGCGGCGGTATCCGCATACGCGGTTTCTCCGTTCAACGGCAATGCCAGCCGCCTGCGGGTAAGTTCCTGCGGAGAATCCGGGTGATAGAAACCTGTGTCAGGCGGGATATCCGCAACCCATGTGCCACCGGCACTATCGCGTGTAGTGGGTGCTCTTTGTACGTAGAACAGACTCGTCGACAGCGGAATCGGTTCAAATTCGATGTAGTTGGCGTAGTTTTTCGGGTGGGTAATTGGTGCCCCGAAGTGATTGGCCAGCCGTTCCAGGTATCGCAGTTTAAATGACGGGTGACCCTGGTCGGGAAAACTGATGACGCTGAACCGATCGAGCAGTGCGACGAGAAGTTGCGCCTGCTCTTCCGACAGTGCGACCGTGAGGTCGACGCCGTGAATTCGTCGCCCCATACGATCGTCTGAAGACAGAGGCACGGAAAATGCGCCTGGTCCAAACAGGCGGACCAATTCCTGCCCGAAACTGGTGACTGATGTTGCGGTTGTCATTGTAGAGGTCATTGCTTGGTCCGGCGGAGGTAACTTGTGGGCGAACGGATAATCCCTTAGTTCAGTCTAATCGCACCGGGTCCAGCTCAGTCCCCGGCGGGTAGTTGTCTGCGATCTGGTACATGCCGTCTAGTGTGATCTGCGCACCCAGGGTAATTGCGTCATCTGGACCGACATCAACCGGACTCAGTTTGGCGATCGCGCATCGATCTCGATTCAATGGCGCTTGCAGTGCCGTCAGGACGAGCCCGTCGTCACCACTCTCCAGACCCAGCTCCGTGAGCGTGGACTTGAGCATCCCGCCGTGAGCATCGAACGTGATGGTGCCCTCGAACCTCATCGCTCCTGAAGCGCTGCCATCCGGGGCTATTGCCAGATCGCCACCGGGCACTGCGTTGAAAACGAAGGTCCCATCCTCGGCGCGGGTCGCGCCATCACTCAAATCGATGGACCCTCCTGCGGCCTCGACATAACTTCGAAAGCTGGCTTTTACGCCCCAGCTTAGTCGATTGAAACTCATGGCTACCTCCTAAACAGCGGCCAGAACCCCAGCCTGTGCAGTTGTGAAACTATACCCTGACCGATCGATACTTTTCGTTCGCTGCCAGCATAGCGGTTATTCTTGTTATCGTTAGTATCGAGCGTCATGTCCTGCCATGGCACTTCACCGGTGAGGTCGCCGGAAGACCCCACCCGGCTTACAGGACCGGAGGCTCCGATGCGCAAGCGATTTCGGAAGCCCAACCCGCAAGCCCGTGTATTGCCTATCCCAACTCCGACCGAAGGCCGGAGACGATCGTTTGGCCGCGAAACCCGACCTGACGGCACCATTTCTCACAGCATTTATCGGGCCCGACGCCCTGCCGGAAGAGGTGTTTTCCACTCCCGTTATGGAGAGCATGGTCGGTAGTAATATCCAGGATCCCGCGCTCGCCTGGTAATAGAGGAAAGCAACCAAAACGTGACATTCGTCACGAAAGTCGGTCAACCAAACGAGTCCTCGCACGTTGAACAGTATTGAGAGCGGCACCGAGGTGGGGTCGCTCGTAGTTAAACTGGAGTATCCGATGAAACGATTCAACATGACTTCTGTTCTGCTGCTGGCCGTGGCTGGCTCTATTCTTGCCGGAAACGTGCAGGCACAGGAAACCGATGCGATGGAAATCGATCGCACCGGCACGGACTTGCGTAGCGAAGTGGCCGTACGCCCCAATGACCGCGTTACTACCGATACGGCGGTGGTTGCAACCAACACCAGCGGCCGGCCAGCGCGGGTGATGTGTGCCGCTTTCGATTCCAATGGTAATGCTCTCGGCCGCGCTGCGATGCGCGTACCGGCAAAGGGGCTGCGCTACCTGCGTGCGTCAGACCTCTCGAACGGTCGCGACTACGTCGGCCAGGTGCGTTGCCGCACGGGTAACGAAGGCGTGCAGGGTTCTGCCTTCCTGCTGGGTCCGGCCGGCGTCAGTGACCTGCCGGTGCTTCAGCGTGGCTACGCCGGAGACAAGCACATCATCGCTACGGTGACTGCAAGCTTCTAAGCGACATCAGCATCGTTCATTTCGAACAGGGAGTTCATGACGAACTCCTTTTTTTGGTTTCCGACTTTGTATCTGCGCCGATTTGTCATTCAGTCGGTGAGCAATGAGTGAGAAGCGCTGGCTGACTGATACCCCGACGATCATGCTCACCCAATTGCATACTAAGCCGCTCTTCGAAGCGGATGGTAATTTCACTTCTTGCCTGCGAGCATGACTGCGGCGGCCGTTTCCAACTGTCCGCCACGCTGCGCAATACCCGGTAGATCAATTTATCAGCCGCATCGTTGTGCGGAAAGCGGCCTTCTTCCCGATTGCAGCAACTCGCCGAATTCATCGCTCTGCACCGCGTAACAGATCATGGTGCGGACTTCGCCTGGGCCTGGCCGCAGAAAGTCCGTACCAGGGGATTCATCCTCATGGTCCCAGCGTACCAGGGAGACACCTAGTCATTGATCGGATCTCGAGCGGTGGGCTTGCCGTAGAGATCGTCGGAGAGGTATTTGTCGGCAACGGGCGAATCGTTGTTGATTTCGAAGAATTGCACTTCAACGTCTGCGCAAACACGTCAATCGCGCTCTTGGGCGACTGGGACGGCAATCGGATGCTTCACAACGTGGCTTTGGGCTCTTGAGAGCAAGTGCCGAATTGTTGCTGTGCATCAGTAGCGGTGGCTGGCGTTGATGGCAAGGCTGCGGCGCTCTGAGTTTGCTTTAAAGGGGTAGACCAGATGCAGCAACGTGGCTGGAAAAATATAAAAGAATCCCGCTCGCGGCGTAATCCTTACCGTGGCGTTGTGCATCGGCTGGGTGGATGCGTTGACCCATTCTATGCAGCCATCAACCGAAATCTTCCCCTCAAACGGAGTTGCCTGCAGATCCTCCGGGATTTTCAGATACATCACGCTCGAGAGCGTAGATTGCGAATGATTGTGGATGGGGTTGTACTCCCCAGCCCTCTGGCTAACGAGCCATGCGGCTTCTACATCGATGTGTACTGGATTTTTGTAGTCGCTGGACGCCTGAAATTCGGTTACCGCCTGTCGATAAGCTGCATCGGCATCTGAGGCGATGCTGGCGAGCACGTACTCTGCGAACATGTCTCGGATGTAGTCATAGACCCCGTGAGCCTTAAGCAGACTCAGGGGGATTTCGGGCTCCTCTTTGATTTGGCCAACCAGATGGGATCCGTAGGAGTGCCGTTGTTCATCGGCCAGAAGTTCATCCGTCAGGGTGATCAGGCCTTCCAGCACCGGCCCTGGCAGCCGAGTCTCTAGAATGTTGGGACCGAAGGCCTTGGCGATCTGATAATCGTGTTCGTGGTGTGTGAAGCGAGCATTCAACCCGGGGAGTGAAAATTCCGTCGTCATCGTGGTGTGTTACCTTCACCTGGTTAACGTCATTAGACCATGTGTCAGGTGACAGCGACAGGCAATGGCCCCTCCTGACTACGGCATCTTCGATGAATGCTGCGCAGCGCTGATACAGCAAAGACTCATGTACCAAAATGGGGCATAACTGACTGTCGAATTTGGAAAAATTATGTTTGAAAAGTGTAGAAAAAAGTGAGAAAGTCCGCCCCCGCGTCGCGAAGAACAAGAACTACTCACGACACGTCGTTAGAACATTTATTCCTAGGGGGATTGTATGAAGAAAAAGCCAATCGTAGCGGCCGTGCAGGCTGCGTCGCTGGCGCTGATGGGCACCGGCTTTGCCGGAGTGGCCATTGCTGAGGAAGCGGAAGTTGTCGAAGAAGTCGTCGTCACCGGTTCTCGGATTCAGCGCGCCGTCTCCGACGCACCCTCGCCCGTAACCGTTATCAATTCGGAAGACCTGGAACTCTCCGGTTTCACCAACATCGCAGACGTGTTGCGCAACACGACCTACAACTCGTTCGGCTCGTTCCGCGAGCGCAGTGGCACGTCCTTCGGCCAGATCGCCTTGGTCGACCTCAGAGGCATGGGCCCAGGTCGCACCGCGGTGCTGATCAATGGGCGCCGAGTACCGGGTAACCCTTTTACAGGCACCTCGGCAGTCGATATCAACTCGATCCCGCTGTCCGCCGTTGAGCGCATCGAGATCCTCACCGACTCAGCCTCCGCGGTTTACGGTGCGGACGCGATTGGCGGTGTAATCAACTTCATAATGAAGGACGATTACGAAGGCGCAGAGATCACCGTCGGCGGAACCCGTCCCTCAGCAGATGGTGCCGAATCCGACACCATGCAGATTCTGTTTGGCGCTTCGGGAGATCGAGGCAAGATCATTGCCAGCCTCGAATGGTTCAGTCGAGATGCGATCTTTGATAAAGACCGCGACTACAGCGCGGCTCAGGTCAATGGCCCGTCCTTCAATGACACGGTGGGTGTGTCAGTGGGTGGCAATACCGGCTTCGTCCCGGGTTTCCCCTTTAACCCATTTCCAATCGGTGACTGCCCCACGGATGTGTACGCAGGTGTCCTGTCGGACCCCTTCGGTATCCCCAGTAACTCTGGTCTGTCCAACGGCCCCTCCGAGGGTTGTGGCTTCGGATACGCTGACATTTCCGCTCAGACGGGTGCCATTGAGCGATACAGTTCGTTTATCGATGCCAGCTACGAAATCAATGAGAACATGACGGTTTATCTGGAGAATCGCTACTCTCGCATTGAAAGCTTTGGCCGTTATGCTCCTGCCGTTGGTTTTTTCTTCGTTGACGAAGGACAGCGACTGGCAAACGGGCTCAATCCAATTCTGGATGGTCGCTTCTTTGATGCAGCGGACACGGATGCCAGTGGCGCATTGGAGCCCGGTGAAGGGTTCTTCGCGTTCCATCGTTTCGTTGGGCATGGACCCCGAGACGACAATACCAACCGCGATGAGCTGGATACCGTACTCGGCATAGAGGGGACGCTGTTCGATGACAGCATCAGCTTCGATGCCTACATCAGACACTACTTCTATAGCGCAGATGAGCTGGGTGACACGTACGTGCTGAATAATGTCATTCAGGACCTCGCCGCCTCCGGCGTTTACGATGTGGTCAATCCTTCTGCAGCTTCGAATGCGGCTGCTGTTGGGCTGAGTTCAGCAGATACCTTCCGTGACATCCTGACCGAGTATGATCAGGCCGGCTTCTCCATGACCGGCAGTTTTGGAGAGCTCGGTGGCGGCGCCATCGGCTGGGCTGTTGGTGCTGAAACCGCCAAGGAAAGCTATCAGGACATCTACGACAGCTACCGTGAAGCAGGCAACGTGATCGGTACGGCCGGTAACTCCGCATCTGGCGACCGTCAGCGCAGTGCGTACTTTGCTGAAGTCTCAGTGCCTCTGCTCGATAACCTCGAGATCAACGCGGCCGTACGTAACGACGATTACGATGACTTCGGCAGCAACACCTCACCCTCCGTCAGCGTTCGATACGAGCCTTTTGAATGGTTGGTACTGCGCGCCTCGTACAACGAAGGTTTCAAGGCACCTGACCTGACTGCGCTGTACTCGTCTCGCTCACAGAGCTTCAACGACGTGACAGACTTCCCGCGTTGCGAGGCGATGGGCATCGATCCGGTTGACTGTCCGACCTTTCAGGTCGAGAACTTTACCGGTGGTAACCCGTCATTGGGGGCAGAAGAAGCTGAAAGCACCAACTTTGGTGTGATCATCTCTCCGTTCGAGGGCTTCAAGGCCAGCTTTGATATATTCTCGCTGGATACGACCGATCGCGCAACGCAGCTGAGTCTGCAGCGACTGCTGCGACTGCAGCAGCAGGGTGGTCTGCCCGCAGGTACCGCGGTCAATCGTGGACCCACAATTGATGGTGTGCCGGGTACGATCATCAGCATCGATAACGTGAACGCGAATGCAGCGTCGCTGGACATCGAAGGCTGGGATCTGCGTGTTGAATACGACACGGATACGCCAATCGGATTGTTCTACGGTCGATTGGAATGGTCGCACATGGAAGACTTCGAGTTCCAGGCTGAGCCCGGTGGCGCGGTCAGCAACTTCATGGGTGATGCAGGCTTTCCAGAAGACCGCGTCAACATGAACCTGCGTTTGACTCAAGACAACTGGACCGTGAACTATACGATGAACTACATCGGTGATCATGGTGATGGCGAACTTGAGGATTACGACTCGTACAACACCCACGACCTTTTTGTTGAGTTCCGTACTCCTCTGGACGGCCTGTCCGTCTCCCTTGGTGTGCTGAACTTCACTGACGAAGAGCCAGTGCTTGACTCCATTGGCGGTTATGACGACTCTGTGACAGGGATTCTTTATGACCTGGCCGGACGTCGTACCGTGGGTCGTTTGAAGTACACGTTCTGATACGTGTCACGTGAAAACGGAGGAATGCCCGGCACGTGCCGGGCATTTTTTTTATGGCTTTACAAGGTTTATTCAGCACACCGCTATATCAGGTGTCGACGGACGAACGGTTACTCGCTGCAGAGATAACCCGTATTTGTCTGGATCATGAAAACGAACAGTACCAGAAGCAGGCCCCACCGCAGGGGCGAATACCCGGGGTGTTTGAAAGCCGCTTTGATTTCTTGACCTGGGAGCATGAACCGATAAAGGCATTGCGCTCCTTGATTCTGAATCATCTCAACGGCGTCATTGCCGTGGTAGGAGAGAAAGACCCCGAAGAGACTCGTCAGTACCCGTTCAACTACCACTCTTGGTTCCACGTAACGCGGAATGGGGGTTACTTTCGACCACATTCTCACCCACTGGCGTCATGGAGTGCTGTTTTTTGCGCAGATCCAGGCAATGCGCCCAATGATGGGCACAACGAGGGGCACTTGGTCTTCCATGACCCCCGACACCATGCGGCTATGTATATGGATCGCAGTAGCCGCGACGCGCGTCGCGAGTTCAGCTTTAACGCTTTAAAGTACAAGCTGGCTTACGGAGACATGGTGATCTTCCCATCTTACTTGACTCACTTCGTGGAGCCATATCGAGGAGATGTTCCTCGCGTTACGGTTGCGGTCAATTTCTGGATAAATGAGTTCGCAAATGACTAGAGGAACCACGGCATGGTCCAATTACTGGGCCTCAGGCAAGGTGTCTACGTTTGGGCGCATTGATGACTTAGACAGTGGCGCCGCGCTGGTGTCACTATGGCGTCGTCTGCTGGCTCCGATAAGCGATGCGAAAGCGTTGGATATGGGTTGCGGTAACGGGGCCCTGGGCCAGATGTTGCTCAAGATCGCTGCAGAGGAAGGGGTTTCATTGGCCGTCGCAGGTGTAGACAGTGCAGTGATTCCGCCAGACGCCGAGCTGCCTGAGGGCTTAACCCTTCAGGGTGAAACGCAGATCGAACAGATGCCATTCGAAAATGATCATTTTGATCTGGCCGTCAGTCAATTTGGCTTTGAATACGCCGAAACTGCAGGCGCCCTGGCTGAGGTTTTCCGGGTGCTGCGTCCCGGAGGACAATTGGTGATCATCGGTCACCATCGATCCGCCTATGTCTGTCGCGACAGCTTCGATATTCTTCGCCAGATGGCGGCAGCGGAAGAGTCTGCGCTCATGGTCAGTGTAGAGCGCCTGCTGACGCGGCTGGATGCGCTGTTTCGAGAGGGGCGTGCGCCTGAAAAGGACAAGACCGCAGAGGATCTACGCAAGCTGGTCAACGGGACGGTCAAGGAGCTTGAGGAGAGCACCAACTCGCACGCCAATCCAGGCTTTACGCTGCAGTTTCTGAATTCGGTTATGGAGGTGTTCAAGCGCAAAGGGGCAACTCTCGCCTCTCAGCGAGAGTATCTGAAGGAGTTATCTGACTCGATCATCGATTATCGCATCAGACTCGACAGCCAGAAGAACGTCGCGCTCGACGACGACGGATGGGAAGATGTGCGGCGTCGATGCGACGATCAGGGTTTTGAAGTGACGCGCTTTGAGCCGTCCGTGGTCAACGGCTTCCACTTCGGACAATTGCTCAAAGCGCTCAAACCGCTCTCTTAAGCGACGGGCCGCGAGGCTGTGCTTATTTCCTGTAAGGTTTGACCGGCACCTTACGCCCACTGGAAACCACCTCCAACACAAAGAAACCCAGCGCATTCTTCGTGATGGTAATCTCCGGGCTGTCCAGATCAGCGCGGTGATACCCCCTCTGGCGCTGAACCCACGTTTGACCGTTGGCGAGCCTGAACAGGGTTTTGCCTCGCCAGCCTTTAAACGGCCCATCAATACGATCACGAATGATGAAATCTTCCCGCTTTGGCGGCGGCCACGCCGAAGATTTCTCTTCGCTGGAAGCGACCCGGGGTGGGGCGGCGTCATTGTCAGTTTCGCCAGGCGGTGTGCTCGCGGCTGGCGGGCCTGCTGCGCACATCGATGCTGCGGTGAGGCCACTGAGCAACTGTGCGCGCTGGCTATCTGTCAGCGGCGGATCGATCGCATCAAGCACGGAGGCCAACCTGCCGTCGTCACATTCTGTTGCCTGAGTGGCTGAGGCACACAGCGCCACCATTAAACTCAAAGTAAATGCCAGGAGAGCCCGCATTTACCCGGCACCGGAAACTGTTTTGTTGGCCAGCGCGTTCAGAATGAACGTACCCAGTTGCTCCAGTCTGGCGATCTCCGCTTCCTCGGAGACAAAACCATGACCCTCGCGTGCCTGATAGGAGACGGTCGCAGGCCATCCGGCATCATCCAGTGCTTTAGCCATGATGCGGGTCTGCACCGGTGGGGCGCGTTCGTCATCCAACCCTGCTGTGAGCAGTATGGGCACTCGAATGCGGCCTGCAAACTCCGAGGGTGAGCGTGAAACCAGGTTCTCTTCGTCATTGCCAATGACCCGATTCAGGAAGCGCACACCACTTTTGCGTTCTGGAATGTCCCCGGATTTACGCAACTCGACGAGGTCGTAGACGCCTACATGGCCAGCGGCGCATCGGTACAGGCCCGGCTCGAACGCGACGCCGGCCAGAGCGGCATATGCACCATAGCTGGCGCCGTAAATGCAAATCTTGTTCGAATCTACGATGCCCTGATCAATCGCCCAACGAGTCGCGTCGGTGACGTCATCCTGCATTTTCCGTCCCCATTCGCCGTAGCCTGAGCGCATAAAGTCCAGCCCGAACCCGCCTGAACCCCGAAAGTTCACCTGCAGCACATCGAGCCCGATACTAGTCAAGAACTGAATCTCCTTGTTGTAACCCCAGATGTCAAAGGGGCCGTGGGGTCCGCCGTGGATGTTCACCACCAGGCCCTTGGATTTTTCGTGTGTGGTACGGCTAAGATGACCATGCAGCGTGACCCCGTCGCGTGCCTCGATGACAACAGGTTCCATGGCGGTGCTGTACTTTGCCTGCTCTGAGTAACTGTCATCCACCAGTCGCATTTGGCGGGTTTTGATGTCGAGCAGATACATTTTTCTCGGTGATTCAGCGCCACCAATACTGACGATGGCCAGCCGGTAGTCGTCGGTCATGCTTGTAAAGCTGATGAACTTACCAGGAAATGTGGCAACCAGTCCCCGATGGACGTCTTCAAGTTCGGGGTCCTGATTGAGATAGACGTACTCGGGTTTCGGGTTGGCATATAGGACACGGCTATAACCCCTGGATGATGATCCGTAGACGCTGAGCGAATCGAACACCGGATCGCTGTGCAACAGCGTCTTTTTCAATTGTCCGTCGTTAACAGACAGAGCGTACAGACTCTTGATGCTGGTTTCCGGATGAGGCCAGGTCGCAAGGAACTCTCCGGTGCCCAGTTCTCCCTGGATGCTGAATTCATCGTCCCACACCCCCGCGGTGTGGACCATCGACCACTCATCGCTGGATGGCTCCCGGTAGTACACTTGCCACAGATCCGTGTCCTGATCGGCGGTGAGGCAGAAACGCGGACGCGCTTCGCTGTCCAGGGTGAATTGGCAAAACCGTACGCCGGGCCCATAGGTGCGTTTTGTCAGGCGCCCGGTATAGACGTCCAGCAGCGCGGTTGAGGGGCGGCGTTTCGAACTATCAAAAACCTGTACGGCCACTTTGCGCCGATTGCGATCGTAGGTATCCAGCACAAGTGCCGCTAGTCGCCCCTGATCGCGTCCCGCCATGGACCCCATCTGGGCGCCCGCGCTGGGACCCAGCAAAAACCGCTCTTTAGAGCCGTCCACGTTCACCCCGTACAGCGCACCGGTAGCGATAATTGTGTTGGTCAAATCCGGTTGATAGTAGGGCTGCACCAGCACCCGCTCGTTGTTGGCCCAGAACATTCGGCCAAAGCGCCAGGAGTCGTCAAAGTTGATGTCTTTGGTCACTTTTCCCGTTTCTGCATGCAGTATGCGCAGGCTCTGGCGTTCCCCTTGCTCAAGGATGACAGCAAAGTGTTTGCCGTCTGGAGAGATGGTCATGGCTTTGGTAAATGGTCGGGTACCGAACAACTCGGACAATTCATTCAAGGTCGCCGCCTGAACGTGGGATGTCAGGGTCAGCAAGAGGGCGATCAACAGGCTAGCGCGTCTGATCATGGAGAAACTCAACATCTGATTAGCCATCTATTTTTGCATAATTTGTCTGACCGATACCAGATGCTACGCCACAAGGGCAGTATTTCCAGCGAGGATCAACAAGCACGGGCGAGAGTTTGAAGGCTACCTGAAGTGCGCTCGCCTTGAACATGGGTTTTGCGCGTTCGGGGCGTGGCCCTGGGTGTTGCCACTTACTTCACCCGCAGCAGCAGTTCACGCGCTACATCTATGGGTATCTGCTGGGCCGCGCCGCAGCTTATGATCAGAATAGCAAGATCTGTTTATCGTCACCAATCACCCGATCAAAATCCAGGCCCAGCACCTCAAGTACCGGAGCAGCCACCGGCTTGATCTGTTTTTCCAGGTAATGCTCCCGGTCAGGTGCGGAGCTTGCCTCATCCACCAACTGGGGACCCTGATCCGTAATCAGGTAAGCAACGATACGCGGGGGCGACGCCGATGACCGCTTTACCGCCTGAACGTGGGGCGGCACGTTAGTCGTGTACTCGGCCACACTCTTACGCAACCCTTTGCGGTAAATCAGCAGATCGTCGAGCTGCCCTGCCCGCAGATCACGCACCACCTGTCCGAGGTAATCTGTCACTTCATCACCACTGAACAGACGGGCAAACAGATTTCGCTGCACCTGCTTGGCAAGCTCAGTCCAGTCGCGACGCACCACCTCCATGCCGACGAATTCGATCTCTGTGCCGCCGTGGCGCAAACCAGCGTAGCGTTTACGCGCGCCCTGGCCGCCGCCGCGCACATTGGCCAGAAACAGCTTGCTGTAGAGCTTCTCAAACTCCAGCTCCAGACGACTCTCCACGCCCGCACTCGCCGCCAGAAATTCGGTCAGCTCAGTGTTGAATTCGTGCATCAGCCTGCCGCCAATTTCCATGGCGGCGGCGCCATCATCCATAGCCGAAGCGACGAATACGCTATCGGTGTCGCCGTAGAGCACCTGGTAGCCGCGATCGGTGAACCATCGTCGACTCCAGTCGAGCAGATAGCGGCCCTGGCTGGTGATGGCGTTGGCGATGGCCGGGTTAAAAAAGCGGCAAGCGGGGGTTCCCAGCACGCCGTAGAAGGAGTTCATGAGGATCTTGATCGCCTGGGAACCAATCTCATCCCCCCGGGCTTGCGCTTCGGCCCGCTGGGGGAACAGCGTATCGAGCATGCCCGGCAGGATGCTCCCGGCATCTTTCGCAAACGCGGTTCCGTCATAGGTGCGCACCGCGGGCGCACCGCCCTGTGCATAGGCATAACCCAGCGGATCTATGTTGAAGGTGCGAATGATACTGGGGTACAGACTCTTGAAATCGCACACCCACACGTTGCGGTGAATGCCAACCACCGGCTCAAACACGGCACCGCCGCTCTGGGCGACCCGACGGGTACCAGGCTGTGCGACACTGGGCGCGGCAATACCCTTAAGGTGTAATTTACTCAGATACAGGAAGTCGAAACTGGCAATGCTGGCCGCCACGCGATCAGCAGGCATACCCGTCAGCCGGGATCGCGCAAAGGCAAGCTCGAACAGGTTCAGCGTCTGCGCAATCTGCAGCGCAAGGCGTGCATCAGTACGCGCATAAAAGGTAAACGACGCCAGATCGTGACTGTACGTGTCTAGAATCTCGGCGACCTTGTCACGCCCCTCACCGCCCAGAGTTTTGCCTTCTCCCAGCACCGACGCAGCCACCGCGCCCAAGGAATAGTCGTCCATCTTCACAAAAGCGCCGCGCAGCAGATCGATGCCGTCCAGCACCAGGCGGCCGGGGATGCTGGCATTGCCACTGCCAAAATAACCTTCGGCAGCTCGAATACGCATGGCACCGCGCTCGCGACCCAGCTGCAGATCAAACTTCACCCGCTGGGCGGTTTTCTGCAGCATCGACAGATCGAAGTCGATGACATTCCAGCCGGTAAGCACATCTGGATCAATGCGCGCCACCAGGCTGGCGAACCACGCCAGCGCGTCTTTTTCGGTAGCCATGCCCACGGCATTAGCCGGCATCTGTCTTGCAGCGGGGTCGACCACAACGACTTCGTCTACACCACAGCCATAACAGGCGATGGCCAGCAATTCATCGGTAGTGGGGTTCGTTTCAATATCAAACGACAGCACCGACGGTTGATAGATCACCTCGGCCGGGGCCGTTTCGGGGTTGTCGAAGTACACGCGATTGCCACCGCCAGGAATGGGCCGACCGGTGATGGCAATGCCCCCGCGGATATTACGGTCGATCAGGTAACGCATGGCAAAGCGGACATCGGCTTCATAGGTTTCAATACCACCCGCACGCAGTGCATCGCGCACGCCGGGTGCATCGGCGGGTACCGCAACCTCTACACGATGTAGCGGCGCGCCGTGGAAATTCACTTTGTTCGACGCCGCGCAGCGCGCGTTGATCACGCTCCCTGCATGTTCGGACTCGACATAGAAATGTGGCCGCTGACGATTGTCACGCACAATGAACGTGCCGCCGTCCACCAGTCGTCCGAACAGATACACCACGGCAATGCCCTCGTGCACCCGGTAGCTGGCCTGCAGCACGAAGCCTGCGTACGTGCCGATGTCAGGCTGAGTCATTGACTTGATCCCACAGAGGCTGCATAACGCGTTTGCAACACATCGAGTTCATTCAGTGGGATAGTAACTTAGGTCATGAAGAAAGGTCTGATCCATGGCAGGCTGACATTATTCGGCAAAGACCTCGTACGCCGGGCGGTAGCAATGGGCTTCATTATAGATGTGGCGTACTCATCAGCGGCTTCCGTGGATGACGTGCTGGCCATCAATCCGAATCCGGTAGTGGTTTCACATACCGGCATTGAAGGCACCATCCGCCTGGTCATGGGCGAAAACCAGCTGGGTTTTCTGGTGGCACAGCTGCCATGAGCGACGATAGCAGCAGGGATCTTCCAAGCACGCCGGACCTGCAGGCGCGCCTGACGGAGCTGGAAAGCCGCATCGAGTTTCAGGACGAAACCATTGCCCAGCTCAGCGACCAGATCGCGCGCCAGCAACAGGCCTACTTTGAGCTGAACAAGAAATTCGACTTGCTCATCCAGCGTCTGCGCGCCGGCGCTGAAGATACGCCTGGTTCAGACCCACGGGACGAGCCGCCACCGCCCCATTACTGATCAGGTGAAGCGCCTCTAAGGGGTTGCCGCCGGCAGGCGCCGTTGTGAATGCGTCTGCTCAACGGTATACGCCAGATTCAGCAGCTTCTGTTCCGCCCATGGCTCGGCCAACAGCTCCAGGCCAACCGGCATGCCTTCAGCGAATCCGGCCGGGACCGATATAGCGGGCAATCCCGAGTTGGCCGCCAACCTGCAATTGGTGCCGAACTGTTCCTCGCCAATGGGCGCGGCCACCTGGCGGATTG
This sequence comes from uncultured Pseudomonadales bacterium, assembly GCA_964393625.1. Classification (GTDB taxonomy): domain Bacteria; phylum Pseudomonadota; class Gammaproteobacteria; order Pseudomonadales; family Azotimanducaceae; genus UBA4421. The sequence goes on from CAYMUT010000012.1 coordinate 64,593, forward strand.
TGGGATACGCCAACGCATCCAGATCATGCCGCGCCATCAGCGCCAGCAGTGCGCGACGAACGTGCCGCCGTTGCGCCAGCTCGTGCAGGTAAGTCGCGTGATCGTCTTCGCTCATGGCCGCTGACGCACTCAGCGACCCCTGGATATCGGCGTGATACTTTTCCCCGGCCATCAACTCATCGAGATCGGCGATGTCCAGGAGCGGGTTGCTGCGCAGATAGGCTTCGATGTCCGTCTTGAAATCGTGGATAAGTACGAAGTGCCCATTCAGGGGGCGGTCAAGCGAGGCATTGACCGCCGGTGAATCCACCGTCTCAACCTGCCAGCCGGTCCTGTCTACCATCAATTGAAGACTGCCTGAAACAACCTCGGCCACGGGCTCGTCGGCCGGTTCCTGCACCAGCCAGTCGCTGAGCAGGCCAATGCGCACATCGCGTAACGGCTCGAGCGACGCAAGATAATCATGGGTTCGGCCGACGCTTTCGGCGGTCTGCAGGTCTCCCGCGTCGAACCCGACGGTCTGATCCAGAATGATTGCCAGGTCCCGCACCGAGCGGGCCAGAGGTCCGCCTATGTCCTGGGTAGAGGACAGAGGAACAATGCCCCGCCGACTGCTCAATCCCTGGGTACCGCGCAGACCAACCAGGTTGTTGTGCGCAGACGGAATGCGTATCGAGCCGCAGGTATCGCTACCCATGCCCGCGGCAGCGAAATTCGCGGCCACCGCCGCTCCGGTTCCACCACTCGACCCGCCGGGGTTGCGGTCCGTCTCGTAAGGGTTTTTCGTAGCGCCAAAAGCAGAACCTACGGTGGTGATGCCGTACGCGAACTCGTGCATGGTGGTTTTGCCGAGAATGATAGCCCCGGCATGTTTGAGGCGCATCACCAAGTAGGCGTCCCGCTCCGGAGCAAAGCCACTGAACAGCGTCGAACCCGCGGTAGTGGGCATGCCCATGGTCTCGTAGTTGTCTTTGACCAGAATCGGTATGCCGTGCAGCAGCGACCTTGGACCCTGAGCAGCACGTTCTGCATCTAAGGCTCGGGCATGCTCCAGGGCATTTTCATTCATTGCCTGAATGCTGTTCAGCGCAGGACCTGATTGATCGTAACGAGCAATACGCCCCTGGTAGAAACTCACCAGCGCTTCGGCCGTGAGGCGCCCTTCCGTCTGGGCCGCCTGCAACTGCTCGATACTGGCCTCGACAATGGCTATCGCAGCCGGTTGTTGGGTGTCTGCCACAATGCCCTGCGTGGGTGCAATCAATACGGCAAGCGTAGCGAAGAGGATGCGCCGAGGCCAGAAATGGTAGTGCATGGTTTCTCCCGTTCGGGAGCAGTTTGCATCACCTCGACCCTGCTTGGAAGGGGCGCGAAAAACTCAGCCGGCAGCAGCTCGGCGGTTACGCTCCAGTTCCAGCTGCTGATTCAATACATGCAGTGAGCGATGCTGCAGTTCCCGCTCGGACGCCATTTGCCTGACCTTCTGCTGCTCTGCCTCTAGCTCCTGTGCGGACCACCGGGCATCCCGCTCAGCGGCGCGGAGGCGTTCACGAAGGCCCTCAAGCTCCTCATTCATGCAGGCCAGCTGGCCTTCATCAGCGCGCTGTGCCGGCTCAGCGGACTGCGCGTGCGCTACATCCGCGAAATCGATTACCGCATTGCTCTGGCTGGCATCGGCATCGCGCTTATAACGAGCCAGCTTACGCTGCAGCAGCTGGTTTTCTTTTTCCATGGTGCCCAGCGCCTGGGTTTGCGCCTTGAGCTCATTACCGGCTTCCGCAAACTGGATTTTGAGCTTAGCCACCTGTTCGTCGCGGCTGCGCAGCATAGATTCCATCTGCGGCAATTTGGATTTGGCATCAGCGACTGCACGGGCAGCCTCTTCTTCACCGCGCTGGGCCTGCAGATTACGCATCAGCCACCCGGCAGCGGCACCGATCAGGCCCGCCAGCAGCAGATAGATAAAGATGTTGAAAATCAGGAAAATCATGAGGTTTCTCCAAACACCCGGAACTCTATGCGCCGGTTGAGCTTGCGCCCCTGGCTTGTAGTATTTTCGGCCACCGGCTGGGTCTCACCGTAACCAACCGCACGGACTTTCTCCGGATTCACGCCGTGGCGGACCAGGTGCTTGGCGACCACTTCAGCACGCCGCTGGCTCAAACGCAGGTTTACCTCGGCATCGCCTCGGTCGTCGGTATGTCCGGCTACTTGCACCATGCTGGTGCACTTGCGCACCAGCATGGCATGCATGCCAAGGGTATGAAGACTGGAATCGGCCAGCGCAGCCTTGCCGGTCTTGAAGCGAATGGGCTCCCGGGCCGCATAGTCATTGAGTTGCCGCTGACAGTTACCTGCTTCGCCGATCACCTGAATTTGGTTGGTCAGGCTGCTGACGCCGGTCACCGACCAGGCGCGCGCTTGCGCCGCGCGCTTGGCAGGCACGTCAGGCGCAGTACCCGTGAGCGTAACCCTCTGACCGCTGACTTCGGCGCTTGACCAGTACAGATCCGGACTGGCCACAGCCTCGTTCACCTGAACACTTATGGTGTTTTCAATGGCGGACACTTCAGAGAACACACAGATGAAAAACAGGCACAGAATTCCGCTACCCGCTGCCGTGATGATCTCGAACTGTGAAAATCGCAAATCCATGTATGACGATCATAGCTCTTCGATGTGTTTATTCTGGACCGAGATGCGCGGTTGCGATGAGAACCAGGTCTCATAGGATAAAATCCGGTACGGGCTGCAATGGTACCCGTCATACCAGTTCCGCGCTGCCGAGCAGCACCGGCAAACCCGCACCAACGAGTATTCGAAAATCGCGCCGAGTTTCCTTACACTTCGAGGCTGCCAAAAACAGTTGGGGAAGTCGCATGACCACAATGCTGCGCGTGCTCGCTATGATCACGCTTTCGTTCTTGTTTACCGCCTGTTCAGAACAACCATCTGAGCAGACCACCGCACCTGCGGCGACAGACGCCGCAGAAGCAAACGCCGGCGACCGCGCCGGCCAGATTCAGCAAGCCACGGCCACCATCGATGGCGCCCGCATCAGCAAAGGTGAGCCAGGCAACTGGTTGAGCACCGGCCGCACCTACGACGAGCAGCGCCACAGTCCCCTGGACCAGGTCAACAGGGAAACCGTCAAGGACCTGGGCCTCGAATGGTACTGGGATACCGGCACCAAGCGCGGCCTGGAAGCCACCCCCATCGTTGTCGATGGTGTCCTGTTCACCTCCGGCGCATGGTCTGTGGTTTGGGCCCACGATGCCAAGACCGGTGAACTGCTCTGGGAATACGACCCCGAAGTACCCCGTGACTGGGGCCGTTATGTATGCTGCGATGTGGTCAACCGCGGCGTTGCGGCCTGGAAGGGCAAGATCTACTTCGGCACCATCGACGGCCGCCTCATCGCCCTGGATGCCGGCACCGGCGAATCGGTCTGGCAGGTCAACACCATACTCCCGGACCGCCCCTACACCATTACCGGGGCACCACGTATCGTCAAAGACAAGGTTATCATCGGTAACGGTGGCGCCGAGTATGGCGTACGTGGCTACATCACCGCATACAACACCGAAACCGGTGCCGAGGAATGGCGCTTCTACACCGTTCCCGGCAATCCTGACGACGGCTTCGAAAGCGAAGATATGGAACTCGCCGCTACCACATGGCGCGGCGGCAAGTGGTGGGAAGTCGGCGGCGGCGGCACCGTGTGGGACTCCATGGCCTTCGACCCGGAGCTGAACCTGCTCTACATCGGCACCGGTAACGGCGCGCCCTGGAACCGATATATCCGCAGCCCCGGCGGCGGCGACAACCTGTATCTGGCTTCCATGGTCGCCATCAATCCGGATACTGGCAAACGCGTCTGGCACTATCAGACCACGCCGGGCGATACCTGGGACTACACCGCCGTACAGCATATGATTCTCGCCGACATAGAAATCAACGGCGAAATGCGCAAGGTGATCATGCAGGCGCCGAAGAACGGCTTCTTCTATGTCATTGACCGCACCAACGGGGACTTCATTTCCGCTGAGGCATATGTGCCGATCACCTGGGCGACCCATGTAGACCCTGAAACCGGACGGCCGGTAGAAAACCCGGAAGCGCACTACGCCAACGAAATGAAGCGCATCAAGCCCGGCCCGCTCGGCGGCCACAACTGGCACCCGATGACTTACCACCCGGGTACCGGTCTCGTGTACATCCCCGCACTGGACCTGCGCTTCGATTACGCCCAGGACAACGCGTTCAAACACTCTCCGGAAGATTGGAACCTCGGCGTAGATTTCCGCACCCAGGCACCGCCGCCATCCGCTGAGGAGAACATCGACAACCTGCAGAACATCAAGGGCTTCCTGGCCGCCTGGGACCCGGTCACCCAGCAGGAGGTGTGGCGCGTACAGCACGCTACCGCCTGGAACGGTGGGCTGCTTTCAACCGCCGGTGATCTAATCTTCCAGGGCCGCGCCGACGGACGTTTTGCAGCCTATGCGGCGGACACCGGTGAACTGCTGTGGGAAAGCCCCACCCATGTGGGCATCATCGCAGCACCCGTCAGCTACAGCATCGATGGTGAACAGTACATCACCGTAGTGGCCGGCTGGGGGGGCGCCTACGGTGTTGCTTCCGGCGCCCCACGTCACCGCGATAACGTGTTGAGCGACGGCCGCATTCTGACGTACAAGCTGGGCGGCAAAGCAAGCCTGCCGACTCCGGAGGTCACCTATCTGGCCGTGCCCACGCCCCCGGAAATGGAGTACACCCCGGAACAGGTGCAGCAGGGCCAGGATCTGTTCCACCTGTACTGCGCGGTATGCCATGGTCCCGGAGTCGGTACTTCCGGCCCCATCGCCAACCTCATGTACGCCTCCGAAGAAACCCACGCCATGTGGGATGGCATCGTGGTCGGCGGCGCTTATTCCAACACCAAGGGCATGCCCAGTTTCAGCCACGCGCTGGACACCGAGAAGTCACAGGCCATTCGCGCTTATGTGATTGAGCGAGCCAAGACGGTGATCGCATTCTGTAATTCGGAGTATCGCGAGCAGTATCCGGAGCTCCTCGATACCGCTTGCGAGGTGCCGCAGGTCGGCGGTGCTGACAGCGCCGGCGGACAGTAACCACCTGATGCGCTATACGCAGCGCGGGTATTCCCCGCGCTGCCGCTTTCACACAAACTGCCCACGTGTGTGCCGATGCCGCGTATCGCAGTGCCGGTCGGCGTGGTGTTCGTGAAGGCCCAAATTGCGCTATTGCAGCGCCGGCAGCTCCCGCGCAGCAATTTCCACAGCGATGGGCCGATGATCTGAAACCCGGCAATTGAGCACTCGATAGTCTCTGACCTGCAGGTTCGAGGACACCAGCACGTGATCCAGCGCATGAGAAGGCTCCCAGGCCGGATACGTCGGCGTAATCTGGCCCTGGTCCGCCGGCTGCAGATCGAGGTTTTTCAGCGGCGAGCTTTCCAGCAGTTGACTCATATGGGTGTTCATATCACCCATGATGATCACCTGCCGCTCGTGCGCCACCTGCTCTGCAATATAGGCCAGTTGCCGTTCCCGGGATTGACGCCCCAGTGACAGGTGAAGCATCACCACAACCAGTTCATCCGACGCATAAGGAATACGCAGGAATACCGCGCCGCGGCCGGGAATACGGCCAGGAAGCTTGTGATCTTCCAGTTCGCGCGGCGCGATACGCGACAAGACACCATTGCCATGCCGGGCGATGGGCCCGAGATCACGATTGGTCTGGGCATACCAGTAGGGAAAGCCTGCGTTGTGCGAAAGGAACTCCACCTGATTTACGAAGCCGCTGCGAATACTGCCGCCATCCACTTCCTGCAGCGCTACCAGATCGTACTCACTGATGACGTTGGCGATCTTGCTCAAATTGCGGCCACGGGCGTCGTGAGGCAGTACGTGCTTCCAGCCCTTGGTCAGATAGTGACGGTATGCCGAGGTCTTGATGCCTACCTGAATATTGAAACTCAGCAGCTTCAGCGACTCGATGCCGGAAATCTTGGGGCATTCATATGGGGTCGCCTCGCGCATGGTTTCAAGTCGGTGGTCGGCAAACGCCGGATTCGTCACCGGGTCGACCGTGGCGGCGCGATCCACACGGCGGCTCCATTGCATCAAGTTCTGCTCCCATCGTGGAAGCTTAAGTCTAGAAGCCGACTTGAATTGGAACTGTGGACTGTACGACATTTTATTCAGCAGCGTGTTCCTGTTGCACCAGATAATCGACGATTTCCAGCATTTTCGTATTGCTGCCCGCCATACGGCCATCGATCTTGTACTTGCCCGCCACAATCAGCATCGGCACGCCCGTTACACGATATGCACGCCCCCGTGCTTTGGCCTGCTGTACCCGACTGCGCACAGAGAAGGAGTTATAGGCCGTGCTGAAATCATCCGCCGACACATCCGCATGGGTGGCAAACAGCTCCGCCAGCAGGTCCTGGCGGCGCAGATCTTCGCGGCGTACATGGATGCCTTCAAATATGGGCATGTGCACCTGATCGAGCACACCCAGGGTCTCCGCGGTGTAGTACGCCTGGGCCATCAATTCCCAGTCCTGGCTGAAGATCGCCGGCAATCGGGTGAACGCCATGGGGGCTTCAGCGCGATTACTGACCCAGGCCTCGATGACGGGATCGAAATTGAAGCAGTGAACGCACGCATACGAAAAAACCTCGACAACCTCGACGTCGTCGCCGCTATTGGTTTCCACAGCGATAGGCAGGCGCTCATAGTGCTCACCCTCGACAAACGCTGTCACCAGGGTCTCCGCAGCGCCCACATTGACGCAAACAAGTACCACCAGTGCCGCGAGAGTTGCAGATACATATCGTTTCATTTGCCGCATGGCGTTAAATTCCTTGAACTGGTGGGCTAGGGCTCACAAAGCCATCTGCCTGTGACGCATAGTAGCGCCGCTATATGAACGTGCGCTTAACGTGGGTTTGCTACCGGGCCGCCGCAGCCCGGTAGGTGCTCAATGCAGGCCCTGGATGTAGTCAGCAACCTGCGCAATTTCGGTGTCGGTCAGGCCTTCCGCCACACCACGCATCATGCCTCCGTTGCTATCATCGGTTGCACGCTGCTGCTCGCGGTATGCAGTCAACTGCGCGATCGTATACGCCGCAGGCTGCCCACTCAGCCGGGGAAAGCCCGCTTGAGCATTGCCGCCGCCGTTCGGATCATGGCAAGCGCTGCACGCAGCAACACCCTTGCGGGCAATGCCTGCACGATAAATCTGCTCGCCGCTGTCGATGGATTCATCGTCACCGGAAGCCTGGGAAAGCTTACCCGGCAGAGACGCATAATACGCGGCGATATCGGCGAGTTGCTGTTCGGTCTTGCCAATCAGCTGACCGGTCATGAGCGGCAGCGGCCGTTCACCGGATTGAATCATCTTTAGCTGGCTCAGCAGGTACTTTTCATTCTGCCCTGCCAGATTGGGGTAGGTGGGATCAATGCCGGTAGCGCCGTCAGCCCCATGGCACGCACCGCATACCACAGACTGGGCTTCGCCCGCCGCCGCATCACCAGCCGCATACGCAGACATGCCGTGCATGCCCAGGATCATCGCGCCGACCACCAGAGCGCGTTTTACTATCAATTCTAACGTCAAGTTGCTGAACAAAATCGCCACAATAGATTCCATCTGCATTGTAATTGGTAAACCAGTTCTACCCATGGCGAATAAAATACCTGAGCTCGCCATGGTGATTGCATATCACGCAACTCATTACCTAGTGTAGCGGTCATGCAAAACTTGTCGCTGACAACTCACGATCACACTAAATGTTAAGATCGCAGCCCGACTTTCAGCCCGGACCTTTCAAATCGGACCTATCAACTCGGAGAACGGTGCGCAACGGCGCGCGGATTATACCAACATGACAGAAAAAGTGTCTCTTCCCGAACGCCTGGAGGCGACGTTTCTAAAAAGCGCGCCTAATCTCTCGCAATGTCCCCGGGACGATGTGGCCGAAGTCGCCTTTGCAGGGCGTTCCAATGCAGGTAAGTCATCGGTTTTGAACGCCATTACCGGCAACAAGCGCATGGCCAAAGTCTCCAAAACCCCGGGGCGCACCCAGCTTCTCAACCTCTTCGATCTAAATCGCGGGGGCCGCCTGGTAGACCTTCCCGGATACGGGTATGCCAAGGCGGGTAAATCCGCCCAGGTCACCTGGCAGCAATCCGTCAACGATTATCTGTCACGACGGGACAACCTGGTAGGCGTGGTGCTGGTCACCGACATCCGCCACCCAGGCCAACCTTACGACCAGCAACTGATCGACTGGAGCGAAGCCAGTGAACTGCCGCTGCACGTACTACTCAACAAAGCCGACAAGTTGAGCTATTCGGCACAACAGAACGCGCTCAAACAGTTTCGCAGCCACTACGCAAAGAACCGCTATCTGAGCGTACAGAGCTTTTCCGCCCTCAAGGGCACCGGCAAAGATCAGCTGATCAGCCAGCTGCGCAGCTGGTTTGAAGACCCCCAGCACGCAGTGTCCACCTAAGCGACAGGGTCAGTGCGCCTCATCCCAGTTAGCGCCTGCTCCAGCATCGACGATGAGCGGCACATCTAACTCCGCTGCGCTTTCCATGATCTGCTTCACCTGAGTCACAAGATCGTCGAGCTGACCTTCGGCCACTTCGAATACCAGTTCATCATGAACCTGCATGATCATGGCGGCATCCAGGCCGTTCTCCGACAGCGTTTCATGTACCCGTAACATCGCGCGCTTGATGATATCCGCCGCGGTACCCTGCATGGGCGCGTTAATGGCCGTGCGTTCCGCGCCCTGGCGCCGGGGAACGTGCTTGGCATTGATGTCCGGCAGATACAGGCGCCGGCCGAACAACGTTTCCACATAGCCCTGCTCTCGGGCACGTTCCCGGGTGTGTTCCATGTATTCGTGCACACCCGGATAACGGTCGAAATAGCGATCGATATAGTCCTGGGCCAGCGCCCGGGAGATGTTCAGCTGCCGGCCAAGGCCAAACGCTGACATGCCATAGATCAGCCCGAAGTTCACCGCTTTGGCGTGACGCCGCTCTTCATCGTCGACCTCGTCAACGTCCTTGTTGAACACTTCCGCTGCAGTGGCGCGGTGGATGTCTTTGCCGTGGGCGAAGGCGTCGCACAGATTCGCATCCCCCGACAGGTGCGCCATGATGCGTAACTCAATCTGCGAGTAATCTGCCGCCACGATGACCTGACCTGGCGGTGCGACGAACGCCTGACGAATACGCCGCCCCTCCGCATTGCGGATGGGAATGTTCTGCAGGTTCGGATCAGACGACGACAGCCGCCCGGTAGCCGCCACCGCCTGATGATAAGAGGTGTGAATGCGCCCGGTTTCCGCGTTGATCTGCATGGGCAGCTTATCGGTGTAAGTGGACTTCAGCTTGGCGAGACCACGATAGTCGAGAATGACCTCGGGCAGTTCATAGTCCCGCGCCAGATCCACCAATACAGGCTCGGCGGTAGAGGGCGCGCCCTTGGGCGTCTTCTTCAGCACCGGCAGACCCAGCTTCTCGTAGAAAATCTGCTGCAATTGCTTGGGGCTGTCCAGGTTGAATTCCTCACCGGCCAGCGTCCACACCTTATCCTTGAGTTGTTCCAGGCGATCCGTCAACTCCGCGCTGTGCTGCTTGAGCAGGCGCCCGTCCACCAGCGCGCCTTGCCGCTCCACCGCGGACAATACTCTGACCAAAGGTATTTCTATGTCGCGATAAACCTCGCCCAGTTTCTGCTCCGCCTGCAGTCGGGGCCACAGGGTTTTATGGAGCTGCCAGGTGATGTCGGCGTCTTCCGCGGCATACTCCGCCGCATCTTCCAGCGGAATCTGGTTGAAAGTGAGCTGCTTGGCGCCTTTGCCGGCAATGTCTTCGAAATGAATAGTGGACCGATCGAGATAAAACTCCGCCAGCGCATCCATGTTATGACGGGTTGCCACGCTGTTCAGCACGTACGATTCCAACATGGTGTCGTAGATCGGCCCGCGCACTTCGACACCGGCGCGCGCAAGCACGCTGATGTCGTATTTCAGGTTCTGGCCCACTTTGATGAGCTCTTCGTCCTCCAGCAGGGGCCGCAGCACCTTGAGCGCCTCATCCAGGCTCAGCTGATCCGGTGCGCCGACGTAATCATGGCTCACCGGCACATAGGCAGCCTCACCGGGTTCAGCAGCAAACGAGAATCCGACCAATTCCGCCTGCATGTAATCGATGCTGGTGGTTTCCGTGTCGAAGGCAAAGCGGCCCGCGTCGCGCAACTTGTCAGCCCATTCTTCAAGCGTCGCCATTTCGGTAACGCACTGGTAATCCGTCTCGGTAACCGCCGGCCTCGTCTGTTGCGAATCTGTGTCGCTGCCCGCCATCTCGGCCAACCAGGTTTTGAATTCCAGTTCGCTATAGAAGTCTTTGAGCGCATCCTCATCCGGCGCTGTTGCGATCAGGTCGGGAAGGTTAGTTTCCAGCTCCAGGTCGCACTTGATAGTGGTAAGGGCCCGGGACAAAGGCAGCTGTTCGAGACTGTCGCGCAGGTTTTCGCCCACCTTACCCTTGATTTCGTCTGCCCGGGCCATGACTTCATCGAGGGAACCGAACTGGGTCAGCCACTTCGCCGCCGTCTTCGGACCCACCTTAGGCACGCCCGGAATGTTGTCGACGGTATCTCCCATCAATGCCAGGTAGTCGATGATCTGTTCCGGGGCTACGCCGAATTTTGCAATGACACCATCGCGATCCATGGCCGTCTCGGTCATGGTATTGACCAGCGTCACGTGGTCGGTGACCAGCTGCGCCATGTCCTTATCGCCGGTGGACACAACGGTGTCGCGTTTCGCTTCAGTAGCCTGCTGGGCGAGCGTACCGATTACGTCATCTGCTTCCACGCCAGGTACCACAAGCAGCGGCAGCCCCATGGCGCGGATGATCTGGTGAATGGGCTCGATCTGCTCGCGCAGATCGTCGGCCATGGCCTCGCGGTTGGCTTTGTATTCGCTGTACATGTCGTCGCGGAAGGTCTTGCCCGGCGCATCAAATACCACGGCAATGGTGCTGCCCGCATAGTCTTTGGCCAGCTTGCGGATCATTGATATCACGCCGCGGATGGCGCCGGTATGGCGGCCGCTGGAAGTCGTGAGCTCCGGCATAGCGAAATAGGCACGGAACAGATACGATGATCCATCTACCAGTACCAGTGGTCTGGTTTCCGCTTCAATTCCCAGCTTGTCGGCCATTACCCCCAGCCTCTCTTATCACATAGGTAATTCACGTTATTTCCCCGCTCGCGCCTTTTGCGTAACATGCGCTGCATGACGGCTCAAATATTCTACAGGTTTAAGCGTGGCGCACCGGCTTTTATCGCATTGCTGGTCGTTGCGCTGTGCAGCGCACCGGGTAGCGCTCCAGTGGGCGCTGCCGAAGCTTCCAATAGAGGCCCGGACGTGGTGATCATTGCACAGGAAGAAAGGGTCATCTATGAATTTCGCCAGGGTGGCGAACTGCGCATGGTGCGCGTGGTGCCCAAGTGGGGCAAGCCCTACTATCTGGTACCTGCCAACCCAACCGAGGGGTTTGGTAATCTTGAGCGCGCCGAAATGCTGGTTGCTCAGTGGGTCATTGCTGAATTCTGATGAATGCGATAACTCAGCTTGACGATGCGCTGATCGAACAGGCACTTTCCCACTACGACGTTGGCGGGCTGCAGCGCTACTGGGCTGCTGCCAACGGTATAGAAAACAGCAACTATTTCGTTGAAACCTCCGACGCAGGGCGCGTGCGCCGTTTCGTTCTCACAATACATGAGCAACAGGCTAATGCCGGCGACGCCTACGTAGCGATGATGGATGCGCTGGAACAGGCCGGTTTCCCTGTGGCGCCCCCCTTACCCAACGTAAGCGGTCAGCCGGTGGACGATGTTGCCGGTAAGCCCGCCACCCTACAGTGGTGTTTACCCGGCAAGCATGTACAGAACCCCACGACCCGACAGGTATGCGCTCTCGCTCGTTTCGCCGCCCGCATGCATCTGGCGACGGCCGAAACACAGCTCGAGTTACCGGATTACCCCCGCGACGCCCACTGGCTTGGCAACGCGGTTCAGCGGGTATTGCCCACCATCAGCTTGATCGACGCCCAGCTGCTGAGTCACTGCTGTGACGGGGTCAATGCGATGCTGGCCCGGCAGGATGCTCAATCATTACCCCGGGGCATGATTCACGGCGATCTGTTCCGCGACAATGTGCTGTTCAATGAACGGGGGTTGAGCGGCGTGCTCGACTTTCATCATGCTTCCTGCGGCTACTGGGTGTACGACCTCGCCGTCATCGCCAACGACTGGTGCACCGACGCCAGCGGTATGCTCGACCCCGACCGGACCATTGCCATGTTACGGGCCTACAGCGAGATACGGCCACTGTGGGCAGAAGAGTTGTGGTTCTTTTCTTCATTCACACTGTACGCCGCCCTGGCATTCTGGTTATCGCGGCTGGTGGTTCGCGCGCCGCTTGACGGACAAGCCCCAGCGCGTTTGAAGAATCCCGATGAATTCAAGGCGATCACACAACAGCACCTGGCCCACCCGTTTTTTGTCGACAGCCGCATCATTCTGGGATAGGCCGGGCTTTCCTGCGCACAACAAAAGCGTACACAACCAGGTTGAACAGAATCAGCAGGCCACCCAGCAACCACTGGATTTCCCGGGTCAGTGAGCCGGGGTAAACGATAGGGACCACATAGTTGGCCACGAAGTCGCCGCTGTAGCCGGCTTCATTTCCCAACCTGCGAAGGTGATTCTCAAGCGGCGTAAGCGGACATACGAGCCCGAAGAACTCGGTGGCGGCACCCCAGAGCAGCGCCGGCAGATGTACCCACACCACCCGCAGCCACCTGAGGGCAAGCAGCCCACCGAAGGTCACGAACACAATGAACAGCAGATGCAGAACGACAACTGCATCTGCAAGCTGGCCATACATGGTTTTCCTCCGCGTACAGCGCCGCCGATGCGTGGCTATTTCATCTGCTGCCGCACCGCTTTGAGCATCTTCTCGCCGTAGGGCGGCCGCAGCCCGGCAAGCTCCGCGACATTTACCTTGCTCTGCTTGAAGATCGCCTTTGCATGGCTGAAAGTCTTGAAGCCGTCTTCGCCGTGATACGCGCCCATTCCGGAGGGGCCTACACCACCAAACGGCAGGTCTTCCTGGGCAACGTGCATGACCACGTCGTTGACCGTCACACCTCCGGAGGTGGTGTGACTGAGTACCCTCTGCTCTTCCGCGTCGTCACTACCGAAGTAGTACAAACCCAGCGGGCGCGGATGATCATTGATGTAGCCGATGGTGTCGTCGACCTGGTCGTAGGGCTTTAGCGGCATTACCGGCCCGAAGATCTCCTCCTGCATTACTGCGAGGTCCTCAGCCGGATCAATCACCAGTGTCGGCGGAATCTTGTGGTGGGGCTGCTGACGAAAATCCTCGCCGCCCGGGTTCATCTCGACGACTTCAGCGCCGCGCTCCCGCGCTTCATCCAGATAATCATTGAGGCGCTCGTAGTGCCGCTCGTTGACCACCGACGTGTAATCCGGATTGTCCAACAACGTCGGATACATCTTCGCTACCGCGCGCTGAGATGACGCAATGAAGTCACGCATTTTGTCGGTGGGGACGAACACGTAATCCGGCGCCAGGCAGATCTGCCCCGCATTCATCATTTTGCCCGCCATGATGGCATCTGCGGTCCGATCCATGTCAGCACTGCGACCCACCACCACAGGCGACTTACCACCGAGTTCCAGCGTGACCGGCACCAGATTTTCCGAAGCAGCACGCATCACATGCTTGGCAATGCTGGTCGCACCAGTGAACAGCAGGTGGTCAAAGGCCAGCGAGGAGAAGTCCGCACCGGTCTGCGGCCCCCCGGTAATCACCGCGATTTCTTCAATGTCGAACTCTGCGGCGATGGCCTGGGCCATTGCCTCGGAGGTCGCAGGCGCATACTCGCTGGGTTTGATCATGCAACGGTTGCCCGCTGCCAGAATACCCGCCAGCGGCGTGAACGTAAGATTGACCGGAAAATTCCACGGGCTGATGACGCCGACTACACCGAGCGGCTGGTACTCCACACGCGCCTTGGCGCCGAGCAGATTCAGCGGAAATGGCCCGACTTTGCGCTTTTCGGGTTTACGCCAACGGGCGAGGTTGGCCTGTGCGTGGCGCAGCGGGCCGATACTCGCCGCAACATCGGTAAACAGCGATTGGTGCTCGCTACGGTGACCGAAGTCTTCATTCATTGCGTCGACAAATCGCTGCTCGTTGTTTTTCAGGACATTGATCGCCCGATCCAGGCGATCTTTCCGGGTGGCTGTGGCGACTTCCCCCTCTTTCAGATAGGCACTGCGCTGCCGCTCCAGCAGACCCTGCATGTCCACTCTGGGCGTTTCATGGATTGTCGTTACGCTGGTGTTATTCTCGGACATTGGCTCACCCCACGGTTGTTCTCCTGCACAGACATTCTGCGTCAATTGGCGGCAATGTCTAGACCTTTACCAGGCCACGGTCCAACGTGCTCTGTCTAGTTACGCCCATCACGATACCCGCGAGCGCCCCCAGCAGGTGAGCCATCGTCGCCACTTCGAAATCCCAGTGGACGCCGGCCTGGATAACACCGCTTTCGCTCACGAGCAAACCTGCCAGCGCCACCACACCCAGGTGTCGAGTTGCTCGACAAATCAACCACCGGGCGCTGACAAAAGCAGCAATCGCATACAGCACACCCGAAAGACCCGCATAACCGGCGGCTTCGCCGATCAGCAACCAGCCAATAGCAACACTCGTGCTGGCGGCGACGACCAGCAGTACCAGTTTTATCAGCACACCGCGAAACAAGACTACCGCGATCAACCACCCCGCTGCGTTCCCTGTCGCATGTTGTGGGTCCACGTGTACCCAGTGCGCAGTGAAAATCTGCGTCCAGTGCAGGTCATCCGGTCGCAGGGCAAGGGACAGACCATCAACCCCAAGCGCAATGAGCAGCCATCCGCCAAGCACCATCCAGGTGGCATTCACCGGACGGTGCACCGACGCAGACCCAGCAGGAGCATCCCGCAAAGTGTCATAAGCAGACTCACGCTACCGCCTTTAACCTCGAACGACCGGTCCGCTGCAATGTCCCGGCGGAGGCTCGCCAATGCAAGGTGTAGATTTGGATCGAGGTCTGCTGCCGCACCCAGCATCCCTTCCTCCATGGCATTTCGTATCTGCGCAGACGCATGCATCAGCGTAGATTCCTGGGTGCTCTCGTGGATTCCATCTGCACTCAACAGATAGCGTCTGGACGGAATGTGTACAGCCGTCGCGGTGAGGCGGGTCTGCACGTCGTTGTGGTGCCCGGGCACAACGTAAGCGCCGACAATTGTCAAATCCAGCAAAGACAGCGGCGATTGCTCGGTTATTGCAATCTGCTCATAAGACAGCAACAGCACTGCCTCCAGGCGATGCATGAAAGCCACTTTGTCGAGCTCGCCGAAGCCGCCCGAGGGGGTCAGTGAATCTGCCGGTAGCGCTATCGCACGTTCAACGAACTTCTGCGCCTGCACCTGCTCGACCAGACCTTGGATGACCTCAGCGCCGGTGGCCGCACTTAAGCGATCGACCGCGCGACTCGGTATGAACCCTACGCCTACTCTAAGGGGAAGGTCGAGTCTCGCCACATCTGCAACACGCAGCTGCGCCGCTTCCTTTTCGGGATAGAGGTACTTGAATGCCGATTGAGTGACGGCAATGCTTGAGGTCTGGTCGGAACCGGGCCCCATGAACAATGCGCAGCCGCCCAACGTGCTGCCTATAACAAGGGTAAACAGGAGTTTCTTCATTTTTCCACGGCCTCTGATTTGCAGGCGTGGAGTTTAATCAGGCGCCGCCCGGACCCCTATATCCGACGGCGACGTATCATATAGTGATATGCAGCGTTTCGTCTGGCGCACCCGCATGAGTTGCCCTGCTGGGCCGGTTCACCCGTTCTCAACCGATCACGGTCTCCCCCGACTCGGCCACCACAGTGTTTTCTATGTAGCCGAGTTTTTCTATCTCTACCCGTACCAAGTCGCCTTCCTTCAACCACGAGGGCGGCTGCATGGCAACGCCAACACCCGACGGCGTACCCATGAACAAGACATCACCAACATCCAGGGTAAATGCCTGGGTGAGATGTTCGATGGCATCGAAGCAATCGAATATCAGGTGTCGGGTGTTGGAATGCTGGCGTTCTTCGCCGTTGACCAGACAGCGGATATCCAGATTGTGGGGGTTGCCGACTTCATCTGGCGTCACCAGGTACGGCCCCATGGGTCCGTGGGTATCGAAGGACTTACCGATCTGAAATGTCGGCGCACGCAACTGCCAATCGCGCACGCTCACGTCATTACCGCAGAAGTATCCCGCAATGACTTCATGAGCCCGCGCCTTCGGAACATGCTTGCAACGCTTGCCGATTACCAGGCAAAGCTCTGCTTCATAGTCCAGCTTGTCTGACGCAACCGGTAGATTGATGCCGTCGAAGGGACCGTTGGCGCAATTGTGCTGCTTATTGAACCAGACCTGGTGTTCGGGCTTCTTGGACCCGGTCTCTTCGATGTGATCGCCATAGTTGAGCCCGATGGCCAGGATCTTGCCCGGGTTCATTACCGGTGCGTGCAGCGAGACATCGGCCAGTGCCAAAGGTTCAATCCCCGCTATTGCCGCCCCGATGGCCTGCGGGTCAATACCTGCTTCCAGCATCGCGGTCATATCCGTGGGGAATCCACCGCACTGGCTCAGATCGACGATGCCGTCATCGCTGACTACCCCTATGCGCGGTGTTGTATCAGCCTTCGAAGAAAATGTAGCGAGTTTCATTGGCGGTTCCTTGGTGGTTTCGTTTGCTCTGTCAAATCTGTAGCAATGGGCTGTGAGCGAGCTTCCGGGCTTCCTCAGAAGGCAGTCCCAGAGCACGCAACATCATCTCCACCGCATCGTCTAATGCGGAGTCTGGTTCGGCCAGGTCCATCGCCGCAAGCAGCGAATTGACCCAGCCGCCGAATACAAACACCGATGCATTGTGCAGGCTCGGTACGTTAAACCTACCCTGCTCGAGCCCGCGTTTTAGGTCTCTGGCACCGAATCTACCTACCGCGTCCTGCATGTCTTTTACCGGCACACCGGAGTGCTGGAGAAAGCAGCGCCACAAAGGATCGCGCAAAGCGATTCGACTCATGTGGCGGGCCGCGAAGGCCAGCAACGCGGCAGGATCGCCGCGATTCACTGCCGCTGACAATACCTTTTCATCCCACCATTCGGCACGCCGGCGAATGATCGGCACCAATACCTCGTATTTGGATTTAAAGTGCAGGTAGAAGGTGCCATGTCCAACATCTGCCGCCGCCGTAATCGAAGAGATCGTCACTTCGTCTACCGGCATTTCACCCATCAGGCGCTCGGCCTGGTCGATGATGCGCTCTCTAGTGTCGCGCTTTTTTCGCTCGACGCGCGACACTTCTGCGGTACCGGACATACTTGCCTGCAGATTGACTGATTTGAGTCATAAATGATACCGTTCAAAAATGATCATCGTCAATATCCCGTTTACGGGGCTAAAGGTTGCCTGACTACGACATCGTTCTGATTGGTCTGGGCCCGGTCGGCGCTACTGCCGCCATCATGCTGGCGGAGTCCGGCTTGCGGGTGGCCGCAGTAGAAAGAGACGAAGAAGTTTACCAGCTACCCAGAGCGGTGAATCTCGACGGAGAAATCATTCGTGCGCTCCAGCGCTTCGGTCGCGGCGAAACCGTCGCCGGTCTGATGCAGGCCCTGAGGCCCGGAGACCGCGCAGGCTTCGCAAACGCCCGGCGCGAGTGGATGTTCGGGTCGCAGTGGAGCGACTTCGGGGTAAACGGCTGGCAACCGATGAACATGTTTGATCAGCCGGAATTCGAGGGCTATCTGCGTGAGCAGGCCCTTACCCAGGCGAACGTCACTGCGTTCATCGGCTATGAGGTCACCGACCTGATCGACCATGGCGATGAGGTGCTGGTCAGCGCAAAGCCCCTGGTCGACGAAAACCAACGTGATGGCCTACGGCTCAGTGGTCGCTATGCGATTGGTTGCGATGGCGCATCGAGTTTTGTCCGCAAGACTCTCGGCGCGGGCTGGCAGGATCTCGGCTACAATCACGAATGGCTGGTGGTCGACGTCACCGTCAAACCAGGCCACACATTGAACAACGATACCGTTCAGGTGTGCGACCCGGCCCGCATCACGACGTACGTCTGCACCAAAGACCCCTACCGGCGCTGGGAATTCAAAATGCTGCCAGGTGAAACCAGCGATCAGATGCTGCAAACCGAAACCATTCACGCACTGATCGACCCCTGGACACCCCGCGACACCTATGAAATCCGCCGCGCCGCGGTCTACCAGTTTCATGCCGCCACCGCCGACCGCTGGCGGGTCGGCAATGTCTTCATTGCCGGCGACGCCGCCCACCAGACCCCGCCTTTTCTGGGTCAGGGCATGAACGCCGGTATGCGCGATGTGATCAACCTATCGTGGAAGTTCCCACTGGTTTTCTCGGGAACTGCAACCGATGGACTACTCGACACCTATCATGCCGAACGTGAGGCGCACGCCCACGACCTGGTCGACTGGGCAGTTTCGATCGGTCGCCTGATGGATCACCTCACCGAGGTAGAACGAGCCAAACAACAGGGTGAAACACCACCGGAAATGCCGCCCCGGCTGAAGGCCTCAGGGTATGGGCAAGGCCGGGAGCAACCGCCGCTGCGCGGTGGCGCAATTCGCCTCGACCAGGTCAGCGACGCCGGCTCTACCGGTTACCTTTTCAGCCAACCAATTGTCACAAACCCGCAAAGTGAGCAATTGCGCCTGGACGAGCTGCTCGGCCCCGGGTTCGCGGTGGTCGGCAAGGCGCCCAAAGATCTCGCGGTGAGCGAAGATGCTCGGCTGGTATTGGAGAAACTGAACGCCCGATATGTATGCCTTGAAGGGTTGGAGACGGTACGCGGCCATTTCGACCGCCTGTTCCGTGAACACAACGCGGCAATCATCAGACCGGATCGCATCGTTTACGGCCACACAACCGGTTCGTTAACCCTGAGCGAACTGGCAATATCGTTAGGACAACAACTGACACTCAACTGAACAGGAGAACAACATGCAATTGAATTGGTCACACGCCGTAATCTACGTACGCGATCAGCAAAAGATGCTCGACTACTACACCAATGTTCTGGGCTTTAAAGTCACCGACCGCGGACCGCTGGCAGAAAATGCTCCGGAAATTGTGTTCCTGAGCCAGTCTCCCGACGAACATCATCAGCTTGCGATGATTCAGACCCGCAAAGACGATGGCCCTTCCAACTCGGTCAATCATTTCGCATTTCGCGTCGAAAGTTTCGATGAGGTCAAGAGCCTGCATGAGACCCTGGTGCAGATCGAAGGCTCGAACGTCGGCCCGCTGTCCCACGGCAATACGCTGTCGATTTACTTCAGCGATCCCGAGGGCAACGGTATCGAGGTTTTCTGGGACACCCCGTGGCATGTCGCCCAGCCTCAAGGCAAACCCTGGGACACCTCGATGAATGAAAGCCAGGCACTCGCATGGGTGGAGGAAAATTTCAGCCACGAAGAAACTTTCGGTCCCCGGGAAGCGTACTACGACCGGCGCCGCAGGGAACTGGCCGGCTGACCCACAGCATGGGGCGATGTTCGAGTTTTCGCCTCGGATGTGAAATCCGTCAGGACGGTTCTCTGAATCCAGCTCGCTTCACGAGGCAGTTTGCTTGTATGTTAGGCTGTGGAAAGCGGGGAGAAGTACAATTCGATGAGCACTGCAATGTCACTGGCCGGCACACCCGCCGCCAAACCACTCGGCTACCTGAGCTGGCCATTCGGGCAGGGCGCCCGGGACCCTTACTACATTCTCGTAATCATCTACATCTTCTACCCCTACTTCAGCAATACCGTAGTGGGGGATCCGATCCGCGGCCAGGCGTTGATCGGCTACATTACCGCCGGGGCCGGGTTCGTACTTGCAATTACAGCGCCGTTTCTGGGGGCAATCGCTGACAAAGACGGTCGGCGCAAGCCCTGGGTTGCGGGTACCGTACTGGTCATGGTGATGGGAGCATTCAGTCTCTGGTTCATCGAACCGGGCGGTAAGGGACTGGATCTGGCTACGTCGCTAGCCATACTTCTGATCATAAAAATCGCCTTTACCATCTCCGAAGTATTTCACAACGCCATGCTGCCTTCTGTCGCCCCGATAGATCGGGTGGGCCTGATATCCGGTCTGGCGTTTTCCCTGGGCAACGTCGGCGGACTGTTGCTGATGTTGATGGTGCTGTTTGCATTCGCCATGCCCGGCAGTCAACCCTGGGCGTTTCTGCCGGAAGCACCTCTATTCGGGATCGACAAGTCCGCCCACGAACACGACCGCATCGTCGGTCCCATCGCCGGTATCTGGATGTTGCTGTTTACCCTTCCGGTGCTGATCTTCACGCCGGATGGCAAAGCTTCGAATCTGCCTATGTGGCAGGTCGCGCGGCAAGGTGTGCATGACGTACTAGAAACGCTGAAGCACGTGCGCCATTACTCGAACGTAGCTACTTATCTTCTGGCCCGCATGTTCTTCATTGACGGCATGGTCGGCGTGTTGACCTTCGGCGGCATCTACGCGTCGGGTACGTTTTCCTGGGACACGACAACCCTGCTCATATTCGGCCTTTGTACCAGCGGGTCAGCCATGTTCGGGGCATACATCGGCGGCAGGCTGGACGATCGTATCGGTTCCATGCGCACTCTGCAGATCGCTATCGGCATGAGCTCCTTGGTGCTGCTGACGCTGGTATCTGTGCAGCCAGACACTATTCTGTACGTGCTGGCGGTTGGCAGCGAACCCATCTGGGATTCGCCCTACTTCAGCTCGCTGCCGGAAGTTTTCTACTTCTGCACCAATCAGGTATTCGCGGTGTTCTTCGTGACCGGGCTTTCTTCCAGCCGCACACTGATGGCACGCATCGCGCCGCCGGAACGCGCCACTCAGTTCTTCGGTTTGTTTGCCCTCTCGGCGACGGTTACCGCTTTTCTGGCACCGCTGCTGGTTGCAACTATGACCGATCTGTTCGACAGTCAACGCGTTGGGTTTGCATCTCTGGCTGTGCTGATGATCATCGGTGCGCTCATGCTGCTATGGGTACGGGAAGAACAGGCCACAGTAGCTGAGAGCGCGTGATATTGACGCTGCACAGGGAAATCCCGTATACCGACATTCCCGGCCAAGGCATTGAATGCCATCATGAAAAAGCAGTTACACCAGATCAATCCATTAGTTGTAGTCGCCGATGCTGCAAGGGCACAGTTTTTCACAGTTAACGCTGTGACACGAAAGCTCGTAGAACGCAGCACCCTCATAAACTATGCAGGCCGCATGCGCGATCAGGACCTCACATCTGACGGTCAGGGCCGCAGCTTTGATAGCGGTGGCGCTGGTCGACACGCGATGCAACCAAGCAGCAGCGCGAAACAAAACGCAACCGTCAGCTTCGCAGAAGAGGTAGCACAGCAGGTCCCTGAGCGGATGACCGAATGGAACGCCCGGGATCTGATACTGGTGGCCGCCCCTAAGTTTCTAGGTCAGCTCCGTAAGGTACTCCCTTCGGGTCCACAGAATGCGCTATATTTCCAGATCAACGCAGACTACACAACGCACAGCGCCGACCAAATCACCGACGCGGTAAACCGTCGACTTGGGGAAGCTTGATCATGCAGGGACAGAACGAGCCGCCTTCACATCACGGCGGGCTGGAAAACCTCGATACCGAACATGACTATTGGATCGATGATCATGAAGGCCTGATTCCTCAGGATCTGCAGGGCACTTTCTTTCGCAATGGCCCCGGCCGCCAGCGCATCGGCGGTACAAAGTACGGCCACTGGTTCGATGGCGACGGCATGTTGTGCGCCTTCACCTTCAAAGACGGCCGGGTTCACTTCAAGAACCGCTACGTTCGCACGCCCAAGTACATCGGCGAAACCGAGAATCAGCAGATCATGTCGAGGGGCTTCGGCACACAGATCCCCGGCGGCTTTCTCGCCAACTTCGGCAAAATGCCAGCGAACCCCGCCAACACCAATACCATCTTCCACGCCGGCCATCTGTTTGCCCTCAATGAAGGCGGGCATCCGTGGGAGGTAGATCCGAGCGACCTGAGCACTACCGGTGAATTCGACTATGCAGGCAAGCTGCGCCGCAATCAGGTCTTCAGCGCTCACGGGCGTATACACCCCGCTACCGGAGACTACATCAACTTCGGCGCCGGCGTTTCCAGGATGACCCTGAGAGGGCCACAGCCCTGTCTGAATGTATATCGAATCAACCCCCAGGGGGAAATGATCGTCAACAATCAGATCCCTCTCGAAAGCTTTCCGTTCTGCCACGACTTTGCAATCACAGAGCACTATGCGGTGTTTTTCATCGGCAGCATCATCTTCAAAGGAATGGGCAGCGTCGTTCTGGGAACAAAGACCATATCGGACGTAGTCGCATACGATCCCGCCATTAACATGAAGGTGCACGTTGTTGATCTGAATGATCTTACGCGGGTCAGGACCTTCGAGACCGGCGACGGCGCAATCGTGCACTTCGGCAACGCTTTCGAAGCAGGTGACGAAATCATTGTCGACGGCTGTTATCAGCAGGGATTCGAAGCCAACGCGACCCTGGAGAACGTATTCGAACCGTCCAGTCGTTTCAACGGCGGCTTTTACAAGCGCTACACGCTGAACATGCGCGAAGGCAAAATGAGTGAAGTGCTGGTCTCTCCTACAGAATGTGAGTTTCCTACCTTCAATACGTCGCTGACCGGTCGTCCCAGCACGGTCTGCTACACCGCTGTGTCCATCGACAACGGCTACAACGGGTTCTTCAATGGGTTTCAGCGGGTCGCTTTTGACGGTGATTGTGAATTGGTGACTTTACCGCCGGGATCCTATGGTTCAGAACCACTGTTCGTGCCGGCATCCAACGCCAGGGCCGAGGATGACGGCTATCTGCTGGAGGTCGTCTATAACGGCTTCGATCATTTGAGCGAGCTGCAGATATATCGCGCAGACAACGTATGTGATCAGGTAGCCAGACTGCCGCTGCGGCACCACCTTCCCCATCAGTTCCACGGCTACTTCACACCGCGGGTTTTCATCTGATGCGAATCGTGCCGAAACCACAGCAGCGCTAACCCTGCGGTTAACAGCAGCATTGCACCGTTTATTACGAACGCGAGCTCATTGGCAAAATTGTCATACACATAGCCTCCGCCAAGCGGTCCAAGGGCCGCGCCAGCGCCAGCAACGCCCTCCTTCAGCCCTATGACGGAACCCCGCTGGTGAGCCGGCGCCAGGTCGGCAATCAGGGCTTCTTCCGCAGGACTGGCCATGGCCCATCCCACGGCAAACAGAATGTAGAACACCGCCACCATTACCATACTGCCCCACAGCGGCAGAAGTATTGACACCACTCCCGCAAATGATACGCCCAGCGCAATCAGTTTGCCTCGTCCCCAACGATCTGACCATCGACCGGTGTATCTGGGCAGGATTGCAAAGACGATCCCGGCGGGCAGAAAGGCCAGTGCCAGCAATCGCACATCCAACTGAAATTTCTGCTTGAGGAAGATCAGATAGACCGGCTCGATCAGCGCACTGGCAAAGGCCGATAGAAAAATCACAATAAGGGCTTTACGTAGCGCTGTATTGTGAATTGTCTCTAGGTCCGGTCGCTCCGCAGTCGGCGTGCGAGTCTCTGCAACGCTGAACAGGGACCAGCCGAAAGCTAACAGGGCCGCTACCGCATAACCGGCAAAAGCCCACAACCATGCTTCCCGCATGGGTAGCAAGCCCAGTAAAGTAAATCCGTAGAGCGCTCCCAACAGGCTGCCCCGCACCGATGTGGTGGTCAGCTGTCCCATGGCCGCGCCGCGACCATGGGACTCATGCAGGTCCGCGATCATGGTGCGCGCGGTCACCCACATCAGCGACGCTGCAATGCCCTGGAGAAACCTGGCCAGGTAAAAGTCCGCAAGGCCTTCGCTGGTCGCCAGTACGCTCATGGACAGGGTGTAAAAGAGGAAAGCCACACTGAAGAACCAGCGCCTGCCGACCCGGTCGAGCAGATAACCGATCAACGGACGCACCAGCAGCATGGTGCCGGTGAACACCGTGTACATACCACCGATGGCCATCGCACTGACACCCAGATCATCGGCTCGGATCGGCAGACCGAAATTCAGAAAAACAAACGCACCCGACCCCAGAAACACCGGTGTCAGGTAGCCTCTTCCAGGTGCCTGGGCTGTGGAATTCATCGCATTGACGGTGAAGGTTGACTAACCGAGTGATCTACCGCCAGCAGCGCTCAGATCAGTCGGGTACGGGGTGACATGTATTTTCATGAGGTAACCTTGAGCAGAAACAGACTGAACCAGCCACGGTTGTCCGTCCAATGCCGGTCAACGATGAACCCGGCGCTTGCTGCCAGGGACCGAAATTCATCCGGATCGTATTTATACGAGTTTTCGGTGTGCAGCAGTTCATCCGCCGCAAAGGCGATCTGCTCACCCGCTACGGTTACGCTCTGCTGCCGGGTACTGCGCAGGAACATTTCGATGCATCCCTTTGCTTCGTTGTAGCGGGCGATATGCTGGTAAGCGTCCAGGTCGAAGTCCGCCTGCAGACGCCAGTTGATGTGCGCCAAAGCGTTCAGGTTGAACTCAGCAGTTACACCTGTCGCATCGTCATACGCTTTTTCCAGCACGGAGGCATCCTTCTTGCGATCGACGCCGATCAGCAGCAGGCCGCCGGGGCCCACAGTGGCGCGCACGTTCTCAAGAAACAACTGAGCTTCGGCCGGCGAGAAGTTGCCAATGCTCGAGCCTGGGAAAAACGCCATCTTTTCCAGCATTTCCACTTGCGGCGGCAACGTCAATCGGGACGTGAAATCAGCGCAAACCGGAAAAACACCCAGGCCGGGGAAATCCCGATGGACCGCCTCGGCGTTGTCGCGCAGATGATCTTTTGAGATGTCCACGGGAACGTACGCGTCAGGCGTCAAGGATTCCAGCAGCTTGCGAATCTTCACGGAATTGCCGCTACCGTATTCGATGAGGCAAAGCCCTTCGCTGAGCTGGTTGTTTACTTCACCCAGGTAGGTGTCGAACAAGCCCAGCTCGGTGCGCGTTAGATAGTACTCTTCCAGGCAGGTGATCTGCTCAAACAGTTCCGAGCCACGCTGATCGTAAAAATATTTGGGCTGGATGAACTTGGGCTCGTTTATCAGGCCCGCAAGAACCGCCTGAGCCATATCTTGCTCGGGCGGATCATAGTCATAAAACGCATAGCCCGCTTTATCCGGCATGTTCATCTGTTTCTGCATTGGGTTTAGTCACGCATCCTGGGCGAGCCGGATACCGGAGAACTGCCACCGGTCTGGCGCATAGAAGAAATTGCGATAGGTCGGCCGCAGGTGCGTGCGTGGTGTCGCACACGAGCCGCCCCGCAACACCAGTTGGCTGCTCATGAACTTGCCGTTGTATTCGCCCAGCGTTCCGGGCAAGGAGCGGTATCCCGGATATGGTCCATAACTGCTCGAGGTCCACTGCCACACCGACCCGAACATCTGCCCCATCTCTTGTGCGTCATGTCCCTGCAGCCCGAGAGGATGAAAACAGCCCGCATCTGCATACTGGCCTTCCGCCGGCAGGCCGCGGGCCACAGTTTCCCATTCGAATTCCGTTGGCAGCCGTGCGCCACGCCAGGCTGCGTATGCGAAAGCCTCATGAGCACTGACGTGGACCACCGGCAAGTCCGGGTCTAGCGGAGCCAGCCCATCCAGGCGGTATTCGAACCATTCGTCATCAATGTCATGCCAGTACAGGGGCGCCTGCCATTGCTGTTGCTGCACAGTCGACCACCCCTCCGAAAGCCACAGCTGCGGCTGCCGGTAACCGCCATCCTGGATAAACTCCAGGTATTCGCCGTTGCTAATCAAACGATCCGCCATCGCGAAAGGCTGCAGCAGCACCTGATGGGCCGGGCCCTCATTGTCGAACGAGAAGCCCTCGCCCAGGTTACAGCCTATGTCTACGACGCCACCAGGATGTTCGATGAAGCCCAGCGACCGCAGCGGCATGGCGGGCGCTATCTGCTCGACGTAGACCGGGTAGAGAGGGTTGTGACCAAAGTTATACTTTATATCGGTGAGCAGCAGTTCCTGATGCTGTTGCTCATGATGCAAGCCGAGCACCACGCGGCTGCGCATGTCCGGAGTCAGCCCCTGTTCGATCAGCGCCGTCATCTGTTGGTCCACATGGGCCCGGTATGCTTCTATTTCCACCACCGTCGGTCTCGACAGCTGGCCACGCCTGGATCGCGGAAACGGTTTCCCCACGCCGTTGTAATAGGAATTGAACAGATACTCGAACTGCGGATGGAACGGTTCGAACCCGTTGGCGAGTTGCTTGAGTATGAACGTTTCAAAAAACCACGTGGTATGTGCCAGATGCCATTTCGGCGGGCTGGCATCGTCCATGGGTTGAATTCCATAGTCTTCTATCGCCAGAGGCTCGCACAACGTCAGAGTGCGGTCGCGAACCTTTCTGTATTCGGCGCCCAGCTGCTTAAGCTGATGCGGCGTCATAGTTGTCCTTAGGGTTTAGCCTTCTTCCTGAGAAAGCTAGAACTGCGCAGCTATAGATTGGTATGCAAGACTAATTGTCTCAGCCTTATGCGGCAACTTTATGAAGCCGTGATAGTGGCCATGGGGGTTGATGATGACAATATGGCCGGAGTGATCTAGCGTGTAGCCCCCATTATTGTCAGGCACTTTGGCGAATGCGGCGTTGACCTGCTGAGCGAACAGCCCCGTGGTGCCAATCTCGCCGCCAACGCCGATGAAGCGGGGCGAGAACGCGGTGGCGTAGTCCCCGAGAATCTGCCCGGTATCACGTTCCGGGTCGACCGAAACGAGGACCCCCTGGAACTGATCGGCGAGTTCGCCGCCAAGGGCGCGGATGGAGGTATCTGCCTTACCCATTTCCGACATGCTGGTGGGGCAGACATCCGGACAATGGGTGAAACCAAAGAAAATGAAAGTCCACTTGCCGTTGAGACTGTCGCGATTATATGGCGCGCCAGTGTGGTCCTGCAGCTCGAAGGGCGCAATGTCCCGCGGGCGGGGCATCAGAAACACGCCCTGTTCTCTCAACTGATCTTCAGAAAGCTGCGGCGTGCGCACAATGCTGTATACGTACAGCCCGATTACCGCCACGATGAACGCGACGCAAAGCGCAACTGTGCGGCCTACAGGGCTCATCCAGGTAACTTCTCGAAAGTATATATTGGTCCGCCGGAAAGTGGGTCGACAATCAGGTAATGATCTACCAGCAGGAATGCGAACAGCAGTCCCAGGTAGACAATAGAGTAACGGAAGGTTTCCAGCGGTGCGCGCGGATTTCGATTGCGCAGCACTGCAATGGCCCAGTACAGAAATCCTCCGCCCAGCGCCAGCGCGCCCGCCAGATACAGCAGCCCCGACATACCGATCAGGTAGGGCATTATTGACGAGATCACCAGAATGATCGTGTACAAAAGAATATGCAGGCGGGTGAATGGCTCACCATGGGTCACCGGCAACATCGGCACGCCGACTTCGGCGTACTCGTCCTTGCGGTCCAGGGCCAGGGCCCAGAAATGAGGCGGCGTCCACGCGAATATGATGAGGACCAGCAAAAGGCCACCCGGGTCTACGCTGTTGCTGACTGCCGTCCAGCCAAACAGCGGTGGTGCTGCACCGAACAATCCACCAATGACAATGTTCTGTGGCGTCGCACGCTTGAGAAAATAGGTATAGATCAACCCGTAACCCACCCATGAGGCAAGATTAAGCCATGCGGTAAGCGGATTGATGCCGAACCATAAAATCACCATGCCGACGATGCCGATGACCGCGGAAAACACCATGCTCTGCATCGGCGTTACTCTGCCGTTGGCCATCGGGCGATCCTGGGTTCGAGCCATGCGCGCGTCGATGTGCGCATCTGCGATGTGGTTTACCACTGCGGCTGATCCGGCCACCAGGCCGATGCCGATCAGACCAAGCACCACTGTTTCAATCGGCACGGCCCCAGGGGTGGCCAGATACATACCCACCACGGCACACAGCAGCATCAGCAGCACCACACGGGGCTTGCACATCTCCAGATAGTCGCGCCACCGTGGCGCCTGGCTGACAATCTCATTCATGGTATTGAGACGGAAAAACCGGCCTGATTCGAGGGCGTGGGATTCTACTGTATTTCCCCGGGTTTTGCAGTGCCCCAGGCGCTCCATTGATTCAGTAGCGCAGCCCTGGGTCATATTCTCACATCAGCCGATCTGGGATAATTTGAGCAATTTCCTCAGATCCTGGAGCACCGCTTCAGGGTCGGTGTTCAACGGGTAATGCAACACGAGATTACCCAGCGGGTCGACGATATAAACGCCGTCACTAAGAGGCTCGGGATCAGTTATCCGGATTTCTAGCATTCTCGGATACTCTTCCAGCCAGGCATTGCCGGCATCAGCGTCCAGCGCAGTGTAGCCACGCCGCACTCTGCCGGCCTGTCGATTGAGCAGTATATGGGTTGCCCGCAATTTCCCGGCGGTCTCCTGACATTGTGCGCCGCACTGGCCGGCGACCATCCACACCCACCAGCTTGGCTCTTCCGTCACAGCCTGCCAGCCTAGTTCCTGAGTATTGACCGGCGGATCTACGAAAGCACCGCGATTGGTCGTACCCCACCCACCGGATTCCTTAGCCACATAGAACAGCATATAAGCGCCTCCCAGCGACACAAGCGCCACTGCCATGATGCCGAACATATGCATGCGATTGCGGTTCTGTATCCGATTCGATGGTGCTTCGTCGTTCATCTTCTCACTTTTCGTATTCGGCTTCTGCTCGCCGTATCAGCTCGCCGCGGGCGCCGCGAATACCGAAGATCACGTAACCCACACTCAGCACCAGGGCAAGACCAAACCATGTGCTGGCATAGCCGCGATGTTTCAAATCGCTCAAAACACTGGCAAACGGCGCCGCCTGAGCAACCCCAGGCTGGCCCGGCTCAAGGCGGATTTCGACGGCGACAGCGTCAGCCACTTTCGCCATACGGGTAATCTCCATGCGTTGTACCCGTTTAGGCCACCCCTCAGTCCAGGCGCCTTCATCAAACTCCGGCAGCAGGCCCAGGAAAGGCCACACGGCACCAACCACTACACGATCGCCAACTGGCGAAGACAATTCAGGCAACGCTGACCGTTCAGGCGGTGCCTGCACAAAACCTCGATTTACCAGATAACGGCGGCCATCGGTGGCGGCAAAAGCCTGTATCAGCCAGTAGCCTACCCTACCTTCTCGAACCTGGTTGTCGAGCAGATAGATCTCCGGCCGAAATTCACCCTGCAGCCGGATCCGGGTAAACGGCTCAGATACAGCCGTTTCGCTCGGCACTACCGGTAACGCCGTCAGCCGATCGAGGTAAGCGCTTTCCAGGGCGCGTTTTTCCGCGCCCCGCTCAACCTGCCAAATCCCTAACGACACCACCCCCGGCAACATGGCGGCCACGAAAACGGTCATCTTCCATCCCGGCGCAAAGCCTTTCATCGCTTAACCCTGATTCGCCAATGGTTTACAGTGTCCGCCCCTGATGCTCGAGGCCAGCGTTTTTGCTCAAAGCCCTGATTATATTTCTACTCATCGGCGTCGTCGTGAGTCTGTTCAGCGGGCTGGTGTTTCTGTTCAAAGATACCCATCGCAACGACTCCAAACGCACCTGGTACGCTCTGGGTGTTCGCATCACCTTCGCCACAGCGCTGCTCATCACGGTGTTTTATGGCTTTTACACAGGTCAGCTACGCATGGGCAGTCATGCGCCCTGGCATCACAACCAGCACCCGTCTACGCCTGAAGCGGCCCAACAGGACCCGTCCGGTTAGACCGAGCTGGCTCCGACACGCAAAAAGGGCATATGTTGCCCCCTTCTTGCGGTCTTATGTAACTGTCGCTTTGTTACAGTACGTACACGAAGATGAACAGCCCCACCCAGACCACATCGACAAAGTGCCAGTACCAGCTCGCTGCCTCGAACCCAAAGCAATCCTCATGACTGAAGTGGCCTTTAAGGGCGCGCAGGAACTGCACCAACAGAATGATGGTGCCAAGGGTCACATGGAACCCGTGGAAACCGGTCAGAATGAAGAACGTAGAACCGTAAATGCCGCTGCCCATGGTAAGGCCCAGCTCACTGTAGGCGTGGATGTATTCTTCAGCCTGCAGGATCAGGAAGATAACTCCGAGCAGCACGGTAATTCCCAGCCACAGCTTCAGCTTGGCACGGTTACCGTCCTTAACGGCTGAGTGAGCCCAGTGCACAGTCACACTGGAAAACATCAGGATGACGGTGTTCCAGAATGGCAGATACGACAACCAGCTGCCAAATCCGGGCGCCGCCATACTTTCGTTCGGCGGCGGGAACAGGCTCGAGTCCGGATTGCTGAGCACCGGCCACTCGGCCTCGAACCCAGGCCACAGATAGTCCCCGGTGATCGCCTTGGCACCTTCGCCACCGAGCCAGGACACCGCTATGACCCGCGCATAGTAGAGCGCGCCAAAGAACGCGGCAAAGAACATAACTTCAGAGAATATGAACCAGCCCATGCCCCAGACATAACTGCGCTTGAGCTGCTTGTTGACCAGGCCCTCCTCATTCTCTGCGATGACCTTGGCGAACCAGAAGTACAGCACCACAGAAACCATGGCAAAACCAATGATCGACTGGGTCCAGCTGCCGGGTTCGCCGGCCTTGGTCTCATTCAGCCATGTTGCAAGACCGGTAAGCATGAGCATTACGCCCGCCGCTAACACCACTGGGTACCAGCCGCTGTGTGGTACGTAATAGACCGAGTGGTCTGTTTCTGCTGGGTTTGCCATCGTCGCTTACTCCATTATCGTTGTCGTTGCGCCGTGCTAACCACCGGTTACGGCGGCGTCACCCATGGCATCGGTGACGTCGAACAGCGCATAGCTTAAATTAATCGACTGCACATTCTTCGGCAGCTCTCTACCCACAATAAAACGCATGGGCATGGCCACCTCTTCACCCGGCTGCAGCACCTGCTGGTTAAAGCAGAAGCACTCGGTCTTGTGAAAATACTGCGCAGCCGCAACAGGCACCAGTGAGGGTATGGCCTGGCCCACCATGACCTTGTCTGTGGGATTCTTTACGTAAAAAATAACTTCTTTGAGCTCGCCCGGGTGCACCCGCACACCGCCTTTCTCGGACCAGAACTCCCAGCTCATTCCCCCGTTGGTGTTGGTGATGAAATTCACCTTAACAAGGCGCGAGGTATCCGGCTCAATGGTTGCCGGGTCATAGGTGTACTGATCACCCGTCTTGCCGCCCAGACCGGTTATTTCACAGAACAGGTCGTACAGCGGCACCAGCACGACCACGAACACGCACATGCCCGCAAGGATGAGACATGCCTGTCTCACCGTGCGCTTGATTCCCTGATCGTGGTTAAGCTGGCTCATAACTGTGGCGGGCGTCGCCTAGCCGTGGGCTTCCTCGTCAGTCACCCGGGGCGGATGCGTGAAGCTGTGGTAAGGCGCCGGTGACGGCAGTGTCCACTCGAGCCCGCGTGCACCATCCCAGGAACGATCTGCCGCGGGCTCACCGTTACGCAACCCATGAATGATCACGTACAGGAAGAACAGCTGCGCAAACCCGAAGATGAACGCGCCGACGCTGGACAGCATGTTGAAGTCAGAAAACTGCAGCGCATAGTCCGGTATCCGGCGGGGCATGCCGGCCAGACCGGAAAAGTGCTGCGGGAAGAAGGTGATATTTACGCCAATGAAGGACAACCAGAAGTGCAGCTTACCCAGAGCTTCCTTGTACATCTTACCGGTCCACTTCGGGAACCAGAAGTACACGCCCGCGATGATCGCAAACAGCGCGCCCGGCACAAGTACATAGTGGAAGTGAGCTACCACGAAGTAGGTGTCGTGATACTGATAGTCAGCCGGCGCGATGGCCAACATGAGACCAGAGAAACCGCCAAGGGTGAACAGCACCACAAATGCGATGGCATAGAGCATCGGCGTTTCGAAGGTCATCGACCCTTTCCACATGGTAGCCGTCCAGTTGAACACCTTCACGCCGGTGGGAATTGCAATCAACATGGTGGCGTACATGAAGAACAACTGACCCGCCAGCGGCATGCCTACCGTGAACATATGGTGGGCCCATACAATGAACGACAGGAAGGCAATAGAAGCAACCGCGTAGACCATCGAATCGTAGCCGAACAGTGGCTTGCGCGCGAACGCCGCAATGACATGGCTGATCACGCCAAACGCCGGCAGGATCATGATGTAGACCTCAGGGTGTCCGAAGAACCAGAAAATGTGCTGGAACATAACCGGGTCGCCACCGCCAGCTGCGTTGAAGAAGCTGGTACCGAAATGAATATCGAACAGCATCATGGTGACCGCACCGGCCAGTACCGGCATGACCGCCAGCAGCAGATACGCGGTGATCAACCAGGTCCATACAAACATGGGCATCTTCATGAGCGTCATGCCCGGAGCGCGCATGTTGAGGATGGTCGCGATGATGTTGATGCTGCCCATGATGGAAGACGCGCCCATCATGTGTACGGCAAAGATGAAGAACGTTACCGAGTCCGGCGCATAAGTCGTGGACAGCGGTGCATAGAAGGTCCAGCCGAAGTTTGGTCCGCCGCCTTCCATGAACAGGGTGCTGATCATGATGCCGAAGGCAAACGGCAGGATCCAGAATGACAGGTTGTTCATTCTGGGCAGCGCCATGTCCGGCGCACCCACTTGCATGGGCACCAGCCAGTTGGCCAGGCCGACAAAGGCGGGCATGATCGCCCCGAATACCATGATCAGGCCATGGTTGGTGGTCATCTGGTTAAAGAACTCAGGATCTACAAACTGCAGGCCCGGCTCGAACAGCTCGGTGCGGATGACCAGTGCAAGCAGGCCGCCGACCAGGAGCATGATGAAACTGAACCACAGATACAGCGTACCGATATCTTTGTGGTTGGTAGTGAATAACCAGCGCGACAGGCCCTTGTCCGGACCGTGATCGTGGTGGTCGTCGTGGGTATCTTCGTGAATAACTTCGCTCATGACTTTCTCTTATTGTCCGCTCTTATTGCCCGGAAATGGCCATAACATCTCGCGGCTGGGTAATATCGCCGGCGTTGTTGCCCCAGGAATGGCGTTCGTAATGGACCACCGCGGCCAA
The DNA here is from genome assembly GCA_964393625.1 of uncultured Pseudomonadales bacterium. Classification (GTDB taxonomy): domain Bacteria; phylum Pseudomonadota; class Gammaproteobacteria; order Pseudomonadales; family Azotimanducaceae; genus UBA4421. The sequence goes on from CAYMUT010000012.1 coordinate 98,049, forward strand.
TTGCGCCGCGTCCAACTGCTTACCGAAAGCCTGCATCGCGGTACCGGGAACGCCGTCGATGACAAGCCGGATGTGCTCGTCGCGGTCACCAGTCGCAACCGGCGTACCAACCAGTGATGGGAATACCGGCGGTACACCCTGACCATTGGCCATATGACAGGATGCGCAGAAAGTGTTGTATACCTGCTCACCCTCAGCCATCAGCTCGTCAGCGGTAAAGGTCTTGGAGAGATTCTCCCGGCGTACCGCTGCGTTGGAAACTTCAGCCGCGTACCACGCGTCATACTCTTCTTCCGGCATGACCTCCACGACCACCGGCATGAAGCCGTGATCTTTACCGCACAGCTCGGTGCACTGGCCACGATAGAGCCCGGGTTCGCTAACAATGGTCCACATTTCATTGAGAATGCCCGGTACGGCATCACGCTTGATACCAAATTCCGGTATCCACCACGCGTGAATCACGTCTTCGGAAGTGATCAGCAAGCGTACCTTGCGATTAGTCGGAATACGCAGAGGATTGTCCACCTCCAGCAGATAGTTCTCGCCCTTCACGGATCGGTTGCGGATTTCATCCTGAGGAGTGGCAAGGTTGGAGAAGAACGAGAACTGGTTGTTCAGATCGTCGTCGAGGTACTTATACTGCCACTTCCACTGGTACCCGCGAATTTCAACTGTCATGTCTTCGCCGCCGGTGTCGTACATGGCGATCAGGACCTGGGTCGCAGGCACGGCCATGAAGACCAGGATCAGCGTAGGGACAATGGTCCAGGCAATCTCCAGACGGGTGCTTTCATGGAATTGCTCTGCTTTGTGGCCCGCTGCTCGACGGTGATGAATGATCGACCAGAACATTAAGCCGAACACCAGGACCCCTATCCACACACAGATCCACAAAATGGTCATATGCAGGTCATAGACCTGTTGGGATATCTCGGTCACACCGACAGGCATATTGAGTTCGTCAGCGTGCGAGGTTCCCGCCGCCAGCAGGGCTGTTATGGCGCCTGCGAAATTGCTTATCTGCTTCATTATTTACTATGTTCCAGATTTACTATGTTCCAGTTCGTTCCACAATCTGCCGACTAGCGGCATACGCTCTAGTCGGTAGGGGTGTGTTTCGCACCTGCTGCTTTGCATGAGCCCGGTGGCGGCCCCGCAACTGTAAGTGATAGACGGAAATCTGTTCGAGCGCCAACCCGATCGCACCTACAGGGTGCAATCGGCCCTAACAGCCCGCACTGATAAGCCGGCCAAAGCCGGGACTTAGACCGCCTTCACCAGGCGCGCGTTGCTTAAAACCAACATCGGCTAGGTCTCAGACAGGTCATGAATTGTCTATCCTAGACAGAAAACCAGCGTTTGACGACGCTAATGCACTTGAAGCTAATCCATCATCAATTCGCTGGTATCGGCGTTGATGCAACCGTGTTACCAACCGGTCCGATACGGCACGCGCTACAACGCGGCGCGATTATAGCAACCGACCCGTGTACAGCAACACTAAACTGGATCAATCTCGTGTCGGGTCTAGAATGCGAACGATCTGTGACTTATGGGCCGTTTGCTGGTTTTTCCCATCAGGTCTTTCCGGGCGATCCGGCCGACCGCGGGGAACACCCGCGGAAGTTGTCGGCCGAACTTCATTATACGTTTCGACAAATCCGCAAGCCACGCATCTACGCCGGCTGAGCTCGGCGGAATACAACTCTACAACAGCGTACTCGACCACCAGCCGGTCCAGCGCCTGGCAGTCTGGACAGACGGCGCCTGCGATGAAGCGTTTTTTGACGACTTGTGCCTCGCCTGGCGGTTGCTTTTTCATCGGCCCGCGGCCAGTTGGGCCCGCAACATCTGCAATACCGGCTCCGTTTCGGGGAGGCTGCCACGCCAGATTGCATAGCTTTCCGCCGCCTGCTCGACCAGCATGCCAAGCCCATCTACACTGCTGCGCGCGCCATTGTCCTCTGCCCAGACAGCAAACAAAGCTGCTGCACCGTAGCTCATGTCGTAGCAGAAGGCCCCATCAGCAGCACCGGCAGGCAGTGGCACGCGGCTACCGGCCAGCCCCATCGAGGTGGCATTGATGATGACGTCCGCCGCGCGACCAGACACTTGCGCCAATTCGTCGAACCCGATTGCCGAGGTTACCGACGCGCCCGCTGCATCTGCATTGAGCTGCAACACTTGCCGCGCCTTTTCCACCGTACGATTAGCAATGGTCATTCGCGCCGGCTGCTGCGCCAGTATCGGGGTCACTACCCCTTGGGCGGCGCCGCCCGCACCAAGCAGCAGAATCGTCTTGCCCTCCAGTAGTTGTCCGTGCCGGGACATGATATCGCGCACCAGCCCAATGCCATCTGTGTTACTGCCGAGAGTGTCGCCATTCGAATCTATGGAAATGGTATTGACTGCCCGGGCACGTTCCGCAAACTCGTTGCAGCGATCCACTAATGCGTAGGCGCTGCCTTTATGAGGTACGGTAACGTTCAACCCTTTACCGCCAGCCGCTGCAAAGTCGCGCACGAAGTCAGCGAAATCCGCTGGGGTTACATGGAACTTCTGGTAGCTGATTTCTTGAGCGAACTGGCGAGCGAAGGCATGGTGGATCTTTGGCGATAGCGAGTGCTCTACCGGATCTCCCACTACCCCATATCTTTCCAGATCATTCGACAGCACTCTAGTCATCGCAGAATCTCACCATCCAGACCGTGTATGACACTGGCGCGACCTGCGGCGCCGACTTCGCCAGGCAGAAACAAATCCACCTCGTGCCCCACCGTGCGCTGCGCCGTGACCGCATTGGTAGCCGCCGGCTCACCGGAACGGTTGGCCGAGGTGGAAACCAGCGCCCCACCAAAAGCTGCGCACAGACGGCGGGCCTGTTCGTGGTTGGGAACACGGGCCGCGATGGTGCCGCGGCCACCGCTAATGTAATCAGGGTAACAGCTGTCCGGCAGCACCCAGGTGTGATGGCCAGGCCAGGACGCGCGCACTTGATCTGCATGTTCTCTACTCACTTGTGCCAGCTGCGCGCTGAACACTTCTTCCCCGGCACCAATGAGGATCACCCCTTTTGCTGCGGCACGCCCCTTTATATCTAGGATTTTGTCCACCGCCCGGCGCTGATGCGGATCACAAGCCAGCCCCCACACCCCTTCGGTTGCGTGCAGTACGACGCCGCCCGCCCGCAGCACGGCGGCAGCTTCCTGCAACGGATCAGTCAACGATTAAGCTCCAGGGGGTGAATTCACGACGTGCGAATATAACCAAGGGGGCCCCGGGTCACAATTCCGGCAAGCTCCAACCGTCCCAGAGTCTGCACTACATCGATCTGTGAGCGGCCGCAGTGGGCCGCCAGTTCATCCACAGCCACCGCGCCACCATCCATGAGCGCCAGCACAGCTTCGGCCTCCGAATCCAGCTCCTGTCGGGGGGCGTGCAGCGCTGCGCCGTGATTAGACTCCAGGCCCATGGCATGCAGCACATCGCCTGCATCAGTCACCAGCCCGGCGCCCTGCTGAATCAATCTGTTGCAGCCAGAACTTACCCGCCCGAATACAGGACCGGGTACCGCAAGAACGTCACGACCCTGTTCTGCTGCAAATCGCGCGGTGATCAGCGACCCGCTCTTTTCATTGGCCTCCACGACGATTACCGCAACCGCTGCCCCGCTGATCAGACGGTTTCGCTCGGGAAACTGGTGGGGCAGAGGTTGGAACGCGCCCGGATACTCGCTCAGCAACACGCCACCCGCAGCGACGATGCGCCGTGCAAGGCTGCCATGCCGGGCGGGGTATATCTTATCCAGCCCGCAACCCAGAAAAGCCGCAGTCCTGCCGCCGGCTTCCAGGGCGCCCTCATGACTTTCCCCGTCAATTCCCAGGGCCAGGCCACTAACTATGCAGCACCCCGCAGCGGCTAGTTCCCGGGCTATCGTCCTGGCCCAGCGTCGCCCCTGAATCGTGCACCGGCGGGCGCCGACGATGGCGACGGTGGGAAGCGTCAAAGCCTCCAACGCGCCCTCATATGCCAGCACCAGCGGTGGATCGGGTATCTGGCTCAGCAACAAAGGAAAATCTGCATCGAACCTGCCCACCAACCTGTGCCTGCCATAGCCAGGCCACGCGCGCGGGCGCCGGGCCTTATCCGCCAACATTTTTTCTACGCTGCCATCACTCAGCGCCGCCGATTCATCGCGGCAGCTGGTCAGCACGGCGCAGACTTGCTGACGAGACCAACGGCTCAACAAGCGCGCCAGCAGAGGCGTCAGGGAGGAGCGGCGCGAAGAGGGCTGGCTAGATGCTCGGTTCATCCGCAGCACCATGCACCGGTGCGCAGACTTCGTACATTGGTATCCAGCCGCAAGCCGCTAGGGACATCCGCCCGAGCGGCAGCCGGCTGTTTCTTACTTAAGGGTTACGGACTTCGTCCGCGACCGCCAGTGGCCGTTCGGTGACCAGCACCAGACCGTATGACAGTTTTTCAAAAGTGCGGAATACCATGAGGAGGCCCGCACGTTCACTGGGTAGAAGAATCGTCTCGTTAGCAAAACGGTCGCGTGCCAGCGCACCACGCCGATAGATCGCCAGCACGTTGCCAACCTCCAGCCCTTCACGCTCACCGCGGTTAATGGCCACCACGTCAAACTGGCCTACCTGGGTCACGCCGCTCAGAACGGAAATGATTTCACCATTGACCGCACGGTCCGGGGCACTGGGGAAGAAGTTGGAATCGACCCGGCGCTGCTGGGTCGGCAGCACTCGGTCGCCGATCTGCACTTCTTCGCGGGTACTGCGAATGCTCATGGTGGAGATATCACGCTCCTGGGCCACGGATGTGCCCAGCCCGATATAGGTTGCTTCGCGACCAAGCACTTCCTCGGTAACCGGATCTACGTACAACGGCCCTTTGCGCACGATGTTGTACGAATCGTTGTTCTCCAGTACACCGCGGACATAAAGCCGGTCGCCTGCTCCGAGCACAAGACGTTCATCGGCACCCTGAACCACATAGGGGGCATCTTCCAGTACACCTGGCTCAACCACCCGATTGTCGATCAGAAAGCCCTGAACCGCATCGAGACTGATGGCGGGAATCGCCGATTCCAGCGGCTCAGCTCTGACCTGGGGTTGCAGGCTTACCGTATCGGAAGGCGTCAACCGGGTAGTGCGGCCCGCTTGGCCCCGGGTCAGCTGCAGACGCGGCTGACCTTCCAAGTAGACCAGTGCAATCTGGTCATGAGGATAAATCAGATGCGGATTTTCAATCTGCGGGTTGATCTGCCAGATTTCCGGCCACAACCAGGGTTCGGAGAGAAAAGTACCACTGATATCCCATAGGGTGTCACCCTTCACTACAGTGTAAACATCGGGATGACCAGGCTTCAGATACTGATTGAGATCCTGCGCACGCGCTCCGATAGATAGACCAATGGTCAGGGCAATCCATACCAACCAGGCGGCAAAATGATGCTTCATTGCTTGTTTCACGACGCTACATGTCCTTTGTTCAGTTGTTGGCCGTCACAATTGCGCGTGACAATTGCAGGTCATTGGGCGACTCTATTCGCTACTTTTCACGCGATTGCTTCTTAACTCGCAGGCACAAAAAGCTATAATCCGCGTCATCTTAGCAGCACAATTTAGGCCAATACTAGAGACAGTTCACACGCTTTGTGCCCGTAAATCCAAGCCATGACGATACTGAACATCCTGCACTATCCAGACCCGCGCCTGCGCAGCAAGGCAAGTGCCGTGGTGAACTTCGGCGCACAGTTGGAAAATTTCGCTAAAGACCTGCTGGAAACCATGTATGACGCACCCGGAATTGGTCTGGCGGCCACCCAGGTCAATGTACATGAGCGAATTATCGCCGTGGATGTTTCAGAAGAGCGCAATACCCCCTACATTCTAATCAACCCGAAATTGACCCTGCAGGGCGAAATTGTCGAAACGGAAGAGGGATGTTTATCGGTGCCCGGGTTTTACGAGCCGGTTACACGCTCCGAGCGCGTCATCGTACAGGCAAGTTCCCCGCTCGGCGAGCCTTTGGAATTCGCAGCCGAAGGGCTTCTTGCGATCTGCATTCAGCACGAATGCGATCACCTTGAGGGCAAGTTGTTTGTGGATTATCTGTCCGGCCTGAAGCGCAATCGCATACGCAAAAAGCTGCTCAAACAGCAAAAAATGCCCGCCTGACCGCGCAACTTCCCCTCCAAAGTGTCCTCGTCACAATCATCGCTGAGAATCGCATTCGCCGGCAGCCCGGAATTTGCCGCCACCATACTCCACGCCCTGCACGCCTCGCGACATGTTCCATGCGCGGTTTTCACGCAACCCGACAAGCCCACCGGGCGCGGTCGCAAGCTCGCCCCAAACCCTGTAAAGACACTGGCCGCGTCTTTGAATCTACCCATTCACCAGCCACCATCGCTACGCGATGCGGAGGCTTGCGCGTTGCTTGCTCAGTATGAACTGGACGTTTTAGTGGTCGCCGCCTACGGGCTGATATTACCGGCAGCAGTATTGCAGCTACCCCGCTTCGGTTGCCTGAACGTCCATGCGTCGATGCTACCCCGGTGGCGCGGCGCCGCCCCGATTGAACGCGCCGTCATGGCGGGTGATACCGAAACTGGCGTATGCATCATGCAGATGGAGGAGGGTCTGGATACCGGTCCTGTATATCGACGTACGGCGGTACCGATCAGCCGGCCAACGGATACAACGTTACTGGAACGGACGCTGGCATCCCTGGGCAGCAAACTCCTCATCGAGGTGCTGGATGATTTCGCAGCGACCACCGCGAACGGCGCAGAGCCGCCCCACGCCATACATCAGGATGCAAGTACTGCAACCTACGCCCACAAACTAACCGCTGCCGACAGAGTCATCGACTGGTCGAAACCAGCCTCTAGCATTGCCGATCAGATCAACGCGCTCGGCGGCCGCATGGCTACGCGATGTCTGATAGGCAATTGCGGGGTTCAGCTGCTTGCCGCCCGAGCCATCGAGCAACAGCAACCCGACGCTGCAGCGGCGCCCGGTAGCATCGTAGAGGCGTCCACGCGCACGCTGCTGGTTCAATGTGCAACCGGGGCATTGCAAATAGACCGGCTGCGGATTGAAAGGGGCAAGGGTGCCGTGCTGGATGCAAAGGAAGCAATGAACGGTTTTCGCGACCTGCTGCAGCCCGGCGCGCGTCTTGCCGAGCCCGACAAATGAACCCTTCGTCCCAGGATGGCGCACACCTGCGTGCCGGTATCGCGAAAGCCGTAAATGCTGTCATCACCGGCGACCGAACGATCGACTGGGTGCTGGAAAATCGCCCCAAGTGGACCCAGACACCAAAAGCAGTAGATCACCTCTACGGTGTCACGCGCTATTACTTTTCGCTGAGCCAGAGCATCGATAACCTGCTGAAAAAGCCCCTGCGCAGCAGAGATTCGGAGATATATGCGCTCCTGTTAGTGGGCGCTTACCAACTCGGCTACGGCCATACCAAGGACTATGCAGCAATAAACGAAACCGTAGAGGCCTGCACGGTTCTGCGTAAGCCCTGGGCGAAGGGGGTAGTTAACGCGGTGCTTCGCCGCTGGCATGAACCCAAACGATCGTTCGATCACCCGAAGTGGCTCATCGATTCTATATTCAAGCAATATGGCAACGAGGCCAGCGCACTTTTATTCGCTAACAACGACCGAGCACCTATGACACTACGCGTAAATGCCAGGCGGATTTCCTCCGCCGAATACGCAGAGCAGTTGGCAGCTTCAGACATCGCCTGCGAGCCAGGCCCTTCACAGAACAGCCTGTTACTCAGCAGACCGCAGCCTGTCGAGTCCCTGCCCGGCTGGAATGAGGGATTGGTCGCGGTTCAGGACCTTGCGGCACAGTACGTTGCTACCCTGGCGTTCGATCAGCTTCCGTACACGATCGATACCCGACAGCTGCGCGTGCTGGACGCCTGCGTGGCGCCCGGGGGCAAAATGGCTCACCTGCTGGAACTGGTCAGCACCGCCACACATGCCGCTGAGCGCTTCGAGATACTGGGCATCGACGCCAGCGAAAACCGCCTGCACCAGACTCGCACCATTCTAGAGCGCCTCGGCCACCTGGCCGATAAATCACCCATCGCGCCGAGCCTCGAGCCCGGCGACGCAACGAACATGGAATGGTGGGACGGCAAGCCATTCGACCACATTCTGGTAGACGCCCCGTGCTCAGGCACCGGCACCATCCGCAGGCACCCGGATATCAAGATCCTGCTGAAGCCGGAACAGATCTCACAACACGCCGCACTTCAGCGTATGATTCTGCACAACCTATGGCAGACCCTGGCCCCTGGCGGTACTCTGTTGTATTGCACCTGTTCGCTGCTGAAAGAAGAAAACGACGACGTGGTAAAAGAATTCCTGCAAGGCTGCGAACATGCAGAAAGCGCCGGCCCCATTGAACTGCCTTGCGGCTCTGCGACCCGCTTCGGCTGGCAAACGCTGCCCACAGATGCGCGAACCGACGGTTTCTACTTCGCCCTCCTGCGTAAAACAGCATCCGCTAAGGAAGGCCCATGAAAATTCTGATCCTCGGGGCAGGCCAGGTGGGCGGTACGCTGGCGGAAAACCTGGCAAAGGAGGCATTCGATGTCACCCTGGTAGACGAAGATGCAGCCAGGCTGCGGGAGCTTTCAGACCGTCTTGATATCCAGACAGTGGAAGGCTGGGCATCGCTCCCGGATGTGCTGCGTCGCGCCGGCGCTGACGATGCCGACATGCTGGTGGCGGTAACTTCCTCCGACGAAGTAAACATGATTGCCTGCCAGGTGTGTTACTCACTGTTCCGCACTCCCACAAAGATCGCCAGAGTCCGCTCGTTGAGCTATCTGACCCGAGAAGGTTTTTTCACCAAGGAGCACATGCCCATCGATGTGCTCATCAATCCAGAGGAAGTGGTCACCAATCATATTCACGAGCTGCTCAAGCACCCCGGCGCATTGCAGGTGCTCGATTTTGCAGAAGGGCGCGTGCAGCTTGTAGCCATGCGCGCATACTACGGTGGCCCCCTGGTAGGTCAGGCGCTAAGCTTCCTGCGCGAGCATATGCCCAATGCAGATACCCGTGTCGCTGCGATTTTCCGTCGGGGTCGACCGATTATCCCGGAAGGCGACACCGTCATCGAAGCTGATGACGAGGTGTTCTTTATCGCAGCTCGGGAGCACATCGACGCGGTCATGGGCGAATTGCGTAAAGTCGAGCGGCCATTCAAACGCGTCATGATTGTCGGCGGCGGCAACGTAGGCGCACGGCTTGCTCAGGCCGTAGAGAACGACTACGCGGTCAAGCTCATCGAATACAGTGTGCCTCGCGCGAAGTTCCTCGCCGATCAACTTACCAAAACCGTGGTGCTGCACGGTGACGCCACCGACCGCGAACTGCTGCTGGAAGAAAACATCGAGCAGTGCGATGCGTTCTGCGCGGTGACCAACGACGATGAAGTCAATATCATGTCGTCTCTCATGGCAAAGCGTCTGGGCGTCCGCCAGGTCGTGGCGCTGATCTCGAAGCCCGCTTACGTTGACCTGGTCCAGGGCGGGGATATCGATATCGCCATATCTCCGCAACAAGCCACCACCAGCACACTGCTTTCCCATGTACGTCGCGCCGACGTGGCACGTGTACACAGCCTGCGGCGCGGTGCGGCGGAAGCCATAGAAGCCATCGCCCATGGCGATGAGAAGAGCTCGAAAGTAGTGGGCAAGCGTATCTGTGACATTCAGTTACCCCAGGGCGCGTCCATCGGCGCCATCGTACGTGACAATGAGGTACTGATCGCCCACAACAATGTCGTCGTCGAATCGGACGACCACGTCATCATTTTCCTGGTAGACAAGCAGCACGTGCGTGCCATTGAGCGGCTGTTCCAGGTTGGTGTCACCTTCTTTTAGTACCTTACAATGCACCTCGCCGTCATTTTCAGAGTAACCGGGACGCTGATGACGTTCTTCAGCTTCACCTTCCTGGTGCCGGCCGCCATTGCTGCCTATTACGGCGAGCCCATGACCATAACGTTCGTTATGGCGTTCGTTGTTACCTTCCTGTGCGGGCTGACGTTATGGCTGCCGCTGCGAGGCAATCGGGAGTTGCGCGGAGGCGACGGGTTTCTCATTACCGCGTTGTTTTACATAGGTCTAAGCTTGTTCGGCGCCATCCCCCTGTATTTCGCCGAGTCCACCAGCCTGACCTTCAGCGACGCGGCCTTCGAATCGATGTCCGGGCTGACCACCACCGGCGCTACCGTAATCACCGGCCTGGACGCTTTGCCGAAATCTCTACTGTTTTATCGGCAATTGCTGCAGTGGCTGGGAGGTATGGGCATCATCGTACTTGCGGTTGCCATCTTCCCCATGCTCGGTATCGGCGGCATGCAGCTGTATCGCACCGAATCACCCGGACCGGCCAAGGACAACAAGCTCACGCCTCGCATTACCGAGACGGCAAAGGCGCTTTGGTACATCTATCTGGGCCTGACTGTTGCCTGTGCGATCGCCTACTGGGGCGCAGGCATGACCCCCTTCGACGCCATCGGTCACAGCTTCTCTACCGTCGCTATCGGCGGGTTTTCTACCCACGACGCCAGCATGGGCTATTTCGCCAGCCCGCTGATCGAAAGCGTGGCGATTGTGTTCATGCTGGTGTCCGGTATCAATTTCGGTCTGCATTTTCTGGTATGGCGCAGGCGCAATGTATTGCACTATTTTCAGGATGCAGAAGTGCGCACCTACCTGGCCGCGCTGGTAACAGTCGCGGTAATCGTCTGTGCACTGCTGTATCAGTATCCCCAGGCGGGTGTTTCTCCGGTCCGCGATGGCCTGTTCCAGACCGTCTCCATAGCCACCACCTCCGGGTTCACCACGCATAACTTCAGCCTGTGGCCGTCGGTAATTCCCATTCTGCTGCTGCTGGCTGCATTCATGGGCGGTTGCGCGGGCTCTACCGCCGGCGGCATCAAGATGATCCGCGTACTGATGATCTATCTGCAGGGCATGCGTGAGGTGAAACGCCTGATCCACCCCAATGGCGTGTTCCCCATCAAACTCAACAACGCCCCGGTTTCAGACCGAATCATCGAAGCGGTATGGAGCTTCTTCAGCGTTTACGTCATCGTGTTTCTGGTTGTAGTTACCTCCATCATGGTGATCGGTGAACTCGATTTCATCACCGCCTTCTCAGCAGTGGGCGCATGTCTGAATAACCTCGGCCCGGGTCTGGGCGATGTCGCGTTGAACTATTCCAGCCTGTCGCCGAGCGTAAAATGGATTCTCATGTTTACCATGATGCTGGGTAGACTGGAGATCTTTACGATTCTGGTTCTGCTTACGCCAGCTTACTGGCGACGATAGACGTTGTTTTTGCCGCGCTGTGGCGGACGCTTGAAGCGCTTATATTCCCATTGATACTGCTCCGGCGCTCGACAAATCACCGTTTCAATTGCGCTATTGACGCTGGTCGCGATGCCAGCGGCGGGGGATTCGGCATCCGTCGCAATCTCGGGCAGGGGTTCGAATCGAATGTAGTAGGTCAGCGCACCGTCAGCAAAAACCCGCTGCACTGAGCCCATGATTGGCATCGCACCGGTCTTCTCTACTAATCTATGCGTCAGTGTCATGGTCAGGGCGGTGTTGCCGAAAAACTCTACGTATACCCCGGCCTCCCGATCCGGCACCTGATCAGGCAATACCGCGACCAGCTTGCCGTCTTTCAAGACGCGCATCAGGCTGCGCATGCCAGCCGTACTGATGGGGAACATCTGGCCATTGAAGCGCTCTCTGACTTCGCGGATGACGCCTTCCAGGCTGGCGATCTTGGGGGGATCATAGAGCGCGGCAAACGTGAAGTGGGCCCCCAGGAAAGAGCACAGCAACTCCCAGTTACCAAAATGCGGCACCAGCAGAACGACCCCGCGGCCCTGGGCATAAGCGGAATCCAATAGCTCCTTGCCGTCTATCGCCGTGACGTTTGCAAGCAGTTCATCGGGATCGGTAAAAGCAAGATATGCGAACTCGAAAAACAGTAAACACATGTGCGTAAGACTTGCGCGGGTCAGGTTGTGCTGCTCCTGGTCGGACCGGTCCGGGAAACACAGGCGCAGGTTTACGGAAGTAGTGCGGGCGCTATCGCTACCAACCCTCCACAGCAACCATCCCACCCCGTGGCTGATCGTTTTAGCGGCAGCCGGCGGCACATGGTGGGTCAACCACAACAGCCAGCGCATGGCGGTTGCTTTCATGTGACGGCTTTTTCTCTCAGGTCGGCACAGGGCAGGAAGCGATGGCATGCTGAAACGTGGTCGTTAACCATGCCGACACTCTGCATGAAGGCGTAGCAGATCGTTGGGCCAACAAACTTGAACCCCTGCTTTTTCAGCGCTTTCGACATAGCGCAAGACTCGGGTGTACTCGCGGGTACGCTAGCCAAGCTGCCGTGCACTCTGCTCGTGCTCGGCGCGAAGCTCCAAAGCCAGCCGGCAAAGTCGGGGTGTTCAATCGTGAGTCGTGCATTTCCCACCATGGCTTCCAGCTTGCCGCGATGACGGATAATGCCTGGATCGGTCAGCCACTCGCGGATCTGTTCTTCGCCGCTGCCCGCCAATCTGACCATATCGAAGCCGAAGAACTGTTCGTGCATGCGCTGACGCTTGCGCAATATCGTGATCCAGGACAAACCGGCCTGCATGCCCTCCAGAATCAGGCGCTCGTACAGGCCGGCACCATCCAGCACGGGCATACCCCATTCTTCATCGTGATACTGGACATAGAGTTCGTCGTCGCCGCACCAGCCGCATCGCTTCAAGGTGGGCAACTTTGCAGATTGAGTCACTTATTCTCGCAATTCGTTCGCGCTTACATTAGATTGCCGGTCATTCTACAAACGCCCCGGCAAGAACTCACCATCAGGAACCAGGCAGCATGTCAGTATCGGTGACGCTCACCCGGAACAACCTGGATCTGATACTGCTTGATCGTGACGGAGTCATCAATGTCGATTCGGCAGACTACATCAAGGGTCCCCATGAGTGGCACGCCTTGCCGAGCAGCCTGCAAGCCATTGCCACCCTGCAGAAGAACTTTCGAGTCTGTGTGTGCACCAATCAGTCCGGCGTAGCCCGCGGCTATCTCGACCTTGCCACACTGGATGCAATCCACGAGAAATTTCTAGCGTCTCTGCATGCTCATGGCGGGCAAGCCCTCGACGTACACTTCTGCCCGCACGGCCCGGATACCGGGTGTTCTTGCCGCAAGCCTCAACCCGGCCTGCTGAGAACGGCAATGCAGTCGGCCCGTGTGGGGCCCCAACGAGTATTGTACGTGGGCGACTCGTTCAAGGATTACCTGGCCGCCCATAACGCAGGTTGCGGGTTCGCGCTGGTGCTCACCGGCAACGGCCGGCAGACGCTGACAAAACTTGCTGAGGAACAAGCCGCGCCGTGCCCGGTATTCGACGACCTGGCAGCGTTGTCTCAGGAGATATCGGGTGGACCGCCCAACTAAAACAGACCGCTAGTGCCTGCTATACGTCAAGATTTACCACCGACAAGGCGTTAGCCTCGATGAACTCACGGCGTGGCTCCACCTGGTCCCCCATCAGCGTAGTGAACATCTGGTCTGCACCGATGGCATCTGCGACGGTAACCTGAAGCATCCGACGAACTTCCGGGTCCATGGTGGTTTCCCAAAGTTGGTCCGGATTCATTTCGCCAAGGCCTTTGTAACGCTGAATATCGAGGCCTCTGCGTGCTTCACTGATCAACCAGTTGTAGGCTTCAACAAAGTGCTCAACGGGAAGTGTTTTTTCACCGCGTTGCACATAGGCATCGGCGTCGAGCAGGCCATCGAGCTTGTTGATCAACCCAGCCATCGCCGCATAATCCTGGCCACTGAAGAAGCTCTGAGTAAAGCTCACCTGCTCAGTTACACCTTTCAGCATGATCTGTATCTGGGGCAACCAGATCTGGTGCTCCGCATCCAGCGTCAGACTGACCTGGGTGCTGGTGCTGTCGACACCACTGAGCAACCCATGTAACGCTTCACCCCAATGTTCCATTTGCGATTGGGAGTGCAGCATTTCTTCGGTGACTGGAGGCAGTCGCAACAGCAACTCACTGATGCTTACCGGGTACTTTCTGCTCTGCCGCTGCAGACGACCGAAAATGTCCTGCAGATCGCTCACCAGTTCGGCAAGGGCATCACCTTGCAAGGCAGGCGCGTCTTTATTGACGAACAACTTCGCGTTGTCTAAAGCCAGCTCCAGGAAATACGCTTCGAGTTCTTCATCGTCCTTTACGTAGCGCTCCTGCTTACCCTTCTTGATTTTGTACAAAGGCGGCTGCGCTATGTATACGTGGCCTCGCTCGAGCAATTCGGGCATCTGCCTGAAAAAGAAAGTCAGCAGCAGTGTTCGAATGTGTGCGCCGTCCACGTCGGCGTCGGTCATGATGACCACGCTGTGATAACGCAGTTTATCAGGGTCGAACTCATCTCTACCGATGCCGCAGCCAAGTGCGGTCACCAGGGTGCCCACTTCCTGGGAAGAGAGCATCTTGTCAAAGCGCGCCTTCTCAACGTTAAGTATCTTGCCTTTTAGGGGCAAAATCGCCTGGGTACGCCGATCGCGGCCTTGCTTGGCCGATCCACCCGCTGAATCACCCTCGACCAGGAAAAGTTCACTCAAGGCTGGGTCCTTTTCCTGGCAGTCAGCCAATTTGCCCGGAAGCCCCGCTATATCCAGGGCGCCCTTGCGCCGGGTCATTTCCCGTGCTTTACGCGCCGCCTCCCTTGCCCGGGCAGCATCGATCATTTTGCCCACTACTGCCTTCGCGTCCTGGGGGTGCTCAGCCAAGTACTCGGCGAAAAATTTGCCCAGCTCCTGTTCAACTGCCGACTTCACCTCGCTGGAAACGAGTTTATCCTTGGTTTGAGACGAAAATTTCGGATCCGGAACCTTTACCGAAACCACCGCAGTCAGGCCTTCCCGGGCGTCGTCCCCGGAAGTCGCCACCTGGGCTTTCTTCAACAAGCCCTCGCGCTCTATGTAACCGTTAAGTGTACGGGTCAGTGCAGCTCTAAAGCCGGCGAGGTGCGTACCGCCATCGCCCTGGGGTATGTTGTTCGTATAGGCGAATACCTGTTCCTGGAAAGCATCGTTCCACTGCATGGCTACTTCAACGCCTATCCCGTCTTCCCGCTCCACGTTAAAGTGAAATACCTCGTTCAGTTCAGTCTTGTTGTTGTTCAAATACTCTACGAACGCACGCAGCCCACCCTGGTATAAGAATACTTGCTGTTTTCCAGTGCGCTCATCAATCAGATTGATCTTCACTCCGGAATTAAGGAAGGCAAGTTCGCGCAGGCGCTTGGCCAGGACTTCATAGTGAAAATTTGGTTTCGAGAAGGTTTCATCGGAAGGCTTGAAATAGCATTCGGTTCCTTTCTCGGAGGTTTCACCAACCTCCGCCAGCGGCGCTACCGGCACCCCGTGGCGGTATTCCTGCTCATATACCTTGCCGTCCCGGCGCACCGTGAGACGGAACAGCTGAGAAAGCGCATTAACCACCGAAACGCCTACACCGTGCAGGCCACCGGATACCTTGTAACTGCTATCGTCGAATTTTCCCCCGGCATGGAGCGTAGTCATGATGACTTCTGCAGCACTCACATTTTCCTCCGGATGAATATCTACCGGAATTCCCCGGCCGTTATCCCGGACGGTTACGGCTTCTTCAGGATGGATGATCACGAAAGCCTCGTCACAATGCCCGGCCAGTGCTTCATCGATCGCGTTGTCTACCAGCTCCTGCACCATATGGTGCAGACCTGTGCCATCTTCCGTGTCACCAATGTACATACCCGGGCGCTTGCGTACGGCATCGAGCCCACGTAGCACCGTAATGCTTCCGGAGTCGTAGTTTTCTTCGTCTGACATGTAGGTTCCTCGCCTTAACAGGCGGAAATTAAACGAGCTTCCCGTGTTCCACGTGAAACACCGCACATTCTGCCAGGCCCTGTACCCAGTCCTGGTTCGTGTCCAGCGGTTCAGTAGAATTGGCGATCACCTGGCATTGCAAGCCCACCAGCGTACGCAAGAAGTGCTTCCAATGCTCCGAATCGAGCTCTGCGCCGAAATCGTCAATCAGAAACACACATTTGGTACCTGTGCGATGTTCTAGCATCCGCGCCTGGGCGAGCAACGCCGCGCTGGCGATAAGCTTTGCCTGGCCCCGGGACACCTGATCTGCAGCAGGGTGACCGTCTACGGTTATCACCAAATCGCCGCGATGGGGCCCCCGGTGAGTAACACCGAATTTTACATCGCGAGCAAAAGAATCGCTCATCTTTTTCGCATATTCCGCGCTATTTTCCACGCCACCCCAATCATAGGAGATAGCTACATTCAGTGAAGGTGCCAGCTGCTCCAGGACCGACTGCAATTCGCCCTGAAGCTCTCCCGCATAAGCCTGTCGAAGCTCGCTGAGCTTCGCGCCCGCTTGGACCATCTGATGGAGCCAGGGGTCCCGTCCGAGCCCGCCAGCACCTCGCCCATCCTCACCCTTTAACCACGCATTGCGCTGACTCAATGCCCGCCGGTAACTCCGGGATAGACCGAGGAACTGATGTTCCACGTGAAACAGCCCCCAATCGAGAAACCCCCGCCTCTCTCCAGGGCCCCCGAGTACAAGTTGTCCGGCTTCAGGCAGCAGCGTCTGCACAGGTAGCTTCCTGGCCAGTACCGACAATCGCTGTTCGGTCTGGCCATTCGCCCTGATCTGCGTAGCGCCCTGCCGCGTGCGCGATACCGCAGCATCCTCGGCGCGCCCGCCCTTACCCAGGAACTCCGCCCTCACGACAAGTTCGTCTGACCCGCTACGAAGCAGCGCTCCAGGTCTGCTCGTCCTGAAGGAGCGTCCACGAGAAAGAAAATGAATAGATTCGAGAATCGCGGTTTTACCGGCGCCATTAGGGCCGTACACGTAGTTGAACCCACTGACGAATTCAATCGCCATAGATTCAATATTCCTGAAATTGTTGAGATAGAGGGCTGTTAGAAACACCTCGAAGCGCCAACCCGGTAAAGGGTGACCATCATAGCCGCATGGGCATCACGACATAAACGGCTGAATCGTTCCCCACGCCTTCGACAAGCGCAGAGCTGTTCGCATCTGAAACACTCAGCTTCACAGCTTCAGTACTCAACACTCCCAGAACATCCAGCAGATAGCTGACGTTAAAGCCTATCTCGAGCGAATCACCCTTGAATTCGACAGCCACCTCTTCTTCGGCCTCTTCTTGTTCCGGGTTATTTGCCTGGATAGTCAATTGCTCTTCTGACAGCATCAGACGCACGCCCCTATACTTTTCATTGGAAAGTATCGAAGCCCGCTGGAAAGCCTGACGCAGCCCTTCCCGTTCCGCCACCAGATAGCGTGAGCCATCAGTCGGCACGACTTTTCCATAATCAGGAAACTGCCCGTCAACGAGTTTGGTCGTTAACGTGAAACTGCCTGATTGCGCAATCAAGTGGTTACTGCCCAGATGCAGCTGTACCGATTCGCTATCGCTATCCAGCAACCGGCCGAGCTCCAGTACGCCCTTTCGCGGTACGATTACCTGAACGCGATGTGCAACACCCGGATTGCTGGCTTCCGCCGTGCTCATCGCCAACCGGTGGCCATCTGTCGCAACAGCCCGCAGATGCTGATCGGTAACTTCCAGCAACATACCGTTGAGGAAATAGCGTACGTCCTGCTGTGCCATCGCGAACGCCACATCATCAATCAAGCCACGTAACGCATCTTGAGAAACTTCAATGGAAACATCCGCGTCGCCACGTTCCACTTTCGGAAAGTCTGCGGCAGGCAGCGTCGCCAGGCTGAATCTGCTGCGACCCGACCGAACGATCGCTCGGTCGCCCTCAATAGCTACACTCACATCTACGCCTTCACCGAGTGAGCGCCATATATCAGCCAGTTTACGCGCCGGCAACGTGGCTTCGCCGCCCTGTTCCACGGCGCCTTCAACGACCGCCACCAGCTCTACCTCGAGGTCGGTGCCGGTGATCTCTATCCGATTGTCCCGAGCCCTAAACAAAAGATTTGCCAATACAGGCAACGTCTGACGGCGCTCTACGACTCCGGTAACGAGTTGCAACGGCCGGAGCAGTTGTTCGCGCTGAATGGAGAATCTCATGTGCGCCTCAGTTTCTCTTACTCTGACAACAAACGGGTCAGGTTCTTATGATCTTCCGAAAGGTCGGCGCTGGCTTCACGCAGTTCCGCTATCTTGCGAACCGCATGCAGTACCGTCGTGTGGTCGCGCCCGCCAAAAGCATCGCCGATTTCAGGCAGCGAGTGGTTGGTCAATTCTTTTGCCAACGCCATGGCCACTTGCCTGGGTCTCGCAATCATTCGATTACGTCTCTTCGACAACAGATCACCCAGTTTGATGTTGTAGTAGTCGGCCACAGTACGCTGAATATTGTCTATGGAAACCTGCCGGCCGGTAAACGCCAACAGGTCCCGCAGAACACGTTTTACCTGCTCCACGCTGATGCTGGCGCCCATGAAGCGAGCGTTAGCGATGACCCGGCGCAGCGCGCCTTCCAGTTCGCGGACATTCGACCGCACATGTTCCGCAATGAACCACGCGACCTTCGGGTCGAGCACCACCTCTTCTGCTTCTGCCTTCTTCATCAGAATTGCAACGCGGGTCTCAAGTTCCGGCGGCTCTACTTCTACGGTCAGGCCCCAGACGAAGCGCGATTTAAGGCGCTCTTCCAGCCCCTCTATTTCCCGTGGGTAGCGGTCGCAGGTCAAGACTATCTGGTGGTTCCGTTCAAGCAGGCCGTTGAACACATGAAAAAACTCTTCCTGAGAACGCAGCTTCTTAGCGAAAAACTGAATGTCATCGATGAGCAACGCATCGACGGACCGGTAATACTGCATGAAATCAGGCATGGTGCCCTGCTGCAACGCCTTCACCATGTCCTGCACAAATCGCTGGGAGTGCAGGTAGACCACCCGGGCATCCGGCTTGAGCTGCAGAATGCCGTTGCCCACTGCCTGCATCAGATGGGTCTTGCCCAGACCGACGCCACCGTACAGCAGCAACGGGTTGTAAGACACGCCTGAATTGCTTGCTACCTGCAGCGCTGCCGCTTTCGCCAGTTCGTTGGATTTTCCCTCAACGAAGGTTTCGAAGTTGAATTCTTCGTTGAGGTTGTGAGCGATACGCGGCTTATCGCCATGCGGCCCCGCCGCAAGCGGGCGCGGATCGTCGTTATCTCCGACGTGCAGAATTATGTCCATCTGCTCGTCATTGCCACTGGCCTGGCTGATAAGATCGGAAATGCGTTGCAGGTAAGCCAGTCTCACCTGCTCCTCTACATAGATGTTCGGTGCATAGATATCTACTGATTCGTCATCTACGCGTACCTGCAACGGCTTGATGTACGTATCGTACTGATCAGCGGAAATCTCTTCCGCTAATTTACCCAAGCATTGTTGCCAAATGCGTTGTCCCACGTGTGTTTGCCCCCAACCACTTCTTTGCGCGACTCAATCGCGGCTCTTGTGAAGAACTGCAAAATTGAAAAACCTTTTGAGTCGCCCAACGCCCGAACCAGGCAAATGCCCTTGCGGTGCCGTGCACGCCATCGGTTATTCTGCTCAGCCGTTCGCCATGTTATTGATCTTGCTCGACTCTTTCCGTCAGCATATGGCGCTCGCGCCATACTACTTTACTTCCGCGTAATACTCTTTTGCCTGAAGCAGTTTTCGCTCCAAGCTTTTCCCGCAGCGCCTGCAGCTTCGGTTCCTTCCCCAAAAAACCGGGCTGACAAGGTAGTAAACGGGCCCAGCAAGAGCAAGCCGCGCTGCCTGGAAACGAGGCCATTTAAGCTCAAGCCCGAATAAATAGCCATGCGTTGCAACAAAAAGTTACGGTTTTTTTTCACAAGCAAAGCAATTTCAAAAACTTAGGCTGCGATTAGCACACTGCAGGTAAAGCGCCCTGCCCAACGTCAATGTGCGCAACCTTTGGGAGAAGCTGTGGATAACTTTTTGAACTCAATCTGCCCACAATCTTCCAGGTAGTATTCCCACGAACCACTATCCATTTTCCACAAGATTAGCAAGGCAATAACTCCATGAGACCAGGGCGTATTTCCCACTTACTAACAGCCCTGCCGTCCCTTAACAAACAACAACTACAATACTCATTAATTAAACATTACTAATATTTGACACTCTGGTGTGCTGTACATAAAATCGCGCACCCTTTCCAGCGGAACCAGGCTCAGCTACAGAAATCTTCTTGCAGAAGATGCGTGCGAGACGCTATTGACGCCAACTTAGAGTGAACAGATATGAAAAGAACTTTTCAGCCCAGTAATCTAAAGAGAAAGCGCACGCACGGTTTCAGAGCTCGCATGGCGACTAAAGGTGGCCGCAAAGTTCTCAGCGCACGTCGAGCCAAGGGACGTAAGCGCCTGGCGGTATAAGCGCAACAGTTTTAGATCGCTGATCTGGCGCATCGCTCGACTAAGTCAAAGCTCCAAGTAATCCAGGCCTCATCAAGGTGCATATCGCCAGTGTTCGAGTTTCCGAAAACTGCGCGACTATTGCGCGCGGCCCAGTACACTGACGTTTTCCGTCAACCTGACCTGAATCTGACCTACGGACCGTTACGCTTGCGCGCCAGAAAGAATAGAATGGCCGGCGCGCGCCTGGGCCTGGTGGTGACCAAGAAGGGGACGCCCAAAGCGTTTAGGCGAAACCGGGTCAAAAGGTTGATTAGGGAATCGTTTCGGCATGAAGCGTCAACCTTGCCCAGTGTTGACATAGTGGTACAGGTATTCGCGCAAATAGAAGATGATCGGCTGCGCAAGTCGCTGGCGCGGGGATTTGACCGCATACGTCGGGAGATAAGCTGACGCTGCCTCCGGTTGACTGACAGGTATAGACTTAAGGGTTCAATAATGGCCGATGGCCGAACAACACAAAAAAATTGGCTCTCGAGAATCGCATGCCGGGGGGCTCTGGCACTGATTCGCGGCTACCAGCTCGTTCTCAGCCCGTGGATTGGCAGGCAGTGCCGTTTCTACCCCACATGCTCGCAATACGCCGCGGAAGCCATCGATGTCCACGGCCTCGGCAGAGGCACTGCCATGACGCTCCGGCGCCTGAGTAAATGCCATCCGTTTCATCCTGGTGGCGTTGATCTGGTGCCACGGGATTCTACCGGCTCACACTCTCATTGATTAGGAACGATATGCTACCGCCCGAAATCCAACGCATCGTATTGCTCATGGGCCTTGCCGCAACGGGATACCTGATGATCCTTGCGTGGAACGACGATATGCAGGAAGCCAAACAGCCGGTGCAGTACAACGAGGCGCCGTTGCCAGATGGGCAATTGCCGCTCAGCGATACACCCGCGGCCGCTGATCTGCCCGGTGCGACTGGCACGAACGATAGTGACAGTGACGTGCCGTCAGCCGCGTTGGCCAGTGTCGCGGCTGAGGACACGCCTGCCGCTTTTGAGACCGGTGCAGGTTCAATCGGTGCTGACCAACTGGTGAAAGTAAGCACACCGACCCTGAGAGTGTGGATCGACCGCAAAGGCGGTGACGTTGTGAGAGTCCAGCTTCCCGGATTCCCCATTTCCCTGGATCAGCCCGACATTCCTTTTCAGATTCTCGACAGGAGCGCGCGGCGCACTTATGTTGCGCAGAGTGGTCTGATCGGGCCGGACGGCCCGGACAGCAAAGGAAGGCCGCTCTATTCGATAGCGGTGCAGTCAGTAGCAATTGCTGACGGGGAAGAGCGTGAAATTGTGCTCAGCACGAGCCTCGATGGTGCGCTGGTGAAAAAGATCTTCACCTTCCGCGGTGACGATTTCCTGTTCGACGTCCGATACGAGATGACCAACAACAGTGGCGCCTCCAAGCGAGCCTCCATGTATGCGCAGATCAAGCGTGACGACAAAGCGCCGGAGCACAGCGACAGTTTCGCATTGGCCCCGCAACCGTTTCTGGGCGCTGCGTACACTCTGCCGGAAGAACGTTATTTCAAAGCTGATTTCGAAGATGTAGAGGAAGAGCCGGTCAATCAAAAGGTCGATGGTGGCTGGGTCGCCTTTTTGCAGCATTACTTTCTGTCTGCCTGGGTACCGCCGCAGGATCAAACCAACGCATTCTACGGAGAACGTATGCGCTCGGGTGACTACAGGTTTGGCTATGTTGGTCAGTCGGTGGTGGTCGCTCCCGGGGAAACCGGTACCTGGTCATCTCAGTTTTATGTCGGCCCTAAAGATCAGAAGCGTCTGGAACAGATAGCGGAAAACCTCAATCTGACGGTCGACTACGGCTTCCTGTGGTGGATCGCGGTACCGTTGTTTTATCTGCTGGACTGGCTGTACGCTTTCTCCGGAAACTGGGGGCTGGCGATCATACTGCTTACCGTGGTGGTCAAAGCGTTGCTCTATCCGTTGTCTGCGGCAGGGTACAAGTCCATGGCCAACATGCGCCGGGTAGCGCCGGCGATGAAACGTCTGCAGGAGCGCTACGCCAATGATCGTGAAAAGCTTTCCCGAGAGATGATGGCCATGTACAAGAAGGAGGGCGCTAATCCATTGGGTGGCTGTCTGCCCATGCTCTTGCCTATGCCGATCTTCCTTGCGCTGTACTGGGTTCTTTTCGAGTCGGTTGAATTGCGCCAGGCGCCGTTCTTTCTGTGGATCGTAGACCTTTCGGTAATGGATCCGTTTTTCATATTGCCGCTGCTGATGGGCGCGAGCATGTATTGGATGCAGTCGCTCAATCCTCAGGTGGGTGACCCGATGCAGGTGAAGATGATGAAGATGATGCCGATCATGTTCACGGTGCTGTTCCTGTTTTTCCCCGCTGGGCTGGTGCTTTACTGGCTGGTCAACAACGTGTTGTCCATTGCGCAGCAGCAGTACGTGTATCGCCAGGCGGAAAAAGCCCATGCGGGCGGAGGATGATCTGCAATTGATGGGGCGTCGCCTTTAGCAGGAGCTCTACTGGTGAGTTCAGGAATATGAGCAGCCCGCTTGACAATGACCTGATTGCGGCGATGGCGACGCCACCCGGGCAGGGCGGTATCGGCGTAATCCGGCTATCTGGAGGGGACGCATTTGCTGTGGCTAGGCAAATCTGCGGGGAGTCCCTGGTGCCCCGCCAGGCACGTTTTGTTCGCTTCCGAGAGGCGGATACCAAGCAAGTCATAGACGAAGGACTGGCGCTGGCGTTTACTGGCCCGGCCTCCTTTACCGGTGAAGATGTCGTAGAACTGCATTGCCATGGCAGTCCTGTGGTATTGCAGCGCCTGCTAGACGAGGCGTGCGGCCTCGGAGCCCGCCTGGCCCGTCCCGGAGAGTTTTCCGAGCGTGCGTTCCTGCACGGTAAAATGGATCTGGCTCAAGCGGAGGCGGTAGCCGACCTCATTGCCAGCACATCGGTATCTGCAGCCCGGGCGGCTGTACGGTCACTGCAGGGGGAGTTCTCCAGGATCATTCGCGACACGGCGGAGCAACTGACGCAGTTGCGGGTTTTCGTTGAGGCCTGTATCGATTTTCCAGACGAGGACGTGGAATTCATCCAGGCCGGAGAGATTCAGCAGAAAGTCCGCGCCGTGCGCGACGACCTGGCGGATCTGCGCGATCGCTCCCAGCAGGGCAGATTACTGAATGAAGGGCTTGCGGTGGCGCTGATCGGAGAACCGAATGCAGGGAAGTCGAGTCTGTTGAATGCACTTTCCGGTGAAGATGCCGCGATCGTGACGGATATTCCGGGCACCACACGTGACCTGTTGAAAGTCGATCTGGTCATGCACGGTATCCCGCTGCGGCTGGTGGATACTGCGGGATTGCGCGACAGCGAGGACGCAGTCGAGAAAATAGGCGTGGCACGGGCGCGCGAGCAGGCCCGGTCAGCAGACCTTGTGCTGGTGGTCAAGGACGCTACTCAGATCGCAGGTGAGGAAGTTGCGGCCAATCTCGACGATCTGTTGCGCGACATAGAAACGATGCCGGGTCAGGTCATACTGGTTATCAACAAACAGGACCTGCTCCGGCAGCGCCCGGCGGTTAGCGTGGCGGATTGTCCGGTGTGCTGGGTGTCTGCGCTGCAGGGCACGGGCCTGGCAGAACTGCGGGACCAGGTCCTGGCGAGCGTGGGCGCCCGGCCCGCAGAGGCTCAGTTTACCGCCAGAGCTCGACATATCGATTCCATGGACCAGGCTCTAGGGTGCCTCGACATAGCGCTGACTAACCTGGCGGAGGATCAGCCGACAGAACTGGTCGCGGAAGAATTGTGGAGCGCCCACAATGCATTGGGTCAGATCGTGGGTAGCGTAACGCCGGATGATCTGCTCGGGCGGATATTCAGCGAGTTCTGTATCGGCAAGTAGCGCAGCCCAGGCGTAGGCCGGCCAGGCTTCCAATCACTCTCACAATCACTATACTCTGCCGCCCCATAACAGCCGTTGCTTGGCGGCCATGAGCGTGGCTGCATTCATAAAGAGGACCGCTATTGCAGTACCCCGATCACTTTGACGTCATCGTCGTCGGTGGCGGACATGCCGGTACCGAGGCCGCGGCGGCGGCCGCGCGCATGGGTGCGCAAACCCTGCTGCTTACCCAAAGCATCGAGACCATCGGGCAGATGTCATGTAATCCAGCCATCGGTGGAATCGGCAAGAGTCACCTGGTGGCGGAAATAGATGCGCTGGATGGCCTGATGGCCAGGGCGACGGATCTGGCCGGCATCCACTTCAAGGTGCTCAACGCCAGCAAGGGACCGGCGGTACGCGCTACCCGGGCTCAGGCAGACCGCGCGTTGTATAGGAATGCCATTCGCGAACTGCTGGAGCATCAGGAAAACCTGCGCATATTCCAGCAGTCCGTGGTGGACTTCTTGGTCGAAGACGGTCGCGTCACCGGCGTGCAGACCCAGATGGGCCTGACTTTTAATTGCCATGCCGTGGTGCTGACTACCGGCACTTTTCTGGGCGGCAAAGTGCATATCGGCACGATCAACCACCCTGGCGGTCGCGCTGGTGATGCGCCGTCAGTTGCGCTGGCGGATCGACTGCGGGACATGCCTTTCCGGGTCGGGCGTCTGAAAACCGGCACGCCACCGCGTATCGATGGACGCACGGTGGATTTCAGCCGGTTGGAGGCCCAGCCGGGTGATCAGCCTATACCTGTTATGTCGCAACTGGGCAGCGCCGACCAGCATCCCGCCCAGGTGTCCTGCCACATCACCCGCACCAATTCAGAGACCCATGCCATCATTCAGCAGAACCTGGATCGCTCGGCCATGTACAGTGGCGCCATCGAGGGTGTGGGGCCGAGATACTGCCCGAGCATCGAAGATAAGGTCGTACGCTTCGCTGACAAGACCGCTCATCAGATATTCATCGAGCCGGAAGGGCTGAACACCACGGAACTGTATCCCAACGGTATCTCCACCAGCCTGCCGTTCGATGCACAAATGGACTTTGTGCGCACCATCGAAGGCTTCGAGAATGCGCACATCTCCCGCCCGGGATACGCGATCGAGTACGATTTTTTCGATCCTCGCGACCTCAAGTATTCACTGGAAACCCGGGCGATCGACGGGTTGTATTTCGCCGGCCAGATCAACGGCACAACGGGTTATGAAGAAGCTGGTGCCCAGGGACTGCTGGCGGGGATCAATGCCGCGCGACAGGCGCAGGGCGAGGCGCCCTGGGAGCCGCGTCGGGACGAAGCCTACATCGGTGTGCTGGTGGATGATCTGATCAATTTCGGCACCAGTGAACCCTATCGCATGTTCACCAGCAGGGCGGAATTCAGATTGCGCCTGCGTCAGGACAATGCAGACCAGCGCCTGACACCAGTGGGAATAAGGTTCGGAGTGGTCGGTGGCCAGCGCGCGAAATACTTCCACGACAAGATGGCGGGGCTTGAGCGGCTGCACGCGCAAATTGCCGGCACCAGAGTGGCGCCGGGCTCCAATCTGGCCGGAGCGTTGGGTGTCGAGCTGTCTCAACATGCGGACCTGCCCGTTGTGCTGCGTCGTCCAGAGGTATCGCTGGATGGATTGACCTCGGGTTTTCCGCAAGAAGCAACGCAGCTGCTTGAACAGGTACTCATCGAAACCAAGTACGCCGGCTATATTTCGCGGCAGAACGATGAGATAGCCAAAATCCGTCGTCACGAGGGCATGCGTTTACCGGATGATCTCAATTACGCGGGCATTGACGGACTATCCAACGAACTGCGCCAGAAACTTGAGCAAAGCCAACCCACTACCCTGGCCCGTGCCGCACGCATACCGGGCATGACGCCCGCAGCGTTGTCGATACTTCTGGTACACGCCAAAAAGGCAGGCGGCAACTGAACGCGCCGGCTGCAGCCATTGCCACCGGAAGTGCTGAAATCGGCCTGGATCTCAGTGCCGAGCAGGTGCAACGTCTGGCGCAGTTCGTCGAGTTACTGCGCAAGTGGAACCGGTCGTTCAACTTTATCTCGCGTCAGGACATCAAACGGATCGTACCCCGGCATATCCTGGACAGTCTGACCGGCGTCGGCGTATTGCGAGGCGCTCGAATACTGGACGTTGGCACTGGTGCGGGCCTGCCCGGACTGGCGCTTGCCATTGCCGAGCCGAACAGGTCGTTTGTATTGTGTGACCGCAGCGAACGGCGCATGCGTTTCTGTGCTGCGGCGATCAGGGATCTGGGACTGCAGAACGTCGAAATCTGGGTGGGCGATTTTTCGCCCCGGTCAAAGCCCGAGGGGAAGTTTGATACGGTGGTGGTCCGGGGTGTGGCGACAGCCTCGCTGGTATGGGATATGGTAAAGCCTGTGCTGGGTACGAACGGTCGGGTCGTGGTATATGCAAGGACCCACTTCGAAGGCGAAGATCAGACTGACGAGAACCACATAGAACAACAAGAACAATTGGGCGCGCACGTACGAATAACACGACATGACTTCCGTATACCTGATATCACACCAGTGCATACGCTGCTGTGCCTGGAGCGAACATGACTAGAATTATTGCAGTCGCCAACCAGAAGGGCGGTGTCGGCAAGACCACAACGAGCGTAAATGTGGCGGCGTCTCTGGCGTTGTCCGGCGGCAAGGTGCTGCTGGTGGATCTCGATGCTCAGGGCAATGCCACCATGGGATGCGGCATTGACAAAAATGAGGTGGATACCTCGGTCTACGAGTGGCTGGTGGAAGACCAGCCCCTGCAGGAAATCGCCCAGCGCTGTAGCGGTAGATTTGACGTCCTACCGGCCAATCTGGACCTGACCGCCGCGGAAGTGCAGCTCATGCAGATGGAAAAGCGCGAATACGTCATGCGTGAACGATTGCATGGGCAATGCGGCGAATACGAATACGTCATCATCGATTGTCCGCCTAGTTTGAGCATTCTCACGGTCAACGCGTTGATCGCTGCCCACGGTGTGCTCATCCCCATGCAGTGTGAATACTACGCCCTGGAAGGACTCTCGGCTCTGCTGGAAACCATCGAAGGTGTGCGCGAACGCGCCAATTCGGAACTGCAGATTGAGGGCATCCTGCGGACCATGTACGACCCGCGTAACAGCCTTACCCGGGACGTATCACGACAGCTCATCCAGTATTTCGGTCCGCAAGTTTTCCGCACGGTGGTGCCGCGTAACGTACGATTGGCCGAGGCGCCCAGTCACGGACTACCGGTAATTCTGTATGACCGCACGTCCCGCGGTGCGGTAGCATACCTGGCGCTGGCAGGAGAACTACGCCAGAAGCATCAGGTACCGGAAAAGCTTTGAGAAAATGAGCAAGAAAAGATTAGGGCGGGGACTGGACGCATTGCTTTCGGAACGCACACCGAAACCGGTGCCCACCGAACAGACCGATGCGAGCCAAGCGCAAAACCAGGGCGGTCTGGTAATTGACATCGGCCAGGTACAACCGAGCCCATTTCAGCCCCGCCGTATTTTTGATGACGATGCACTGGCCGAGTTGGCCAACTCGATTCGCACCCAGGGACTTCTGCAACCCATTGTCGTGCGGAAACGCCCCCAGGGTGGTTATGAGCTGATTGCCGGGGAACGACGTTGGCGAGCGGCCCAGCGTGCGGGCCTGACCGCAATACCAGCGGTACTGAAAACCGCAAGCGACGAAGAAGCATCAGCGCTTGCTCTGATAGAGAACATTCAACGTGAGGACTTGAGCGCACTGGAAGAGGCTCAGGGGCTGGCGCGCTTACGTGATGAGTTTCAGCTTACTCAGCAACAGATTGCTGATGCGGTAGGCAAGTCACGGGTTGGCATTGCCAATCTGCTGCGCCTGCTAAACCTTGGTTCTACCGCACGGCGCCTGCTCGAAGAAGGCAAACTCGAGATGGGGCACGCGCGGGCTATACTGGGCCTGGAAGGCATAAGCCAGGATCAGGTTGCTCAGCAGGTTGCCGACCAGGGTTTTTCCGTGCGCCAGACCGAAGCCCTGGTGCGGCGGGTCAGCCAGGGGGGGGCGCCCAAGGCAAGCGCTCGCGTGGGCTCAGACAGCAAAGACCCGGACACCCTTCGCCTCGAGCAACGCATCACCGAGCGTATTGGCGCCCCGGCAACCATAAAATACAGTGGCGATGGCCGTGGCGAGCTGACCATAAAGTACTCGACCCTCGATGAACTGCAGGGTGTTCTGAAGCATCTCGGCATGGAGGAATGACTACCGATTGAGAAAACGATGGTCATTCTTTGGATTTGTCGTTGAATGGAAACAACTGCATCTTTATAATATGCGCGCCCTGATTTGGGTGTCGTCGCGTAAATGAGCCTTGCAAGCCGCGTGGCCGTCATTCAAGCCTGTATAGGTCTGGCTTGTTCGGCGGTCTTTGTCTTAGTGAGTGTTGCCTCTGCTCGTTCGGCGTTGCTGGCACTGGCTGCTTCACTGCTCCCTTGTGCTTATTACGCCTGGGTTCAATCCCGGACGTTCAGCGCGACGCGTCTTTTGATGCACGGCGTGCTCAAGACGTTACTCACAGCGGTATTGATGGCTGTGGCGATAGTCACGTTTACGATCGAGCCAGCGGGCTTTTTCGTAACGTTCGCCGTGATGCAGTTGAGTTATTTGGCACGATAACAAATAGGAATATTGATGGCCGGTAGCACCGCGGAATATATCCAACACCATCTGACCAACCTGACCTTCGGGCAGGTTGACGGCACCTGGAAGTTCGCAGAGAACGCAGCCGAAGCGGCCGAGATGGGCTTCTGGTCGATCAACGTTGATTCCATGGGCTGGTCCATCGGCCTTGGCGTATTGTTTTCTTTGCTGTTCCGCAAGGCGGCCGCGGGGGCCACAGCCGGTGTGCCAGGCGGTTTACAGAACGCCATAGAAATGCTCGTCGAGTTCATCGACACCACCACCAACGAGATCTTTTCTCATAAGAACGTACTCATTGCGCCGCTGGCACTGACCATTTTTGTGTGGGTGTTTCTTATGAACCTCATGGACCTCATTCCCGTGGACTGGATCCCGGAAGTGGCCATGCTGCTGGGCGTGCCTTACATGAAGATCGTGCCCTCCACCGACCCGAATATCACTATGGCGATGGCGCTCACTGTGTTTGCCCTGATTCTTTACTACAGCATCAAGTGTAAGGGCGGCATTGGCTTCTTGAAGGAGCTGTCATTTCACCCGTTCCCACCCATTCTGGCGCCGATCAACTTCATCCTCGAAGGGGTAACGTTGATCGCCAAACCGCTCTCTCTCGGCCTGCGCCTGTTTGGCAATATGTATGCAGGTGAAATGATTTTCGTACTGATCGCGCTGATGTTTGGTGCCGGCGTGGGCTATTTTCTATTCGGCGGTGTTCTGCAGTGGGTCTGGGCCGTGTTCCACGTTCTGATCATCACTTTGCAGGCATTCATCTTCGCCGTACTGACGATTGTATATCTGGCTCAAGCCCACGACGTGGAAGAGCACTGATTTCGTAAACCGCCGCGGCCGTTAAGCCGCACACAATAAACTCGTAAGTGGGAGTAAAAATGGAACTAGCAGCAAGTGTTTTGTTCATCGCAGGCGGCCTTCTGATGGGCCTCGGCGCTGTGGGCGCAGCCATCGGCGTAGGTGTCCTGGGTGGCAAATTCCTTGAGGGTGTAGCGCGCCAGCCGGAACTGCTGCCGATGCTGCGTACTCAGCTGTTCATCGTTCTGGGTCTGGTAGACGCGGTACCGATGATCGCGGTTGGTATCGGCCTGTACGTTATTTTCGCGCTGTAAGACTTAACGCTGGGATTTTGCGTACCGCCATCAGCGGTCCGCGGTAACCGCGGGCTGTGAGCGAGCCGCTTAGCCCTACCGCAAGCAGTGTTTACTTGAGAGAAGAGAATTGCGATGAATCTAACCGCTACATTACTCGGTCAATCGTTGACCTTCGCGGTCTTCGTTTGGTTCTGTATGAAGTTCATCTGGCCGCCGCTGGTTAATGCCATGCGCGAGCGCCAGGAAGCCATTGCCGCGGGACTGCGGGCTTCTGAAGAAGCAGACAAGAAGCTCGCTGAAGCAGCCACCGGCGCCGAGGCAGAGCTGGCCCAGGCCAAAGAAGAGGCGGCGGGTATCATTGAGCAGGCGCGTAACCGTGCCAATCAGATCAACTAACACGCAAAACAAGACGCCCGTGCTGAAGGTGAGCGTCAGCTCGAAGCGGCCAGAGCCGACATCGAGCAGGAAGTAAACCGTGCTAAAGAGGCGCTGCGCGGTCAGGTTTCGGCGCTGGTGATCAGCGGAGCGGAGCAGGTCCTTGAAGGCAGTGTCGATGCGGCCAAGCACGAAGACATGCTCAACAAACTGGCAGCCGAGCTTTAAGTCATGGCAGAACTGGCAACCCTTGCACGTCCATACGCCAACGCGCTGTTCGAGTTGGCGAAATCAGAAAACTCGCTGGACCAATGGTCCCGCATGCTGGGCGTGATCGATACCACCAGTGCGCATGAAACAGTGGGACTTCTGCTCGACAGTCCGGACCTCCCAGCCAACGCCAAGGCATTCCGTGTAGCCGAGGTATGCGGCGACGAACTGGACGATCGCGGCAAGAAGTTCCTGCAGGCACTGGCTGAGCACAACCGTCTGTCGGTTGTCGGTGAAGTGCGTGAGCAGTTCGAGCTGTTACGCGCCGAAGAACTCAAGAGCCTCGACGTGGAGGTCATTTCCGCCTATCCAATGAGCGACGCTCAGAGTGAAGCGCTGAAGACGGCACTGAACCGCCGTTTCGAAAAAGAAATTTCCATTGAGTCGCGAGTCGATGAGAGTCTCATCGGCGGCGCCATCATCCGTGCAGGTGACATGGTGATCGACGGCTCCGTACGCGGCAAGCTGATCAAGCTGGCCGATACGCTGGTACAGATTTAGATTAAAAGGAAGCGAACATGCAGCAACTGAATCCTTCGGAAATCAGTGACATCATCAAAAACCGGATTGCGGGTTTAGATGTAAAAGCAGAAGCTCAGAACGAAGGCACCATCGTCGGTGTATCCGACGGTATCGTGCGCATTCACGGCCTGGCCGACGCGCAGTACGGTGAAATGATCGAGTTTGACGGCGGCCTGTACGGCATGGCGCTGAACCTCGAGCGTGACTCAGTAGGCGTAGTAGTCCTGGGAGACTACGAAGGCCTCACCGAAGGCATGACCGCTCGTTGCACCGGCCGTATTCTGGAAGTGCCCACCGGCCCGGAACTGCTGGGTCGCGTGGTAGACGCGCTGGGTAACCCCATCGACGGCAAAGGACCGATCAATGCGTCCCAGTCAGCTCCAATCGAAAAGGTAGCGCCCGGCGTTATCGCCCGCCAGTCGGTTGATCAGCCGGTACAGATTGGTCTGAAGTGTGTGGACGCGATGGTACCCATCGGCCGCGGCCAGCGGGAACTGATCATCTCCGACCGTCAGATCGGTAAGACGGCGATTGCCATCGATGCCATCATCAACCAGAAGCGCAGCGGCATTAAGTGCGTTTATGTGGCCATCGGTCAGAAGATGTCCACCATCGCCAACATCGTGCGTACCCTGGAAGAATACGGCGCCATGGAATACACCACGGTTGTCGCGGCAGGTGCCGCAGCACCGGCCCCCATGCAGTTCATTGCACCTTACTCCGGTTGCAGCATGGGTGAGTACTTCCGCGATCACGGTGAAGACGCACTGGTCATTTACGACGACCTCACCAAGCAGGCCTGGGCCTATCGGCAGATCTCACTGCTGCTCAAGCGTCCGCCGGGTCGAGAAGCGTATCCTGGTGACGTTTTTTACCTGCATTCTCGCCTGTTGGAACGAGCAGCGCGGGTTAACGCTGCTTATGTCGAAAAATACACCAATGGTGCCGTGAAAGGTCAGACCGGCTCTCTGACCGCACTGCCCATCATTGAAACCCAGGCTGGCGATATTTCGGCTTTCGTACCAACCAACGTCATTTCCATCACCGATGGTCAGATCTTCCTGGAAACAGAAGCGTTCAATTCCGGTCTGCGGCCCGCCATGAACCCGGGAACCTCGGTATCTCGAGTAGGTGGTTCAGCCCAGGTGCCCTTCATGAAAAAGATCTCTGGTGGTATCAAGCTGGCGCTGGCCCAGTATCGTGAACTGGCGGCGTTCTCTCAGTTCGCTTCCGACCTGGACGACGCTACTCGCCGTCAGCTGGAGCATGGTGAGCGTGTTACCGAATTGATGAAGCAGAAGCAGTATGCGCCGATGTCGGTTGCCGAGATGGGTACTTCGCTGTTTGCGGCAACCGAAGGTTACCTGCGTGATGTGGACGTCGACAAAGTGATGGATTTTGAAGCGGCACTGCTCAGCTACATGCGCTCCGAGTACGCTGACTTCATGAACGACATCGATGAGAACGGAACCTACA
>CAYMUT010000013.1:0-130306 GCA_964393625.1 uncultured Pseudomonadales bacterium
GTTCCGCTGCCAGCAGGGTATTGAGCAGTAGCGGGAGCATCGTCATTGGTCCAACGCCGCCGGGTACCGGAGTGATCCAGGATGCCACCTCGCGCACCGCATCGAACTGAATATCACCATGCAGCTTGTTACCTTCGCCCCGGGTGATGCCGATGTCGATGACGACGGCGCCCGGCTTGATCCACTCCGGCGGCACCAGATCCGGTTTGCCGGCCGCGGAAATTACGATATCCGCCAGGCGGATCTTGTCGGCGATGTTCCGCGTGAACTTGTGGGCGGCGGTGACGGTCGCTCCGGCCAGCAACAGTTCGAGTCCCATGGGCCTGCCGACGTGATTTGATGCCCCGATGATGGCTGCGTCCATGCCCTTCGGGTCTACGCCGATATGCTCCAGCAGCAGCATTACACCCTTGGGCGTGCAGCTGCGCAGGTTGGGCCGTCGCAGCGCCAGTAAACCGATGTTGTAAGCATGAAAGCCATCTACATCCTTATCGGGATCGATGCAGTCGATGATGCGATCTTCATCGATGTGTGCGGGAAGGGGAGTCTGCACCAGAATACCGTCGATGCTGGGATCTTCGTTGAGCGCGGCAATGCGATCCTCGAGATCCTGCTGGGTGGTGTTTTCACTTAGATGCTGCACGATGGAGTGGAAGCCCACTTCGTCGCAGTCCCGGCGTTTACCTTTGACGTAAACTTCCGAGGCCGGGTCATTGCCCACCAGCAGCACGGCCAGCCCCGGCGGGCGCCGTCCTGCATCGCGCCAGCGTTCTACTTCGCTTGCTATTTCGGCCCGCTGCGCCTTGGCGATGGCGTTGCCGTCTATGATCCGTGCGGTCATTGGCTCTCCAAAACGGCAATTGTACTGATAGACGGAGCCGGTTGCGATTGACCTTGTGTATTTGAGGTGTATCATCGCGCCGCACGGGGTATAGCGCAGTCTGGTAGCGCGCCTGCTTTGGGAGCAGGATGTCGGGAGTTCGAATCTCTCTACCCCGACCAGATTCGGCAATTTAACGCCGTTTTCTAGCAAGCGAAGCAAAGCGCCTGTAGCTCAACTGGATAGAGCATCGGCCTTTAAAGTTAGGAGCCTGTGCCGGGAAAGGGAACCGACACAGTGGACTGCACCGTAACGGGGAACCCTTAACAGGTCATGCTGATGGCGATCCCGTGGAAACCTGCGGCTACATTGCGTAGCCATGACACACCGAAGGCTCGGGTTAGATCATTAGGTCGCTTGAGGGTAAGTGCGCCAAAGAACAATCAACGGAAGAATGCCGGATTCGCCGCGGATTTTCGCAGGGCTCCGTAGAGACTATACGTGCAGCACCTGAGATGGTGAAGAGATAGTCCAGACCACAAACTCGGCGTATATGCCGAGGCCGCGAAAGCGGTAGTTGGTAAGCTAAGCCGAGGGTTGAAGGTTCGAGTCCTTCCAGGCGCGCCATTCTTTGCTTTGCTAAAAAACCGCGTCTTTTCTATGTGCAGGTCTGTTATAAAGCGCCATGCAGAATCGCAAGGGGAAGTGTCGTCAGCGAAGTTGAGTCGCGACTTCTGAGCGGTGTGGAGATCGTGCAGGCAGCTACCGCGCGATCAGCACAAGTCGTTCGACGCGCCATCGAATTTTCCGGGCAGATGGCCCGGCAGATGGGTGCTACCGTATCGGTTGACGAAAACTACCCGATCGACGAGTCGTTCCTGCGCCGGGGTAAGCGGCGCCTCAATGAAAGCCTTGCGAGCTGGCTGGCCGCAGATGAATCACGCCTGGTGTTGCTGGCGGCAGCGGACGATGACGATGTCTCATCCGTCTGTGAACACAGCATGGTCGTGCTGTTCGCCGATGCACTGGCCTGCGAGGCGACACTGTTTGCCAGTTCCGGCCTTGCTGACCTGCTGGGGGATCCTCGCCGCGAACCCTTGATCCCACGCGGTGATTATGGCGCTGGCACTGCGGCCTACGGCGCCGTAGCTGCGCTGGCAGGTCTGGTTACGAAAAAGCGACGCGGCGGTGGCACAGATGTCGCCCGTGTCGATGCAGCCGGAGTGCTCAGTTGGGTGAACTGGAAGGCGGCGGCGGCGGGTTCGCTGGGTCCGGACATTCACCGCCAGGGCGACAGGGCAGAGTGGCCTGTGATCGCTTGTGCCGATGGTTATGCTGCCCTGGTATACCAGCAGCGTGACTGGCCGCGCATCATTGACATGGTAGGCGATGATCGCCTGGCAGATTCGCGCTTCACATCGTTTAAGGGCCGCGAGCAACATCGCGATGAATACATGGCGGTGATTCGAGGGTGGGCTGCCAAGTTGACCAAGGCGGAGATTCTGCAGGCGTTTCTCGATTTCGATATTCCTGCTGCGCCGGTCATGACAGCGCAAGACCTACTGGGCGATGCACTATTGCGTCACAGGGAGGCGTTTGATCCGGTCGACAAGGCCTCCGGCTCTGTGCTGCGGACACCGAAGCTGGCCCACCGTGTCGCACATCACAACACACAATCGTTCGAGATTGGCACAACCGACGACGGATTGCCGCTGTCAGGCGTCCGCGTACTGGATCTCGGTATCATTACTGCAGGCGCCGGGGTATCTGCTTTGCTTGCCGATCTTGGCGCCGAGGTGCTAAAGGTCGAATCGTATACCTATCCGGACCCTTTCCGAGCCTGGTCGGGGCAGCAAGTCTCGCCCCTGTTCAAGTGCAACAACCGCAACAAGTACGGTATAGCTTTAGATCTGAAAAATGTAAACGACAAGGCACAGTTCCTCCAACTGGTCAAGAATGCGGATGTGGTGGTGGAAAACTTCCGGCGCGGCGTCCTCGAAAGACTGGGGCTCGGCTATGATGTGCTGAAGTCTGTAAACCCCGCGATAATGCTCGCATCCATCTCCGGCCAGGGCCTCACTGGTCCCGGATGCGGCGCCAGCAGCTTTGGCTCCACGCTGGAAGCATCTTCGGGTTTTTCCGCCAACGTCGCCTATGCTGATGGCGTACCGTACATCACCGGTCGTAATGTAAATTATCCGGACCAGACCGTGGTGCTCTACGCGGCGGCAGTGATTACTGCGGCGCTGTCTCAACCCGAGCGGGGCATGCACCTTGACGTGTCACAGCGAGATGTCGCGATATACCTCCTGGGCGAAGAGATTGAGAGGGTCTCGTCGCGAATGCCGGGTAAACTAAAGGATAATGGGCGCTCATATCAATGCGCTGATGGTAGTTGGGTGGCGTTCGATGATACGGGGTCGCTGCCCGTTGCACGCGAAGCGCTGATCCATTGGGTGGCGGAACGCTCCACTGAACAGGTGCTTCGAGAACTGGCAGGTACCGGCGTAGGTGCGGCTGAGGTGCTGGTGGGTGCCAGAATGTACGAGCTGCGCAGGGCTGCAGGTTACGATGTTTTCGCACATAGTCCTGACGGCACCATGGTGAAGGGCTTTCCGTTTCAGTTCTTGAACTCGCGTATGACGATCAGGCTCAATTCTCCGGATATAGGCGAGCATACCGCCGAGTTCGTTGGATACTTGCACTAGCGCGAGGCGTTCCGCGCGCATATAATCCGCCTCCTTTAAATCAATGGTGGGCGTAGCTCAGTTGGTAGAGCTCCGGGTTGTGATCCCGGCGGTCGTGGGTTCAAGCCCCATCGTCCACCCCATTCCCTTACCTGACCGAACACAAAAAGCATGAACGTATCGATTGAAACCATGAGCGGCCTGGAACGCCGCCTCACCATTGCATTGCCCAGCGAAGAGTTTGAGCAGCAGATTACGACCCGCCTGGAAGATGCCCGGGGCAGTTTACGACTGCCCGGGTTTCGCCCTGGAAAAGTGCCATTGAAAGAGGTGCGCCGCCGTTTCGGGCAATCCGTGCGTGCTGAAGTCGCCGGTGAGCTGATGCAGTCGAGATTTTTCGAAGCGGTACAGCAGGAATCTCTGAATCCGGCCGGCTCGCCCAATCTCGAAGTGGTCAAGATGGACCCGGGCATCGATTTCGAGTTCACCGCGACTTTTGAGGTTTTTCCGTCAGTAGACCTGGCCGACATGACGAAAGTTTCGGTGATCAAACCCCAGGCGGAGATCAGCGACGAAGACGTCAGCGCCATGGTGGAGCGGTTGCGCGAACAACGCGCCACCTATGAGCCCGTGGACCGACCCGCGGCAGAAGGCGACCAGGTTAAGGCAGACTTCGCCGCAACCATGGATGGAGAGGCAGTGGAAGGCACCGAGGGCGAAGACGTGGAATTCGTGCTGGGTAAAGGACAGATGATCGAAGACTTCGACAAGGGCGTTACCGGTGCGGAGCCGGGCGCTACCGTGGAATTCGACGCTACCTTCCCGGATGACTACCGCGCCGAAGACCTGCAAGGCAAAACCGTGCAGTTCAGCGTGTCGGTCAAGGAAGTCAAAGAAACCCAGCTGCCCGAGCTGGGTGAAGAGCTTTATGAGGCGTTTGGCGTCAGCGAAGGTGGGGAAGAGGCTTTTCTGGCCGAAGTCCGTTCCAACATGCAGCGCGAGATGGACAATTCCATCCGCGGCCAGGTCAAGCAACAGGTGATGCAGGACCTTGAGTCACTGCACGACTTCCAATTGCCTCATGCGGCGGTGCATCGCGAGATCCACACACTGAAAGACCAGATGCTGGGTCAATTCCAGATGGGCGGCGCGGGCAACAGGCCTGATATCGACCTGCCGGACGAGCTGTTCAAAGATGAAGCGGAAAAGCGGGTCAAGCTGGGCTTGGTGATCAACGAAGTGATCAGTTCCGAGTCGCTGGAGGTTGATCAGGAGCTGTTGGATGAGCGTTTGCACGAGATTGCATCCCAGTATGGTGAGGCCGAGCAGGTGATTGCCTATTACAAGAGCAATCCAGAGCAGCTGCAGGGCATCGAGATGGGGGTACTTGAAGAACAGGTAATCGACCTTATATTGAACCAGGCACAGGTCGAAGTCCTCGATTCCAGCTATGATGAAGTGGTAAGCGGTGCGGCCATTCCTCAGCCAGAAGTAGAAGATGCCGAGGACACCACAGAAACACAAGCCAAGGCGCAGGCCGATATCAATACCGAGACCGAGGCGGCGCAAGATGGAGACAATAAATGACAGACATTCACGATCCTTACCGTAGCCCGGTGCAGAATCTCGGCATGGTACCGATGGTGGTGGAGCAATCTGCGCGCGGTGAACGCGCGTATGACATCTATTCACGTTTGCTGAAAGACCGCATCGTGTTTCTTGTAGGCCCTGTAGAGGATCACATGGCCAACCTGATCGTGGCTCAGCTGTTGTTTTTGGAGTCCGAAAACCCCGATAAAGACATCAACCTGTACATTAACTCTCCGGGCGGCTCGGTAACTGCCGGGATGTCCATTTACGACACCATGCAGTTCATCCGGCCCGACGTCAGCACCCTGTGTGTCGGCCAGGCCGCCAGCATGGGTGCATTTCTGCTGGGCGCAGGGGAGTCGGGCAAGCGCTTCGCACTGCCCAATTCACGCATGATGCTGCATCAGCCCAGCGGTGGTTCCCGCGGCGTTGCGGCTGACATCGAGATTCAGGCCCAGGAAATTCTGCTGATGCGCCAGCGATTGAACGCATTGATCGCCAAGCATACGGGCCAGAACATCGAAACCATCGAGCGAGACACCGACCGGGACTTCTGGATGAGTCCCGATCAGGCCCTGGAATACGGTCTGGTCGACCAGGTCCAGCAGTCCCGCACACAATTGCCTGACAACACCTGATTTTATCGCTCAAAGGTGCGATAAAACTGTTTACACAGCGGGGTTGCATTACTCGCCGCTTCAACGCAATGTAGGGTTTGCGTTGAAGCGCGACCGGGTACGCCTCAGTAGGCTAGAGATTAGGCTAGAATTACATCTTGGGCACCCTTTTTTGTGATTTGGGTGTCAGCAAATAGACCAGAGGGATTTATGTCCGACGATAGTGGCCAAAACGACGAATCAGGCAAGCTCTTATATTGTTCATTTTGCGGCAAGAGTCAGCATGAGGTTCGCAAGTTAATTGCCGGTCCCTCCGTCTTCATCTGCGATGAATGCGTTGAATTATGCAACGATATCATTCGCGAAGAGGTTTCCGAGGCCACTCAATCTGGCGAATCCAGCAAACTGCCGGTGCCTCAAGAGATCAAGTCCATCCTTGATCAGTACGTGATCGGCCAGAATCATGCCAAAAAAGTCCTGTCTGTGGCGGTATATAACCACTATAAGCGTCTGAATTATAACGGAAAGAAAGACGATGTAGAGCTGTCTAAGTCTAACATCCTGCTCATAGGGCCCACTGGCAGCGGCAAGACCCTACTGGCGGAAACGCTGGCTCGTCTGCTCGACGTACCGTTCACTATCGCCGATGCGACCACCCTGACCGAAGCCGGTTACGTGGGTGAAGATGTGGAAAACATCATCCAGAAACTGCTGCAGAAGTGCGATTACGACGTCGACCGCGCTCAGGTGGGTATCGTCTACATCGATGAAATCGACAAGATTTCCCGTAAATCAGACAACCCCTCCATCACCAGAGACGTATCCGGTGAAGGCGTGCAGCAGGCTCTGCTCAAGCTCATTGAAGGCACGATTGCTTCTGTACCGCCCCAGGGTGGTCGCAAGCACCCACAGCAGGAGTTTCTGCAGGTCGATACCTCTAACATTCTGTTCATCTGTGGTGGCGCGTTTGCCGGCTTGGATAAAGTCATCATGGATCGCTCCGACAAATCGGGTATCGGTTTCGGCGCTGTGGTCAAAGGTGAAGCCGACCGCAAGAGCATTGGAGAAACCCTGCGCGGGGTCGAACCGGAAGATCTCATTCATTACGGCTTGATTCCGGAATTCGTCGGCCGCCTGCCGGTTGTAGCGACCCTGGAAGAACTCGATTCGGATGCTTTGATCCGCATTCTCACCGAGCCGAAGAATTCACTCACCAAACAATACACTAAGCTATTTGATATGGAGGACGTCGAAGTCGACTTCCGCGAAGACGCCTTGCGCGCTGTGGCCGATAAAGCCATGCAACGCAAGACCGGTGCGCGGGGCTTACGCTCCATACTCGAGGCGGTGCTGCTGGAAACCATGTACGACCTGCCTTCACTGGAATCAGTGAGCAAAGTCGTGGTTGACGAGAGTGTCATCATGGGTGAAAGCGACCCGATGCTGATTTACGAGAACGTAGATCAGGCCAAGGCAGCACCCGAGGAATAACGCCCCGACCGGCAGTAGTGCCGAGGGGCAGGCAACAGCCTGCGAGGCAGACGAATAGTGGACTCTGCGCTGATCAAAAATATGCCTTTGCGCGACATGGTGGTCTACCCACATGGTGTGCATCCATTGTTCGTGGGAACCGAAAGCTCCATACGTGCGCTCGATGCGGCGATGGCAGACGACAAGCAGATTCTGCTGCTGGCCAAGAAGGATCCAGAGCAGGCTGAACCCACCTCTGACGATCTGTTCGCACTGGGCGCCGTGGCGACCATTCTGCAGCTTCTCAAGCTTCCCGACGGCACTGTTAAGGTGCTTGTTGAAGGTGGCCAACGCGCCAGCGTTGAGGCGCTTTTGGTCGATGAGGACTATATCCGCGCCGATATCACAGTGCATGCCGAGCCCGAAATGGATGGACGCGAAGGCGAAGCCCTGGCGCGCACGCTGCTTGCACAGTTTGAACAATACGTGCAGGCCAGCAAGAAAGTGCCCGAGGAAGTTCTGTCGAGCCTGTCGAGTATCGATGACCCGTCGCGGCTGGTCGACACCATTGCCGCGCAGATGGCCCTCAATATCAAAGATAAGCAGGGCATCTTGGAGGCGCTCACCTTACGCGAGCGTATGGACCTCCTGCTGGAAATAATGGACGCGGAAATCGATGCGCTCGAGATGGAGAAGCGCATTCGTGGCCGGGTAAAGAAACAGATGGAGCAGAGCCAGCGCGAGTACTATCTGAATGAGCAGATGAAAGCCATTCAGAAAGAGATGGGTGAGGGCGAGCAGGGTGAGGCAGAAGATCTGCAGCGGCGCATCGATGAATCCGGCATGCCTAAGGAAGCTAAGGAAAAAGCCGAATCTGAACTGAATAAGCTGAAACTCATGGCGCCCATGTCGGCAGAAGCAACAGTCGTGCGCAGCTATCTGGATTGGATCATCAACATTCCCTGGGCGAAAAAGAGCCGCGTGCGCAAAGACCTGGCGGCGGCCCAGAAAGTTCTCGACGAAGATCACTACGGACTCGAAGAAGTCAAAGACCGAATCATCGAATATCTTGCCGTGCAGAACCGCGTCTCCCGCATGAAGGGGCCGGTATTGTGTCTGGTGGGTCCGCCGGGTGTAGGTAAGACCAGTCTCGGTGAGAGCATTGCCCGTGCCACCAATCGCAAGTTTGTGCGTATGGCGCTGGGCGGCGTGCGCGATGAAGCGGAAATCCGTGGTCATCGGCGCACCTATATCGGTTCGATGCCCGGCAAGATTATTCAGAAGATGTCAAAGGCTGGCGTTGCCAATCCGCTGTTTCTGCTCGACGAAATCGACAAGATGGGTATGGACGTGCGGGGCGATCCGGCCAGCGCACTGCTCGAAGTACTCGATCCAGAGCAGAACAACACCTTCAACGACCACTACCTGGAAGTGGACTACGACTTATCGAAGGTGTTCTTCATCTGTACGTCTAACTCCATGAATATCCCTGCGCCGCTGCTCGACCGTATGGAAGTGATCCGGCTGCCCGGCTATACGGAAAATGAAAAGCTGAGTATCGCGCGCCGCTATCTGGTGCCCAAACAGGTCAAAGCCAACGGATTGAAGTCCAGAGAAATCACCATAACCGACGATGCGCTGCTCGATGTGGTCCGCTACTACACCAAAGAAGCTGGCGTGCGCGGTCTTGAACGTGAAGTCGCGAAACTGGCGCGCAAGGTGGTTAAGGAACTGACGCTGGCAGGTCGCGACAGGCAAAGCCGAAAACCGGTCGTCATCGACCGCGGCAACGTGGCTGAATACAGCGGCGTCAGGCGTTTCAGTTACGGCCTGGCGGAAGACGAAAATCAGATTGGAATCGTCACTGGCCTGGCATGGACCCAGGCGGGTGGTGAACTGCTCAACATCGAAGCGGTGGCGGTGCCCGGGAAAGGCCGACAGACCAAGACAGGATCGCTGGGTGACGTGATGCAGGAATCCATTCAGGCGGCGCTTACTTTCGTTCGCAGCCGCTCCGAGAGCCTGGGCCTGGCCGAGGACTTCCATGAAAAGCTTGATCTGCACATTCACGTTCCTGAGGGCGCGACCCCCAAAGACGGTCCGAGCGCCGGTATCGGCATGTGTACGGCGATGGTTTCGGTAGTGACGAGCATCCCTGTTCGGGCCGATGTTGCAATGACAGGTGAAATTACTTTGCGCGGTCAGGTTTTACCGATTGGCGGCCTCAAAGAAAAACTGCTGGCGGCTCTCCGCGGCGGCATCAAAAGCGTAGTTATTCCCGCGGAAAATGAAAAAGACCTCAAAGAGATTCCAGATAACGTCAAGGAAAGTCTCGAAATTCATCCGGTGAAGTGGATGGACGAGGTACTGCAGGTAGCCCTTGAGTGTATGCCTGAGCCGCGCATCTCGTCGACCGAGGGTGTGGCTGAGGAAGGCAAATCCGACGCATCAGTTGAAGGCGGTAGAACAAGTCCTTCAACGTCTATCAATCCCCACTGAATTTAGCCCAACAGGCTGCTTGCTTGCTGCGCACCGTGTTGGTATAACCCTGCCAACCCCGAGGGGTTGGGAGCGCGGATCCGCTGCGGTAGCGCCTTGCGAGGCGCGCGCAGTAGG
This sequence comes from uncultured Pseudomonadales bacterium, assembly GCA_964393625.1. GTDB lineage: Bacteria > Pseudomonadota > Gammaproteobacteria > Pseudomonadales > Azotimanducaceae > UBA4421. The sequence continues at coordinate 9,801 of CAYMUT010000013.1, forward strand.
GAACGCAGATTGTTAGATTGTTAGTTGATGCTGCACATTTCTGTCAGGCCGGTTTGCCGGCTTATCATTGAGCAGCTTATGTCGAGGATTAAAAGTTGAACAAATCAGAGTTGATAGACCGAATCGCCGATTCGTCGGATATATCCAAAGCCGCGGCTGCCCGGGCGCTGGATGCGATGGTGGGGGCGATAGAGGATTCACTCAAGAATGGTGAGTCGGTATCCCTGGTTGGGTTTGGTACGTTCCTGGTGCGCGATCGGGCGCCTCGTACCGGCCGCAATCCCCAGACCGGTGCAACCATTCAGATCGCAGCCGCTAAAGTACCTGCGTTCAAGGCTGGCAAGGCGCTGAAAGACGCGCTCAACTAAGCGCTGATCATCATGGTGTTAGCGTTGGCCAGCGTATAGAATCGCGCGCTGGCAGGCCTACATGGCACCAGATTGTGGCCAATCATGGTCGGGCCATCGCCTGATGGCCCGAAGATAGACGTCGCTGCCCGAAATAGGCCGGGGCCGAAATAGGCCGGGCTTTAAATAGAGAGAGGCCGCTGCCTGAAATAGAAGGGGCGCAAACGCGCCCTTTTTCGTTAGCTAGTTAAATTACCTATTCGTACATTCAATGCTGCAGAAATTAAGAGATCAAACCCAGAACACCGGTTTCAAAATCCTGGTGGTTGCAATAATCCTCGTGCTGACCCTGTTTGGCTTTGGCGCGACCAATATGTTCCTCGGTGCCGACCCTGAGGTCGCTCAGGTTGGCGATTATGAGATCACCCAAAGTCTGCTGGCTGTGGAAACAGAGCGTGAGAAGCGCCGTTTGCTAGGGCGCATGGGGCCAGATTTTGACCCCAGCAGCATTGATCAGTTGCAGCTTCAGCAATATGCATTGCAGCAACTCATTAGCCGTCGAGTACTGATTCAGACCGCAACTGGTATGGGTCTTGCGACACCGGAAGATGTAGTCAACGAAGAGTTGGTCAATGCACCGGCATATCAGCTCGATGGCACATTCAATGAAGCGATTTATCGCCAGCAGGTACAGGCGCTGGGTTATTCACCGGTAGATTTCATTGCAGATTTCGGCGCGATGATGACGTCTGAGCAGTTACGTCAAGGCGTGATGGAGTCTACGGCGTTTGCAGATTGGGAACTGGCGGAGGTTGTTCGGGTGATCAATCAGCGCCGTGATTTAGCCTATCTGCCATTGACCATCGATCTATTCATCGATCAGGTTAATGTGAGTGAAGAAGAGGTCGCTCTCCGCTACGAGGAAAACGCCGGCGATTACATGACCGAGCTGAAAGTTGATGCTAGCTACATCAGTCTCAAGGTCGACGATCTGCAGGATGATCCATCCATCGAGGTCGAAGATAGCCAGCTTACACAGCTCTATGAAGAACAACGCGAGCAGGCACTGGGTGCAGAACAGCGCGACAGCTCGCATATTCTCCTACAGGTAAATGGCGAGCGCACTGAACAGCAGGCGCTGGATGAGATTTCTGCAATTCGTGAGCGTCTGATGGCCGGAGCGGATTTCGCCACCCTTGCTGAAGAAACCAGTGAAGATCCTGGTTCTGCGGCAAATGGCGGTTCTCTCGGGCCGGTTGGTAAGGGCATATTCGATCCCGCATTTGAGCAGGCGCTGTGGGCGTTATCTGAGACGGGAGACGTTTCCGAGCCGGTACTGTCCAGTTTCGGTTACCACATCGTTCGGCTCGACGAGATCGTTATACCGGAATATCCCGCATTCGAAGAGCAGCGTGACCAGCTCGAAGAACAAATCAGGCGTTCTCATGCGCACGACCTGTTCGCTGACCGGGTATTGGAACTGGAACGTAGCGTATACGACGAACGTAGTTCATTGTCAGGGAGCGCCGAGGCACTGGCAATGAATCTCGTTCAGGCTGGTGTAGTTAGTCGTGGCGAACCGGGTGACGACCCGTTGATTGGTAACCAGGCTGTCCTTGACGCCTTGTTCAGCGATGAGGTGCTCGGTGGTGACAATAGCGAGCCGGTGGAGCTGATGGACGGCGAGCAGGTTGTGGTTGTGCGGGTCGATCAGCAGTATGCGCCGGAGCCGATTCCCTTGACGGATGTAGCTGCATCGATTCGTGAACAGATTCTGCGGGAAAAAGCCCGTGCTGCAATTGATGTCGCCCAGGCAGACGGCATGGCCCGTCTGGCGGCGGGTGACCCGGTGGGTGATATCGCAGATAGCCTGGGCAGCGCCTGGCGCAGCTTCGAGCAGGCTGGGCGTATTGCTCAGAACGTGGAGATTCCCCAGCAGGTTCTGAATGCGGGATTCGATCTGCCGCGGCCCACGGCAGGGGAAAAGTCCATCGGCTCTACTGAACTGGATGACGGCGCCGCGCTGATTACCGTAACCCGGGTTCTGCAGGGCGACATCAACACGACTACCGATACCGAATTGAACGAGATGCGAGGCATGGCGGAAGGGCGCGTATCGCGCATGGATTTCAGCGCCTTCTATCGCGCGGCCCAGCAAGCTCTTGGAGTTGATCAACCCGCTGGCTGATATGTGGAAGCTCTAGCGGTCGGCCAGTACGTTGACGTACAGCGTCAAGCCCTGGCCCGGCTGTAGGTAACGCCGGATGTCCAGTTGATTCCACGAGGCGATCTGCTTCACGCTGACATTGAATTTCTGGGCGATACGGGCCAGTGAATCACCTTTACGAACCTTATAGCGCACAGTGCGGGTAACCTTTCGCTCTGTGCTGTCCACACCGGGGATTTTCAACTCCCGTCCGACCGCCAGAGGATCTTTCGGGCCCAGATGATTGTTACGCATGAGCTTGGTCAGGCTTACTTTGTGTGCCCGGGCGATACTCCATAGAGAGTCGCCGGGCATGACCACGTAGTTCAGATCCCCATGAGCACGACGTGGCGTGCTGCGCAGAGCCTGAGCATGGGTAGGGATCAACAGTGCGCTGCCGGCCCGGATACTTGAACCCCGCAGGTTGTTGGCCATGCGCAGGGATGCAACGTCGGTACCGTGTCGTCGTGCGATATGACTGAGTGTGTCCCCGGGTCTGACGGTAATCTGCTGCCAGTCCACTCGTTGCTTGGCGGGTACAGCATCAATGGCGGCCTGTGCTTTATCGAGATCCAGGGAAGTCGGCACGATGATGCGATGGGGGCCATGGGGCGGCGTCGCCCATTGATTGAGAGCGGGATTCCAGCGATACAAATCATCCATCGGCAGTTCAGCCAGTTGCGAAAGCTTGCTCAGCTGGAATTGGCTATGGGTATTCAATAGTGCGAATGCCTTCTTTGGCAGCAGGGTCGGCAGCTTGATCTGGTATTGATCGGGATTCTTGATCACGGCCACCAGGGCCAGCAGGCGCGGCACGTAGGCCTGGGTCTCCCGAGGCAGACGCAGATCGAAAAAGCCCGCGTCCGGATCACGACGCAAGGCCCGGTTTACGTTGCCCTGACCGGCGTTGTAACCCGCCAAGGCCAGATACCAGTCGTCGAAGCGACCATGCAGGTCTTGCAGAAAGTCGAGCGCAGCGCCGGTGGACGCAACCACATCGCGGCGGCCGTCGTACCAGTCGTTGATATCCAGACCGTACTGCTGTGCAGTGCCGCGGATGAACTGCCAGGGGCCTGAGGCGCCACCGTGGGAGAACGCATAGGTATCAAGTGCACTTTCCACGATCGGCAGCAGCGTCAGTTCCGCGGGTAGATCACGCAATCGCACCTGTTCATACATATACGGCAGGTAAGTCTGCATGCGCTGGGCGAGTCGTGGCAGGTACTGCGGATGGCGTTGCAGCCAACGGATCTCCTGTTGCACACGCTTCTGCTGAAGATGCAGATCAAGGTGCATGCTTGCCCGCATATCGTGCCAGAGGTCCGGCGTCGGCGGTACGAAAGGCGCATGGACGGCATCACTCAGATCGGCCTGGATGGCGGCCTGAACGTACTCCATGGGCACCCCAACAGTAACCTGCACTGCAGTAGCCTTGGGTTCAGAATCCGGCGCAGCAGCTTGACGCGTTTTCGTGGATTCCGGCTCCACCATTGTCTGGCAGGCCGTACTCAGCAGGCCTGCGAGGCCCAGGGTCAAAGATTTGATGCAGTGCATTTTCATTATTTTACATGCGCGATTGTCCATGCGGATCCAGCTGCCTTTTTGTTTAGTTCGGCAATGTATGGTTGCGCTGATCGTTGTGCCCGCTAAAATTCCAGGCACTTTGGCGGAAATAACTCGTTTTGGCAATTGAAACCCTCATCCTTGTGAAGCAGTTAACGTGATCGGCGATCCGTTCTGGGATAGTCCGTTGGGCGTCGATGTGTTGTCGCTGGAGCGTTCGCTCATGGCCCCTCTGATACGCAGGTTCCATGGTGATGCGGTTCTGTGGATTGGGGATCACGCGGAGAGTGCCGATACCCTGCAGCGCTGCATGGTACGAAATTGCGCCTACCTGCAGCAGGATCAGGCCGGTCCCCACAGCGAAATTCCTGCATTGACTGCGACACTCGAAGACCTGCCGTTCCGTTCTAGGTCATTCGATGGCATAGTTCTTCATCACGCTCTGGAGAGAGTGGCCGACCCGAGGGTCGCCTTACGCGAGGTTTCCCGTGTGCTCGCGCCAGGAGGAAGGGTACTGATCTGTGGTTTCAACCCCCTCAGCATGATGGGCGCCCGCCGTCTGTACGGACGCTGGTTCAGCGACAGCCTGTCTACCCAGCGCATGGTTAATCCACTGCGGCTGTTCGACTGGTTGCCGTTGCTCGGCCTGGAACTGCAGGGTAAACCGATCTACTGTGGTTATGGACTACCGCTGGCAGGATTCCTCAGGCGCTCGTCGCGCGAGCATATACGCGTGCAGCCCGGTATGTTTCCATTCGGCGCGCTGTTGCTGGTTGATGTGGTGAAACAGGCAAACTCCATGAAGCGCCAATGGCGGCTATCCAAGAAAGGGCGTCATCTGGCGCCGGTGGCTTATCCGCGGGTCGCAAGCTGGCAGCGCAGCAAACTTTGAGTCAGCTGGTGGAGATCTTTACCGATGGCGCCTGCCGGGGAAATCCCGGTCCCGGCGGCTGGGCAGCACTGCTGCGTCTTGGTGAACACGAAAAAATGCTCAACGGAGCAGAAGCGCAGACGACCAATAACCGCATGGAGCTCATGGCTGCTATAAAGGGGCTGTCGGCCCTGAAGCGGGCAAGCAGAGTCGAACTGACGACCGATTCCCAGTACGTACGCCAGGGAATTACCCAGTGGATCCATAACTGGAAGCGCAACGGCTGGAAAACTTCTCAGAAAAAGCCCGTGGTGAACCAGGATCTGTGGCAGCGCCTGGACGATGCTCTTAAGGACCACCAGGTGGAGTGGCATTGGGTCAAAGGTCACAGTGGGCACCCGGAGAACGAACGCGTTGACCAGGCGGCCAATGACGCCATTGACGACATGCTGGCTGACTCATGATCGCGCAACTCAACACATTCAGACAATAGAACGAGGCACCTTTGCGACAGATCGTCCTGGATACCGAGACCACGGGCCTGGAGCCCGATATGGGGCATCGCATCATTGAGATCGGCGCTGTAGAGGTCATCGACCGTAAGCTCACCGGGCAGCATTTTCATAAGTACATCAACCCGGAGCGTGAGATCGATGATGGCGCTTTCGAAGTGCACGGTATCTCTCAGACGTTTCTGGCTGACAAGCCCGTGTTCGTTGAAATCTGGGAAGAATTCGTCGATTACGTGCGAGGCGCGGAACTTGTCATTCACAACGCGCCGTTCGACGTTTCGTTTCTGGAATACGAGCTGCGCAAGATAGCCGGCGCGCCACGAAACGTCACAGAAATCTGTTCAGTCCATGACAGCCTGGCGCTGGCGCGCAAAAAGCATCCGGGGCAGAAAAACAACCTCGACGCCTTGTGCCGCCGCTACGAAGTAGACAATTCCCAGCGGCAATTGCATGGCGCGCTGCTGGATGCGGAGATTCTGGCGGACGTCTACCTGCTCATGACGGGTGGCCAGACGTCGCTGTTCGGTCAGGTGGAGCAGCACGATCAATCCAGCGGAAGCGGCACAGAGGGTTTCAATCCGGTAAGGCACAACGGGTTGAAAATCGTGACTGCCAGTAGCGATGAGCGGGCAGCCCATGAGGAGTTCATGCAGATGCTGACGGAAAAATCAGACGCCGAGCCGGTGTGGGAACGGCTCGACAGTTAGTGCGCCTGCCTTTACAGTAAGAAGTGCACGCTGATCCAGCCGGTAATGCCCATGGTAACGGTATACGGCATCGCCATGACCACCATGCGGATGTAAGACAGTCTTATCAGCGGAGCGATCGAAGAAGTCAGCAGGAACAGGAATGCAGCCTGACCGTTTGGCGTAGCCACACTGGGAATATTGGTGCCGGTGTTGATGGCTACTGCCAGCAGATCGAATTGCTCCCGAGTGATGGTGTTTGCATCGAACGCGGCTTTGACTTCGCCAATGTATACGGTCGCCACAAACACGTTGTCACTGATTGCTGAAAGGAGGCCGTTGGCAATGTAAAACATGCCCGGCTGCACGTGTTCCGGCAATTGCAGCACCCAACCGATCACCGGTGAAAACAGGTGTTGATCGTGGATCACCCCGACAATGCCAAAGAAAACCACCAGCAGTGCGGTGAAAGGCAGAGCCTCTTCAAAGGCGTGTCCGAGCTGATGCTCCTCGATGACGCCGTTAAATGCAGTCTGAATGACGATAATGGTCAGGCCGATGATGCCAACTTCAGCCACGTGAAAGGCCAGCGCGAATACCAGGAAAACCGCCGCCACTGCCTGAATCACCAATCGCGCACTGTCGCGCCCGGTACGTATCTCGGCTTCATGCTCGTCGAATTCCACCAGAATCTGCCTCACCGGTTCCGGCAACGTCTCGCCATAGCCGAACCAGTGGGTCTTTTCCAGCAGTAAACAGGTAATCAGGCCTACCGCGAGCACCGGCATGGTTACCGGCGCCATCTTGAAGAAGAAGGTCATGAAATCCCAGCCGGTATAGCTGGCGATCAACAGATTCTGCGGCTCACCGACTGTGGTGCATACACCCCCCAAAGCGGTTCCCACCGCGGCATGCATGAGCAGATTGCGCAGGAACCCGCGAAACTGTTCCAGGTCTTCTCTGTGTAGTTCGTGGACCGAATCGTCAGTACCGTGTTCGTGCTCGTCGCGGAAGTGCTTGCCGGAAGCAACACGGTGATAAACGGAATAAAAGCCCACCCCCACGCTGATCACCACAGCGGTCACGGTCAAGGCATCGAGGAACGCCGACAAAACTGCCGCGACAAAGCTGAACATCAAAGAAATGATCATCTTCGAGCGGATCTTCAGCAGAATCTTGGTGAAGGTGAACAGCAGCAGCTCTTTCATGAAATAGATGCCAGCCACCATGAAGATCAGCAGCAGAATCACTGGAAATGCAGCGACGATTTCGTGCTTGACGGTATCCGGAGTGGTCATTCCCAGTAATACGGCTTCGAATGCCAGCAGGCCGCCGGGTTGCAGTGGGTAGCAACGCAACGCCATGGCAAGCGTGAAAATGAACTCTAAAACCAGCACCCAGCCGGTGGCAAAGGGTCCTGCGATCAGTAGCAGCGGGGGGTTCAGCAGCAGGAAACCGATAATGGTCTGCTTGTACCAGACCGGGGCTTGCCCAAGAAAATTCTGGGAAAATGAATTGAGGGTAAGTCCGCTCATATAAACGCCTTGTCGTGTCCGTTTGTTATTGCGTTGGCCGGATCGATAACAATAGCCCTTAAACGGCTGTTTCGGCAAGGCCAATGGTGGCCACGCAGAACCTTATCCGTGAATGTCCACATATCCGGTCAGTATAGGTGCGGTTCAGCCAGTTATGGTATTTTTGTACCCTGCATTGTGTTGTGGAGTGTGAAACATGTGGCCAAACGAACCGGATGAACTGCAAGCGGGCCACGTGCCGCCGGAAGATGCAGACCACGGTGACGCATGGTATTTCGTGTTCAGCCGTGGTGAACTGGTGGTCAAATCGTCTCAGGGCGGCCCTGAACCCATAACGGCGGACGATTTTCGCTGGTTTGATATGGAAGTGCGCAGCAAGCATTTTCTCGGGCACTATCTGAATCGGCCCTGTTTCGCAGTTTCTGCCGAGGGCAGTCCTTCGGAAGGCTATTCCGCAGTGGGATTGCGGGCAATACTTGGCCGTACCGCCCAATCGCTGTTCTATCTGGCCGGCAGAGCTCAGCAGGTCATCGACTGGCATGAAACTCATCAATTCTGCGGTCGCTGTGGTTCGACGATGGAACAACATGAGTATGACCGCGCCAAAGAATGCCCGGATTGCGGCCTGATCAATTACCCTCGGATTTCGCCCAGCATCATCGTCCTGATCACCAAGGGAGACGAAATGCTGCTGGCGCGCAATGCCGCGTGGCCCAATGGTATGTACAGCACGCTGGCAGGCTTTGTGGAACCGGGTGAATCCATCGAACAGACCGTTCACCGTGAAGTCTTCGAAGAAGTGGGTTTGAAGCTCGGCAAACTGCACTATTTTGGTTCCCAGAGCTGGCCGTTTCCAAACTCACTGATGCTGGGGTTTCACGCTGAGTACGCAGGCGGCGAGATCGTGTGCCAGGAGGGGGAGATCGCTGACGCGCAGTGGTTCAAGGCCGACAACCTGCCGCAGATTCCGCCGCGAACGGCGATTTCCGGGTGGCTGATTCAGGAGTTCGTAGAAGGCCACTGAGGAGGTTTTACGTCAGTTGGATTGGTCCTTGGAACCGGAAAAAGCAGCAAGGGTCTGAAACACCCACACGATGTAGCCATTGCTGCGGAACTCCCCTTCCATGAAGGCTTCTATGGGATTGAGGTGCCCGAAGATGATGCCCTGAGCCTGCTGCTCATCCCTAAAATACAGCACCAGTTCTGGGTCCGGCGCTTCGCTTAGGTCTTCGTAAAAAGTCACCTCTCCATGGTGCACGCCAAACCGGCAGGCGCTGGCCGGCCAGGTGAACTCTACAGTGGCATCTAGATCGCCGCACAGGGCGGGATTGAATCGTTGTCTGAGTATTTCGTGCAAAACGGGGCCTTTGTAGGGCACCACGCTCGACAGGTCAAGGCCTGGATGTAATCAGCAACGGCGGCTAGCAGCCTGTTGAACAGGCTGCTAGAGTAGCGCGCTGTTTGCTGGACCCACTGAGCCTATGTCTTATTTGTACGAGTACCTGATGTTTCTTGCCGAAGCGGTAACCATTGTCGTCGCGATCATCGTGGTGATCTCCTCCATCGTCAGCCTCGGCATGCGCCAGCAGGAAGCTCATGAAAAAGGCCACCTGGAAGTGACCAAATTGAACGATCGGCTGCGTAACCTGCGTCACGCGATGGAGGGCACCGTGCTGCCCGAGAATACCGTCAAGAAACGCCACAAGCAGGAAGCAAAAAGCCAGCAGCAGGCCCAGAAAGCTCAGGCCGCCCAGATCAAGGCAGAGCAGGAGGTACCTGCCCGTGCCTATGTGCTGCGTTTTGAAGGCGATATCAAAGCCTCCCATGTGGATCATCTGCGCCTGGAAGTGAGCGCGTTACTGACTATGGCGAGCCCCACGGATGAAGTGGTTGTATGCCTGGAAAGCCCCGGCGGTACGGTAGATGGCTACGGTCTGGCCGCCTCTCAACTGAACCGCATACGCAATAAGGGCATTCCTCTCACTACCGTGGTAGACCGCGTGGCAGCCAGTGGCGGCTACATGATGGCCGCAGTGGCTGACAAAGTGGTGGCCGCGCCGTTTGCGGTGGTGGGTTCCATCGGCGTGCTTGCCCAGGTCCCTAACGTGCACCGCTGGTTGAAGAAAAATGATGTGGACGTAGAAATCATTACCGCGGGCAAGTATAAGCGTACGCTTACCGTGCTGGGTGAAAACACAGAAGAAGGCCGACAGAAGTTCATTGAAGAGATGGAGGACATACACAATCTGTTTCAGGAATTCGTTGCGGAAAACCGCCCGGGGCTGGAACTGGAAAAAGTCGCCACCGGCGAAGCGTGGTACGGCAAACGCGCGTTGGATATGAATCTTGTCGATGAACTGGCGACCTCGGACGAGTACCTGATGAATTTGTGCGAGCAACGCGATGTCTACGAACTCAAGTGGGTGATACAGCAGAAGCCAATAGAGAAGCTGTTCGGCAAGGTGCACGGCCTCCTCGATCAGGCTTCACAGATGATGGAAATCTGGCGCCGTTGAGGTTTGCCGGGTTTCGTTGCAGTTAAATTTGATTTAGGAGAAAGACAGTGGCGTTTTCAGCATTCTGGGTAGAGAAAGGGGACGCGGGTTTTTCCCGCAGCGTGATTGAACGGACTGAAGATGACCTGCCCGCGGGAGACGTACTCATCGATGTCCGCTACTCCTCATTGAATTACAAAGACGGGCTGTCCGCTACCGGGAACCCCGGTGTGACCCGCAATTTCCCGCACACGCCCGGGATCGATGCCGCAGGAGTGGTGGTGCAAAGCAACGATGCGGGTTTTCAGACCGGCGATGAAGTCATTTGTATCGGTTTTGATCTGGGTATGAACACGCCGGGTGGTTTCGCACAGCGCATCCGCGTACCCGCGGGTTGGGTAGTGAAGGTGCCCGCGGGTTTGACCATGCACTCGTCCATGCTGCTCGGCACTGCTGGATTCACCGCCGCGGAATGTATCGACAAGCTGGTAAATGCCGGCATGACGCCGGACAGCGGGCCGGTACTGGTCACTGGCGCCACCGGCGGCGTCGGCTCGGTGGCGGTGAAGTTGCTGGCACACCTGGGCTACGAAATCGCTGCCGTAACCGGTAAAGCAGACAAACATGACATGCTGCGTGGTCTGGGCGCCAACGAGATCCTCAGCCGGGAAGACGCCGCGGAGGGTACCGACAAGCCATTGCTGGCGGAACGCTGGGGTGGTGTGGTCGATACCGTGGGCGGGGACATTTTGTTCAATGCCGTGAAAAGTCTGCGATATGGTTGCAGCCTTGCTGCCTGCGGGTTGGTAGGCGGTGCGGGTTTCCAGGCTACGGTGCTGCCGTTCCTGCTGCGCAACGTCAATCTGCTTGGTATCGATTCCGTAGAATTGCCCCTCGCGGAGAAAACCCGTATATGGAACCGCTTGGCCGCAGAGTGGCTGGTGGATCTCAGCGAACTGGAAGAACAGTTGTCGATGGAGACCCTGTCAGGGGCAATTGACCGAATCCTGGCCGGTGAGATGGTCGGGCGAGGCGTTCTGCACCTGTAGGAAACTTTCCGAAAACCCGCTCAATCACGCCTGAGTTTCGGGTCAGGAGAGATCGGGCTTGGATATCTGAAGATCACGAAATAGCTGCTCAGTATCAAGGTCAGAACGGTTGCGAACTGAATGATCAGGGCGGCTTCCTCGCCGATCAGTACGTTGGATACCGCGATATAGCTCAACAGCAGCGAGAACTCCGAAGCCTGACCGAGACGGTAGCCAACTTCCCAGCTCACGTACTTGTCCTCTTTCTGAGCGCGTAACAGCCCTGCAAACACGGCTGGCTTTATCAGAATCAGCAGAATACCGAGGCCGAACGCGGGCAGCCAGACTTCCGGCAGTAGATTGATATTCAAACCTGCCCCAACAGAAAAGAAAAACAGCACCAGGAAGAAATCCCTCAGCGGACGCAGGTTCGCAGCGATGTACTGGGCGATGGGACTGGTCGCCAGAGACACGCCGGCGATGAATGCGCCGATCTCCAGGGACAAGCCGAACAGTGTTGCCAGGCTGGCAATGCACAGGCACCACCCTATGGCAAGCAGAAATATGTACTCGTGGAAGGCATCATAGGCCGTAATCAGTGCCAGCAGCACGAACCGTACTCCCAGATAGGCCAACCCAGCCAGTAGCGGCAGACCCAGGAATATGGACATAACACTGGCCAGCACTGCCTCCATGTCAGTCCCCAAACCGTTCAGGGTGATGATGGCGAGAATCGCCAGAAGGTCCTGGATCAGCAGGAGACTGATTACCATCTCACCGATGTGGCGGTGATGCAGTGCCGTGGTCGGCAGCAGTTTTATGCCGAGAATTGTGCTGGAAAATGTCGCCGCCAGCCCGGCCACGATTGCTTCCATGAGGGTGTAATCGAAACTGAACATGACGGCGAAGCCTAAGGCGAAGAACACCACGGTAGTGCCAAGAGCCGTCAAAATCGATTCACCGAACAGATTCTTCAGTTTGCCGGGCTGCAGATCCAGCCCGACCAGGAACAGCAGGAAGATGATGCCAAACTCGGCGATTTCACTCAGCAGGGTGGGATCGTCGACCAGTTCAACACCGAATGGACCGAGCATACAGCCCAGCGCGATGTAAGCTACGAGCATCGGCTGGCGGGTATACAGCGCGAGGGTCGAGATTACGGCGGCACCGGCAAAGATATAGAAAAATGATTCGATAATGCCTGGGTGCGGCATGGCGGCTTATGCTGTCAGGGAAAACCCCGAGAGTTTACGCGCCAGCGCCTCGAATCACACGCCGAAATGCGGGTTCCGGGTTGCGAACCGATGCCTGGTAGTGTCTGGTGAATGGCGTCAGCATGGCCAACGCGGTTGATTCGCACCGCTCATCCGGCAGTTCCAGGGCGTCAAAACCGCAGCGCACCATGTAATGAAGGAGATCCTCGTGCACGGCACCCGCAGCGCGTAGTTCACCGGCAAAACCAAAGCGGGTGCGCAACAGCACTGCAAGTGAAAGCCCGCGTCCATCTGTAAATACCGGGAACTTGATTCCGATGATGCTGGCTTCGACAACCTCGGCGCCAGGTTCGTCCCCTACCTGCAGCATCAGTGGTTCACCGGGGCACCAGTCGTTCAGAGAGCGCCATTCGATGGGTTCGCAATCGCTGATCACGCCCCAGCCATTGCCGGAATCTCTAATTATCGTTGGCATAAACACGCTCCTTGAAACGTTCGATACCGATACGGTTGAAACAGGTGTGGAAAGCTTCGCCGTCCAGACGGTGATCGACGAACACCTCCAGCAGGGTGGCGATGACCTCGGGAATTTCATCCCGGGCGAACGATGGTCCTACGATCTGACCCAGCGCCGCCGCGTTGCCCGAATGTCCAGAGTGGCCGCCCAGGGAGACCTGGTAGAACTCCTGGCCTTTCTTGTCTACGCCGAGAATGCCGATATTGCCCACGTGGTGGTGGCCACAGGCGTTCATACAGCCGGATATGTTGATATCCAGCTCGCCGAGATCGTGCAGATAGTCGTAGTCGTCGAAGCGTCGCTGTATTGCCTCAGCCACCGGAATGGATTTGGCGTTCGCCAGCGAGCAGTAGTCGCCGCCGGGACAGCAGATCATGTCGGTCAGCAGCCCCGCATTTGCGGTAGCCAGGCCCTTCGCAAGGGCCTGCTGCCACAGTTCGAACAGTTGATGCTGCGGCACGTGTGGCAGTACGAAATTCTGCTGGTGACTGATTCGCAGCTCACCGAAGCTCCAGGCCTCCGCCCAGTTTGCCACGGCGTCCATCTGTTCGTCGCTGACATCTCCAGGGGGAACGCCAGTGATCTTGGTGGACAGCGTCACCACGGCATAGCCGGGCGCCTTGTGAGCAACGACATTGCGGTGCAGCCAGTTGCTGAACGACGAGTTCTGCAGGCGCAGTTCCGCCAGTTGCGCTGTTTGCTCTTCGAACTGCTCGAATACCGGCGGCGTGAATGATCGTGCGATGCGCGTGACTTCCTCATCGGAAAGGGTTGAGGGCCCGTCTTTCACATGGGCCCAGTCTGCTTCGACACGTTCTTTGAAGCCATCCGCACCCATTGCGCGCACCAGGATCTTGATGCGTGCTTTGTACTTGTTGTCGCGCCGACCATAGAGGTTGTAAACGCGCAGAATCGATTCGAGATAGGTGAGCAGATGCGTTTCAGCCAATCCTTCGTGTATCAGCGCGCCGATTACCGGCGTACGCCCCAGACCACCGCCCACATAAACGTCGAACACCGGCCGTCCGACATCGTCGTGCCTGACCTGCAGGCCGATATCGTGAACCGCGATAGCGGCGCGGTCGGCGCTGGCGCCGCTGACAGCGATTTTGAACTTGCGTGGCAACCAGTCAAATTCCGGGTGATTGGTGGACCACTGGCGAATTATTTCGCAATAAGTGCGGGCATCGACGATTTCATCCGCCGCGGCGCCGGCGAACTCGTCGGTGGTCACGTTGCGGATGCAACTGCCGCTGGTCTGGATCGCGTGCATGTCGAGCTTGGCGAGATCCTCAAGGATGTCGGGCACTTCGCTCAGTTCAGGCCAGTTGAACTGGATATTCTGTCGGGTGCTCAGATGGCCATAGCCGCGGTCGTAATGCCGTGCGATATGCGCAAGCATGCGCAACTGGTCGGCCGAAAGGGTTCCATAGGGCACCGCTACGCGCAGCATTGGCGCGAGGCGCTGCACATACAGTCCGTTACGCAGACGCAGTTGCAGAAACTCATCTTCCGCAAGCTTGCCGTCCAGATAGCGCTGGGTCTGGGCCCTGTAGTGGGCGACGCGTTCTGCGACTACAGTGCGATCGAAATCGTCATATCGATACATGGCGGAGTTCAGATGGTAGATCAGGCCCGCGACGATAACAGCGCGGCAGGATCTGCTGAAGAAACAAAGCTTTATAAGCTTAGATGTGATTGCATCGGCGCCCCTTGTACCCAGGGCCGGCTATACTATAATCCGCGCCTTCGATTCAGCCGGCTTAGAGGAATTCAGAGTGAGCAACGAGCAATCCGCCGATAACACCCAGACAGAAGCCCAGGCAGATACTGCGGCAGACCTGAAAGCCGCGGTCATCGTCTTCTGCACAGCCGTTCTCATGGTTTTGCACTTCGTTTCAGGCTTTACCTTCGATTTCTAAAGGCTCGTGAGATTTCCGAAGTTCCGAAACTTCTGATTTTCTGCTCGCCTGAGGACGAATCAATCGGCGAGAACCGGCCGAAGCAACGCCTCTGCCTCGTCTAGGCGCAGCCCTTTGCGCCGGGCATAGTCAGCCAACTGGTCACGGTCAATCTTGCCTACGCCGAAGTACCGCGCAGCAGGATGTGCCAGATACCAGCCGCTCACCGAAGCGGCCGGTGTCATGGCAAAACTGCTGGTCAGTGAGATGCCGGCGTGCTCTTCAGCTTCCAGCAATCGGAACAACGTTTCTTTCTCACTGTGGTCGGGGCAGGCGGGGTAACCGGGCGCCGGACGAATACCCTGATACTTTTCCTTGATCAATGCTTCGTTGTCGAAACATTCATCACCGGCGTAGCCCCAGGCATCCTTGCGCACGTGGTGGTGCAGGTATTCGGCGAATGCTTCGGCGAGTCGGTCAGCCAGCGCCTTGATCATGATCTGACTGTAATCGTCGTCGGGGTGTCGCGCTAACACCTGCTCTATGTTGATGCCTGCCGTCACCGCAAATGCGCCAATATAGTCATCCATGCCGCGTGGCGCTACAAAATCGGCCAGGCACATATTGGGCGCTTCGTCGTCGGGCTTGGGTGCCTGCTGTCGCAGATGATGCAGCCGTGCCACTTCCTGGTCGCGCTGGTTGTCAGCGAACAGCACAATATCGTCGATACCGGTGCGATTGGCCGGCCAAATGCCATATACGCCGGCGGCCTTGAGTTCGCCGTCTTCGACCAACTGGTCGAGCATTCTGCGGGCATCGTCGTAGAGCTGAGATGCAGCTTCACCAACCACGTCATCGTCGAGGATGCCCGGGAATCTGCCGGCCAGCTCCCAGGTCATGAAGAACGGCGTCCAGTCAATGAAGGGCACCAGGCTGGCCAGCTCCGGCGCCATCGTATGAATTCCGCTCTGGCTCGGCGTCACCGGCCGGTAATCGTTCCAGTCAGTCCGCAGCGCGTTAGCCGCCGCGTCGCTGTATGCCAGAAACTGCCGCTTCGAACGGCGGGCATTAACGCGATTGCGTACGGTAGTGTACTCAGCGTCTACCTGCGTCTTGAAGTTCGCGTAGCTTTCCGCGCTGGAAAGCAGGGCACTGGCGACATTCACCGCGCGTGATGCATCGGTGACGTATACGGTGGCTGCGTTGTCATAGGCAGGCGTGATTTTCGCCGCGGTATGCGCCTTGCTGGTGGTGGCCCCACCAATGAGCAGCGGGATCTGCATGTCGAGGCGCTGCATTTCTCCGGCGACATGAACCATTTCGTCCAGCGACGGAGTAATCAGGCCTGACAGGCCAATGGCCACCGCCTGCGCCTGCCGGGCCACCTGCAGAATCTGTTCTGCGGGTACCATGACGCCGAGATCAATTATCTCGTAATTGTTGCACTGAAGTACAACACCGACGATGTTCTTGCCGATATCGTGTACATCGCCTTTGACCGTAGCAAGCACTATGCGTCCCTTGGTATTGCTTTGTCCGCTGTTTGCCCCGCGCTGCTTATCAGCTTCGATGAAGGGTACGAGATGCCCCACGGCCTGCTTCATGACCCGGGCGCTCTTCACCACCTGGGGCAGAAACATCTTGCCGCTGCCAAATAGATCACCAACTACGCCCATACCCTGCATGAGCGGTCCTTCAATGACATCCAAAGGCCGTTGTGCTGCACAGCGTGCTTCTTCGGTATCCTCGATGATGAATCGGGTAATGCCGTTGACAAGCGCGTGGGACAGCCGCTGCGCGACGGGTTGTTCCCGCCAGCTCAGATCTTCTCCCGCCGCCGCATTCTTGCGCTGACCGCTGAAGCTGCCGGCAACTTCCAGTAGCCGCTCTGTGGCATCGCTGCGCCGGTTCAGAACCAGGTCTTCGACCCGCTCCCGAACGTCTTTGGGAAGGTCTTCATAAATACCCAACTGCCCGGGATTGACGATGGCCATGGTCAAACCGGCTTTGATGGCGTGATACAGGAAAACCGTGTGGATCGCCTCGCGCATCGGGTTGTTGCCACGGAACGAAAACGACACGTTGCTCAAGCCCCCGGATGTGGAAGCTCCAGGCAGATTATCATGTATCCACCGCACGGCTTCGATGAAATCCACCGCGTAGTTGTTGTGTTCTTCGATACCTGTGCCGATCGCGAAGATATTGGGGTCGAAAATGATGTCGGTAGCGGGCATACCGACCCGTTCGGTGAGCAGTCGGTAGCTGCGTTCACAGATCTCTGTCTTGCGCTGCAGAGTATCTGCCTGACCCCGTTCATCAAAGGCCATTACCACCACCGCGGCGCCAAACTTACGACACGCGTTTGCCTGCTGCAGGAACGCCTGTTCCCCTTCCTTCAGGCTGATGGAGTTAACGATGGCTTTACCCTGTATGCATTTCAGACCGGTTTCGATGATCTGCCATTTGCTGGAGTCGACCATCAGCGGCACCCTGGCGATATCAGGTTCCGATGCGATCAGATGAAGAAACTCCTGCATGGCGGCCGCGCCGTCCAGCATTCCTTCATCCATATTTATGTCTATGATCTGAGCGCCGTTGGCCACCTGATTGCGCGCGACATCCAGCGCGGTCGCAAGATCGCCTTCACGGATGAGCCGCGCAAATTGGGCAGAGCCGGTCACATTGGTGCGCTCGCCAACGTTTACAAAAAGCGATTCGCGGGTCACGCTCAGTGGCTCGAGTCCCGCCAGATTCAGGCTGTCCTGCGCAGATACGGACCCGCGCGGGGGGAGCTTGTCGACTGCTTCGGCAATCGCCCGAATGTGTTCCGGTGTCGTACCGCAGCACCCTCCTACGATATTGAGCCAGCCGGCTTCGGCAAATTCCCTGATCAACTGCGCCATCTGCGCCGGAGTCTGCTCATACTCACCGAAAGCGTTGGGGAGTCCGGCATTGGGGTGCACGCTGACGGCGCTGCGGCAGCGCTGCGCCAGGGCGTTGAGGTATGGCCGTAATTGTTCAGCACCCAATGCACAGTTGAGGCCCACTGCCAGTGGCTGTGCATGTTCTATAGACGTCAGGAACGCTTCGCAGGTCTGACCGGACAGGGTACGCCCACTCGCATCTGTGATAGTCCCGGAAATCATCAGGGGCAGGGGAGCCGGCAGCGTTTCATTGACTTCCAGGGCCGCGAAAATTGCAGCTTTGGCGTTCAGCGAATCAAACACCGTTTCGATCATGAGCAGATCGGCTCCGCCCGTGGCAAGACCCTCGATGGCATCACGATACGCTTCCACCAGTTCGTCGAACGTCACGTTGCGGAATCCGGGTCGGTTCACGTCCGGTGATAGACTGGCAGTGCGATTGGTGGGGCCAAGACTACCCGCCACTAAACGGGGCTTATCTGGGGTGCTGATACTGTCTGCGGCAGCCCGGGCAACACGCGCGCCTGCTTCATTGAGCTGGCGGGCCAGGCGTTCGGTGCCGAAGTCCGCCTGGGCAATGGAGGTCGCGCTGAACGTGTTCGTGGTCAGGATATCGGCACCGGCCTGGAGGTAGGATTCGTGGACTTGTTGCACGATTTCCGGGCGACTCAGACATAGCAGGTCGTGATTACCTTTCAGCGGGATCTGATGATCCGAAAGTTCCACCGTCCGATAATCCTGTTCCGTGAGTTGGTAGGCCTGAAACGCCGTTCCGTAGGCGCCATCGAGAATCAATATGCGGTCTTCTAGCAGGCGCTCGATCTGGGGGGCTGTGGCATTGGAATCTTCCATGTTTTGCAAAGCGTACTAACGGGTTCTGTGGCGCGCTACGGTACTCAAGGCCAGTCCGCGACTCAATTGAAGGATGCGGGGGTTCAATTGAGCAGAAATCATGGCAATCGAAACCCGGCGTGATACGCGCGCTTTGAATCTGACCATAATATCCGAGTAAAATAGTCGGATATTTCGCCACTCCATCGGAAACCGGCTTTCAAATGATCGAAATATCTCAAAGCGCACAAGATTATCTTAGACAATTGCTCGCCAAGCAGGATGACGAGGGGGTTGCTATTCGTGTGTTCGTTTCTCAACCCGGCACGCCCCAGGCGGAAACCTGTATTGCTTACTGTCGAGCAGGTGAGGAACAGGAAGGAGACATCCCGGTGGAGTACGATGGGTTCCGCGCCTGGTTCGAAGGCCGCAGTGAGCCCTACCTGGTGGATGCGGTGGTCGACTACTCAGAAGACCAGATGGGCGGGCAACTCACCATCAAAGCGCCCAATGCGCGGGTGCCCAGCGTCGGTCCGGATTCACCGCTGGAAGATCGCATCAATTACGTGCTGTACAACGAGATAAACCCGGGGCTTGCCGCACACGGTGGCGTGGTCAGCCTCGTGGAAGTGACCGGGGACATGGCCGCGGTCCTGCAGTTCGGTGGCGGCTGCCAGGGTTGCGCGGCGGTGGACATCACCCTCAAGAACAGCGTCGAGTCCACGCTCATGGAGCGGGTTCCCGAACTTACCGGTGTACTTGATCAGACCGATCACACCATAACAGAGCACGCCTATTACACCTGACAGGGCGCTAGAGCCCGGTTGACTTTCTGATTGATCGAAATTGAGGTGCATCACACAGTATTGCCGAATTATTTCGGTAAATACGTATTGCTTGTCTACACTGAATTAAAGTTGGCGAGTGCTATGCCGGTCTGATCCAGGCAGAACCTTGCCACGAACCAAGCAATCAAAGGGATTATGGTATGGCAGCAGTGATGGGCAGCGAAGGTTTTCATCAGCACAAGCAACGGACAGCAAAATCTCAGCCCCGTAAGGGCGGGAACGAGCCCCGCGCAACGCGCAGTTCGGCGTCCAGCATCAGCGACGAGCTTGAAGTTGCCGAAAGCACCTACAAAAACGCCGCTTTCGAAGGATCGTCCGTTGCGATGATGACTATCGATCGCGATTTCGTAGTCACATACATCAATCAGGCTACCCACAAGCTGCTCAGTGACAACGCGGAAATGTTCCGCCAGTTCTGGCCGGATTTCGACCCGGACTGCGTCGTGGGCACCTGTATCGACACATTTCATCAGAATCCGGCGCATCAGCGCGCGTTGCTGGCAGACCCGTCTAATCTGCCATATCGCACTGATATCACTGTCGGTGCGATGAAATTCGCGTTGAACGTCAGCGGTGTCTTTGATGAGTTCAGCAATTACGCCGGTAACGTGCTGGAGTGGGATGACGTCACTGAAGTCCGCATGAATGAAGGCAAACTGAGTGCACTGGACCGTGCTCAGGCCGTGATCGAGTTCGATCTGGACGGCACCATTCTGCATGCGAACCAGAATTTCCTCGACACCATGGGTTACGAACTCGATGAAATTGTGGGTCAGCATCACAGCATGTTCGCACCGGAAGGTTATGCCCTTACGGCGCAGTACAAAAACTTCTGGAAAAGCCTGGCTGAAGGCGTATTTGATTCGGGTGAGTACCAACGTGTAGGCAAGGGCGGCCGGGAAATCTGGATACAGGCTTCCTACAATCCGGTACTCGATAACAATGGTGTTCCATTCCGGGTCGTGAAGTACGCGACGGACATCACCGCCAGGAAGTTACGTAATGCGGATTTCGAGGGGCAACTGGAAGCCATCGGCAAATCTCAGGCCGTCATCGAGTTTGATCTGGATGGCACGATCCGACATGCCAACGATAACTTCCTGTCGACGCTGGGCTACAAACTTGACGAGATCATCGGTCAACATCACCGTATGTTCGTCGAACCGAGCTATGCCAACGGCCATGAATACGAAGCCTTCTGGCACTCCCTGCAGGAAGGCAAGTATCAATCCGGCGAATACGAGCGCTTTGACAAATCCGGTGAGTCCGTCTGGATACAAGCCTCCTACAACCCTATTCTGGATGTGAGTGGCCGCCCGGTAAAAGTCGTGAAATACGCTACGGACATTACCGAAAAGCGGCGCATCGAATCTGAAATCCGCAGTGTCGCCGGGTCGCTGGCAAGTTCCGCGAGTCAGCTTGCTGCTGTCAGTGAAGAAATGGGTGGCAGTGCCGAACAAACCTCGGAAAAGGCATCAAATGCTTCGGCCGCATCGGAAGAAGTCAGTGTAAACATCAAATCGGTAGCTGACGCCGTCGGCGAACTCACTGTTAGCATCAAGGACATTGCCGGCAATTCCTCGGAAGCATCGGACGTCGCCGGTACAGCGGTGGATGCAGCGCAGCAGACCAATTTGCTGGTTACCAAGCTGGGTGAAAGCGGCGCTGAAATCGGCAAGGTCATTAAAGTGATTACCTCAATTGCGCAGCAGACCAATCTGCTGGCGTTAAACGCCACCATTGAAGCAGCGCGGGCCGGTGAGGCGGGTAAGGGTTTTGCGGTTGTCGCCAACGAGGTGAAAGAGCTGGCCAAAGAGACCGCTAACGCGACAGAAGAAATTGGTCAGAAGATTCAGGCAATTCAGGTAGATACCGCCAGCGCTGTCGACGCGATCAAGGATATCAGCGAGATCATATCCAGGATCAATGAGATTCAGACATCAATCGCAGGCGCCGTAGAAGAGCAGAGCGCCACGACCAATGAAATCGGTCGCAGCGTAGATGAAGCGGCCAAGGGCAGTTCTGAAATTGCCGCCAACGTATCCGGCGTGGCACAGGCAGCCAAGACAACTTCCGGCAACGTAGAGCAAGCGCAGCAATCCATCGATGGACTGAGCACGCTGGCTGAACAACTCAGTGGCCTGGTTACTGACGACTAAGGGGTATTACTCGTTTCGACAAAACGCTCGGGCGGTATACCACTATGCCGCCCGTTTTTTCAGGGACGCGTTCAGATAGCGCAACATGTCCCGGGTGTCGTCCCAATCGACACACGCATCGGTAATCGACTGGCCATAGGTGAGGTCCGCAGGACTGCCGATCTTCTGATTTCCTGCCACCAGGTTGCTTTCGACCATCACGCCGGTAATCGATGAATTGCCGCCCTGAATCTGCGCAGCTACAGAATTGAGCACCTCCACCTGTCGCGTATGGTCTTTGTTGGAATTGGCATGGGAGCAGTCGATCATGATGGATGGCCGCTGGCCAATGCCCTCGAGCGCCGTTTCTGCGGCGGCGATACTTGCGGCGTCATAGTTTGGACCATTCTCACCGCCGCGCATTACGACGTGGGCATGGGTATTGCCCCTGGTGTGGATGACGCTGACCTGGCCTGCAGAACTTATACCGAGAAAGCGATGGGGGCTGATGGCGGATTGCAGCGCATTAATCGCAACATCCAAAGTGCCGTCGGTGCCGTTCTTGAAACCTACCGCACAGCTCAAACCCGATGCCATTTCCCGATGGGTCTGTGATTCGGTGGTGCGCGCACCGATCGCTGACCAGGAAATCAGATCCTGCAGATACTGAGGCGTTATCGGGTCAAGGGCCTCGGTGGCTATGGGCAACCCGAGAGCGGAAACATCCAAAAGCAGCTGCCGCGCGATGTGCAAACCCTCACTGACGCAGAAAGTGTCGTCGAGATGCGGGTCGTTGATCAGGCCCTTCCAGCCGACCGTGCTGCGTGGCTTTTCGAAATACGCGCGCATGACCAGATACAACGTATCGCTGACCTGGGGCGCAAATTCCGCCAGAAGGCGGGCATATTCCAAAGCTGCGTCCGGATCGTGAATTGAACAGGGTCCGACGACTACCAGAAGGCGGGGGTCCCGGCGCGCGACGATATCACGCACGACGCCGCGGGAAGCATTGACTGCCTCACGCGCCTCTTCGGCTACCGGCAGAAGTGCCTTCAAGTCTTCAGGTGTGATCAACACTTCGTGTTTCTCGACGTTCAGGTTTTCCAACTGCATTGTGTTTTCCTCAATCCAAGAAAGATTCACAACGCCCCAAAAACAAAAACCCCGTTGGGCCTGCTGCCCGACGGGGATTCCGTTTGAAGGCAGCTTGTGCCTTCAGCAATTCATATACGAAGGCAGGCTAGACGCAGAAATAGCTAAAAAAGAAATAGCCTGGCCAGGTGTTCATTGGATTGGTTGCGTTGCTGCTTGTTTCATTCATCGCAGCGGATACTAGCGATGCTGCCGTTCAGAGTAAAGGGGACCGGAGCAAAGTGCTGGAGCAACTTGCTCGCGCTGCAGGTAAACTACGCGGCTTTGTGATCAAGTGGCGAAGAACTCATTGTCAGATTCTCAGCGCGTCAGTTTCGTCAGCCTGGGCTGTCCCAAGGCTCTGGTCGATTCCGAGCACATAGTTACCGGCCTGGTGGACCACGGCTACGATGTTGTTGCTGGCGAGGACGATGCTGAAATCGTCGTCATCAACACATGCGGGTTCATCGACGCCGCCAAAGCCGAAAGCTTCGCAGCCATCGAGGGGGCGATGGCCGCGGGTAAAGAGGTAGTGGTGACCGGTTGCATGGGCGGCAAGGGCAGCGAACTGCAAGACCGTTTTCCCGAGCTCAAGCACATCAGCGGGCCCGCCCAGGTAGCTCCGGTGATGCAGGCGGTACAAACTTATCTGCCTGCTGCCAGCGCACCGGCTGAATTGTCGCCTCAGGAGGCCAGGGTGCGCCTGACGCCGGAGCACTACGCATACCTGAAGATTTCCGAAGGCTGTAATCATGACTGCAGCTTCTGCATCATTCCGCAGATGCGCGGCAGGTTGCGTTCCCGCGGAATTGCCGAAGTCGTAGCCGAGGCCGAACAGCTGGTCGCGGACGGTGCTAAAGAGCTGCTGGTCATTGCCCAGGACCTCAGTGCCTATGGCGTAGATCTCAAGTACCAGGCGCAGAACGTGCACGGCAACATGATCGAGACCCGCCTGGACGAGCTGTGTGTTCTGTTAGGTGACATCGCGCCCTGGGTGCGTCTGCATTACGTCTACCCGTACCCGAATGTCAACAGACTTATCCCCCTGATGGCACAGGGTAAGATTCTTCCGTACCTCGATTTACCTCTGCAGCATGCCTCGCCACGAATCCTCAAGGCCATGCGGCGTCCTGCGGCAGCTGAAAAAGCCTTGGAGCGTATCCGGCGCTGGCGTGAAGTCTGTCCGGAAATCGCCATTCGCAGTACGTTCATCGTTGGCTTTCCCGGTGAAACCGATGAGGATGTGGGTATGCTGCTGGACT
This sequence comes from uncultured Pseudomonadales bacterium, assembly GCA_964393625.1. GTDB lineage: Bacteria > Pseudomonadota > Gammaproteobacteria > Pseudomonadales > Azotimanducaceae > UBA4421. The sequence continues at coordinate 33,810 of CAYMUT010000013.1, forward strand.
TCCTCGAGGAAGCGCAGCTGGATCGGGCAGGGTGTTTCACCTATTCCGCGGTACAGGGTGCACCCGCTAATGGACTCGCCGATCATGTTGACGAAGCGGACAAGCTGGATCGGCAGGAAAGGGTGTATGAAACACAATCGCAGATCAGCGCTGCGCGTCTTGACCGATTTGTCGGCCAACGGTTACGTGTGCTGGTGGATGAAGCTGGCCCGCAACCCGTGGCCCGAACTGCCTGGGACGCGCCGGAAATTGACGGCATAGTCCACCTTCAGCCTTCACTGGAACTACGGGCGGGTGAATTTGCCTGGGTAGAGATACAGCATCGTGACGATCACGATCTCTATGGAATATATGCCGGTCGGGGCCTCGAATTGTCGTAGTAAGCACGACATAGGAACCAAGCCGGGCTAAAATACGACACGGTATTCGCAATAACTGGAGTTCGACAACACCATGTGGCATCTCATTGAGCACTTTTTCGACCAGAACATCGTCATGAAGGGCATGATCGGCGTTGGCTGGCTGTGCGTATGGATCATGATTTTCAGTCTTGTGGACGGCCTGCTGTAAGTTAGCTCGATGTGGTTGTCGGCACTAAGTGAGGTACAGCGCCAGGCGTTGATGCGTCTCGCACACAACGTCGTGGTCTCCGACGGTCTGCTTGACCCCAACGAAGAGGGCATGCTGGCCGAGTTCAGTCGTGAGATGGAGTTGAGCAATGTCGAAGAGCTGGAATATCTCGAGTTGGAGGGTATCGCCGAAATATTCGACTCACGCCGCTCGCGGGTCATAGCTCTGCTTAATCTGCTCAAGCTCAGTTACGCCGACGGCGCTTTCGAGATCGAAGAAGAGTGCCTGCTCAAAGAAATCAGTGAAGCATTTGCCGTGGATGATGCTCAATTCATGCTCATGGACAACTGGGTGCGTCGTCTGACCGTGCTGGAGCGTGAAGCGCAAAGCTTCATGGCCGATTAACGGATTGCCTGCACTGTCAGCCGCTAATCCGCGGCCCCGAAAGCCCGTTCGAGTTGCGTCAGCGCCAGTTCAATGGCGCAGCGATCCATCTGCAGGTGGGATGTCGTTCGAAATTGAATACCGCAACGGTAACCCCCATCCAGCGCCAGGCAGTTATGCACAATGCCGATAACGTTCTCCAGGCGGTCGTCGCCGCAAACCATGGAAATGTATACGGTGGCGTCTTTCGGGAGCGGCTGGTCCAACACCAGGCCGATACCATGACGATTATAATCTCTGGCGATGCCTTCAAGGCGCCCGATGCGTCCTTTGCGCCGCACACGCACCAGCATACCCTCTGCGGGCAGGCGTGGTAGGGCGCGTCTCTCTGCAAGCACGGAATGAGCCATACTGTGAATGGTAGTCAACGATCCTGCCTGTAACCGTGATGTGGGTACCAATTGAAGAATGCGGCAATAGCCACGTATCATGCGCCCAGCCTTAACGGTGGATAGGGACCCTGGAACAGATCGAACTACAGACCTGGCTGGATGAACTGAAGATTGAGCACCGCGACCTCGACGTCGTAATCCGTCACCTGGTTGAGAGTCGCCATCATGATGGACTGCGCATCCAGCGACTCAAGCGGCGCAAGTTGCAGCTCAAAGACATGATCACCAAGCTGGAAAGCGAAATGATTCCGGACCTGGACGCATGAACGACGATGCCCGGCCACTAACCGTAGCGATTTCCTCTACAGCGCTGTTCGATCTTTCTGACTCCAACAGCATCTTCGAGGAGCAGGGACTGGAGGCCTACCGGCATTACCAGATCGTCGAAGAAGACACCATACTGGACCGGGGCGAAGGCTTCCACCTAGTAGAAAAATTGTTAAATATCAATAAGGTACTAGGTAAAGGTCGAGTAGAAGTTATACTTCTGTCACGTAATTCCGCCGACACCGGCCTGCGGGTTTTTAACTCGATACGGGCCTATGACCTGAATATCACCCGGGCTGCGTTCTGTGGGGGACTATCCCCATATCGGTACATCAATGCCTTTCACTGCGATCTGTTCTTATCCACATTCGCAGAAGATGTACGTCAGGCGCTCGAACAGAACGTCGCCGCGGCCATGCTGCTGGGCCGCGCCCGCGCGCCCCGGGAAACTCTGGCGGGTGAAACACTGCGCATTGCCTTTGATGGCGACGCGGTACTGTTCTCCGATGAAGCCGAACAGATTTATCAGGCTCACGGTCTGGAAGCGTTCGCCGAATCTGAGCTGAGCCAGGCCCAGCAGCCGCTGCCCGGCGGCCCTTTCAAAGCGTTTCTGAGCGCGTTGCACCGCCTGCAAGAGGAGTTTCCGGAAGGTGAAAACCCCATCCGCACAGCTCTAGTGACTGCGCGTAGTGCGCCGGCCCATGAGCGCGTCATTCGCACGCTGCGCGACTGGGATATTCGCCTGGACGAATCCCTGTTTCTCGGCGGCATGGACAAAACCGAGTTCCTGCGCGCCTTTGAGGCGGATATATTCTTCGACGATCAGGCCGGCCATTGTGATCGCGCGGCAGTTCATGTGGCTACCGGACACGTGCCTCACGGCGTAACCAACGAATAGCTGAGGAGCAGCATCGGATGAAATTGCAGCAATTGCGCTATATCTGGGAGGTCGCGCACCACGACCTGAATGTGTCCGCTACCGCGCAGAGCCTGTTTACCTCCCAGCCGGGCATCAGCAAGCAGATCCGCTTGCTCGAAGACGAACTGAATGTGGAGATATTTGCTCGCAGTGGCAAGCATCTCACTCACGTAACGCAGGTTGGTGAAGTGATCATCGCCATGGCTGGGGAAATTCTGCGTCAGTCCAATGCGATCAAACAGGTCGCGCAGGAATACTCGAATGAGAAACAAGGCAGCCTCTCGATAGCCACCACCCACACCCAGGCCCGCTACGCGTTGCCCGATGTCATTGACCGGTTTCGTGAAAACTATCCTGATGTACGCCTGCACATGAACCAGGGATCGCCGGAGCAGATTGCAGAACTGGCGGCAGCGGGGGAGGTCGACTTTGCCATAGCTACGGAAGGACTCAGCCTGTTCAACGATCTGGTCATGATGCCTTGCTATAAATGGAATCGGGCCGTAGTGGTTCCTGAAGGCCACCCTCTGGCAGAAACGGAATCGCTCACACTGGAACAGGTGGCACAACACCCCATCGTGACCTACGTGTTCGGTTTCACTGGTCGTTCGAAGCTCGACGATGCGTTCCGCAATGCGGGCTTAAGCGCCAATGTGGTCTTTACCGCCACCGATACCGACGTGATTAAAACCTACGTCAGGCTCGGCCTCGGGGTAGGCATTATCGCCAAAATGGCATACGACGAAGAGCAGGACACAGACCTAGTCACCTTGGACGCCTCGCACCTGTTTGAACCCAGCGTCACCCATATCGGCTTTCGCAAGGGCACTTTCCTGCGCCGTTACATGTTCGATTTCATAGAAGGGTTTGCGCCGCATCTCGACAGGACTACCGTGCAGGCTGCGGTAAATTGCAGCACGCGTGCTGAGCGGGAAAAGATGTTCGATGGTGTAGATCTTCCCGATCGTTAGCTGCCCACGACAACAGGAGCATAAAGCTTGGACGTATTGTGTTTGGATCTGGAGGGTGTACTGACCCCGGAAGTCTGGCAGGCCGTTGCTGCGGCCACCGGGATCGAAGGCCTAAAGAAAACGACCCGGGACATCCCGGTGTACGACGATCTCATGCAATACCGTCTGGATATTCTGCGAGAGCACGACATCACCATGAGTCTGATTCGTGGTGAGATCGATAAGCTGCACCCGTTACCGGGTGCGGTGGATTTTCTGCAGTGGGCGCGCCGGCGCTTTCAGGTGGCGATCATCTCAGATACGTTCTACGACTTTGCCGGCCCGCTCATGGAAAAGCTGGGCCAGCCGTTCCTGTTGTGCCACCGGCTTGTGGTCGAGGACGATCGTATCGCCAATTACCGCATTCGTCAGCCGGACCCCAAGCGCTGCTCGGTCAAAGCATTCAAATCCCTCAACTATACGGTTTTTGCGGCCGGCGATTCGTTCAATGACGTTACCATGCTCGAAGAAGCAGATCACGGCTTTTTCTACCAGGCGCCGGAAAACGTCTGTGAGCAGTTCCCCCAGTATCCGCGAGCCGCGGATTACCGCGAACTGCAGCAGATGCTTCAGGAAAGGTTGTAACCGCCCGCCACGCAGGCCGCGGAATCAGATGCGCAGCGTACGCAATTCGCTGCTTGCACGACTCTTTTCCCATGTAGTTCGAAAGGCCTCTGTTAGGCGCCGATTGTTGATCGGGTCGGCCAGATCGCTGATACCATCGTATTTCTCGTAGCTGGGCAGCAACCAGTATCCATCGAGGTCGGCGCACGCGAAGCTGGATGTCTCGGCGTTTGCCATTTCACGGTAAACGCGGATGCTGATCTTTTCATCGAGTCGCCGGGCCAATTCCACGAGCCGGTGGCCGCGTTCGACAAGCAGTTTGGTATCGAACACGATGATGCGGATCTCGACGCCAGGCGCGCTACGCGCCAGTGCGGAAATGGCTTCGACTACAGATTCACGATCGAACAACTCATGGTCGAGAAACGGATTCAGCAACAACAAGCGGCGCTTGGAGCTGGCGATGAGCTCGCGAAGAGCATCGTAGGATTCGTTGAGCCCATTGAAGCGGCGGGTGCTCGACGCTTCATTCTGCAGAGTAGCACGCGCGCTTTCTTCGCGCACCTGGGGACGGGTATCTAGCGGCGCTTCAGGCGGCGCAAAGTCCAGCGGTAACTTCATCTCCATGGCGATGTGGGCTATACCGGCTTCCATAAACTCATCGCCATAGGGTAGAAACCCGCCTTTGCGATAGAAGGTTTCGGCGTAGCTCTGCGCATGCAGGAATACTCTTTCGTGGCCCTGCTGCCTGGCGGCTTGCACCGCAGCGTCAAGGAGCAATGCGCCAATGCCGGTACTCCGGTGTCTCTCCAGTACCGCCATGCGACCGATCTGGCCGCTGGGCAACAGACGAGCGCACCCTATAGATTCGCCGATCTCATTGACCGCCAGGAAGTGCGTGCTGCGCTCGTCTTCGCCGTCCCATTCGATTTCCCTGGGTACGTTCTGCTCTACGATGAATACCTGTTCACGAATGCGCTGCAGAGATTCTCTGTGCAAAGTCCAGTCCGCGGTTATGACGTGAACGGGTATGGCCATGGATCATCCAATATGTGCGCTTGTCAGGAGAGCGGGCGTCGGGCGAGCAGCGCGGCTGTACCTGTGTAGTTTTCCGGACGCAGACTGCGCAGTTCCGCCAGGGCAGCGTCACTGAGCTGTAAGTCGGTCAGCATCTGTTCAAACAACTCAGCGTTCAACTGCTGTCCTCGGGTGGCCGCCTTGAGCTTTTCGTAGGGCTCCTCAAAGCCGTGCTTGCGCATAACCGTCTGCACCGGTTCGGCAAGCACCTCCCAACTGCTGGCAAGATCTGCGGCAATTGCCGCTTCGTTTACGTCCAACCTCGACAATCCTTTTAGCGTGGCCTGATAAGCAATATCGCAATGTGCCAGTGCTGTGCCGATATTGCGCAGAACCGTGGAGTCCGACAGGTCGCGCTGCCAGCGGGACACCGGCAGTTTGCCCGCCATGTGATCCAGCAGAGCGTTAGCGATGCCGAGATTGCCTTCGGAGTTTTCAAAATCGATTGGGTTGATCTTATGGGGCATCGTCGAAGAACCGGTTTCCCCTTCGACCTTGCGTTGGTTGAAATACTCTATTGCGATGTAACTCCACATGTCGCGGTCGAAATCCAGCAACACCTGATTGAAGCGCATCAGCGTGTGGAAGAATTCAGACAGGTAGTCATGGGGTTCGATCTGGGTGGTCCATGGGTTGTTGGTCAACCCGAGACGCTCGATGAAGGCTGCCGACAGGGCCGGCCAGTCGAGATCCGGATACGCGCTCAGATGCGCGTTGAAATTACCCACCGCACCGTTGAATTTGCCCAGAATCTCACAACGTTCAAGCTGCAGGATCTGGCGGTGCATACGGGCCGCGACGTTCTTGAATTCCTTGCCCAGGGTCGTGGGCGAAGCAGTCTGTCCATGGGTGCGGGAAAGCATGCCCAATTCCGCGTGTTTGAGCGCTAAGCCATCGAGGTGTTCGCATAGCGCGCGCATGCGGGGTAGCAGTGCCTCGTCTCTGGCGTGACGAATCATCAGTGCGTAGGCTGTGTTGTTGATGTCTTCAGAAGTACACGCAAAATGTACCCACTCAATATGCGGGACCAGCTCAGCATGTTGCTGCAGCTGTGATTTGACATAGTACTCGACGGCTTTGACATCGTGGTTGGTGGTGGCTTCATACTGCTTGATCTGGGCTGCTGCGTTGTCGTCAAACTTTTGGTATACGCCTCGTAGCGCAATCAGAGACTCGCCGGAGAAGAGCGGCAATTCCGGGACCTCTGTTGTTTCACTGAGGAATGCGAGCCATTCACATTCAACCTGTACACGAAAGCGCATCAGGCCGAATTCGCTGGTTATTGGCGCCAGACCTTCGACTTTACTGCGGTAACGTCCGTCTGCGGAGCCTATGGCCATAATGGTGCCGTTGTTATTCATGCTGTACCGATTACCTGAAGGAAATTACTGTCTGTTATGTCAATGCGTCCGCCGCCGATCATCCGCTCACCTGTATAGAACGCAACGAACTGGCCTGGTGTAATGGCCCGCTGAGGCGTCTGGAAACGCACCAGTAGCTGGCCATCCGCTGCTTCACTGAGGGTGCACGGCACATCCTGCTGGCGGTAACGGATCTTGGCTGAGCATGCCAGGGGCAGCTCAGGCTCGATCAGCCAGTTCAGTTCACCAGCCCGCAGCCAGCTACCGCACAGCAGTGCTTCGTTCTGGGTCACCACCAGCGTGTTTGTTAACGAGCATTTCACTGCCACATACCACGGGGCTTCCGGACGCCCGCGGATGCCGCCGAGTTTCAAGCCCTGACGCTGGCCGAACGTATAGTGATGCAACCCGCGATGCTCACCCAGATGGCGTGCAGTTTCATCGATCATCGCGCCGGGATTGTCGGCGATATAGCGTTGCAGGAAGTCGTCGAATCGCCGCTCCCCGATGAAGCAGATGCCGGTGCTGTCTTTGCGCTGAGCGTTGTGCAGACCCATGCTGGCGGCTCTGGCCCGAACTTGGTTTTTCTTCCAATCGCCAAGCGGGAACAGGCATTTACGAAGCTGGCCCAATGGCACTGCTTGCAGGAAGTACGTCTGGTCTTTGTTGGTGTCTACGCCTTTGAGTAGATGGTAGTCGCCGTCAATCATCGCGCTGCGAGCGTAGTGTCCTGTGGCAATGTAGTCCGCACCAAGGCGCTCGGCATAGTCCGCGAACTGTTTGAATTTGATCTCTCGGTTGCACAACACGTCAGGATTGGGTGTGCGCCCCGCGTGGTATTCGCGCAGGAAATCTTCGAATACGTTATCCCAGTATTCCGCAGCGAAGTTGGCGGTGTGCAGCTTGATGCCGAGTGTGGCGCAGATTCTCTGAGCGTCAGCAAGATCCTCCAGCGCGGTGCAGTATTCGGTACCATCGTCTTCCTCCCAGTTTTTCATGAACAACCCTTCTACGGAATAGCCCTGCTCTAACAGCAGAGCGGCGGCAACCGAGGAATCCACGCCGCCGGACATGCCGACGATGACCCGGGTGGCCGTCGGCGTGGGAGCGTATGGGGAGGACTGGGACATAGGCGCGCGATAATACCATTATTGCTCCAGTCGCTTCACGGCTGCAGTGTACGATACCCCCGAAACACAGGATCATGCATAATCGCCGCTTTTGAACGGCACACGCCATGTCAGATACCAGTCTAAGTCACATCAACGCTGCCGGCGAAGCCAACATGGTGGATGTCTCGGATAAGGCCGAGACCCGCCGGGAAGCTCGCGCGGGCGTCGTGTTGCGCATGCAAAGTGATACGCTGCAGGCTATTCGCGAAGACAAGTTGAAAAAGGGGGAGGTGCTTGCGGTTGCCCGGGTCGCTGGCATCCAGGCAGCCAAGCGCTGCTCGGACCTGATTCCTCTGTGCCACCCGTTACCGTTGACCAAGGTTACTGTTGATTTTGCGGAATTAAATGATTGCGAACTTGAAATCACGACCCTGTGCCGGGTTACCGGCCGGACCGGAGTCGAGATGGAAGCCCTGACCGCTGCCAGCGTTGCCGCATTGACGGTATACGACATGTGCAAAGCCATCGATAAGGGCATGATCATCGATAATCTGCGACTGCTCGAAAAGTCTGGTGGCAATAGTGGTGAATGGGTTCGTGGAGAGGGGGTTTGAGGCGATGAGTGCAGCGGTTACAGTCAAGTTTTTCGCTTCGCTGCGAGAGGAGATCGGTCACGGTGAAATGCATCTGCATGCCAGCGGTGTGGCAGATCTGATGCAGGCACTCGCCCGACAGCTCGAACCTGAGCAGATGAGCGCGTTGCAGCAGGAGAACGTCCGCATCGCCGTGAACCAGGATCTGATGCAGAGCGACGTGGATTTTTACGACGGCGACGAGGTCGCTTTTTTGCCGCCGGTCACCGGAGGCTGATATGCGGCGCAGTGTGCTGATCTGCGAGCACGACTTCAGCGTCGACGCTGAATATCAGGCTATGCGGGCCCATCATGGTGCTGATCTAGGTGCCATCGTAACGTTTGTGGGTCTGGTGCGGGACCGGAATACCACGACGGGCGATCTCAGTGATGTGAGCAGCCTGACCCTGGAGCATTATCCGGGCATGACGGAGTCGAGTATTGAGGGCATTCTCGACAAAACCGAACAGCGCTGGCCGCTGCTTGAAGCCAGAGTCATTCATCGGGTGGGGACCATGCGACCCAGCGAACAGATCGTGCTTGTCGCGGTAGCGTCAGCCCACCGCGATGCGTCGTTCGCCGCCGCCGAGTTCATCATGGACTACTTGAAGACCGATGCTGTTTTCTGGAAAAAGGAACAGACCAGCCAAGGACAACACTGGGTGCAATCAAGCAACGCGGATCACCTGCGTGCTGAACACTGGCGCAAAGTCGATCAGCAGGATTAGGCCGAAGATGCGTCCGAAGCAGGTGTGTCGTCAAGTGCCCCTGCATTCTGCTCAACATCCGGCTCAACATCAAAGTCAACGGAAACACCCAGTTCTGCGGATGCGTCTTCATCGCCGGCAGCGCCGCCAACTTCGGTGATGTTAACCGCATGCAGGCCCTTGGGCCCCTCGACGATATCGAACTGTACGTCCTGGCCGGCTTTCAGAGTTTTATATCCGTCCATCTGAATTGCGGAATAGTGGACGAATAGATCTTCGTCTCCTTCTTCCGACAGAATAAAGCCGTATCCTTTGGCGTTGTTGAACCACTTAACTTTGCCGATCGTCATTGCGACTGCCCTCCCAAGCAGCTACGTCACCAGCACAGGCCTAACGGCCTGGCTTGGGGATGAAATTGCACAGTGCCGCAGCCTCCTAGCGTTGCACCCTATCCGTTAAGGTCGGTGCTACTGGTACAATCAGCCCACTGTGTCGACTTTGGTCAAATTCGCCAACTTAGTCAAGTGCGACTTTAGTGGGGGAAACTCGTCTTGATTTTCACCTGTGGCGCCCAAATGTAGTGTTATCATGCTTTAAGCAGCTTTAATTCCAGTTGTCGCGGGTGAAACGAATTCGCCCCCAGATGGACTAACCTTAATATGACAGAGCAGCGAGGCATTAAATGCCAGGGTGATGATGAGCCGGGCGGGCCGGCTCAGGACCATGAAGGTGGTGTCGCGGAAGCGACTGCCGATCCGCAGCTCAAACGCCCGCCGATGTATAAGGTCGTGTTGTTGAATGATGACTACACACCCATGGAATTCGTCGTGCACATTTTGGAGAAGTTTTTCGCCATGCACCGGGAAAAGGCCACACAGATCATGATCACAGTGCATACTGAGGGTGCGGCGACGGTGGGCATCTTCCCAAAGGACATTGCCGAGACGAAGTCCGAACAGGTTAATCTGTATGCCCGGGAACACAATCATCCGCTGTTATCGACGGTTGAGATGACCGACTAAAAGCGAGCCAGATGTTAAGCAAAGACTTAGAAACCACGCTGAACGAAGCCTTTCGCGTTGCCAAGAGCAAGCGCCATGAATTCATGACCGTCGAGCACCTGCTGCTGGCGTTGCTCGATAATGACATTGCCATCGACGTGCTGCGCAAGATCGGGGTCGATATAGAAAAACTGCATGCCGACCTGGAGCAATACATCGACTCGACCACACCGCTGATACCCGCCGGTGACGGCGAACGTGAAACCCAGCCGACCCTGGGCTTTCAGAGGGTGCTGCAGCGAGCGGTTTTCCACGTGCAGTCGTCCGGTCGCAAGGAGGTCACCGGCGCCAACGTGCTGGTTGCGATTTTCAGCGAACAGGAAAGCCAGGCGGTCTATTTCCTCAAGCAGCAGAACATTGCCCGCATTGATGTTGTGAATTACATCTCCCACGGCATCAGCAAGGTGCAGGGTGAAGAAGAGGGCGGAGACGGTCTCACTGCCAGTGAAGAAGAAGGTGGCGCGGAAGCCGGCAGCGCCAGCCCACTGGAGTCGTTTGCCACCAATCTCAACGAAGAAGCCAAGGCTGGACGCGTCGACCCGCTGGTCGGTCGTGACGCAGAACTCGAGCGGGTGATCCAGGTACTTTGTCGCCGCCGAAAGAACAATCCATTGCTGGTGGGCGAGTCTGGTGTCGGCAAAACAGCCATTGCCGAAGGGCTTGCCAAGCGCATTGTTGATGGCCAGGTTCCAGAAGTCGTCGCTGATGCGGAGATTTTCTCTCTTGATCTCGGTGCACTGCTGGCCGGCACCAAATATCGTGGAGATTTCGAAAAGCGCTTCAAGGCGGTGTTGGGCGAGTTGAAAAAGAAGGAAAGCTCGATTCTGTTCATCGACGAAGTGCATACGATCATCGGTGCGGGGGCAGCATCGGGCGGGGTGATGGATGCATCCAATCTGCTCAAGCCGCTGCTTACGTCGGGTCAGATCAAGTGTATGGGGTCCACCACATATGCTGAATACCGCGGCATATTCGACAAAGACCGTGCGCTGTCACGACGTTTTCAGAAAATCGATGTCAATGAACCCGACACAGAGGACACCTACCGTATACTCAAAGGGCTGAAGTCGCGCTTCGAAGATCACTACGGCGTACGCTATACCGACAAGGCGCTGCGTGCTGCCGCCGAACTGGCTGCGAAATACATCAATGACCGCTTCATGCCCGACAAAGCCATCGACGTCATCGACGAGGCTGGTGCGGCACAACAGCTGGTCGCTCCCAGCAAACGAAAAAAGAGCATCGGCGCCACTGATGTCGAACAGGTTGTGGCCAAGATTGCTCGCATTCCTTCGACCCAGGTCACCAGCTCCGACAAGCAGGCGCTGAAAGACCTTGATGAGAAGCTCAAAATGGTCGTTTTCGGTCAGGACGAAGCCATTGATCAGCTGGCCAACGCCATCAAGATGTCCCGCGCGGGGCTGAAATCCGGCGACAAGCCTACGGGTTGTTTCCTGTTCGCCGGGCCAACCGGGGTGGGTAAGACCGAAGTCAGTCGTCAACTTGCCAACATCATGGGTGTCGAGCTGTTGCGCTACGACATGTCTGAATACATGGAACGCCATACGGTTTCCCGCCTGATTGGCGCACCCCCGGGCTATGTCGGGTTCGACCAGGGTGGATTGTTGACCGAGGCGGTCACCAAACACCCCCATAGCGTGGTGCTGCTCGATGAGATCGAGAAAGCCCACCCGGAAGTGTTCAACCTGCTGCTGCAGGTCATGGACCATGGCACGCTGACCGACAATAACGGTCGTAAGGCCGACTTCCGCAATGTGGTGCTGGTCATGACCACCAATGCAGGCGCGCAGGAAATGGACCGCACGTCCATCGGCTTCATGGAGCAGGACAATGCCTCGGACGGTATGGAAGTCATCAAGCGGATGTTCACGCCGGAATTCCGTAACCGCCTCGATGCCATCGTGCAGTTCGGTATGCTGCCTCTGGACGTGGTCAAAACCGTGGCTGATAAATTCCTCACGGAACTGCAGGCCCAGCTTGACGACAAGCGTGTAACCTTAGAGATAGACGAGCAAGCGCGGGAATGGCTGGCGCGGGAAGGTTACGATGAAAAGATGGGCGCACGGCCCATGCAGCGGCTCATTCAGGAGAAGATCAAGCGCCAGCTGGCGGAAGATCTGCTATTCGGCTCGCTGTCAAAGAGTGGCGGCACCGTGCGAATCGGCGTAGAAGAGGGTGAGCTGAGTGTCGAGGTGTTAGATCCGGAAGTGGCCTGACGCCAACGGCGCCCTCAGCAGCGCAGGCAGCGCAACAAATGCGACCGCCCTTCACATACGGAAAGTGATGCGGCCTTTGCTGAGGTCATACGGTGTAAGCTCCACCTTGACCTTGTCGCCTGTGAGGATGCGAATGTAGTTTTTACGCATCTTGCCAGAAATGTGAGCGGTAACCACGTGACCGTTGTCTAACTCTACGCGGAACATGGTATTGGGCAGGGTGTCTACCACCGTGCCGTCCATCTCGATCTGTTCTTCTTTCGCCATAAAGCCTGTTGGTTTGCTTCAAGAGGCGCGCATTCTGCCCGAACAGGGGGCTAACCTCAACTCATGCGTACCCAGCGATTATTCAGGTATAACTCGCAGGGGCGATACTCAGTTTTGTAGTTCATTTTGGCGCTGTCGCGAATCCAATAGCCCAGGTACAGATAGGGGACCTGCCATTCACGACACAATTCAATCTGTTGCAGAATACTCCACACGCCCAGGCTGCGGGCCGCTTCGTTGGGTTCGAAAAACGTATAAATGGCCGACAGCCCGTGAGGCTGCTTATCGGTTACCGCCACGCTGACCAGTCGCGCGCCGTCATAGGTAGATACGAATACGCTGTTGGACCAGGGACTCAACAGGAACGAACGGAACTGATCCTCGCTGGCCGGATACATGTCGCCATCTGCATGGCGCAAACTGATGTAGCGTTCATACAGGTGATAGTGTCGTCGGCTGAAATTGGCTTCTTCGATCTCAATACGCAGGTCGCCGTTGCGCCTGACAACCCGCTTGTGTGAACGTCTGGGAGTGAAATCATCTACCGGAACTCGTGTGGGTATACACGCTTCGCAGCCAGTGCAGTGCGGACGGTACAGGTGGCTGCCGCTGCGTCGGAACCCTTGATCGGTGAGGGTCTGGTAAACCGAAGGCGTGATCACCTGGCGGGGGTCGAAAAACAAGGTTTGCGCATTGCTGCGGCTGAGATAGGAGCAGGGATGTTCTGGGGTTAGGAAAAACTGGGCCTGGCCGTCGGAATCCTGCATGAATTGAGCCTAACCGAGGCTCACTCGAAACGCCAGGGGCCGACCCGACTCGGCTCGGCGGCATTGCTGCTGAGTATCTCCAGGAATTCCTCGCGGGATATTTCGCTCACGCCGAGACTGGCGAGGTGCGGGCTCATGATCTGGCAGTCGATCAGTGTGAACTGCCATTCCGCCAGTTGAGATTGCAGGTGGTAAAAAGCGGCTTTCGATGCATCTGCCATCACGGCAAACATGGACTCACCAAAAAACACGCGGCCCAGGGAAACGCCGTACAGGCCGCCTACCAGTTCTCCGTCCAGGCGGGCTTCCACAGAGTGGGCAAATCCTGCGTCGAAAAGAGCGAGATAAGCGGCGCGCATGCGCGGCGTGATCCAGGTGCCCCCGCCGTCCCGGCGGGGTTCGCTGCAGGCGTGGACGACAGCGGCGAAGTCCTGGTCCAGACTCACTTCGAACCCTGAATTACGCATGCGTTTGGCCAGGCTGCGCCGCACTTTCATAGTACCCGGGGTGAGTACAGCGCGGCGTTCCGGGCACCACCAGAGAATATGATCATCGTCTGAATCGAACCACGGAAATATGCCGTGCGCATAGGCTTCAACCAGCCAGGCAACGTCCAGGGCCGCGCCCGCGGCCAACAGTCCATCCGGCTCCTTGAGAGCGTAAGCCGGGTTCGGAAAGCCCACGGGCTGGTCGGGCAGGAGTGGTATGGCGGTCATCTGCTGCGTTAGAGTCAGCTCTGCAGGGCCTCGCGGAACGGCTGAGCCTTGTCATGACTGGCGATCAGTTCGAACAGCGTGCGTCCCTGAATGTCTTGAGCGTCGACGTCGCCGCCCCTGGCTTTGAAGGCTTTGATGAAACGCTGGAAATCTTCGGCACGCATGCTGCGATAGGCATAGAGCATTACGCTGAACTCACTGTTTTCATCGCCCATGGGCGCCTTGTCGAGGAACGAATCGATGCGCGCATCGTCCCAGATTTCATCTACTACTTTTGCTTTGTCGGGTCGCATGGCCGCTTTCAGACTCCGTTCATGTGAAAATGTCTATTCTACTCCAATCTGCGCTGACATCCGAGTTATCCACATTTGGCACAACTGAACCGAAGAAGTGCAAATAAGAGATTGATTTTAAATAAAAAAGGTTAGACAAATAATTGTATGGATCAACTCGAATGGATACACTTGGAGCGTCGTCGACGCAAATCAAGGACTATTGAAGTTGGCTAACACCCTTGCCATGCGCCTCATTCCCGGACGGGAGATCGGTGTTGTCGCTCTCAGCGCCACCGCCATTTTTCTGCTGCTGGCCATTGTTTCCTATTCTCCCTCCGACCCGTCGTTCAGCTTTTCCGGCACAGGGCGTGAACCGGACAACCTGGTTGGCATCAGTGGTGCGTATTTCGCCGATTTTGTGCTGTACCTGTTTGGCTGGGTTGCTTACGTGCTGCCCGTTGCATTTGCATTTGTGGGCGTAAGGCTGATTCTCAATCGAAGCCTGCCGGCGGACTGGTTGTTGCTCAGCGTCCGCAGTGGCGGGTGGTTTGCACTGTTGGTGTGCTGTTGCGTATTGCTGGAACTGCATTCTCAACCCGGCACGGAGTTACCGGCGGGCGCAGGTGGTGTATTCGGCCATTGGCTTGCAGCCCAGGGCAATAGCGTGTTCGGCTGGGTTGGATTGACGCTGCTTGCCGCCGCTGGTGTGCTGATTGGTGTGCAGGCTGCATCCGGTGTGTCGTGGGTTGACGTGGCGGAGCATACCGGGCGGGGACTGTATTGGCTGAGCGACGTCGTCGTGCGCGCTTACGACAATTCCTATGATCGCTATAAGCGACGCCGCATAGAGCGGCAACGGCGCAAAGCAGCAACCGTCGAGAACGTTACTCAGCGCAATAAATCCCTGGTGGCCGACCGAGCCCGCAGGACGGAAAAACAGGCCGCACAGGCTGACAAGACAACACCGGCATTGACTATCGTCCCGAAAGTGAACGAAAAGCCCGAAAAAGGGCGCGGCCAACAGAAACGTCTTTTCGACAGCAAGACCACAGCGGAGCTGCCGGACATAGACCTGCTCGATGAGCGTGAGGTGGACCAGGGTCTAGGCTATTCTGAAGACTCTCTGCAGGCCATGTCGCGCCAGTTAGAGCTGAAACTGGCTGATTTCGGCGTGGAGGCCGAAGTCGTGTCCGTTATGCCCGGGCCGGTAATCACACGTTTCGAGGTACAGCCTGCTGCGGGTGTAAAGGTGCAGAAAATCAGCGCCCTGGCCAAAGACCTGGCCCGCTCTCTGGCTGTTATCAGTGTGCGCATCGTCGAGGTCATACCGGGGAAGACCACCGTGGGCATCGAGATTCCCAACGAGCATCGGGAGATGGTAAGGCTCAAAGAAGTGCTCACCTCAAGCGCGTTCCTGGATTCCCCGTCGAGCCTGACACTGGCCCTGGGCAAAGATATTGCTGGCTCGTCCGTGGTTGCGGATGTGGCAAGAATGCCCCATCTGCTGGTGGCAGGCACCACCGGCTCAGGTAAGTCAGTGGGCGTCAACGCTATGCTGCTGAGCATTCTTTACAAGGCCACGCCTGAAGATGTGCGCCTCATTCTAGTCGACCCGAAGATGCTGGAACTGTCGGTGTACGAAGGCGTGCCCCATCTGCTGGCACCGGTGGTTACCGACATGAAGGAAGCGGCCCATGCGCTGAACTGGTGCGTTGGTGAAATGGAGCGCCGCTACAGGCTGATGGCGGCGCTGGGCGTGCGCAACCTGGCCGGTTTCAACCGCCAGGTGAAAGACGCCATACAGAAGGGTGAACCGCTCAAAGACCCGTTGTGGAGTGATGAAGAACTTGCAGCTCCGGAGCTGACCACGCTACCCACTATCGTGATCGTCATCGATGAATTCGCCGACATGATGATGATCGTCGGCAAGAAGGTCGAGCAGCTCATCGCCCGCATTGCACAGAAAGCCCGTGCCGCAGGAATACATCTGATTCTGGCCACACAACGTCCGTCAGTCGACGTGATCACAGGTTTGATCAAGGCGAACATACCAACTCGCATGGCCTTTCTGTTAACCTCCAACGTCGACTCCCGGACCATTCTGGATCTGGGCGGCGCCGAGCAGTTGGGCGGCCACGGCGACATGCTTTATCTGCCGCCGGGTACTGCTTTGCCGCAGCGTGTACACGGCGCTTTCGTTTCTGACGACGAAGTACACAGGGTCGTTCGTGACTGGAAGCAACGCGGTGCGCCGGATTACCTGGAAGAGATCGTACTCGGCGAAGTAGACGGTGAACCCTTCGTACAACTGGAAAGTGGTGCTGGTGATACCGAACAGGATGATGAGCTTTATGACGAAGCCGTGCAGTTTGTACTGGAATCCCGCCGTGCATCGATTTCTTCGGTACAACGCAAGTTACGTATTGGCTACAACCGAGCAGCCAGGCTGATCGAGGCCATGGAAGCCGCTGGGGTAGTCTCTTCAATGAACAGCAATGGTAGTCGTGAAGTACTGGTGCCGAACCGCGATTAGCAGAGCGTTTACAGGGGCGCTATGCGCACTTGTGTTTGCGCTCGCCGGTTCTGCTCATGGGCAGGGCGACGATCCGCTAGAGGCACTACGCCATCGGCTGCTTGGGCTCAATGGCATTGTTGCCGGTTTTGAACAACAGATTACCAGTCCTCGCGGCGTAGTCATCGAACAAAGCAGTGGCACGCTGTATCTATACAAGCCGGCGTTCCGCTGGGATGTGAACGACCCATACCCCCAGATGATTCTCGCTCGGGAAGGCATCGTGCATGTGTATGACCCTGATCTGGAGCAGGTTACCGAGCGCGATCTGGATGATTCTCTCGACCAGGCGCCGCTTGCGCTACTGACACGCTCCGATCTCGCGCTGGGCGATTACTTTAAGGTTGTGCAGCTTGGTGGCGAGCCGGAAGTCGATCGTTTCGAGCTGTACCCAACCGGCCCCAACTCACTGTTTGCCCGCATGCAGCTGGTTTTCGAAGGGCAGCTCCTCAGCGCCCTGGTTATCTACGACCATGTGGGCCAAACCACGCTGATCCGCTTCGCCGAATACGAACCTGGTCAAGTGATACAATCCGACGTGTTCGAAATGCGATACCCGCCGGATACCGATTTTGTCCGAGGATAACACCGACCTGTTCAACACCAGCGAGAACGACTGCGGCAGACCAGCAGCAGATAGCGATGCCGTTGAGGGTCAGCCCCTGGCCGAGAAAATGCGCCCTGTAAGGTTGCAGGACTTTGTGGGCCAGCAGCACCTGCTGGGACCTGGCAAGCCACTGGCAGAGCTTGCAGTCCGTCAGCAGATTCACTCGATGATCTTGTGGGGGCCGCCGGGCACCGGCAAAACTACGCTGGCACGCCTGCTCGCTAGTAATGCCGATGCGGATCTGGTCGCGCTATCTGCCGTACTCGCCGGTGTGAAGGACGTCAGAGCAGCGGTTGCCCAGGCAGAGATGCGTGCAGGACAGGGCCGCAGAACGGTGCTGTTTGTCGATGAGGTACATCGCTTCAACAAGGCCCAGCAGGACGCCTTCCTGCCGCACGTAGAGCGCGGTACCGTCACATTCATCGGTGCTACCACGGAAAACCCGTCATTTGAAGTCAACGGCGCGCTGTTGTCCCGGGCTCGCGTGTACGTGCTAAGACCGCTGGCCGAAGACGATCTGATTACGGTAGCGCACCGCGGCGCTGCGTTTCTCGATTCCACACTTAGTGACTCAGCCGCTTCGCTTCTCGCGGTCAGCAGCGATGGGGATGCGCGCCGCATGCTCAATGTGCTCGACATCGCTGCTCAACTGGCAGACGGCCAGATAGACGAGGAGATCGTTACCCCCATACTGGGCGAGGGCGTGCGACGCTTTGATAAAGGCGGTGACGTTTTCTATGAGCAGATCTCCGCGTTGCACAAGTCGATGCGCGGCAGCGCACCCGATGCTGCGCTGTACTGGTTCTGCCGCATGCTGGATGGCGGTGCTGACCCGCGTTACATCGGGCGGCGTCTGGTGCGCTTTGCCAGCGAGGACGTCGGCAATGCCGACCCGCGCGCCCTCGAGCTCACCCTGGCCGCCCTGACCAGCTACGAGCGCCTCGGCAGTCCGGAAGGCGAGCTCGCCCTGGCTCAGGCGGTACTGTATCTGGCCAGCGTACCGAAGAGCGATGCGGCGTATCGGGCTTTCGGCGCTGCGATGTCGCTGGTGCGCGCCACGCCGTCCTTCGAAGTGCCAATGCAGATCCGCAACGCACCAACGCAGTTGATGCAGGATCTGGGTTACGGCGCGGATTATCGACATGCACACAATGAACAGACAGAAGAGGGCGCCTATGCGGCAGGCGAAAGCTATTTTCCTGATGAAATGGCGCCCCAGAGGTTCTACGAACCGCTGTCTTCCGGGCTCGAGGATAAAATCCGCAATCGTCTGGCGCGCCTGAGGGCGCTGGATGCGCAGGTAAACAATTCGCCAGACAATCGGGGTGACGAGCGGTGACTGCCTGGCTTGCGGTTGCCGCAGGGGGGGCGATGGGAGCGCTGTTGCGCTATGGGGTTTCGGGTCTCATCGGCGTCACTCAGGTGTTCCCTTGGGCGACGCTAACCATTAACATCGCCGGCTCTTTCGCCATAGGCCTGGTATGGGGCGCCTTCGGTAATGCCGAATGGTTTCAGCAATGGGGACGGGCGTTCCTCGCCGTGGGTCTGCTGGGCGGCTTCACCACGTTCTCCACATTTTCGCTGGAAACGTTGAATCTGCTGCAGAACAACCGCCCGCTGCTGGCATTGGCCTATGCCGGCGCTTCGGTATTGGTCTGTCTTACCGCGGTTTACGTCGGCGAACGTTGCGGCCAGCTGATGCTGCCGTGAGAACCTGATCTATAGTGATACTTTGACAAGCTGAGTAATAACGATGTTGGACGTCAAAAGGCTGCGCAGCGACGCCGAAGCCTGTGCCAGAGCACTTGAAACCAAAGGATTTACTCTCGATGTAGAGCGCTTCGCCTCTCTTGAAGAGTCCCGACGCGTACTGCAACAGCAAACCGAACAGCTGCAGGCCGAGCGCAATGCCAAATCGAAGTCCATCGGTCAGGCCAAAGCCAAGGGGCAGGACATCGCGCCGTTGCTTACCGAGGTGGGTGACCTCGGCGATCGTCTGGATGTTGCCAAAGACAAGTTCAACCAGTTGCAGGGCGAAATGCAGGCGTTTCTGCAGGCCATTCCAAATACGCCGGATGCATCAGTGCCGGCCGGTAAAGACGAAGACGACAATATCGAGTTGCACCGCTGGGGCAATCTGCCGGAATTCAATTTCGAGCCGAAAGATCATGTGGAGCTCACCGCAGGAGGCTCGTTGGATTTCGATACGGCGGCAAAGATTTCCGGCGCACGTTATGTGGTCATGCACGGCCAGGTTGCCCGCATGCACCGGGCTTTGACCCAGTTCATGCTCGACACCCATGTTCAGCAGCATGGCTATGAAGAAGTTTACGTGCCTTATATCGTCAATTCCGACAGTCTGTATGGCACCGGTCAGTTGCCTAAGTTTGCAGAAGATCAGTTCCGTGTAGATCAGGAGCAGGAAACCTATCTGATTCCCACTGCGGAAGTTCCTGTCACGAACATTTATCGTGACGAGATCATCGATGCCGATGCGCTGCCTGTGCGTCATGTCTGCCACACGCCCTGTTTCCGCAGCGAGGCTGGTTCCCACGGTCGCGACACCCGGGGCATGATCCGTCAGCATCAGTTTGAGAAAGTTGAGCTCGTGCAGCTGGTGCGTCCTGAGGCTTCCTGGGATGCCCTGGATGAGCTGACCGGTCACGCCGAAGCAATCCTCAAGGCGCTGGATCTGCCTTATCGTGCGGTAGTGCTGTGCGGCGGCGACCTGGGTTTCTCTGCGGCAAAAACCATAGATCTGGAGGTGTGGTTGCCCGGGCAGAACAAATACCGGGAGATCTCTTCCTGCAGCAATTTCCTGGATTTTCAGGCACGACGCATGCAGGCGCGCTATCGCGATCCCGAAAGCGGTAAGCCTCAACTCGTAAACACCCTCAATGGTTCGGGCGTGGCGGTTGGCCGTGCGCTGGTTGCGGTACTGGAGAACTACCAGGATGGCGACGGTAAAGTGGCGCTTCCCGATGTGCTGCGCCCTTATATGGGCAACGCTACCAGCCTGGATCTGAAGTAGAGCAATCAAACCAGAGAGTTGCTGCAGCCCATGTTCTATCTGCCGCTCTATCATAATCTGCGAGGCGCCAAGTGTCTGGTTGTTGGCGGCGGGACCACCGCGCTACGCAAGATCCGCTGGCTGCTGCGCGCCCGGGCGGAAGTATGCGTGGTCGCCGTTAAAGCCCGTGCTGAGTTGCAGCAGATGGCGAAAGACGGCCAGTTGTCGTTGCAGCTGGGAGAGTTTTCAGACGCCTGCATCACCCCTGATCTGCGCCTGATCGTCAGCGCAACCAACGACACTGGCGTTAACGCGCACGTGTACGAGTTGGCCCGGCAGGCCAACGTACCGGTTAACTGCGTGGATCAGCCCGAACTGTGCACGTTCATATTTCCGGCCATTGTTGATCGCGAACCCATTATCGTGGCGGTGAGTACTGGCGGCAGCGCGCCTACGTTAGCGCGAATGGTACGGGGTTGGATTGAAGCCAGGCTACCACCGGGACTGGGACGTCTGGCGGAACTTGGCCAGCGCCTGCGGAATCGGGTGATTAGCGCGCTCCCCGACGTAGATACCCGCAAAGCCTTCTGGGAGAACCTCTTTGACAGCCGTGTTGCGGAGCGCGCCATGTCAGGCGACCTCGATAAGGCTGAGTCAGAGGCGGCGGACATGTTGACAGACACACGCCAACAAGCGGGTTGTGTCACGTTGGTTGGCGCCGGTCCAGGTGACCCGGAACTGATTACTCTGAAAGCACTTCGAGCTATTCAGCAGGCCGACGTGATTCTCTATGACAAACTGGCCAATCCCCAGCTGCTGGATTATGCGCGCCGGGACGCAGAATACATCTACGTGGGAAAACAGGGGCCCAAACCGGGCGCATTGCCGACCCGGCCGGACAACCGCTCGAACCAGCAGGGCTCGATAAACGAACTGATCGTAGAACATGGCCGCGCTGGGAAAAGGGTCGTTCGGCTGAAGGGCGGGGATCCGTTCATCTACGGCCGTGGCGGCGAGGAACTGGAGCAGGCGCTGGCTGCCGGTTTAGAGGTACAGGTCATCCCTGGAATTACCGCCGGTCTTGGCGCAGCCAGTTACGCGGGCATCCCTCTGACCTATCGAAACCTCTCTCAATCCGTGCGCTTCGTGACCGGGCACCGGGTGGAAAACACCATAAATGTAGACTGGCCAGAGCTGGGTCACCCCGAACAGACGTTGGTGATCTATATGGGGCTGGTGGGGTTGCCGAGGATTCTCGGCAAGCTCATGGAGCACGGCTGTGAAGCCGAACGTCCTGCAGCCCTGGTAGAGCATGCCACGTTACCGGAGCAGCGGGTGATCCGAGGCAATGTGGGCAGTCTTGCGGAATTGGTGGAGGATGCAGGTATCAGCGGTCCGTCCGTAGTGATCATCGGCGAGGTTGTCGGCCTGTTGCAGGAGATTCCCTAGTTTAGGTTCCTTAAACCCAACGCTAGTCGGTTAAGAGACTTTACATCGCACGTTGACCGGGTTCTAAAGGCAGTTCGGTGGGCGAGGCAGGCCAGCCCATTTTGCAGCGGTTTTTGCGGGGCTCTCGCCAAACAACTCCATCAGGTAAATGCTGTTGCCTTTGCCCGACCCGAACGCCTCGCGAACCAGTTTCACCAGGGGGCGCATGGCAGGCGAAACTTCTGTTGTCGCATAAAAAGCACGCAAAGCGTGGATGATTTCCCAGTGTGCCGCTTCGAGCTCGCGATCGTCTAATCTGGCGAGGGTTTGCGCAACCTGTTCATCCCACTCATCCAGGTTGAGCAGATAGCCCTCTTTGTCCACCGCCAGGTCAGTCATTCCAGCTTATGGCAGGTGCACACGCTGCGCACAGCTCGACAAAACGGTCATAGTCGATAGGTTGCCATGCAGGCAGCGGGTCAAGGCCACGGACCCGCAGGTCTTCCTCGAGGACGAACAACGTTGCCGCACTGTCTGCGGACAAAGGTTTCCGTGTGTACACGCCGTCACCGAGCAGAATGAACTGGTCTGTTGGTTCCGCGCGGGCCGCGGCTGCGTCGAAGCCTGCCGGCGAGAAAATCAGATGCATGCTCATGGCGCCGCTCCTATTACCGCATGCTGAGAGGCCAGCAGATGGGCTTGCTCGTTCGGCTCGACAAGTACAACATTCGATTCCAAATCGCTCAGATTCAGGCCCGCTTTTCGCACTGCCTCAGCACAGGCATAGATTTGCTCTACCTCGTAGGTCGGCATGGCCCGCAGCACGTTGCTGATGGTACGGCTGCCGATGATCTGGCCATTCTGCCCGGGCACAAGATTCCAGATCCCATCGGCCCGGAACAGCAGGCTTACCTGGAAATCGAACACAGCGCCGACCATGGCCGCTTCGAGCAGTTCCAGGCTGTGGGCGCCTGCATAGGGTGGTTTACTGACTATGCACATGAGCTGTTTCATGCGGGAAACTCGATATAGCGATCGCTGCTGGTGACGGCATCGATCAACTGCCCCAGGCCCACCAGTTCGAAACCATTTGCCAGGGTGGCGGCGGGCATGTCATAGCGAGCTGCCTCATTGGCGGACAATACGCCGCGTTTGAGGCCGTTGGCGATACAGACTGCCAGTTCCACCTCATGGTCTGCGGCAAACTCCTGCCACGCTTGTGTGATATCGATCTCATCCTGAGGTGCGACACAACTGTTCAGCGCGGCATAAACGGCTTCGTGGTAGAAAAAAACACGTGTTACGCCATGGCCTGCGGCGATCGCCGCGCGAGCAAACTGCAGTGCGTGGTGGTTGCTCTGACTGGCATACGGTGCGCCGTGAACAGCAATAGTGAAGATCATTGGACTTGCGCTGGGGTCACGTTAATGAAGGGGTACTATGGCGGAGGGGCAGGGATTCGAACCCTGGGAGGTATTACCCTCGCTGGTTTTCAAGACCAGTGCTTTCGACCGCTCAGCCACCCCTCCGGAAGGCTGGGAATTGTGACGATTTGCGTCATCAATCTCAAGTCCGCAGGCATCGTTTTCAGCAAGATATCGCGTTCAATCGCTAAACCCGTTGGGATGCCTGCTCTGCCAGCGCCAGGTGTCTTCACACATGCGCTGAAGATCGTATTCTGCGGCCCAGCCCAGTTCCTGTTGGGCCTTGCTCGGGTCTGCATAGGAAACCGCTGCATCGCCCGGTCTGCGTGCGGCGATACGATAAGGAATCTTACGGCCACTGGCGCGCTCAAAGGCTTTCACGGCGTCGAGCACCGAATAGCCGTTGCCTGTGCCCAGATTGTGAATGCAGAGCTTCGGTTCGTTTGCCAGGTATTCCAGGGCGCGTAGATGTCCCCGGGCCAGGTCCACTACATGAATGTAGTCCCGTACTCCAGTTCCATCCGGCGTAGGGTAGTCATCGCCGAAGACATTCAGTACATCTCTTCGGCCCACGGCGACCTGGCTGATAAACGGCATCAGATTGTTTGGAATATCATTCGGATCTTCACCAATCTCACCGGATGCATGGGCGCCAACCGGGTTGAAATACCGCAACAGCGATATGCGCCATGTTGGATCCGCAGCGTAGAGATCCTGCAACATTTCCTCGATCATGAGCTTGGTACGACCGTAAGGGTTGATCGCTCCGGTGGGTGCAGATTCCTGCAACGGCATTTCATCAGGCATGCCGTACACCGTGGCCGAACTGGAGAAAACCAGCGTCTTGCAATCTGCCTCGTGCATCGCCTCGATGAGACGCAGGGTACCGTTGACGTTGTTGTCGTAGTATTTCAGCGGCAGTGTGCTGGATTCTCCGACCGCCTTGAGGCCGGCAAAATGCAGTACACCGCTGATACTATGCTCGGCGAAGAGTTTTTCGAGCAGCTCGCTGTTGCGAATGTCTCCTGCAACGAAATGCAACGATTTCTGGGTGATACGCCGCACCGCATCGATACTTGCAGCGCTGGCGTTGCTTAGATTATCCAGCACGATGACGTTGTGCCCGGCCTGCAGCAGTTCCACACACATGTGTGATCCGATGTAGCCAGCGCCACCGGTGACCAGTATTGTCGATTTGTCGCTATCGGTCACGGTTGTCTCTCAGTTCTGCAGGTTCGTTGTGGTAATAAGCCAGGTACCACTTAACGAACTCGGCAATACCTGTTTCTATCGGCGTATCAGGACGGTAGTGTACATCCGCGATCAGATCGTCCACGTTGGCGAATGTGTCCGGAACGTCGCCGGGTTGTAAGGGCAGCAGGTTCTTGAGCGCCGTGCGGCCCAGTTGCTCTTCGAGCACTTCAATGTAGCGTGATAAGTGAATGGGATTATTGCTGCCGATGTTGTACAGACGGTAGGGCGCGGATGAAGATGCCGGATCAGGGGCGGATGCGTCCCAATCCGGATTGGGCTGCGCCACCCGGTCACAGGCTCGAATGATGCCTTCAACGATATCGTCAATATAGGTGAAGTCTCTGGTGTGACGGCCGTGGTTGAAAACGTCGATGGGTTCTCCGGCAAGAATCTTGCGCGTAAACAGAAACAACGCCATGTCGGGGCGACCCCAGGGTCCGTAAACGGTAAAAAAACGAAGACCGGTACAGGGGATGTTGAACAGATGAGCGTAGGTGTGCGCCATCAGTTCATTGGATTTCTTCGTTGCAGCATAGAGTGATACCGGATGATCCACATTACTGTGTGGTGAGAAGGGCATATCGGTGTGCGCGCCATAGACCGAGGAGGTGGATGCGTACACCAGATGCCCGGTGCCGTTATGACGAGCTGCCTCGAGGATGTTGAGAAAGCCTGTCACGTTGGCGTCGATATACGCGTATGGGTTTTCCAGGGAGTATCGTACGCCCGCCTGGGCGGCCAGGTGAATGATTCGGTCCGGTTTACTTGATTCGTAGAGTTCATTGAAGCCATCGCGGTCCGCAATGTCGGTTCTTGAAAAGCTGAATTCCGGTCTGACGTCCAGTCTGTGCAACCGTGCTTCCTTGAGCGATACATCGTAGTAGTCGTTGAGATTGTCTACCCCGATCACCTCATCGCCGCGGTCCAGCAGCGCATGGGCGGTTGCAGAGCCAATGAAGCCGGCCGCGCCTGTAATCATGATCCGCATACTGATACCTTGTTTAGTGATTGACTGCGTTGACAGGGAAACTAGAGTCGACCGTCTACCTGTTGCTTTGGCAGCATCTGCTTGACGTCGAATATGACATGCTCTGGTTTGGTGAAGTCCTTGATCCGTTCGCCAAGGTCTCTGAAACTGTCGTGAGCTACAGCGATGACAATGCCGTCATAGGCGCCCCGATCAGGTTGTTCAATGACCGTGAGATTGTACTCGCGCTGCGCATCGTCAGGGTTTACCCAGGGGTCGTACACGTCCACCTCAATGTGAAAGGACTGCAGACCCCGTACCAAGTCCACCACCTTGGTATTGCGTACGTCCGGGCAGTTCTCTTTGAACGCCAGGCCCATCACCAGTATGCGTGCACCTACCAGATTTATGGCTTTCTGCGCCATCAGCTTGACCACGCGTTCGGCCACATGCTCGCCCATGCGGTCATTGATGCGGCGCCCGGCCAGAATCATCTGTGGATGATAACCCATGGCCTGCGCTTTATAGGTGAGGTAATACGGATCAACACCGATACAGTGGCCGCCGACCAGTCCGGGACGAAACGGCAGAAAGTTCCATTTTGTGCCCGCTGCCTCCAGCACCTCTTCGGTATCCAGTTCGAGGCGAGCGAAGATCATGGCCAGTTCATTGACAAGCGCGATGTTCAGATCCCGCTGCGTGTTTTCGATGACCTTGGCGGCCTCAGCAACGCGGATGGAAGATGTGCGGTGAGTGCCTGCGGTTACGATGCTGGAATAAAAGCTGTCTACATAATCTGCAGTCGCCGGGGTTGAACCCGATGTTACCTTGATGATGTCTGCCAGGCGGCGGGCTTTGTCGCCGGGATTGATTCGTTCCGGACTGTATCCGGCGAAGAAGTCCTCATTGAAGCGCAGACCGGATGCCCGTTCGACCTCAGGAATGCATAGTTCCTCAGTTGCGCCCGGATAAACCGTAGACTCATAAATCACGACGTCGCCGGGTGCAATCACGCTACCCACGGAACGGCTGGCGGCAATCAGCGCACTGCAGTCTGGCTGCTTGTGTTGGTCGATCGGGGTGGGTACGCTGATGATATAGGTGTTGCAGTCGGCCAGATCCTTAGCGTTGCTTGTAAAGGAGAGATGCCTGGCGCGGTTGAAATCGCTTTGCTCAACCTCCAGATTGGCATCGAGGTGTTGCTGCAAACTGGTCGTACGTTCACGGCTCAGGTCGAAGCCAATGGTGGGGTAGCGCGATCCGCATTCAATGGCCAGGGGAAGACCGACGTATCCTAACCCTAAAACCGCGACCCGGGCGTTTTGGAGATTCAGCTGCAAGGTAAGTCCAGATTTCGTAAATAGCTAACAATAACAACAGGTTGTCTTGCGAACCGCGTGCTGGTTGACGACCTGATTCCCACCTCAAAGGAATACGAGGTTTATGTCTCACAATTTACATGAAAATACACGTCAGAGGCGTTATGTCTTTAGAATTGGGCACTTTAATATTTCGTTTAACAGGACCGAAACGCAATGAGCACCATCGAAAAAGCCGCAGCTCGCTTGGCCGGCAGACCTCGAGTTGCCGCACCGCCAGCGCTGGACTCGCCGAAGGGCGACAATGCCACGTCTTCCGCCCAGGAGATGTTGCCAGAACAGGCGCCGGAAGTTCAGTTTAGCGAATCGGCGGACCACCAGACAACAAGGCGGTCGCAGGCCTACGATCTCGATCTCGATCTTCCCTGGCTGGCTGAAAACGGTTTCCTCGTGCCCGGCCACGAAAACCCCAATCAGGCCAGCGAGTTTCGGCGCATCAAGCGCCCACTGCTGCTCAATACCCAGGCCGGTATCGCGCACTCTCAGCCGTTGCCGACCAATTCAATTTTCATTACCAGTTCCCTACCGGGCGAGGGCAAAACATTCCTCTCCTTCAATCTGGCCTTGAGTCTCGCCGCAGAGCTAGACAAGTCCGTATTGCTTATCGACGGTGATGCGGCAAAGGGCGATCTCAGCCGTTGGATGGGTATCCACGGCCAGCCAGGACTTGTGGACCTGCTTATCACAAACCAGGGTTACGGTGATAGTGCGGTCATCGATACGAATATCGATCACCTGCAGGTCATGCCCTGCGGTACTCGCGTGGATAATCTGGACGAGCTGTACGCCAGCAGTCTTATGGAAAACCTTATGTCGGGTCTGGCCAGCCAAGACCCGAATCGCATTCTGATCATCGACGGTCCGCCGCTGATTGCAACCACAGAGGCCAGCGTATTGGCGCGATGTATGGGGCAGGTAGTCATGGTTGTCGAAGCCAACGAAACGCCTCAGTCTACGGTTGAGCAGGCGGCAGCGCAGTTGGAACGTTGTCAGCTGGTCAGTATGGTGCTCAACAAATCCACCACTGCGGCCACCGGCGGTTATGGGTACGGCTATGGCTACGGCTACGGTGATGAGCCCGAACGTTATCCCGCAGGACAGGGTGCTTAACGGGTATGTACGAAGAGCATTTTGGATTAACGAAGAAGCCTTTTCAGCTTTCACCTGACGCACAGTTTTTCTTCCCCAGCGAAGAACACAGGCGCGCGCTGTCGTTTCTGCAGTATGGCCTGAGCCAGGGCGACGGCTTCATCATAATTACCGGTAACGTCGGTACCGGCAAAACCACGCTGGTTCAGGCTCTGCTTGCGGAACTGGACGAAGCCGCTGAAGATTCTGATCTTTCTGTAGCGACCATCGTCAGTTCCAATCTTGATCAAAACGATTTGCTGCAAAGCGTTGCGCATAATTTCGGTGTACACGTGCGCGATCCCAGCAAGGCGACACTACTACGCGAGCTCGAACATAATTTCACCCAGCAGGCTAAAGCCCGTCGGCGTATTCTACTGATCGTCGATGAGGCGCAGAATCTGCCGCCGGAGTCTGTGGAAGAGCTGCGCATGCTGTCCAATTTCCAGATGAGCGGTAAGCCACTGGTGCAGATTTTTCTGCTCGGTCAGCAGGAATTCCGTGCCACATTGTTGTCCGAAGGTTTCGAGCAGCTTCGTCAACGGGTCATTGCAACGTACCATCTGAAGCCGCTCAGCGAAGTTGAAACACGCACGTACATTGAGCATCGCCTGGCCATCGCCGGGTGGCGTCACAATCCCCGTTTCACCGATGAAACGTTTCCGGCCATTTTTTCCTTCTGCGAAGGTGTACCGCGTCGGCTCAACAATTTGTGTGACCGGCTGCTGCTTTATGCATTTCTCGAAGAGCTCGACACCATCGATGCCGAAGTAGTCAATAAGGTGTCCGAGGAGATCGGCTCTGAGTTCTTCGGCGGGTTGCCCGATGTGGCTGATGCCGCTGCTGCTCTAGAAGCCGGCAGCAACGCGGATGCATCAGCGTCAAAGGCGGCTACGGGCGCACCCAGAGTGTTTGATTCCCCGGATATTCCGCTGGAGAACGTCGCTCGCGGGATCTTCGACAAAGCTGATGTGCAGAATCGTCTCACCGCATTAGAGAGAGCGGTAGATGCGCTGGGACATCAGGTGAAGCCGGAACTCAATGAGATTCGCGAAGAGCTCAGCTTCCTGCGCCTGATGCTCGAAGATGTACTGCATGAAGTTCGTAGCGGATCAAGGTCTTCCGGTGGCGCAAAGGCAAAAGCTGAAGCCCAGAAGGCCCGGAAGAAGCGCACCCGGGCAAGCTGATCGAGTGACGTACTTCAGTGAAAATCCCGGGATTTGAACGGCAGAGCTGTGTCGGCCATGTTCTGCAGTAGTGCAGTGGCATCCTCTATAAATCCCGCAATGACATGGATCACTGTGCCTTCCCGCTCTACCCGACCTTTGATTTTCAACAGCTGACCCTGCAGCAGGGCCGGCCGGAACCGTTCCAGCACGCTCGACCACACCACGATATTGGCGTTACCAGTTTCATCCTCTAAGGTGACGAACACCACCCCTGACGCGGTACCAGGGCGCTGTCGGCCGGTCACCAGGCCGGCAACCCGTACTGGTTGGCCGTGACGGCACGTTTCCAGGTCACTGGCAGTACGAAACCCCGTGAACTGGGCATGCCCGCGCAACAACTGCATGGGGTGGGGGCCGAGGGTAAGACCGGTGTAACGATAATCGTCCAGCAGGTCTTCCTGCTCTGTGGGTCTGGGCATTTCAACCTGATAAGTGCAGGGCTCTTCTGCAGCGGCTAAAGGTAACCGCTCAACGATGCCCGCAACATTCCAGTGGGCCTGGTGGCGATGCCCGCTGAGTTCGCTCAGTGCACCGGCGCGTGCCAGAAAGCGCATGGCCTGATCATTGAGGGCAGCTCGAGCAGCCAGATCTTCCGCGCTGACAAGGGTACTTTGACGCCGGACGGCGACAATGCGCTCGGCAGCTTCTTCCGACAGCCCTTTGACCATGCGCAGGCCCAGGCGCAGGGCTGGTTGAGCGTTACGAGGGTCCGTCGGGATTTCCAGGGTATGGCTCCAATCGCTGCAGCAGACATCGATCTGGCGCACCTCGATAGCGTGACGCTGAGCATCCTGAATCAGTTGCGACGGTGAATAAAAGCCCATGGGCAGGCTGTTGAGCAGGCCGCAGTAAAAGGCTGCCGGTTCGTGACATTTCAACCAGGCCGAGATGTAGACCAGCAGGGCGAAACTGGCGGCGTGGGACTCCGGGAAGCCATACTCGCCGAACCCCTGTATCTGTTTGAAGACCCGCTCGGCAAATTCTTTATCGTGCCCCCGGGCCAGCATGCCGTCGATGAGCTTCTGTTCGAACACTTTCAGGCCACCGCGCTTTTTCCAGGCGGCCATGGCGCGGCGCAACTGATCAGCCTCACCGGCGCTGAATCCCGCGGCCACCATGGCCAGTTCAATGACCTGCTCCTGAAAAATAGGGATACCCAGAGTGCGTTCCAGCACCTGGCGCACTTTCTCGCTGGGGTATTCCACGACTTCGAGGCCACGTCGGCGGCGCAGATAGGGATGCACCATATCGCCCTGTATAGGCCCGGGCCGCACAATGGCCACTTCGATCACCAGGTCGTAGAAATGCTGGGGTTTGAGACGTGGCAGCATAGACATCTGCGCCCTGGATTCCACCTGAAATACACCGACACTGTCGCCGCACTGCAGCAGGCGGTAGGTCTCCGGGTCTTCCGCGGGGATCTGCTGCACGCTCAGAGCGCTGCCGCGGTAGTCATTCAGCACAGCCAGAGCCTTACGGATCGCCGTCAGCATGCCCAGGGCGAGCACATCGACTTTGAGCAGGCCCAGTGCTTCCAGATCATCTTTGTCCCACTGGATGACAGTACGGTCAGCCATGGCGGCATTTTCCACCGGCACCAGTTGAGACAGAGAACCGCGCGAAATGACGAAGCCGCCCACGTGTTGAGACAGATGCCGGGGAAAACCGAGAATGGCGTCGACAAAGTGCAGGAATTGTTCCGCGACCGAGGTGTCTGGATCGAGGCCGGCGGCCCGCAGGTGACTGGGGATCTTATCTTTTTTGTCCCACCAGGCCATGGATTTAGCCAGTAGATCGATGGTATTGGCATCGAGCCCCAGAGCCTTGCCCACATCACGTATGGCGCTGCGCGGTCGGTAACAGATCAAGGTGGCGGCCAGCGCCGCACGTTCCCGACCATAGCGCTTGTAAATGTACTGTATAACTTCTTCACGCCGCTCATGTTCGAAGTCCACGTCGATATCCGGCGGCTCGTCACGCTCCTTGGAAACAAAGCGTTCGAACAGCAGATGCATGCGCGCCGGGTCGACTTCGGTGACATGCAGGCAGTAACATACCGCGGAATTGGCTGCGGAACCGCGCCCCTGGCAGAGAATGTTCTGACTGCGGGCAAACTGCACGATGTCCTGCACAGTGAGAAAATAGTGCTCGTACTTCAGCTCAGCGATGAGCTCGAGCTCCTTTTCGATCAGCGCCATGGTGTCGCCGGGAATGCCTTCAGACCAGCGCTCCCGGGCGCCCGCCATGGTCAACTGACGCAGATATTCGGCGGGTGTGAGGTGCGGCGGCACCAGATCTTCAGGATATTCGTAGCGCAGCTCGTCCATGGAGAAATGACAGCGCTCGGCAATGCGCATGGATTCCGCCAGCATTTCCGGCGGATACAGACTTTGCAGATCATTGATGGTACGTAAAGTGCGCTCGGCATTGGGAAACC
This sequence comes from uncultured Pseudomonadales bacterium, assembly GCA_964393625.1. GTDB lineage: Bacteria > Pseudomonadota > Gammaproteobacteria > Pseudomonadales > Azotimanducaceae > UBA4421. The sequence continues at coordinate 65,623 of CAYMUT010000013.1, forward strand.
CCTGATAACCCAGCTCGGCAACGGTGGTTTTCAAGCGGATGGCGCTGACCAGATCCTGCAACGGCTGACGCATGGGTTCATGGGTGTGCGCGTCGTTGCTGGCCACGATCGGCAGGTTCATGCGCGTGGACAGGGTCAATGCATTAGCCATCTTGTCGAGATCGTGGCCGTCACGAAACAGTTCCAGGGCAATCCATAACTGGGGGAATACCTTCTGCAAGGTCCGCCCCATGGTCATGACGCCGGTAATCTCGCCCAGTGGCGGCACCCACAACGCCAGGCAACCGCTTAAGCCCCAGCGGAAGTCGTCGAGTACCGCGGCATAGCTGCCTTTTTCCGAGCGGCGCCGCAACTTGGTGATGAGCGCGGCCAGTTGCCCGTAGGTGGTCCGGTCGGTAGCCAGCAGTACCACTTTGGCAGACTGCTCATCGGCCAGTGTGAGAGTGAATTCGGCGCCGATGATGAGCTTGATGCCCCGGGCTTTCGCAGCCATATGCGCTTTGACCAGACCGGCATAGGAACACTCATCGGTGATGGCCAGCGCACGGTAACCCAATGCGTGCGCCTGGGCGACCAGTTCTTCCGGGTGGGAAGCGCCGCGCAGAAAGCTGTAATTGCTCAGGCAATGCAGTTCGGCGAACTCGGTTTCAACCCCAGCGCTTTTGACGAAAGAATCTTCAACCAAAGTACCCATGCAGATACCACCTGTCTTGAACATCGACAAAGGCCCAGCACTGTGCCCCGAGGCGGTGCCGGGCAACGTAGTAATCGCGACAGACCGCCGTAGAACTCCACCACTGGCTATGAATGCGCTCCGGCCCCTGCAGCAGGTCGAGATCGGCACGGCGTACCTGCCGGGGCGGGTCGAACAGCCACAGTGGGCGCCGATCGGCATGGGGCGGGAAAACATGCTCTGAGTGCGTTTGAGTGCCGCTCTTACCGATGGCTGACCTGCACAGCTCATGTGCCTGCAGCGCCTGCCAGGCACGCTCAGGCGTATGCTGGGCGGTACTGCACAAGCCATAGCAGGTGCCATTGCCGAGGCGGGCGGTAAACTCATCGATCAGTTCGCTCATGATGTGTTTATCGCCCGACTGGGCGTGAGCAGATTGGCTGTTGAGCCCAGCACCGCCATGCATGCCGAAAAGCCCCTGGCTGGTACCGCACCAGGCCTGTAAACGCTGTGCCTGCAGACTCACGCTCAATACCTCTGCAGGCAGTTCATATTGCTCGAGTTTGAGTTTGCTGATGCGTAGCAAGTCGCCGGCGCTCTGTTTGAGACTGGCAAACCGTATGGGCAGGTGCGCCACTTCACGATTGTGACTGTGCAGGCGCCATGAGAGCAGCTCACATCCCAGCTGTCGACTGATGAGCCATTGCTCCAGTTCGCGCAGCAACTGCGGTACAGGGCCTGCCGGGTGCCCGTACAGGTCGTTTTTATCGCGTAACGGTTGCAGCAGATGCAGCGCCCGCCGGAACCCCGGGGCAGGGGTAATGGCCTTGCGAGGGTCCGGCAGGGCGCCGGTGAGTTGCTGCAGATAGCGCAGCAGCGGTTTACCGAAACGTCGCCCCAGAGCTTTATCGGGCAGTTTCAGCAGAGGACCCAAGGTATAGATGCCCATGTTGGCAAAACGCTCTACCGTATTGGCGTGAATACCCGCCATTTCCAGGCCGGTATCACTCAGCGGCACGTCGGCAAGGCGCTGCTGAGCGGAACGCGCGAGCGCAATGCTGGCCCAGGGCGTCTGCGCCACCCGCCCGATACTGCGATGCCCCAGGCTCTTGCACAGGGCAATGGCTTGTTGTGTCAGTTCAGTGTGACAGCCGAACAGTTTAAGACTGGCGCCGATCTCCAGCAGAATGCAGTCTGGTGGCTGTATGCTCACATAGCTGCTGAAGCGGTACAGTGTATTAGCCAGGCTGCTCAGGCGTTGCTGTTCGAGGGTTTCATCGCGCTGTTTGTGGGCCAGATCGGGATAAATGCTGTGCGCTGTGGCCAGAGTGCCCCCTGGCGTAATGCCGCAATCTTCAGCTGCGCTATTGAGCCGGCAGATGCGATTGTTCTGCAGTATGGCCAGCGGCCTGACCGCCTCTTGAGACACCTCCGCAGTGAATATCTCCAGCGGCAGGTCAGCAAAGTGCAGCGCCAACCACAACATGATCAGTGTACCGGCAGTCTGTTGTCGCGGTGCACACTGCGGTTTGACGCTGCAGAGGCTGGCGACAGGTGGGGTACTGTTGCGCGGCGCTTATCTTCGTGACGCGCTCTGTTGTCCCGCTCATGGCTGTTGTCCCGCTCATGGCTGTGCCGCAGGGTACGCCACAGCCTCAACTGCTCCTGAATGGGGGCAGTGGGAGATGCTGTATTTTTATTCAGCATCAAAGAGATATTCTGCAACGGCCAGCCGCCGCGGCGCTTGAGAATGTCGATATTTATTTGATCGGTACCGGGGCTGGACAGTGCCAGACGCAGTTCGGCCATGCTGCTGTGGTTGCGCGCCTGTTCCGGACGAAACAGGCAGCTCAGTGTTTTGCCCTGTTTGGCGGCCACCTGCAGGCGCCGGCTGTCTTTTATAGAAAGTTTCTTTTCATCCATCCAGGCGAAAACGCTGGCGCATGAACCCGACTTACAGGCTCGCTCCAGGGCCCACAGCGCATCTTCATGACTGCGGGGGTGAATGAGCAGAATTTTACTGCTCTCTATACCAGCAGCCTGCAGCGCCGGGGCATAAGGCATGAAAGGTGGATTGATCCAGGCCAGCCAGCGGTTCTGAGTGTTGCTCAGGGTGCGCAGGGCGGGCACCAGCAGGCGTAATTCACCGATGCCTGCACAGGGCAGCAGCAGTTCCATGAGCCCGTCTGCGGGCCAGCCATGGCCCGGCAGGTGTTCATCGAGGGCAACGTAGCCTGTGGTGATACCTCTGCGTGTCCGGGTCGGTGATATCTGGCCTGCCCGCCACAGATCGGGATGGTTGAGGAGTTTTTCTCTTTCTTGAGCGGCCTGTTCTTGAGCGGTCTGTTCTTGAGCGGTCTGCTGGCTACCCATAATACTGTCTTTTTATACAGGGGTCGGCCAGGTTAACTGTATATAATTACAGCATCAAGTGTTTTAACTATATAAACCCACAGTATCCCTAAAGCACCCTTGAAGCAGTGCCCCCGAATGGAAGCACCTCAAGCTGGCTACTGATCACCTCTGCCAATGGCGTAATAGGCAAACCCTGCCTGCCGCATGAAATCCGGGTCATAAAGGTTACGTCCATCGAATACCACCGGCTCTTTCAAAGCAGCCCTGATAGCGTTGAAGTCCGGGCTGCGGAATTCATTCCATTCCGTCACCACCAGCAGGCCGTCGGCGTCATCCAGCGTCTCTGCCCGGTTATCGCAGACCTGGACCGCCTCAGTATCGCCATAAATGCGCAGGGCTTCTTCATAGGCTTCAGGATCGTAAGCGCGCACAGTGGCGCCATTGGCGATCAGCAGGTCGATCAACGTGCGGCTGGGGGCTTCACGCATGTCGTCGGTGTTCGGTTTGAATGCCAGCCCCCACATGGCAAAGGTGCGGCCATTCAGCTGATGGGCAAAATGGTTACTTAGTTTGTCGAACAAAACCCGCTTCTGGGCCTTGTTTACTTCTTCCACGCTGGCTACAACCCGGGCTTCATAACCCACCTCGGCAGCGGTATGAATCAACGCCTTAACATCTTTTGGAAAGCAGGAACCACCATATCCGGTGCCCGCATAGATGAAGTGATAACCGATACGCGGGTCCATGCCGATGCCCCGGCGAACCGCTTCGATGTCTGCGCCAAGCCGGTCGGCGAGGTTGGCCAGTTCGTTCATCAGGCTGATACGCGTGGCCAGCATCACATTGGCGGCGTACTTGGTGAGTTCGGCGGAGCGAACGTCCATGTGTACAATCTTGTCGTGGTTACGATTGAACGGTGCGTACAGTTGATCGACGATTTCAGCCCCGTGCTGACTCGATGATCCAATGACGATGCGGTCCGGCTTCATGAAATCTGCAATCGCCGCGCCTTCCTTGAGAAATTCAGGGTTCGACACCACGTGAAAGGGGATATCGGCGTCACGCTGTGCAAGGGCCGCGGCGACGGTGGCATGCACCTGGTCGGCGGTGCCCACCGGTACGGTGGATTTGTCGACGATGACCTTTTCGCTGATCATGCGCTGCCCGATGCTGTTTGCCACCGACAGCACATACTGCAGGTCCGCCGAGCCGTCTTCATCCGATGGTGTACCCACGGCAACGAAGATGATCTCTCCGTGATCGACGCCCTGGTCCAGGTCGGTGGTGAAACTCAGCTGCCCCAGGGCACTGTTAGCCTTTACCATGCTCTCCAGACCGGGCTCGTAGATCGGAATCCGGCCGGCCTGCAGCCGCGCGACCTTGTCTGCGTCGACATCCACACACAACACGTCATTGCCCATTTCAGCAAAACACGCCCCCGTAACCAGCCCGACGTAGCCGGTGCCAAATATCGAAACTTTCATATCTTCCTGATGTGCTCAAACGGCCTTTGCAGCCCGATTATCCGTGCTTGTCGGCCAGAAACCTAGAGAAACTCTGGAGACAGACGTAAGCAGGTGTAAATCATGGGCCATCGTCATGTCATACATATTTTACGAATGAGGCTTCCCTGGCAGCCCTGAGCGCTACATGGTCGCGCTCTACTACATCGATCAATAGTTGCGACTGGACTGAATGGCGGCGGTGGCAGATGCATTCCGCATTACTCAGCGTGACCATGTTCAATGAAAGACTGGTATGCTGCGCGCTTCGATTTACGCCTGGCCCTCGCCGGCGTTTGTTTGGGAGAACCATGAGTTACGATTTCGACTTGTACGTGCTTGGCGCCGGCTCCGGGGGCGTCAGGGCAGCTCGCATATCGTCAGGCTACGGCGCCTCGGTGGCGGTTGCTGAATCCACCTATCTGGGCGGCACCTGCGTCAATGTGGGCTGTGTACCGAAGAAACTGTTCGTTTACGGATCACATTTTCATGAAGATTTCGCCGACGCGGCTGCCTACGGCTGGCAGGTACACGCAGAGGGTTTCGACTGGCCGACCCTGCGCGACAACAAGACCCGGGAGATCGAACGGCTCAATGGCATATATCGCAATCTGCTGGAAGGCGCTGGCGTCACCATTCACGAAGGACATGCCAGCCTGATAGACGCCAACACCGTGGAAGTCGGCGGCAGTCGTTACAGCGCGCGCTACATTCTCATCGCCACCGGCGCTCAGCCCTCGGTGCCCGAGTTTCCGGGGCGGGAGTATGTCATCACATCCAACGAAGCTTTCTACCTGCCCGAGTTCCCGCGCAAAGCGGTGGTGGTGGGCGGCGGCTACATCGCCGTGGAGTTCGCCGGCATTTTCGCGGGACTTGGCGCGGACACCACCCTGATATACCGCGGCCCCCAGTTTCTGCGTGGTTTTGACGATTCGGTCCGCGAAGTGGTGCGTGATGAGCTACTCAAAAAGAACATCACCCTGCAGTTCGAAACCAATGTGGAACGCATTGAGCTGCACGATCAGACACGCATACTGCACCTGACCGATGGCCCCACTAAAGAAGCCGACGTAGTGCTGTATGCCACCGGCAGGCGCCCCAACAGTGCGCAGCTGGGATTGGAACAGGTAGGCGTCGCGCTGGGCGACAACGGCAAGGTGCTGGTGGATGAGGATTACCGCACCAGCGTCGAAAACATCTATGCGATCGGCGACGTCACAGACCGTCTCCAGCTGACGCCGGTAGCGATCGAAGAGGGCATGTGCATTGCCAACAACCTGTTCACCGAAAACGCCAAGCGCCATTTGAGCTACGAGAACATTCCCACCGCGGTGTTCTGCCAGCCGAACATCGGCACCGTGGGGCTGACCGAAGCCCGGGCAGTGACCGCTCATGGAGGAGACCTCGATATCTACGAATCGACCTTCAAACCCATGAAGCACACACTCACAGGGCGGGATGAAAAGACCTATATGAAAATGATCGTGCGGCGCAGCGACGATGTGGTGCTCGGTCTGCACATGGTTGGCCCCGACGCCGGCGAGATCGTGCAGGGCATGGCGGTGGCGATGGTCGCGGGCGCCACCAAAGCACAGTTTGACGCCACCGTGGGTATTCACCCTACTGCGGCGGAAGAACTGGTTACACTACGCCAGGTTTCCAGGGAGGCTTGAATGAAGCGGCTGATTTTTTGCGTAATGGCACTTTTACTTTCACAGAATGTGCTGGGGCAGAGCGTGGCGGAAAAGAAAAACGTCATTCTATTTCTTGGCGATGGCATGGGGATCAGCACCATAACGGCCGCCCGCATTTTCGCTGGGCAACGGGCCGGGCTGGACGGCGAAGAGTACGACCTTGCTTTTGACAGATTTCCCAATGTCGCACTGATCAAGACTTACAATACCGACGCCCAGGTACCCGACAGCGCCGGCACCATCAGCGCCATACTGACCGGCGAAAAAACCCGCATGGGAGTTCTGGGGGTAACCGCAGGGGTCGCCAGAAGCGATTGCGCAGCGGCTCTGGACAATGAAATACCCACATTGCTCGAGTATGCCGAGGAGGCGGGATTCGCATCCGGTGTCGTTACCACCACCAGCATCACCCACGCAACCCCGGCAGGCACCTATGCCCACGTGCCGGACCGCGACTGGGAAAACAGCTCTGCAATCGATACAGCCGACCGCCAGCTTGGTTGCCGGGATATCGCGGCCCAGCTGGTCGAATTCAGTCATGGCGACGGCATTGACGTCATTCTGGGTGGTGGCCGCAGACACATGCTGCCGCACACCGTGAACGACCCGGAATATCCCGACAAACAGGGCCGGAGGGATGACGAGCGTAATCTGATTGACGCCTGGGTCGACGCATCCAACAAGCGTACCTACGTGTGGAACGCTGAACAATTCGGCGCATATCAGCCAGCCCCCGGGCGCCAGTTGATGGGCTTGTTCGAACCTTCGCATCTGCAGTTTGAGCATGACCGTGCCAACGATCCGGCAGGGGAACCCTCGTTGAGTGAGATGACCGCTGCCGCCATTCGCCAGCTGCAGCACAACGACAAGGGCTTTTTCCTGTTGGTGGAAGGCGGCCGCATAGATCATGCCCATCACTTCGGCAACGCGCACAGGGCCCTGCAGGATACGGTGGCGTTCTCGGATGCCGTGCAGACCGCTGTCGATAGCCTCGACATGAATGAAACTCTGATCATCGTCACCGCAGATCACAGCCATACGCTGACCATCAGCGGGTATCCTCGCCGCGGCAACCCTATAACAGGGAAGATCACGGCAGAGAGCGCCATGTTCTACAACCCCAGCGGATTGCCTTACACGACCTTGAGCTATGCCAATGGTCCGGGCTATACGGAATCGTTACCTGATCTCACCGAGGTAGATACCACCGCGCCGGACTATCAGCAGGTGGCCGCGGTGCCGCTGCCTATTGAAACCCACGCCGGAGAAGACGTGGCCGCGTTTGCGATTGGCGTCAACGCCGCGGCGGTGCGCGGTGTGATGGAGCAGAACAAGCTGTTCTTCGTCATGCGCAAGGCGTTGCTCGGCGAATAGCCTGCGCACACGGAGTCCCCATGCACTACATTGAGTCGGCACTGAATTTCATTGATGGGTTGCTCGGCAGCGCATTCTACTTCCCCCTGGTGCTGCTGGGCGTGGGGATATTCTTCACGATCTATCTGGGTTTTCCCCAGGTCCGCTTCTTCCGTCATGCCTGGGCGGTGCTGCGCGGCAGATACAGCCATTCCGACGACCCCGGTGACACGACCCATTTTCAGGCCCTCTCCACGGCACTTTCCGGTACTGTCGGCACCGGCAACATTGGTGGCGTAGCGTTCGCCATATATCTCGGCGGCCCCGCCGCGCTGTTCTGGATGTGGGCTACCGCTTTCGTCGGCATGACCACCAAATTCGTAGAGGTATCGATCAGTCACAAGTACCGTGGTGAAGACGACAACGGCCAGATGGTGGGCGGCCCCATGCATTACATGGAACACGGCCTGAACCTGCGCTGGCTGGCTGTGTTTTTCGCCGTTGCCACGGTGATCAGCTCGTTCGGCAGCGGCAATCTGCCCCAGGCCAACAACATGGCCTCCGGTCTTTTTACATCGTTCGCACTGCCCACCTGGTTGAGCGGCCTGGTGCTGGCGGTATTGCTGGCGCTGGTCATCGTCGGTGGCATTCGCCGTATTGCCGCTGTTGCCGCGATGCTGGTGCCGCTCATGGGCATTCTTTACGCGTTGGGTGCGCTGGCGGTAGTGGCTACCCATTCCGAGAATATCCTGCCGTCCTTTGCCGCAGTAATCGGCGATGCATTTACCGGCTCAGCGGCGACCGGCGGCTTTCTTGGTGCGAGCTTTGCCTACGCATTCAATCGGGGAGTCAATCGCGGCTTGTTTTCCAATGAGGCGGGACAGGGCTCAGCACCCATTGCACACGCTTCGGCGAAAGCCAAAGAACCCGTTGCCGAAGGTATGGTGTCGATACTCGAGCCCTTTATCGACACCCTGATCATATGCACCCTGACCGGCCTGGTGATTCTGTCGTCGGGCGTGTGGCAGCAGAAGTTCGAAACGCCGTTCGCGGCGTTCGATACGGAGGTCGTGGAAGGGCAGTACAGCGACAGTAATCCCGAGCACGTCAGTCAGCTGTTCGGCCATCTCAGCCTGGTTGCGCCGGAAAACGACCCAGTAAAGAAATATACCGGCGAGCTGACCGTGGTCGATGGTCAGATAGTGGATCACGCTGTCACGATCCTGCACAATCGCTCCATTGCTGAAGAGGTTTTGGTCACTGTTGCCGGTCAGCCATTCAGTGGTGTGCTGTCAGTTACTGATGGCGCCTTCAGCACGCCGGACATTGATCTGCAGGGCAGGTCCCTGCTGCATTCCGTGCCCCTTACCGCTCGTGCGTTTCAGCAGAGTTTCTTTGGCATTTACGGAGAATATGCGGTCACCATAGGACTGGTGCTGTTTGCGTTCTCTACAGCTATCGCCTGGTCGTATTATGGCGATCGTGCCGTGACCTACCTGTGGGGTACCCCATGGGTTCGTCCGTACCGCATCGTCTACGTACTGGGGTTTTTTCTGGCTACGGTGGTAGATACCAGTCTGGTGTGGCTGATTTCAGCGATTACCGTGGCGCTGATGACCCTGCCGAACCTTATCGGCATATTCCTCATGCGCCGTGAGGTCAGAACGATGACCCGGGATTACTGGACCAGGCTGGGCAATAGCGAAGCCGGGCCACCGGATTCCTGATTCAGCGGCGATAACCGCCCGGCAGATCTATACACTGCGCACACAGGGCGTAAACGCCGAAAGGATCGTCAAAACCCTCCAGCATTTCGCTAACGTACCTTAAGTGATACGTTAGGGCCGCACCGCTATGCGCAGATGCCGGCATCAGGTGCCGGGCCGCAGGCGCTACCAGTTGCTGCAGCAGCAGGCTGCGCGGGTCAATGGCCTCGCGTAGCGGTAGTAGGCTCCAGCGTGTCAGCCCCGCAAGCTCCGCCGCGTGGCTCAATGCGCTATCCAGCCCCCCTAGCTCGTCAATCAAGCCCAGTTCGTGTGCCACTGCGCCGCTCCAGATTCGGCCCTGGGCAATTTCCTCCACGTCATCCAGTTCCATTTCCCGGCCCCGCGCGACCAGGTTGATGAACTGCTCGTAGCCGTGCTCCACTCTTGCCTGAAGAATCTGTTGCATGGGGTCGTTCAGGCCGGTAAACGGACTCGTGCCCAAGGTCAGCGTGGTGGTGCCCACGCCGTCTGTGTGTACGCCGTACCGCGCCAGTGTTTCTTCGAAGGTGGGGATGAAGCTGAAAATGCCTATGGAACCGGTGATGCTGGTGGGCTCGGCAAGAATGCCGTCTGCGGTAGCCGAGATCCAGTAGCCTCCAGAAGCCGCGCTTGCCCCAAACGACGCGACTACGGGCTTACCTGACAACTGGACCAGTTCCAGTTCCTGGCGAATGAGTTCCGATGCCAGTTGGCTGCCGCCGGGGGAGTTCACCCGCAGCACCAACGCCTTGATGCTGTCGTCTTCTCTGGCTTGCCGAATGAGTGGTATCAGTGTGTCTGCTGCAACCAGTCCCTGGCCGCGCCCTTCGGTCACGATTATGCCTTCGGCCACGATCACGGCAATCTTATCTGGCCCGACCTCCAGAGGAGCGGGCATCAGCCCCCTGGCTTCGATGTAGTTTAAGAAATCGATGCCGTTGATGTTGCCGCTGCCGTCACGGTGGTAGCCAACGTCATCGGCTATGCGGACTTCCGCCTGATCACCGCTGAGAAGCTCATCTACGAGGTTGTTTTCCAGCGCCGCGCGGGCAAGATCACCCTGAGTAATCGCCAACTGTCCGGCCAGGTCGTCCGCATAATTCTGCAAAGTGTCGTGATCGACCTGACGGTTACGGCTGATGTCGGCCAGCATGTTCTGCCAGAGGTTCTGATACAGTGCTTCGCCTGCCATGCGCGACTCTTCTGACATGTCGTTGCGGGTCATCGGCTCGATGGCAGACTTGAATTCACCCACCCGGAACACGTGAACATTAACGTCGAAGTTTTCCAGCAGTTCTTTGAAGTAGAAGTTGTACCCGCCAAATCCTTCCAGCAGCACCTGGCCCATCGGATGCATGTAGAGGGCGTCGGCGAAGCTGGCAATGTGATACTGGCTCTGGCTGAAGAAGCGTCCGTAAGCGACTACCTTTTTGCCACGCTTGCTGAAACTGTCCAGCGCTTGTCCTATTCGATGGGCATGGGCTGGCGCCACGCCACCGAGGCGATCCAGGTTGAGGGCGATCATGCGGATGTGTTCGTCCTCTCCCGCGCTTTTGATCGCAGTGAGAATCTCCGCCAGTTCAATCTCCTGCTGAGCTCTACCCGCGGCCAGCAGTTCCTCCAGTGGGTCGACGTAAGAGCGCGCCTCGACAATGATGCCGTTGGGATTTATGACCAGAGCGCTATCCTTGGGCACGGTAATGCCGCTGCAGGTCTGCAGCAGCGATATGCACACTATCAGCATCAACAAAATGAACAGGCTGTTGAGGACGAAATTGCGCAGATAAGTGATTCCAGCCCCGATTCGTCCGAGCAAGCTGGATTTCGCAGCCCCTTGTCTGGATGCGGATGAGGAATTCGCCATGTTTGTTCCAATCTGGCTAAGCAAAGCAGCGATTCTAGCGTCTTTTTCAGTACCATTACGTGTAAAACCATCAGGAATATTGAATGTCGGATTCTGCAAACCCACCGCAGGTCGGTAACACGCTGTGGCACTGGGCAGAATTGTGCGCAGTGCTTGACGCGCTACCTGCCGCTGGCCCCGAAGTTTTCGGCGTAAAGGTCGACAGTCGGCTGGTAGAGGCGGGTGATCTATTCGTTGCCCTGCCCGGCGATCCCGGGCCGCGGTTCAACCCCAGTTATCGCAGCGAGGTTGACGGCCATGACTTCGTGGCAAACGCTATTGCCCAGGGCGCCGTGGGCGCCGTGGTCCACAGAAATGTCGAGGTGGACCCGAACATCCCGTTGATTCGCGTCGCCGATACCTACGACGGACTGTGGCGTTTAGGCGCGGGTGCCCGTTCGCGACTGCGCGGGCACGTTGTCGCTGTGACCGGCAGCAGCGGCAAGACCACCGCAAAACGCTTTCTGCAAGCGGCGCTTGCCGGCTACGCGCCTCCCGGCAGTTACAATAACCATATCGGCGTGCCGCTGGCACTGGCCAATGCGCCTGGGGGCATGCAGGCGGGCGTATTCGAGATCGGCACTAACCATCCTGGAGAGATTCTGCCCCTGGCGGAAATGGTAGTGCCGGAGCTTGCGATCATGCTCAACGTGCACACAGCGCACCTCGAAAATTTTCCCTCATGGGATGCTCTTTATGAAGAAAAAATTAGTATTTTCAATGTGTTAAAGGATAAATCTTTAGCAATACATGAGGACCGGATCGGACTGCCATACGGTCACAGCTTTGGCCTGACTGAACGCGCTCACGCGCGAGTACGGGACCTTCAGGGCGATCTTGCCGAAGTTGATCTGTTTGGCGAAACCTACAGTGTCCGCGTGCCGGGCGGTGGCTTGCACCGCGCCACCACCATTGCAGCAACGCTGTTGGCGTGCCACTTGCTGGGCGAAGATCTTGCACGTGCCTGCGAACTACCTCGCGAACTCGTTCCCGAAGGTCGCGGTAACATCCGGCGGGCAGGCAATGTGCTGATCGTTGATGAGAGCTACAACGCCAACCCCCAGTCCATGACCGCCGCGCTGCAGGGATTCGCTGCTTTTCCCGGCTTAGATCGAAAGATCGCGGTTATCGGGGAAATGCTGGAACTGGGTGAGGGCGGTGCGGCTGCTCATTTGGCCCTTGGCGAGGTATTGGCTGACTTCGACGACGTAATCTGTGTGGGAAAAGCTACCCGTGAACTCGCAGACTCCATTGGCGCCCAGTGGTACGGACAGGCTGACGATATTCTGCTGGACGCAGTTGGCCGCATCGCTGCGGCTCATGATACGCCGGGCATAGTAGTAAAGGGGTCTAATCGGGTGTTCTGGGCGGTCGAGTTCGTCGGGCGTCTGGCAGAGCACCTTGCAAAACAATGATGTTTCACGTGTAACACAATGAAAAATACGCAAAAAAAAGCCCGGCAGAACCGGGCAAGTACCATTAGGAGTCACACTTACGAGACGAGCTGTGACAGCTGTATTCGCCCCGCAAAGCCGCTGCGGTCGTTGGGGGGGGGAGACGTGAGCAGCGACTTAACCCCAGTAAAGCACAGGCTGTAAATTGTGCCAGGAACTACGTCACCTTTTTGCAAAGCGGCAGTTTCAATCAGCTTTAACGGGGTGTGTTGAGGGCGGCTTTCGTCCATACTGCGCAGCCGTCACTTTACCGACTCTTTTATCGCTGTGATTGTTGATCGTCTGGGCAGACAATTCCGCAACTTACGCCTCAGTCTCACCGCTGCTTGCAACTACGCGTGCACTTATTGTGTGCCCGATGGTAAACGCCTGTTACCTGCCGCATCGGAACTTGAATCCAAACAGATGATCAAGGCGGTGGCGCTGCTGGTGGAAGTGGCCGGTATCGACAGGTTGCGCATTACCGGCGGTGAACCGTTGCTCTCGCCGAAGTTCGATCAGGTACTGCCAGGGGTCATGGGGCTGGGATTGACGGATGTTTCGCTGACCACCAATGGGCAGTTGCTGCCTCGCAAAGCTCAGCTCATAGCCGATGCAGGCCTGCAGCGCATCAACATCAGCCTCGATACACTGGACGCCGGTCGTTTCAGGGAAATTGCCCGGTCAGGTGATCTCGAAACGGTCCTGCAGGGCGTCGCGTTGATGTTGGACGCAGGGCTGAAGATAAAGATCAACATGGTGCCCATGCGCCATAAGAACGACGACCAGATCCTACCCTTGCTCGAGTTCTGCCTGGAGCGCGGTATTGAGTTACGCTTCATTGAACTGATGAATATGGGGCACCTTCAGGGTAACCCGCAGTTTCAGAATCAGTTCTTCAGCCTTGACGATATCCTCGAGCGAATCGGGCAACGCTATGAATTTTCGCGCACTGATGCGCCATTCGACTCCACTGCCGCCCGCTTCGAGATACCCGACGCCGGGGTTTTTGGCGTGATCGCCAACGAAAGTGAACCGTTCTGCCGCACCTGTACCCGCTTGCGCCTCTCATCTAACGGGCGTCTGTTTGGCTGCTTATCCAATGCCCGCTCATATGATCTGAACAATGTACTCCAGCTGCCTCATGAGCTGGCCATGGTCCGGCTCCAGAGCGTGCTCACCCAGGCGCTGGGGGACAAGCAACTGACCAGCTTTCGCGGCGAAGTCACGGTCATGAAGTTTATTGGCGGCTGATTCGCGGAAATTCAGCGCGCGCCTATACTCCTTTTGAGAAAGCGAAGCAGCACGATCAGTGCGTTGAGGAGTATCTGGGTTTGTTCAAGTTTACCAGAGCCACGGAATGGGTCCCTGCCGCGGGGCGCTGGGTTGTCGTGGCAGTTTCAGTTTTGTCAGGCGCATGTACCTGGCAGAACACCCTTCATCAGGCCTCGCAAGCGCCGCAATACCTGCGGATATCGGACCGCGTCTGGGTGGAACAGGCGCCCCGGTGGCGTCTCGGTCCCAACACAAGCCTCGCCCTGAGTATCCCCGCTTCCGCCTCCCAGGAGTGGATCGACGCTGCCAACAGCGGCTTGCGACAGTACTTCTCAACCACGGACACGCATCCAGACATGCGCTTGATGGTGCTGTGGCCTCAGGACCCAGCTAAAGGCCAGGCGCCTGAGCTGGTACTTCGGGAAAAGTCATACGCGGCTAGCATGGTAGGGATGTTTGAAATGCCGGAAATACCTGCGACCCAGGCGCTCACCATTCACGCCATTGATGCCCGCGGGGAACTTCTGCAGCGCATGCAGCTGCGCATCAACCCAAAACTCTGGGGAACATCCTGGCACGACCCCGAACTCATCGAAGTCGCGTTCGCGCAGCTTGCTAAAGTACTTCAGGGTGATCAGCAGGGTGGTTAAACTGGGCGCGAGCTAACTCGTCCGACCAGGCCCGCTTATGTCCGATATCGACGTGCTGTTTGAGTCTCTTACGGCGCTGCAAGCCTCCAAATCCAGACCGCCGGTGCACCTGTGGCAGCCCGAGCATATCGGCGAAATCGACATCCGCATCGATGACAATGGTGCCTGGTACCATGAAGGCGACCCGATCCCGCGTCAGGCGCTGGTCAACCTGTTCGCCTCGATTCTGCGGCGGGAAGGTGATGATTACTTCCTGGTGACACCGGTGGAGAAGCTGCGCATCAGCGTGGATGATGTGCCCTTCGTGCTGCACGATATGGATGTGCGGGGTGCCGGTAAGCACAAGGATCTGCTGTTTACCACCAACGTGCGCGATTATGTCACTGCTGATGCTCAACATGGACTCGAAATGCGCGCAGGTATTCCATATCTGCACGTGCGCGACGCGTTGTTTGCCAAAGCTTCGCGAGCGGTGTATTACCGCCTGGTTGAAGAAGGGCAGCGCGAAGACGACGAATTCGTCGTTTACAGCTCAAACACGCGTTTCGCGCTGGGCCGACTGGAATAGGCGACGGGCGGGCCACCCCATGTGCCCCGCCATCAACACGGTCACATATTCGGGTAGTTCGGCCCACCGGTGCCCTCAGGCACTACCCACGTGATGTTCTGCGAAGGATCTTTGATGTCGCAGGTTTTACAGTGTACGCAGTTCTGCCCGTTGATCTGGAAGCGCTGCACACCGTTTTCCTCGACGATCTCATAAACCCCTGCTGGGCAATAGCGTTGTGCGGGTTCGGCCCATTTTGGCAGGTTCACGTTGAGAGGGATATCGGCATCCGCCAAGGTCAGGTGGCAGGGCTGGTCCTCCTCGTGTGCAGTATTCGACAGAAATACTGACGATAACTTGTCGAAGGAAAGCTCCCCGTCCGGCTTCGGGTAGTCGATGGCCTTGGCACTGGCTGCATCCTGCAGAGTGTCATGGTCCGGCTTGTCATCTTTCAGCGTAACAGGCAGGTTGCCTTTAATGAACTGATCGGCCCAGATGAATCCAGCGCCCACCAAGGTGCCGAACTTGTGAATCGCCTGCTGGGAATTGCGCGCCTGATGCAGCTCTTCGTAGAGCCAGGAGTTTTCGAAGCGGGTGCGAAACCCATCAAGGGTCTCGCCGCCTTCTGAACCGCCGCTCAGTGCCTGCGCAACTGCTTCAGCAGCCAGCATGCCGGACTTCATGGCAGTGTGACTGCCCTTGATCTTGGTCATATTCAGGAATCCGGCATCGTCACCGATCAACAAGCCGCCGGGCATGGCAAGCTCGGGCAGGGCACGCAATCCGCCTTTGACGATGGCCCGGGCGCCATATGAAACCCTGGTGCCGCCTGCAAGGGTCTTGGCGATGAGCGGGTGATGCTTGAAGCGCTGAAACTCATCAAACGGGCTCACATGGGGATTGGAGTAGGACAGGTCGACAATGAGGCCCACGGACACCTGGTTGTTCTCCAGGTGGTACATGTACGAGCCAGTGAACATGCCACCGAAATGCTTGCCAGGCCAACCCATGGTGTGCATGACCTTGCCTGGAATGTGGATTTGCGGATCGACATCCCACAGCTCTTTGAAACCAATGGCGTAGTGCTGGGTGCCGCTGTTTTCATCGAGGCTAAATTTTTCGATCAACTGCTTGCCGAGATGGCCACGACAGCCTTCGGCAAACATCGTGTACTTGGCACGTAATTCATAACCTGGGGCATAGGTAGCCTTCTGCTCACCTTCTGCTCCGATGCCCATGTCGCCGGTGGCGATGCCAGCTATAGAGCCATCTTCGTTATAGAGCACCTCTGAGGCTGCAAAACCAGGAAAGACGTTGACCCCCATGTTTTCGGCCTGCTCACCAAGCCAACGGCAAAGATTGCCAAGACTGATGGCGTAGTTGCCATGGTTATGGGTCGCCTTGGGGATGAACGCGTTGGGCGTTCTTATGTGGTTGGTACCGTTCGGTAGATAGAACACCTCGTCGATCGTAACCGGGGTGTTGAGCGGGGCGCCCATTTCGGCCCAATTCGGGAAGAGCTCGTTCAATGCGCGGGGCTCAAACACGGCGCCAGAGAGAATGTGTGCGCCGATTTCTGAGCCTTTTTCCACCAGGCAGACGGAAATCTCCCGGCCGCTGGCTTCGCCCAACTGCATCAGCCGGCACGCCGCTGCCAGACCGGCAGGGCCGCCGCCAACGATGACGACGTCAAACTCCATGGATTCGCGTTCGACCTGACTCTCCATTTTTGTTTCCTTTTATGCGAATGGTTGATTTCAAACCGCTGAGTATACCGTTTTTCCGCGCCTTCCTGTTTGTGACAATTAGTCTTAATGGGTGGGATTTGCGAGCCTGCTTGTAGGTTGGACATCGCCGTTGCGTTGGGGGCATTGGCCTTCTGCGTCGGCGCATGCCCCCGAAGCGGGTGGTGAAACCGGCCTTTCTCCACCTCAAAACGGGGTTCTCTGGAAAATCCGATTGATGCATCACCGCACTTTTGCTCTCACGCCTTGACCTAACACCTACCCATGGCGACAATACGCCGCCCAAAATACGTGGGTCGCGTCATCGCTGTTTGCACCAAACCGGTACTCGGCGATGTCTTGTCGATCGATAATCAACCACAACTCAAAAACCAATCAGCTAACTAACAAATGGTTAGGGCTTTGAAGTGAGGAGCTTATGAAAGTACTGGTGCCCGTGAAACGCGTGGTCGACTACAACGTCAAAGTACGCGTCAAGCCGGACAACTCCGGCGTTGACCTGGCAAACGTCAAAATGTCTGTTAACCCATTCTGCGAGATTGCCATCGAAGAAGCGGTCCGTCTGAAGGAAGCAGGTACGGCCACCGAAGTAGTAGCGGTAGCGGTAGGCAGTTCGGCGTGCCAGGAGCAACTGCGTACCTGTCTGGCCCTCGGTGCCGACCGTGCGGTGCTCATTGAAACTGACGAAGAAGCACAGCCGCTGGGTATCGCTCGCGCGCTGCAGGCCCTGCAGGAGCGTGAAAACGCGGAGTTGGTGATCTTCGGTAAGCAGAGCATCGACGGCGACAACAGCCAGACCGGCCAGATGTTCGCGGCTCTGACTGGCATGGCCCAGGGTACCTTTGCATCTGAACTCAGCATTGCCGATGGCAAAGCTCAGGTGGTACGGGAAATTGACGGTGGTCTGCAGACCATCTCCATCAATCTGCCTGCAGTCATCACCACTGACTTGCGCCTCAACGAACCCCGTTACGCTTCACTACCCAACATCATGAAAGCCAAGAAGAAGCCCCTTGACACGGTTATGCCCGACGAACTGGGCGTAGATCTCGCGCCTACCGTTGAGGTTCTGAGCGTTGAGCCGCCTGCCGAGCGCGAAGCCGGCATCAAGGTCGAGACCGTTGAAGAACTGGTCGACAAGTTGAAGAACGAAGCAAAGGTGATCTCATGAGCGTACTGGTAGTTGCAGAACACGATAATTCTGAACTCAAAGCGGCGAGCCGAGTCGCACTGGCGGCCGCGGCTGCAATCGGCGGTGATGTAGATGTACTTGTCGCTGGTTGCGGGGTAGACGGTGTCGCCACCCAGGCGGCCGCCGCTGCAGGCGTAAACAAGGTGTTGGTTGCAGATAATGCTGCCTACCAACATCAACTGCCCGAAAACATTGCGCCTCTAGTGGTCGAAGCCGCCGCCGGATACTCTCACCTGGTTGCCGCGCACACGACCAACGGCAAGAATTATCTGCCGCGTGTAGCCGCCGGCCTGGGCGTAGCTATGATCTCGGATATCATCTCCGTTGAATCAGAAGACACCTTCAAGCGCCCCATTTATGCGGGCAACGCTATTGCTACGGTCAAGTCTAACGATGCGGTCAAGGTGGTTTCTGTACGTGGAACCGCGTATGACCCTGTCGCGGCAGAAGGTGGCAGCGGTGCAGTCGAAACACTGGGCGCTGCGCATGATGCCGGCATTTCATCATTTGTGGGTGAAGAAATCGCCAAGTCGGAGCGTCCTGAACTAACTGCAGCCAGCATCATCATTTCCGGTGGTCGCGGCATGCAGAGCGGTGAGAACTTCACCCTGCTCGACGGCATCGCTGACAAACTGGGCGCCGCGATCGGCGCATCCCGTGCTGCGGTAGACGCGGGATTCGTACCTAACGACATGCAAGTGGGGCAGACCGGCAAGATTGTGGCGCCGGAGCTGTACATTGCTGTTGGGATCTCTGGCGCAATTCAGCACCTGGCAGGTATGAAAGACAGCAAGGTCATCGTAGCCATCAACAAAGACGAAGACGCGCCTATTTTCCAGGTTGCCGACTACGGACTTGTTGCTGACTTGTTTAAGGCTCTACCTGAACTCGAAGCTCTGCTATAGTCTAACAACCAGCCGAGCAAAGAGGAGTCGATCCAGTGGCAGTGTATGAGTTGAACAATGGACAACTGTTGCGTGTTGCCCGCTCAATAGACGGTAAATTGCAGCAGGAGTACTTCAGCCTGATTGGTTTGAACAAAACCAAACAAAAGGAAGTACGTCGTGAAGCAAAGGCGTTAGATCAGAAGTGGGCTGACAAGCAGGCGACAGCTAAGGCGAAGCGTGTACGTCAAGCCTTCACGGACAAGAAGCATTCCACGGGTGTAAGAGGTATCAACCTGGTTTACCGACCCAGCCCCGCGTTTCGCGTGCAGGTGCAGAATGAAGGCAAATCCAACGTACGGGAGTTTTCGGTTAAGCGTCTCGGCGCAGACAAGGCCTGGGCTGAAGCTATTAAGTTCCTGGCGCAGTGCCGCGGATACAGATCTGCCCCCAAAGCCTGGAAAGATCGTATGCCTAAGGTGCCGAGGAAGGCGCCCAAAAAAAGGGCATGACAAGTAGGCTCTGACTCTTCTGATCATCTAGTGTCAGTAAGCGGCTGGGATCCCTCAGCCGCTTCCATTGCCCAAGTTTCAACGTCTAGGAAACACCGCGTTGGTGAGCCCCGAGATGTCGCTTGGCCGTGTACCAGGTTACCGGCTTCGCATGGTTGTCTACTTCATCGACGACATTCAGCACCAGGGCGAATAACGCCATTCGTACCAGAACACCGTTGTCAGTCTGCCTGAAGATGGCCAGGTTCGGATTCTGATTGAGATCCTCATCCAACTCCTGTGCCTGAGCGCGGGAATCCCGCGGAAGCGGGTGCATGATGACGGTGTTGGGTTCACAGTACTGGGTGTAAATCGACTGATTGAGGCGGAACAGTCCGCGATAGCGATCGGCTTCCTCCTGTGAAGGGAATCGCTCCTCCTGAGTGCGGGTCACATAAAGTATGTCTACACCGTGAATACCTGTTTCCAGTTCATGGAATGCGTTGACTGCGTGTCCACGCCTGCGTAGTTCTTCAGTAATTTCTTGCGGCAGTTCGAGGCCTGGAGGCGATATCAGATTCAGGCCAATGTTGTCGTACAGACCCAGAAGTTTGCACAGGGAGTGCACGGCACGGCCGTATCTAAGATCTCCGATGAGCGCGATGCTCAGGCCATCGATACCGCGCCCCTGTTGAGCGATTTCCTGTCGCATAGTGTACAGATCAAGTAACGCCTGGCTGGGGTGTTCATTTGGACCGTCGCCACCGTTGATCACAGGAACTCGGCTCGCTTGAGCAAACTCAGCAACACTACCGGATTGCGGATGCCGCATTACGATGACATCGCTGTAACCAGACAGCACCCGCGCCGTATCGTACAGCGATTCCCCCTTGGCCAGGGCCGATGCTTTGACTTCGGTGGTTTCTCGTACCTCACCGCCAAGCAGGTTGAACGCCGAACCGAAAGAAACCCTGGTGCGCGTCGAGGGTTCGAAAAACATATTCGACAGAATGGCCCCTTCCAGCACGCGGGTGATGCGCTTGCGCATAGCATAGGGCTGCATATGATCGGCGACTTCGAATATGCGCTCAACGTCCGCGCGTTCAAACTGGTTAACGGTCAGTATGTGGTTGCCAACGAAATCCAATCAGAATCCTCCAATAGATGAATCATGCGTATGAGCTACATGATACTACGGGTGCAGCGCTACTCGTATCCTGCTTAAAGGACGATTAGCATACACAACAGGTTTGTTTCAGGAGTTTGCTATGCGGGCATTGTGGCGAATGAATTGCTCGGGGTTAATGTTGATCTGTGTGTGTACGGGCGCATGGGCTGATGGAGATCTGCGCGATCGCATGAGCGCTGATGAGTTCAAACGTGCAGGTCTAGAAAAGCTGACACCTGACGAACTGACGTACTTAGAACAATGGTTGGCGAATAGGCGGCAGCCAGCCAATGGAGATGTTGCGCCGGTGGGTCCTGTGGCCGCCGCGCCGATTCCAGCTGAGCACGCTTCGGCCCCCGCAACAGCGCCCCCGGAACAACACTTCGGGCTGGAGCAAGTAGAGAAAGCGCCTGAACCCGATGTTCCCAAACAGATTACGGCGCGCTTGAAGGGGGAGTTTCGTGGCTGGACTGGCGATACCGTATTCCGTCTGGATAACGGCCAGGTCTGGCAGCAGCGGGTCGGCGGCAAATACCGCAGCGATGAGCTCACGGACCCGGAGGTCATCGTGCAACGCGGTCGCTGGGGTTACTACCTGAAGGTGGTGGGCGTGAAGCGCACGATTGGTGTGCGCCGTCTGCAATGAACAGCCGATAGCCGCAGGTCAATCTGATACTGCTTAGACCAACCCGCCTAGATCGGCACGTTCGGGTTTTTTCGGCACTCGCATTGGCTATTCTGACCCGCAACTCGCCTTCTCTGCGGAAGACGAGAAATAGGCAGAGCCCATCGAAGAACTGGTCATTACTGGTTCACGCCCTAAGCGTTCTGACTTCACGGGCTTCATCGCGGCTTTTGAATCGGGCGGTGAGGTATTTGGCCAGGGGAACGGCCTGTTCTTCGAACAGATGGGCAACGAAATGAGCCTTAGATTGGTCCATGGGCGCATTCTGCGCGGTAAATCCCGGCGGTTGTAGTAAAACCGCAACAACTTCGTGGCATTTGCTGTCCTGTCCGACTAATTCAACGAATTAATTGCAAAGGACATTAATACACCGCAATCACTGTGACAAAATACGCAGAATCATCCACGCCGTTGCAGCACAATGCGGATACAGCGCAGTTTGTGCATTACTGCTTACGATTGGCGGTAAGTTATTGATACTATTGCCGTCGCAATGGGCTGTCGGCCCGACTGGACGCCAGCCCTCAAATAGAGATTAACTGTATGATGGGCGGCACAACAAGGACATTTTGAATACGATGAACGACGCGGCATCCACCATGTCGGCTGACGCCCCGGACGAAAACCGCGGGCACACTGCCCATAGCCTAAACGACATTGATCACCCTACTGCCGGCGATACCGTTGAGGCTATGCCGGCATTGCTGCCATTTGCCTTTGCGCGACGCTTCAGCGTGGTCATTACAGGTCGGGACCTGGAAGACGGCAAAGCCGATGTGGCCTGTAAGACGCAGCTTGGCCTGCCTACCCTGGCCGAGGTCCGGCGCCTGGCCCAACGAGAAATCGGTGTTCGTGTGGTCGGTGAAGAAGAATTCGAGCAGCTGCTGACCGATACCTACTCACGGGATTCATCCGAAGCGCGCCAGATGGTGGAAGACCTCGGCGAGGAAATGGACCTGGCCAGTCTGGCAAACTCGGTGCCGGAAACCGAAGATCTGCTCGAGCAGGAAGACGACGCGCCGATCATCCGCCTGATTAATGCACTGCTGGCTGAAGCAATCCGTGAAAACGCGTCCGACGTGCACATCGAGACTTTCGAGAAAGAGCTGGTGGTGCGCTTCCGTGTAGATGGCGTGATGCGCGAAGTGGTCAAACCAAAGCGCGAACTGGCGCCATTGCTGGTATCGCGTATCAAGGTCATGGCGCGACTGGATATTGCCGAAAAGCGGATTCCCCAGGACGGGCGCATCTCTCTGCGCATCGGCGGCCGCGAAGTCGACGTACGGGTCAGCACCATGCCGGCCAGCTCCGGCGAACGGGTGGTGCTGCGACTGCTCGATAAGCAGGGCAGCCGTCTGCGTCTGCAGAGCCTCGGTATGGACCAGGCCACCTTGAAGCGTCTGCAGTCGGTAGTGCACAAGCCCCATGGTATTTTCTTGGTAACGGGTCCCACAGGTTCCGGCAAGACCACTACATTGTACGCCTCGCTGGCGGAACTCAGCGCGCACACCATCAACATCCTCACCGTTGAAGACCCGGTGGAATACAACCTTCCGGGCATCGGTCAGACTCAGGTCAATACCAAGGCCGATATGACTTTCGCCCGGGGACTACGCGCAATACTGCGCCAGGACCCCGATGTGGTAATGGTGGGTGAGATCCGTGACTTAGAAACCGCCGAAATCGCCGTACAGGCGAGTTTGACGGGCCACCTGGTGATGTCCACCCTGCACACCAACACCGCCGTTGGCGCCGTTACCCGCATGATGGACATGGGCGTGGAACCGTTTCTACTTTCTTCCAGCCTGGTGGGTGTGCTGGCTCAGCGCCTGGTGCGCACACTCTGTCCGGAATGCCGCCAGCAGCGCCCGGCAAATGCAGCGGAGCTGCAGTTTCTGGAGGAACAATCGGCCATTGTCTATGAGGCGGTGGGATGTGAGGCCTGCGGCCCAACCGGTTTCAGGGGCCGTACCGGCATCTATGAACTTGTGGTGGTAGACGATACTATTCGCCAGCTGATCCACGATCGGGTCAGCGAGCAGGAACTGTCCAGCTACGCCCGGCGGATTGCGCCCAGTATCCGGGAAGATGGTAAGGCTAAGGTCCTCGACGGTACGACGACGGTGCAGGAAGTGCTGCGCGTGACGTTGGAAGACTGACACCCGGCCCCCTAAAATAGACCTTTAAATGGCCGCATTCGAATACGTCGCCCTTGATGCCAAGGGCAATCAGAACAAAGGTGTAATGGAGGCCGACAGTGCGCGGCAGTTGCGCCAGGTGCTGCGTGACAAGGGCCTCACGCCGCTTGAGGTATCGGCCGCATCCGAACGCGCGGCCAAAGACCGCAACGGCCTTTCGCTCAATTTCACCCGGCGCCTTTCCGCCCTGGACCGGGTACTGTTCACCCGCCAGCTCGCCACTCTGATCGCCTCCAGCCTGCCGATTGAAGAAGCCCTGGCTGCGGTTGCCCAGCAGAGTGAGAAACAACATGTCAGCGGCCTCATTCTCGGCATCCGTTCCAAAGTGCTCGAGGGACATTCTCTGGCCGGTAGCCTGCGGGAGTATCCGGGCAGCTTCTCAGAGCTGTATTGTTCCTCCGTGGCTGCCGGTGAGCAGTCCGGCTTTCTCGACCGGGTACTGGAGAATCTGGCGGATTATCTGGAGCGTCAGTTCGAATCCACCCGTGATGTCGAAATGGCGCTGTTTTATCCGGTGGCGTTGCTGTTACTCGCGTTTGCCATCGTCGGTGCCCTGATGGTGTACGTGATCCCGGACATGATCAGTGTCATCGAAGATACCGGCCAGACTCTGCCATGGTTTACCGTGTTGCTCATCGGCATAACCGATACCCTGCGCAACTACTGGTGGGCATTGCTCGCTGGCGTCATCGGCATTGTCGTCCTGGTGAGGTGGGTGCTGGCGCAACCGGCCATGCGCCTGCGCTGGGACCATCAGAAATTCTCCATACCTTTGATCAGACGTATCAGCCGCAGTGCCAACGCGGCCCGTTACGCCAACACACTATCGATACTTACCAGTGCCGGTGTGCCGCTGGTAGAAGCCATGAACATTGCCAGTGAAGTCGTGTCTAATGCTTATCTGAAACGTCGGTTACAGGACGCAACCCAGACCGTGAGCGAGGGGATGAGCCTCAAGATGAGCTTGGATCAGGTAGGCCAGTTTCCTCCGATGCTGCTGCATATGGTGGGCAGCGGAGAACAGAGTGGTGAACTCGATATAATGCTGGGTCGGGTCGCCACTTATCAACAGGCGGAAGTGGAGCGAATCGTCGCGACCATCGTAAAGATGTTCGAACCCATGATGCTGCTGATCATGGGTAGCGTGGTGCTGTTTATCGTAATGGCGGTTTTACTGCCGATATTGAGCATGAATCAGCTCGTCTAGTGGTCCGCGCCGAGCGCTGAATCTATATTGCAAGAGAGGTAGTTATGCGCAGTTCAATCAATCAACGTTCCAATAGAGGGTTTACGCTGATCGAGATCCTGGTGGTCGTTGTGATCCTGGGCATTCTCGGTGCTGTAGTGGTGCCGCAGATCATGGGGCGGCCTGACGCCGCCCGCGTACAGGCTGCCCAGGCCGACCTGCGTACCCTGGCCAGTGCTCTGGATGTGTACCGACTGGACAATTTTCAGTATCCATCATCTGAGCAGGGGCTTGAGGCCCTGATACAGAAACCGAGCGGCTTTCCGGAACCCAAAAACTACAACCCGGAAGGGTACATCAAGAAGCTGCCTACCGACCCCTGGGGGTCACCTTACATATATGAGTATGAGCGTAGCGATATCCGCTTCATGCTGTTCAGCCTGGGCGGAGACGGTCAGGAAGGAGGCGAGGGCCTGAATGCGGACATTCGTTTCGAAGACCTATAGCCTGACCCGAGGCGCCGCCGCAGTTCGCGGCAACCTGGGCTTTACCCTCATCGAGATACTGGTGGTGGTACTTGTGGTGTCAATTCTCATGGGCGTTGTGGTCGCGTCGTTCGGCGGTACCGACCGTGAACAGACCTTCCGCGGCTATGCGGAACGGCTGGCGTTGCGAATTGAAATGGCGCGTGATCGAGCCCTGCAATCCAACCGGGAGTGGGGGCTGTATCTGGGTGATGAAAGGGTCTACTTCGCCGAGTTCGACGAAATCAATGGCGATTGGGTAGAACGCGCCGATAAGCCGTTTCGGCCGGACGAATTCGACAGCCGGGTGGAATTCGATGTCGAAGTAGAAGAATTTGACGATCTGTTGAATGAATCCTCCGAACAAGACGACCTGCCAACCATCGTGCTGTTTTCCAGCGGTGAAACCACGCCTTTCACCATTACGCTGGAAGCGAAGGAATGGGAAACCTGGCCCTGGGTGCTCGAATCCGACGGCTTCACTCGGACCTCCATAAACCGTGACGAACGGCTCTGATATGCGCACTAGGGGATTCACCCTGCTGGAAATGCTGCTCGCCATGGTGGTGATTGCGGTAGTGGGCATCACCATCTCTACGGCCACCGGCAACGTTGCCAGCCAGACTTTTACCCTTGAACGCCGCACCATGGCGCACTGGGTAGGCCAGAACCAGATCAACCGGCTGCGCCTCAGTCTGCGCAGTGATAACAGCGCATTACCGGAAGGCAAAGACACTGTGCGCGTGTATATGGGTGAACGCGACTGGCAGGTGCGTACCGAAGTCACAGCGACGGACCACCCCTGGATACGCCGGGTGGAGGTCGACGTTTTCGAGCTGCAGCAAGGAACGCCGGTTGGGCCCTTTGAGCACACCATTGCTTTCCTGGGTCGGTACTGATGCCTGGGGTCCTGCACAAAAATCGCGGCTTCACGCTCATAGAAGTGCTGGTGGCGTTTATGATTTTCGCCCTCATCGGCCTGATTTCCAGTCAGCTCATGTCTCAGACCATCAGCGCCAACGAAAACCTGTCGGCGCGCGGCGCGCGGCTCGGTGATATTCACCGGGCCATGCAGATCATGCAGCGAGATCTTCTTCAATTAACCAATCGCCCAGTGCGAGATCTTTACGGCGATTCACTACGGCCATTGATCATCAGCAACGACGGCGCTATTGAGTTTTCCAGAGTAGGGTGGCGCAATCCGCTGCAACTGCCAAGGGCGGAAGTACAGCGCGTGGGTTATCTTGTGCAGGATGAAAATCTGCTGCGCGGTTACTGGCCTGTACTCGACCGCGCGCAGGATACCGAGCCTGCGTATCAAACGTTGCTGGAAAATGTACAGCGTGTGGAGTTTTATGCCCTGGATGCAAGCGGCAACGAACACACGTTCTGGCCGCAAACAGGTTTGAGTTCTCCCGATCCATCGACAAGCCTGGTTGGAATCGTATTGCGCGTGGAGATAGAACCCTTCGGCGTGGTCGAGCGTATCTGGGAGGTGCCCAGTGTCTAAGCGCGCCACCGGCGTGGCTCTGGTCAGTGTACTGCTGATCGTTGCCATACTCATGGCGGTTATCAGCCGGCTAATGTCCAGCCATAATCTGGTCATCAATCAGCATCAGAATACTTTCGAGCAGAACCAGGCCCTGCAATATGTCCTGGGCGCTGAAACGCTGGCGCGTCAGGCGCTGTATGACGATTTCACTAACTCAGGAAAGGATGTCGACCATTACAACGAACTCTGGGCGCAGCCAACCATGCCTTTTGAGCTGGATGAAGGTGGTTTCCTGGAGGCCCAGCTGACCGACCTGCAGGGCTGCTTCAATCTTAATAGCCTGGTTGACGGATCCGGCACACAGCTCGAGCGCTTCAAACGCCTGCTCAATAACCTGTCTGTACAACCCCAACTGGCAGACGCGTGGAAAGACTGGGTAGATGCGGATGACCAGTTGACCGGGTTTGGTGCTGAAGACAGCGAATATCTGCTGGCCGTGCCACCCCACCGTACGCCCAATACGCCCGTATACCATGTTTCGGAGCTGTTGCTGGTGCAGAATATGGACCGTGATCAATACCTGGCCATAGCACCTCACGTCTGCACCTTGCCGCCAGAGGTATCCAGTATAAACGTCAATACGGCCAATGCGCAGACCCTGGCCGCGTTGGACAACGCCATAGATCCAGGTATGGCAGAGCAACTGGTCGGAACTGAGCGCGCATACACGAGCACCGAAGAGTTTGTTGCCGACTATGCCGATTTCGCACCAGTGGCCAGCGAACTGTCTGTAACCAGCAAATATTTCCAGCTTCACGCCCAGGCTCAGTTAGGCAGTAGCTCAGTAACCCTGCTGAGCTTGATGTATCGTGATCCAGGTAGCGGAATTGTGAAGGTGCTGCAGCGAGATTTTGGTAAACTATTCCGCTCGAAACTGACCATCGACACCGAGGAGATCTGATGCCACGTTTGTTCATACGTGTGCTGTCCGAAGCCCGCCCCCAGACCGTAGAAGGGGGTGATGCAGACGTGGGCTTTGATCTTGCAGTGGAATGGCTCATCAGAGAAAACGATGGCAGGGTGCGTGCCACGGGCAGCACTGACTATCGTGGCCTGGCCGATATTGCCGACCCCAACGTCGACTGGTTAAACGATCCGGGAAACACCGTGGTGTTCCTGCCCAGCCAGTACGTACTTGCCGTGGACTGCGATGTACCGGGGCGCAGCGCGGCTCAGATCCGCAGGGCATTGCCCTTCGCCGCAGAGGAATTCGTCGCCTCGGACATCGAAACCATGCATATTGCCCACGCCCCCATCCGGCCGGGCGATCCCGTAATGTGCAACATTCTGCCGCACCAGACCATGGCGAACCTGCGCGACTGCTTCAAGAGCATAGGCATCAATCCAGGATACTTCGTCGTCGACGCCCAGGTGCTGCCGGGCAGCCAGGGTACCGCCAGCGTTCTTTTCGACGGCCCATCGGCGCTGGTCAGTAGCGGCAATCAGGCCGCCACCATCGACCGCGACACATTGCTGTTTGCGCTGAATTCACTGCAGGCCCAGCAAATCATCGTAATTAACGGAGAGTTGTCTGATATCGAGCGCGGGCAACTCGAAGGCAATCCGGAAGTGGAAGAAATCGCGGTTTCAGAACACGGCGTGCTGGACTATCTTGCGCAACGATTCGAACAGACTGACGTTATCAACCTGCTGCAGGGCCAATACCGTGCAAAGCGACCGCATAATCCAGATGCTGCCCGCTGGCGTACGGTGGGCGCTCTGGCGGCGATCTGGGTGTTGGTGGCATTTCTGGGCATGGTGACCCAGGCCTGGTGGTCGGGAAACGAAGCCGCCAGACTGGCGGACGAAAGCTTTGCGTTGTACAAGTCCATGTTCCCACGTGAAAGTCAGCCGGTAGGCATAGATCAGTTACGCCGCCGTATGGCGGCGAAACTCGGCCAGAAAAGCAACGCCAGCGAAGCGTCTGCCTTCGTTGGCCTGACTGCCCACTTTGCCAATGTGGTGGAAGCGGAACACCGTGTGGATTCACTCAGCTATGCTGATCAGCGCCAGGAAGTTACTGTAGAGGTCATGCTGGCCAGTTACGATGATCTGGAAACCATCAAAGGCAAACTTGCAGGGGCAGGGGTGACTGTCGATGTGACCAGCGCCGAGGAAGAGCAGGGCAGGGTGCGATCACGCATGCGCGTGCGCTACACGGACGGAGCCGGTCGATGAGCAGAATAGCAACACTTTGGCGGGGATTCCGTCAATCGGGCGTGGGTCGCTGGTACTATCGCCGAGAGCGCAGCGAACAACGGATTATTGCTGGGCTCACCGCGCTGGTATTCGTGTCGCTGCTGTGGCTTGGCGCCTGGAAACCGGTATCAGACTGGCGTGCAATCGAAATGAACCGGCAGCAGAACGCTGCGCAGTTGCTCGACTGGATGCGAGCCAATGAACAGGCCGCCCGGGCAGCAGCCAGCCGCGGAGCGGATCAATCCGGTAACCGGTCATTGATTCCGGTCATAACCAAGGCCGCCAATGTACACGAGTTGAAGCTCAACCGGCTGCAGCCGGAATCCAACGGTGTAATCAGCGTCATTCTACAGCAGCAGTCGTTCAACCAGATTATCAGCTGGATCGCGCAACTTGAGGAAAATAATGGAGTTTCTGTTCAGCGAGCGAGCTTCGACAGCGAAGATGCGCCGGGCTATGTCAACGCCCAGATCCGCCTGAACTGAGCTGCGCGCAGAACAGCAAACACCTTAGTGCCCCGTCCGATTAATTCGTTGAATTGATCGGACGGGGCACTAGCTCGAATTTGTTTTTTCGAGACACGGTTCGCGCGATCTGCGGACGTCAATCAACGTAATAACGAGGTCCGAAACTAGACTACTCCTACGCAAGAGAGAACTGAGGGCTGGAATGCAGCAGATGGTCAACGCGGCTAAGTTGTTCGGCGCTATACACGCCCATGTGAGTGGCGAACTGATGCAACTCATGGATGGTTTTTACCACAATATCGAAGACGGCCTCTTCGAACTGGCATACGCGAATTCTGATCAGGCCCAGCAACGTTATGTGGTTGAGCTGATGAGGGAACTACGATTCCGCAGGAAACACCTGCTGATAACCTTCGGCAAGCGCATCACTGCGGCTGGCCGGGGCTGGCTGGCGCACCACGAGGTTGGGCCGGAGCTCATGGAAGAGCGCATACAGGCCATTGAACTGGCGGGCAAGTGCGCTTGGCATTTCGGTCCGGTGCTGCAGACGATTGCAGAGCGCACCGCACATGCTACCGAGCGCCACGTAGAGCGGCGCTCATTACCTGTAGGTCCGGAGGAGGTGAGTTATCACTTTGTCATGTCCTGCCGGAGCGTAAAATTTGACCCCTATTCCATCGCCACGGTGCAGGATCTGTTCAGTAGATTTGTACTCGAGCGACTTGGCACCATCTACGGCAGAATCAACGACGAACTCGAGCAAGCCGGTTTCTGTACACTGGAGGAACTCGAACAATTCGAGGACATGTCAACAATGCCCAGGAGGGCTTAGACAGGCTGTTCAAGCACTCCCAAGGGTATTCCAGATAAATGCCTGCAACTCGGTCCGCCTGCGGCAGGCCTGACGCCGATCAGCAAAGGCAATGGGCAGATTGCGTCGCCTGCGATCACGTAGTTGGCGACGATCAGAAATGACCGTCAGTTTTTTTTTGGCTTGCGCCGGTGGTTTCATATGCATGGCCTAAGCTCCTTAGCCATAAGTTACTACTACAATCCTTCGCTTTCCTGAGCCCAAAGCCTCGCCCGCTGTGCTTCCTTCTCGGTTGCGTCGATGAACGCTAACTCAATCATATCCGCGCCCATTCTTTTGACGATAGCATGATTGCCGCTGACTTTATGAATAATGTGCCGGCTGGATGCCTTCATGGGTGTTCCGTACTTGGCCTTAAGGGCATCGGCGATGTATTCGAAATCCAGCTTGTCGAACGTGCCGCGTATCACGATGGGGTGTCTTTCCGGCGATATCGTCAGCAGAATCTCTCCCTCCCCAAATGGTTCAGGCAGATTGGGTAATACCGCATAAAATGGCTGATCGATGGGAAATTGTTGCGTCGACCGCTCCGCGAACGGGCGTTTGAAATAGATGCCAAACGCGCCGTCGAGGCGGTACTGACTGCCCAGAGTGAAAGAGTCGGCGAACTTCACGGCACGGCGCTGATCGAGCACCAGCTGACGCTTGGCGATGGTTGCCTGATCCCGCTGGTATACCGTCCAGCGCCTGCCTTGCTGTTTGCTCCATGCTTTGATCAACGTCAGATCGATATAATCCAGCACAAGGCGCGGGCCGCAGCGCACCTCAATCTGCCTGTCGATGGCCGTTATTGTCAATGCACGCTCGTAACCTGCTGGCGGGGTAACCTCCGCATCTCCATGCACATCGTATTTCTTGCTGATGGTATCTTTGAGCCAATCGAATTTTTCGTCACAGCCGCGATAATTCACACGGGCGACCACACGCATCGCTTCACCGGCGTCACTGACCATAACGAAGCTCTGTACGGGTACGCCGCGGTACAGACGCGGGATGTTAGGCGAATTAAAGTGTTGCCACGGATACCGGCCACCGGGCTCTACCTGGGGGATCGGGATGTTTGCTCCTGGCGGCAGCGCCGCCTCCGGCACCTGCGTGAGTTCGGCACCGGCGGCACCCTCCGGCACCGGCAAACCAAGCCTGAGGCCAAGACCACCCAGCACCGGGACCTCTGCAGGCGCGCCCAACAGCGAGCTGGTCCAGCAGAGTGTGATCAACCAGAGCAGGGGAGAGCAGATGCGCGCGACAGCACGCCCCATGATCAACAGACGAAACGGCCCGCCTCACGGCGGCGCGCGCATTCACGGGCGACATTGTCGCAGCGAATGGCCATACCCGGGCTTTGATCCGGCGCAGCGCGGCATTCGTGCATAGAGTCTGCCAGTTCTTCATCGGGGATCGATTCGAACTTGTTTGAACATGCCCCGAGGCTGAGCAATACGGCGGAGCAGAGGAAGAATGCCAGTCCTTTCACAGTCTTACTTAATCTTTGTGGTAGCTGAGTTAACAGTAGTAAGGGAACTGTGATTTGTCGAATTCCAGCAAGGTCGTGCCCTGCTAGGACTCAGGAGGATCGCTGCGCTTTTGTTTCTTGGCAATACTCTCGCCGACCTGATCGAGAGAGCGACTCAAGCCAGAGCCGACGTTGCGCAGCAGTTCGCTTTTCTCGGCTTCTTCGAACACCCGAACCCTGATAGGGTCGATCAGCTCGTCAGACGTGCCGCTCCGGCGCTGGGGATGATCGAAAAGATTAAGCCAGTATTCCGTGCGCCGGCCGAACCGCAGAACCCGCCTAAAGTACCGGGCCGGCTCGTTGCCGCCGACCAGCAGACCCACCAGGCCCGCAACAATGGAAACCGGTACCAGCACAACATCACGTATACCATCGAAAGCAAGCTTGAACTGAAAAACAAAAACATCCCAGAGCAGTTGCCAGCGGGATTGCGAACGCTCATCTATCCCATGGTGCGGATCGTCCTCGCTGGTTGCACTTTCAGGCTTACTCATCGCGAACCTTCGCCAACCAGCACCACTTCGACGGTCTGCAACAGGATAATCAGGTCGAGCAGCAGGCTGTGGTTTTTCAGATAGTACAGGTCGTACTGCAACTTCTCCTTGGCGTCTGTAATGGAAGCACCATACGGATAGCATAATTGAGCCCACCCGGTCACGCCGGGTTTCACTCGATGACGCTGTTCATAAAAGGGTACCTTATCGGTCAGTTCTTCGACGAACACCGGTCGCTCCGGGCGCGGTCCGACCATACTCATCGTGCCGTTCAGTACGCTGAACAACTGTGGCAGTTCATCCAGGTGCGAGCGGCGCAGGAAACGCCCAAAGCGGGTTATACGTGGATCATGCAGATCAGCCCACATGGCGCCGGAGGTTTCTGCGTCTTCGTGCATGGTGCGAAATTTCAGTACCTGAATGGGTGCGCCGTTCAAGCCGACCCGCTCCTGACGATATATAATGGGCGCCCGAAAGCCGCCGGTCGCGGCAATGATCAACGCACATAGCACGATGATGGGCGAGAACAAAAGCAACAATATAGATGCGGTGAGTATGTCGAAAGTACGTTTGGTGATTGCGCGGAAAGTGCCTGTGTCAAAGCCGTCTGAATAGACCAGCCAGGAGCGCTGCAGCAGGTCTACATCGATCTTGCAGGCTTCTCGCTCGACAAAATTCTGCACCTCGCAGACCTCTACGCCGGAAAGTCGACACTCCATGAGTTCGTCGAACGGAATAGGGCTGTTGGTGGAGTCAGCCCGACGGTCGTCGGTGGCAATGACAATTTCGTCGATGTCATTGCCGGTGCAGTAGTCCAGCAGGCCCTGTCCGGGATAGGGCAAAATGCGCGCGCCAAACTCCGAGACGAGATCGTCGGCATCCTCCTGGAGCATGAACCCCATGAGAATGAAGGCGCGTTGATCAGACCTGCGCCGCATGCGATTAGCGATCTTCAAGGCCCGCTCGCCGGTACCCAGTACAACAACGCGCCGCTTCATGAAGTTGTCACCAACTGCCCGACGAGTCGACCAGCGGATCAGCGTTACCAGCACAAATGCTTCGGTAGTGGCAAACAGCAGTACGCCACGGCCTTCGAATAAAGGTGGAACGAGGTACAACAAAACTGCCATGCCCAATGTGCCAAGCAGGAACATCGCAACCGCTGTACGCAGCAATGCGCCAACGAACCCTTCCCGCAAGCGGGCCTCATACACCCCCATTGCCATCATGAAGAAGCTCGTAATGGCAGCGAAAGAAAGCGCGTAGGGCAGGTGATCGTAAAATTCAGGGAAGCGACCGTAGCGCGTATAAAAACCAGTATAGGCAGATACACCAATGGCGAGCGCCTCGAGAGACGCGGCGATCAGAAAGGGCGTATGTATGTAATGCTTGAGTACCCGTATATGTGCCATGATTTATCCCCACAGCTCCCGAGCACCGCCAAACGTGCGCACCGCGCCGCGCATGAACTGTTTGTTGCTGTCATCCAGCGCGAATACCCAGTAGATCCACACAAGCACCGCCAAGCCAACAACAAGCAGGCTGTTGCCTGCAAACCAGAGATTATCCACGTACAGCGAGCGCACTGCCAATAACAGAACGAAAAACCCCGCGTTGACCGCGAGCGGGCGGAAGTAGATCAGTCGCAGGTTTTCATGCCAGCCCACCTGGAGCCGCCAGGATGCGAACAGCGCAAAGGGCAAATGCACCGTAAGCAACATCACCAACGAGACATATAATGCAGCTTCGTCCGTGAGTACCGGATAACTGAAAGCATAGCCAGCGCCCAGCGCAAGGCTGGAGGCAAGCAGGCACGCCAGGGTAATTCGCCCGTGCTTGTTGATCCCGCTTAGACTACGCATCGATATGCAATACTGAGCATGCAGCGCGCAGGCTCCGGCGAGCATCCATGCCAGACCAGGGCGCACGAAATCGTCACCCATCCACAGCTTTACGATGAAGTCGCCCAGGACCCAAAAGATCACCAGCGCCGGTAGAATCAGCAGCAAAGCGACACCGGTGCTACGTATGTAAAGATTGCGCACCGCGTCGAGGTTGCCTCCGGCATCCAGCTCGCTGGCAATCGTGGGTATGGAAATGCTCAATCGGTCGATCAGTCGATTCAACTGCCTGACGATTGTTGCATAACGGGAGAACGCCGCGAGGGCAATTGGGCCTGCACTTAGAAACAACACGAGACGGGTAGCCTGCAGTACAACGAGTTCCTGGAACACCGAGGCAGATGTTTTTATGCCGTATCGCAATATCGCCCTGGCGGTATTCTCACTGACGTTACTCAAGCGCCAGTTAAAGCGGGCACAAATACTCGTTGCTATGGTATACCGGGTTGCTTCCGCGAGAACGCGAAGCGCAGCTGTCGCCATTGCCAACCCGACAATCCCGTAGCCCATCAGCAGCACAGAGACCATGGTGATCGCCAGCAGGATGTCGTGGATAACGTTTATGTATTCAGTAATGCGCCCTTTATGACTGGCCAGCAGCATGCCATGCGCCGCATCGCCGATTATTACTGCAAACACCGCGATACCCAGAATCAGCAGCAACCTCGACAGAACTTCGACATCAGCGACAGAGAGCATCTGCGTGCTTGAATTGACGACGTTGAGACCAACGACGAAGGCGATGGTTATTACACAAGCAAACAGTACCTGCA
The DNA here is from genome assembly GCA_964393625.1 of uncultured Pseudomonadales bacterium. Taxonomy (GTDB): domain Bacteria; phylum Pseudomonadota; class Gammaproteobacteria; order Pseudomonadales; family Azotimanducaceae; genus UBA4421. The sequence goes on from CAYMUT010000013.1 coordinate 100,596, forward strand.
ACGTCATTCCCGTGGCATAGACTTTGGCCTCAGCGAGGGAATCGTCATTGGCCCGATAATAGGCAACGAAATGGGCCATAGCGGGACCGAAACCGAACCCAGAGAAGCTCACGTAAAGTAGAAAGGACCAACCCAGATCCCAAAGGCCAAGCGAAACCGGACCGACGGATTCGTATATGACCCTCGGCATGATGAAGCCGATCGCCGCGGCGATCAGATAAGCGATACCCGATGCAAGGACGTTAGGGAGAAGTTCGCGCTGACCGGATTTCGTATTGGTCATAAGGAGCTTGAGGCTGAGCTAGACGCGGATCTTATGCGAAACGCAGCCGCGGTGCAGGGGATGTGCCGGGCTTAGCCTTTGGTAGATTTCTGATTGTTGGTCTTTATTTAACATAATATATATTATGCGCAAAATATCCTGGCCATGATTTACCCCGAAACCGTCAATTCACGGCAAGGAGCTTACGCTCCCGTATCGATTTATCCACAAATCCAGCGACGAGCGCGTTACCTTCGTCATTGTAGTGTTGTGTGGCGCCGAAGTACGTGTCAAGGGCCTTGCCTTCGGTCTCTGCGACACTCTTCAGGTACGGACCAAAGTCGATAAACGGCACGTTAAGCCTCTGCAGCTCTTCGGAGAGATTCTGATATGGCCAGGAACCCGTGCGGATGTAAAAGCGGAAGTCAACCAGATGCGGCAAGATTACGACAAGGTGCTTCTTCCCTCGCTGTTCCGCGAGGTCGATGAATTTCTTAGTCAGTCCAGCAGTTATCTGCAAACCTTTCATGGGGTGATCTCGTTCGATAAACGGCATATATTCTGGATAGCCGAAAACGCGCGCTTTGAATCGGTAATACCTGAACATGTTTTCGAGCACGGAGATGGTGTAGGGAAACTGCAGTTTGACAATTCCGGCTGGACCGCCAGGGTGCAGGTTTTCATGCTCCAATATCAGCGGATCACCTTTTTCCGTCAACACCCGCAAATACTGCTCCTCGGTTAAAACCGGGATGGGCACCAGGGTAAGCCCACTGTCTTCAGTATAGATATAACGCGGTTTCAACGCGTACCACTTGGCGGAATTCTCGAGATCACGAATTCTTGTCAGATTCCTCACGACATCCGGCGGATGCACACCGAATATCACCAACGATGCAGAGTCTTCAGCGTATTTCTCAAACCGAAGATAGGCTTGATCAGTGCCATAACCGCCAACCCCAAGATTCTTCACGTTGCAGCCTAGACGTGCGGACAATACATTCCCCCACGTGTGTTCCGGTGATGTCACATCACCTCCCTCTGTGAATGAGTCGCCGTAGAGTGAAACGCAGGTGATTCGATCGGGGCTTTCAGGATAGTGTGCATTGGGCAGCGCTCCATTATTATCGAGCGAGTCGCCGTACTCAGGTAGATGCGGCCAACCAAGATCCGGATCCCGACGCTGCATATACTGGTCGAATGTCAGCGCAACTCGTGCGCCGGCAGGCGCCTCGGGAAGCCGCCACATACCCCATTTAGACTGCAGTACAAGTCCAGCCGCATAGAATGCGAGTTCGAACAACACAAGCCCGATGATGATCAGAATGGCGTATGCCGCGACGCGCTCAATGCTGCTCATGTTCTCGCTCCTTAAGGTGGTATGTATTCGCACTTTTCATCTGATCATCAAGATGCCCCGCTACCTTTGATTACTGCCGGTATGACTTTGAACAAAATCTTGAGGTCAAGCCATAGTGACCAATCTGCGATATATTTCATGTCGAGCGCCAGCCACTGCTCGAACGACAGCTCGCTGCGGCCCGATACCTCGCGCAGACACGCAAGCCCTGGACGCACACTGAAGCGTGCACGCTCTACGCCTTTGCTAAACAGGCCGACGTCCCTGATCGACATGGGACGTGGTCCCACCAAACTCATCTGCCCGAAAAGCACATTGATTAGCTGCGGCAATTCGTCAAGGCTGCTGCGCCTGATAATGCGCCCTACACGTGTGATGCGCGGATCGTTTTTCATTTTGAAGATTGGGCCTTTGGCTTCGTTGAGATGTTCAATTTCGTCAAGACGCGCTTCTGCATCTTCGTACATGCTGCGGAACTTGATCATATTGAACTTGCGCTTGTTGAGGCCGACGCGGTGTTGTTTGAAGAAAACCGGGCCTTTGGAATCCAGTTTGATGGCCAGGGCCGTGAGCAGGAAAAGCGGTGTCAGAATTAGCAACGCGGGTATGGTGAGCATCAGATCTACGATGCGCTTGATAATCAGTGAACTCTCTTGGCGGGCTACGGGGTTGATGCTCAGCACCGGCCACGTGCCAATCTGCTGCAGGCCATATTCCGCCCCTTCTACCTCGTATAGATCGGCAAGAAATTTGACGCATACTGCTTCTTCGGCGCATGTGTCGACGATGCCGGCTACGTCATCTAACAGGCTTCGTGGCAGACAGATGATGACTTCGTCGACCACCTGACCGGTGAGGATTTCCCGGATCTTGCTGATCTCACCCAAGATGGGGACGCTGTCGTGATCAACGACGCTGTTGACCGGTTGTGGGTCGAGCATGCCGATGATTTTGATGCCCCATTCCGAGTTGTCCAAGTAAGACTCCATCAACGTGCGGGCGCGATTACCGGTACCTATGACGAGCACCTGTAGAAAGTTGTCTGGCTGTTCACGCCGGCCCGTAAAGTACCACCAGCGCAGAAACAAGCGGTTGCTTACGATGCCCGTCGCCAGCAGAAACGTATAAAAACCAAGGACATAGCGACTTACGAACTCGAACTTGCCGAAATAGGCTATCGCCAGCATCCCAACTGCAATCACTGACGCATAACGAAGTGCCATCAAGGCAACCAGTAGCATACGCTTTCCATGCAGTCCTGGCGTCTTCAAACGCGTAGCAAGCCAGCTGAATAGAAGCACAAACGGGACCAGGGTTAAATGATCGATGACATCACTAAGATTCGCACGGCCTAGAAACCATACGAAGTTCACCGAGATTAGAAACGCAAGTACGCTAATGCAAACGTCCTGAGTGCGCAGCAATTTTATCAGATGTGTGCTTTTGGAAATCTGCATGTCAACCGCCCGCCTGGGACAGGTAATTCTCCATGAGCGCTTTGCGATCTACCTTGCCGTTGGCATTAAGCGGGAATTCCTGCACCGTCAGTAGTTTGCTTGGATGCATGTACCCGGGCAGTACATCGGCGAGATCTTTGAGTATAGGGCCCTCTTCTCGGGTACTGGGGCTCATGAAGGCAATGATGCCTTCGGCGCCGCTCGCACCCATGGGATAGCCGGCTGCGATGGCGACATCGGTGCAGGCGGCCTTGCGAATCAACGCTTCGATTTCGCCAAGTTCCACCCGATAGCCCTGCACTTTTATCTGGTTGTCGACACGACCGATGTAGAGCAATGGGCCATTGGGGTGGTTGCGGCGCACACGATCTCCTGTACGGTAAAAGATCTGATCTCTCCCAGGGGGCTGCACAAACGCGTTGGCAGTTTTCTCCGCATCTTCCCAATAGCCCGCGGTGAGTTGTGGCCCTGTCATTAGCAGTTCCCCTGCTTCCCCTTCGGCCACCTCATGCAGGTTGTCGTCCACCACGAGCACCTGCATCCCGCGATATGGGACACCAATGGGCACAACGCCCTGCTCAGCCTCCGCCGCAGTATCCTTCGAGCTATATCGGTATAGCGTGCAGGCGATTGTCAGTTCTGTCGGCCCGTAAAGATTTTCCACGACAGAATCAGGTGCGGACTGCTGAAATTCTTCGGCCACCTCCAACGGCAAAGCTTCGCCGCAGAACAGACTGTAGCGAATGGATGGAAACGCGCCGGATTTGAGCATGCGCAGCTTCTTCATCATGATGGCGGTAGACGGCACGCTGAACCAGATCGTTATGTTCTGCGACTGAATGTACTTGGCAGGCAACATCTTTTCACCCTGGGTGGGCACACAAAGACACGCGCCCTTCTCCCAGGCAACGAACATGTCGAACGCGCTGAGATCGAAGGTCAGATCAAATGTCTGAGAAAAGCGATCAAGCTCGTTAATATGGTACCGCTCAACCATGCAGTCGACGAAATGCGTTACGTTGCTTTGTTTGACCATGACACCCTTGGGCTGGCCCGTACTACCAGATGTGAACAGCAGATAAGCGAGTTCTTCAGGGGATGCTTCGACCGGCGCATAGTCGACTGCCCCCGGAAACTCACTGTGGATAACAAAGTTATGATGCGAACATTCTGACGGAATCTCGGGCAATAGATCGGCATCTGGCAGAAGTACTAGGACCCTCTGCTCTAGTTGTGCCAGTATCGGCACAAACCGTGACAGCGAATCCAGTTCGACGACGAATTTATCAAGGCGCGCACGCCTGATCATGCTGAGTGTGCGATCCTCCGGAAAAATCGGATTCAATGGCACATAAGGACCGCCGCACAACAAGCCCCCAAGTACGCCCGCAAAGCCAGCAAAGCTGCGATGCCCGAATACGCCGGTCAGATTGTTAACGCTTTCTGTATTGGACTGGATCGCGGCCGCTAGGCGTCTGGCGGTTTCACTCAATTCACTGTAGGTGACGAACGCGTCCTTGATCTGTACAGCCGGGCGGTCGGCGAACCGGTCGGCGCTGCCAAGAAATCCGCTGACTAAAGTTCGAGGTTGTGTCATTGCTTGGCGGTTCCGACTTTGATTTAGGCAGAGGCAAAAAACGTTTCGTACATCGTGTTGGTACTTGTAAACATTTCAGGTTCCAACTCTTCCAGATCGAGTTCCTCGCCCAGCAGGCTCTCGATATAGAGAATGAATTCGACGATATCCAGGGACGACAGATAACCGTCGTCCATGATCGCTGCATCGTCACTCAATTGGGCCGTGGAAACAGGTATCTTCGACCGATCTACGATCCAGTCCTTGAGCTTCAGTTTAACGGTTGACTCATCCATGTTAGAGCTGCGGTACCTCTTCTAGCAGTCTGCCTTCCACGAACAAAGTAGTCAGTAACTCGGAAGCTTTTTGACGATGCGCGCCGCCGTGCTCCAGCGCTAACTGCCGAAGGCTGTAGCCATCTTCCAGACCGGCATCCCTGTACATGGTCGGATTGTAGTAGTCGCCCCAGGAGCTATTCAGGTAGGCGATCAGCCATTCCCTGAAACGCTGCAGCTCCTCGCTGGACCAGTTCGGTGCGTACTTCTGAAAAGTTTCCACCAAGCGCGCGCGGCCGAAAGCGAGATGGCGCGACTCATCAAAATGGTGCACGCGATTGATTTCTCTCGATAGCGGGTGAATTCGTGCGTCATGCCACATGAATACGTTGTAGTACTCACCCAGCTCTTCAACGACCAGAGCTTTGCAAAGAAACGCAACATCCTCCTCGCCCTTTGCATATTCACGTGGGACGCTTACCTTCTTTTCCGGATATACCTTGCCGAAGTAGCGATCGAGAAATGTCCCGAACATCACCATATGCTTGTTTTCTTCGTCGATAAAATGGTGCAGATACTGACTCACTTCCTTTTCTGTCGACTTCAGATACAGTCGGTGCGCAAGCCCCTGAACCAGTGGACGCTCACCCTGCAGCACCAGGCTGAAGAAGTTGCACAGCTCGGTGAAACTGAGCTTTTTCCGCTGCGCTTCCGAAAGCCCTTCGTAGACGTCTGTGCCGTAGATAGAGATGAGCTCAGGACTCATGTACCAGGCATCTTCCGGAAGTTCATCTGGCCAGTTGAAGGCGCTGTAGACATCCCAGCTTTTCTTGATAGACGCCGTGCAGAGTTTCGGCGCCAGTTCCGTCGATGTCATTCTCATTAATTTTCCCAGGAATTAGACTCAGTAAAATCCATGTGGGCCATGCCCGTCCATATTCGTCAGATGCAGTCCGGCTCGTGCCTGCTCATGAGGCTCCAGGGCTGCATGTAATGCTGGAGCAAGGGCAAAAACCCGCCGGTCCTCAAGAACGATGTAACCACACGATTTTAACCCGTGGATCCATGCAGAATGACTGAAATTAGCAAAGATCATGTCAACATTCTGTGAGCGCAGGTAATCGTGGGTCGCAGCCAGAACCGGTGCAGCGTGCTCCAGCGCGGCGAAACAATCAGTGATCAAACCCACATTTAGTGCGCCGAAGCGGGCATCGTCTTCCATCTGTTTGTGATGAACAATCGACCACCCGATAGTCTGGCCGTGATTGTCGGTAATCTTCAGGCGCGTGCCGCCTGGCCACCCACTGGCGGGCATGAGCGCGTTCATCATCTTGCTGTCGCGCACTGAAAGGCACGTATATTGTCCTTTAACTTGTTCCCAGAGTTCATCAGTCCAGCCGCCGAATTCGGTAACGACCTCTGCGCTGGCCAGCTGCGCCGACCTACCGGCGGACACGGCCATCCACCATTGAAGCAATTTAATACCGAGCCAGCCGATACCGCTAAATGCTGCGACATCCAGGGCCAATCTGCGCGGACTGCTGGTACGAAGGTAACGATTGTGGCGCAGAAATCTGAACGGTTTGGTCACCTTGAAGCAGAACGGAATGGTCCACAGTTCCCAGTTCATCTTGCGCAATAAATCAACAATCGGCTCTTCGGTACCGCCATGCCCAAGACTGAATAACATCGGGTGATCTTTCTGCATGTGGCGAAACAGGCGCAGCATAAGGGGGCTGTATTTCACATCGATGGCTGCTTCGGTGAAGGGACCTTGCCAATCCGTGAGCCAGGCTTCTTCGCCGTGAATGAGCCACTGTTGCGGTTTCAGCGCGTACCCGCCGCGCACCTCGACCTCGTCTTCCACCGCAAGGTGATACTCACGCCAGGTTTTCGAGCCAGGTTGGCGGGGAATCCAGTCCGGCTCAGGATTGACATAAAAGCCCCACCTTGAGCCGCCTTCACGCATGCGCTTGTTAAAAGCATCTACCGCATCTATATAGTCAACCTGGTGTGGGACGATCCGTATTGCCATGGCGCTTCTGCGTCTGATGGGCCGACAAGTATACTTCACCCACTACGACGCGGCGCCGACGACTTACAAAATCAGGACGAATTCATGCACTTTCAACAAAGCGGCTGAGGCGATCAATCAAGGCAGGTTGGGCCCATTGTGAGATCCCACCTGCAGGTCGCCACTCGGCCAGACGTGGCACCATTGATAGCATAGCCTGTTCGTCGTCAGCCACCAGGACCAATCCTGCTTCGGCAAAGTGTCTCGCGGTGCCGATCTGATGATCATTGCGAGTTTCGCCCAAAGCAGCGAACCTGGGCATGACCAATATCGGCTTACCCAAAAGCAGCACCTTAAGAATGGTCCCTGTACCTGCATGCGCTACCATGGAGGAACACTCAGCCAGTTTTTCATCAAATTCCGTTGCACTCAACCAGCGTGATTGCGCCATATGCCGAGGTATGTAATCACCTTCGCCGATTTGCGCAAAGACCTCCTGGTTAGGGTGTTTCGCCGCCCATTCATCCATAGCCATCACCAGCCGGTCGAATGGCGTCTGATGCCCTACTGAAACGAAAATCAAAGTACGCTCCCGGCGTACTCCGGGCCGGACTCCCCGGCCAGGTGAGGCCATTGGGTCAGCCACAAATCAGCAAACCTGCGGGCCATGCGCCCGGACCGTGACAATTCGTCTACGTTAGCGATGCTATCTAGCCAAATGGTGCGCGCCCGGATTAAGCGACCGAACACAAGGGCAAACAATCCAGGGGCCGCACCGGTAGTGATGACTACATCAGGTCGGCGACTCAGGACAATAACCAGAATCTGACAAGCTAATACAACCGTGGCCCAGGGCGTCCAACTCGTAGCGTCTTTTACTACGCAAAAAGGTTGACCATCTACGTCGTCGGCATAGGTGGCGTTTACCGTAGTGTATGTCGTGTCATGAAGCTCAAAGAAAGGGGTCAGGCGTAGGAGTTCTATCCAATGCCCACCGCCAGACGCTACCGCGAGAATCTTCATGCTCAGGCGTTCCGTGTCGAACCGCTGCTGTGCTGCTCACCCCGTACCCTGAAGAAATAATCGAAGCAACCGTGCAAAAAAGCTCTGTGACAGACCCAATTCGTCAGTCCGTAGCCGCGTATCTGAAACCAGAACGAACGCAGCAGCGTACCGGCGTTACGCCACCAATATCCTGAGGATGCATACCGATTAAGGCAAATGAGGCGATTACGCACGGTATAGTATGTGATGTACGGCGATGTAATCCCAGTTGTGTGACTGCCGATATGAACCGCAGTTGCTCCGCCAACCGTCAGATAACGCCAGCCCTGGTCCCGAAACCGCAGGCACAGATCGAAATCTTCCCAACAGGTACCGAACCTCTCGTCCAAAAGGCCCACTTCCCGCAATGCGGATGCCCGGAACATCAGCGCTACCATGGGAATAAAATCGCTTTCGACGGTCGGATACTTTCGCGGATCGTAGATTTCCCCGACCTGGTGATGAAAATGACGCGCAGTGTCGCGGTCAAGCGTGGCGGTGTAAAACTGCACCACTTGGGGCTCCCCGGGATCGAGATGCAGCGGACTAACTGCCCCTGCATCCGGATGCGATTCGCATGCGGCGACCAGACGCGAGATGGTGGACTCATCGAGCACAGAATCGTTACCGATCACGTGAACATAGTCTGCGCCGCGCTCTAACGCCCGCTGCATCCCCTCGTTAGCTCCGCCGGAAAAACCGCGGTTCTCCTCAAGCTGCACCAGTTCCACCCCATCAAAGGCAGCCGCAAGCTCGGGACCAACGGGGGGTGTGGAGCCGTTGTCGACCAATACCAAATCGAGGTTTTCATAATCCTGGCTGACCAAAGAGCGCAAGCAGTTGGTCGTAAGCTCGGTGTCGTTCCAGGTGAGGACCACCGCAATGACGTAAGGTGATTCAGACATCGTGATTTTCAACCCCCCAGGTCCGCTTTGCTTTCATAATAGGTCCATATCTCATCCCAGGCAGAAGCCTCCTGCCATTGCGGTTCGACCTGGATGGCGGGCGCTGAATTGACACGGATCCGAGGCTCATCGAAGTCAACCTGTTTGGCCAGGTACAGATCGCACGGCCAACCGGAGCGTACCGAGATCTCCCGAGCGAAGCGCTGAGCAAAGGCACCTTGAGATTCGATATACCCACTTGGGTTGGTGCGACTGAAGCCCGGTGTATCCGGCAGGTCAGTAACATAGCGTGCATAACAGGCGGCCAGAAGATCAACATGGATATTATCGCGGACGTACGCAGGTGTCCGCACTTCAGCGAATTCCCCCTTGCGCCACGTATTGATCAGGTAAGCCGTAAAGCGCGGTTCTTCCAGTGGGCCAAACGGATTGGGAATGACGAACTTTCCCAGGTGCAGGCCAGTGCTATACGCGTAGTATTCAAACGTATCAGCGGTCAGCGCTTTGGAAAGCCCGTATGGCGAAAACGCCGGAAGCCCCTGAGAACCCTGACCTTCGCCAGGCTCGAACACAGATCCGGTCAGCGCGATACGACGACAACCGGAGTCGACAAGATTTCTCAGGACTTCTCTGAGATTTAAGGTGTTGGCCTTGAGCGCAGCTGTCACATCAAAATCGTCGCTGCGATAATTGGTTACGTCAGCTGCATGATGCGCCAGCAAATCAAACGGCCCTTGGCGCTCTAGCAACGCGAAAAAGGCGTCCGTTCCGAACACACACTCGAATATCTGTTCACAGACGTTAACCAACCCATCAACCCGGCCGCGGCGCACCCCTTCATAGCTGTCTGCCCGACCTGAATAGGTGGCAACGACCTGGTGGCCACCGTCAGCCAGTGCCCGGACGAACCAGTAACCGGTAAACGAACTGGCGCCTGTAAAAAGTATCCGCATGTATTGCCTCGATAAGGTTATTACTCAGGCGAGATGAACAGCTGGATCGAAGTCTGGATGAGCGGCGTCTTTATCCGATAGCTCCGCAGGCTCCATCGGCCACTCGATGCTGAACGCGGGATCATTCCAGCGCAGCCCTCGTTCTGCATGAGGCGCATAAAACTCATCGACAAAGTAAAAGGCCTCCGTGTCATCCTCGAGGGTGATGAAGCCATGCGCGAATCCCTTGGGCACATACAACATACAGCGATTCTCAGCAGACAGCTCCGCGCCGAAGTGTTGCCTGAACGTTGGAGAATCTGGGCGCAGATCAATGATTACGTCATAAAGGGCCCCACGAATGCATCTAACGATTTTTGTTTCGGCATGGGGCGCAAGCTGGTAATGCATGCCGCGCAGCGTGCCACGGGTCGCCGACAATGAATTGTTGACTTGAACAAAGTTGGTCACCAGCCCGGCTTCTGCAAATTCGTTGCAACAGAACACTCTGGCAAAGAAACCACGATCATCGCCCAGTCGATTGAGATCGACGAGATGGGCATCCTTAAGAGGTGTTTCACGAAAATCCATCCGTATTCCTCACTGAGCCGCAGCTTGGGAAACCGCGCCGTCGAGCAGATGCATACGTTTGGTCAGGGTGCGGAGCCTTACGAACTGATCCCCTTCGAAATCTCCTTTGTTGAAGCGGTGTTCGATCATCTTGCTGTGCAACTCCTCCATACCCGTTTCCAGGTTATACGCCAGCTTAAATTCGGGCAGTACACGGGACAGCAGGTCGAAGTTCACCCGATAATTTCGGGGATCCGCGCCGACTTCGCCGGTAAATGCCACATCAGCACTGGGGATCAGTCGCCTGACCTGGTCAGCGACATCCTTAACTTGATAGTTCTCAGTGTTCCCGCCGACATTTACAGCAAGATTATGCACTGCTGCTTTGGGTGCCTGCATGAATGCAATAGAGGCTCTGGCAATATCTCGGCAGTGAATGAGCGGACGCCAGGGTGAACCGTCGCTCATAATGCGAATCTCGTTATACGCAAGCGCACTGCCCAAAAGGTTGTTAACTACCAGGTCTGTGCGCAGCATTTTTGAAAACCCGTAGGCAGTGGCGTTGCGCATGTATACGGGCGTGAAATTCTTGTCTGCAAGCGGGCTGATCAGCTCCTCGGATTCGATTTTTGAAGTTGCATAGGGGGTAATCGGATTAAGCGGGTCGCCCTCCTCTAGGTCGAGTTTTTCACCCTGGCCGTACACAGAACAACTGCCGAAAAAAACGAATCGCTCAACACCGACCTGCTTACTCAACTGTGCCAGGCGGACACTGGCATCGCGATTAATTCCATAGGTTATGTCGGCATCGAGATCGCCCATGGGGTCATTGGAGATCGCTGCCAGGTGCAATACCACATCGTGACCCTGAAGCTGTTCGGCAGTAATGGTGCGTGAATCCTGATAGAGCTCCACGTCCGGTGCCACGACCGGCTCCCACTCGCAGCAATCAAACAGACCCAGATCACAACCAGTTACCGTGTGTCCTTCTTCCTTGAGCAACTCCACAAGATGGGCGCCGATATAACCTTTATGGCCGGTAACAAAAATTTTCATAACCCAGATCCTTTAACAAGTATTTCCCGCCCACGGCGCATTGCCGGAGGCCCAGAGTCCGTCGAGATATTCCAGATCGCGCAACGTATCCATGCACTGCCAGAAGCCGGAGTGCTTATAGATGGCCAGCTGATTTTCGTCTGCCAGCTGGATCAATGGCGTCTGCTCTAGTACACAGCTTTCGTCTTCGTCAACATAGTCGACAAACTGACGCCGGAAAAAGAAAAATCCCGCGTTAATCCAGTTAGCGGTCAATTCGGGCTTCTCGGCGAACTTGAGAACGTCCTCTCCTTCCAGCTTGAGCTCTCCGAAACGGGATGGCGGGTTTGCCCCCAGCACTGTGCCTAACCGATCATGGCCAAGATGAAAATCAAATTCTGCTCCCAGGTCAGCGTCGGTCAAGCCGTCGCCATAAGTCACTGCGAAATGTTCACTATCACCAAGATACTTGCGTGCCGCCTGAGCGATACGGCTGCCGGTCATATTCAGCTCGCCGGTGAATGCCAGGGTGACGTCCCAGTCCTGATCGTGGTCTACGGAATGAACTCGGACCTCGTTGGTTTTCAACGAAACCGTGAAGTCGGAATTGAGTGAGTGGTAGTTCAGGAAATAATCCTTAACCACTTCTGCCTTATAGCCGAGGCACAGAACAAAACGACGGAATCCAAAATGTGAATAGCAGCGCATCAGGTGCCAGAGAATGGGTTTATCGCCTACTGGAACCATGGGTTTCGGGCGGGCCCCGGTCTCTTCTTTGAGGCGCGTACCGAGACCACCGCAAAGAATGAAAACCGGCACAGTAGACCTGTCTTGCATTCGGTTATCCTTTAGCTAATAGGTTATTCAGCGCTCCGCGCCGACGCTGCGTAAAGCCTAAGTCAAAGGGCGTCATAAACATATTTAGTGTTGTGCGCATTATGTAAAGTCGCGCCAGCCGGTGGCGTGATGAGTGCATAATAACCCACAACGATTGGCGAAATTGAGGCAAGGACCCGATTTTAGTATGACAAACGATCATTCACAATCAAACCGCTTCACCTGCTGTCTCATCGGTGGCGACACTCTGCTCACTCAGTGTGGAGAGCAGTTGCTCGAAGCAGGCCATACCATTGCGCGTGTAATAACCGACGCGCCCGCACTTAAGGCGTGGGCTAACGGCTACGACATAGAAGTCATTCCGGTTTCCAGTGAATACGCAGCTGCCCTGCACAACATTCAGTTCGATTACTTGTTTGCGATAACTCACCTCGCATTGATTCCTGATAAGGCCATTGCTGCGGCTGGTCGCGGCGCCTTCAACTTCCATGACGGGCCGCTGCCTCACTACGCCGGGCTCAACACGCCCATGTGGGCGCTGCTCAATGGCGAACAAAGCTACAGTATCACCTGGCATGTCATGGCCGAGGGCATCGATACCGGCGATGTTGTAATCACCGAACCGGTGCCAATCAGTGAGGAAGACAGCGCAGTCTCTCTTAACACCAAGTGTTTCACAGCCGCACTCAACTCGTTCCCACGTCTGCTGGATGCTCTGAGTAACGATACCCTTGCGCCTCAACCTCAGAATCTCGATCAGCGCCAGTATTTCGGGCGCGCTGATCATCCTGCCGACCTGTGTCTGATCGATTGGCAACGCACCGCTCAGGACAATGCCCGCTTTGTACGGGCGCTCAACACCGGTCGCTACGAAAACCCGCTAGGCGCACCCAAGGTGCTGATCAATGGGCGGGCCGTCATTGTCACCGCGGCAAAGCTGCGCGACGACCTGGCCAGCGCTCCGGCGGGCACGATTGTAGAAGTCGGCGATCAGTCCATAACAGTCGCCTGTAATGAGCAAGCTATTGAACTACAGCGGCTCGAAGATCTCAGTGGCGCGTCTCTGTCGGTCAGCGAACTGCAAGCCACACTCGGCACCGAGCTCACGATACCTGCCGATCTGCAGTCACTCAGTGAGCAGGCCGGCAGCAACGAGCATTACTGGGTACGGCGGCTGGTGGCCGCTGAAGCCATAGCACTACCCTATCGCTCCGCTGCCGGTAAAGCAGTAGTGGATGCGACCAGGAAAACTCGCGTCATAAATGTGCCGTCGGCGGTAAGCGATTGCGGCGCAGCACACATTGCGGCCGCGGTTGTTTGTTTCCTGGCGCGGGTTACCGGTAACGAAGAAGTCTGCGTGGCATTCTGCGGTGGCGAACTGGCTCAACAGGCCGCGCAACAACCAGCACTGTTACAGAATTATGGCGTCGATTTGTACGCTGTAGATCAGACCGCGATCGCCGATGCGCAGATCAGCGCACTGGCTAACCAGCTGACAGGTAGTCTTGCGCGAGGACCATGGTTGCGGGATCTCATCGCCCGTCACCCGGATCTGCGCAGCAATGCACAGTTCGCCGCAGACCGCATGTTGCCGGTGCTGGTTCAGATCGGTAAACAATCGTCGCCTGCGGCAGAAGTAACACTGCTTCTTGATGCAGGCGGCAACGCTGAGCTGCAATTCATGCCCGGTGCTTATGACGATATCGGCATCGAGCGGCTGGTTGCAAACTTCTCCAGCTGGCTGCAGGCGCTTGCCGGCAATCCAGCCCAGGCCTTGAGTAACCTCGATGTACTTGGCGATGCAGAACGTGACCGTCTGCTGCACGAACTCAATGACACCAGCGTAGCTTATGATGACACACTGCTCATGCACAGCGAATTCGAGCGTCGCGCGACTGAAGATCCCCACACTACTGCATTGATCTGCAACGGTCGTCAGATCAGTTATGGTGAACTCAATGCCCGTGCTGATCATGCGGCGGCCGCGCTGCAGAGTATGGGCGTCGGCCCTGACACGCTCGTGGGCGTATATATAGACCGTTCTATTGAACTCATGGTCGCGACCCTGGGCGTGCTGAAAGCTGGAGCCGCATATGTGCCGCTCGATCCTGCTTTTCCCACAGACCGAATCGAATTCATGATTGAAGATTCGGCGATGCCCATCGTCATGACCCACAGTGACATTCGACATGCACTGCCGCACTGTGACGCACAGATACTACTCGTAGATCAACTTGATCAAAGCCAACGTCCAGACGTAGCTGTTGCTCGTTCCGCAGAATCCAGCAATCTTTCCTATGTCATCTATACGTCAGGTTCCACGGGCAAACCCAAGGGCGTGATGCTCGAACACCGCAACGTCGTGAACTTCTATGTGGCCATGGATGACGCCGTGCCCGGCGCAGACATGCCGGACCGTACCTGGATGGCAGTTACCAGTTTGTCGTTCGATATCTCGGTGCTGGAACTGTTCTGGACGCTCAATCGCGGTTTCAAAGTCATCATCCATGATGAGAGCGGCACGCGAAAGGCTGGGGCCGACGGCGGTCCAACGCGTGTACTCGACATGGGGCTGTTCATGTGGGGCAACGACGATGCTGCAGGTGCAGAGAAGTACCGCCTGCTAATGGAAGGCGCCCGCTTCTTTGATGAAAACGGGTTCTCAGCAGTTTGGACACCTGAGCGTCACTTTCATGCATTTGGCGGTCCCTACCCCAACCCTGCAGTAACGGGCGCTGCCGTCGCGGCAATCACGGAAAACGTGAAGATTCGTGCAGGTAGTTGTGTGGTACCCCTGCACCACCCCGTGCGCATCGCTGAAGAATGGGGCGTGGTCGACAATCTGTCTAATGGGCGTGTGGAACTCGCAGCCGCATCCGGCTGGAACCCGAACGATTTCGTACTGAAGCCGGAGAACCACGCTGAAAACAAGAAAGTCATGTATGCACAGCTCGAGCAAGTGGTCCGCCTGTGGCGAGGAGAAAAAGTTGAGTTCGATGGGCCGATGGGACCGGTTGAAGTGCAATCCCTGCCCCGTCCGGTGCAGGCTGAGCTACCCTGCTGGATTACCACTGCAGGCAATCCCGACACCTGGCAGGAAGCGGGCAAACTTGGCCATCATGTGCTGACTCACCTGCTTGGCCAGTCCGTGGAGGAAATTGCCGAGAAGATTAGAATCTACCGCGACGCACGTGCTGAGGCAGGTTTCGATCCGGCCGGCGGACGCGTGGCCCTGATGTTGCATACATTCGTGGGCGAAGACGACGCTGAAGTAAAAGAGCTCGTGCGCGAACCTATGAAAGACTACTTGTCCAGCTCCATGCGTCTGGCCATGGACTACGCTTGGGCATTTCCAGCATTTAAGCGACCCGGAGGCGATGACGCAACCCCGGATGAAGTGGATCTCAAAGCACTGAACGACGAGGAAGTCGATACCATTCTCGAATTTGCCTTCGAACGTTACTTCGAAACCAGCGGTTTGTTTGGCACCCAGGCACGTTGTCTGTCGATGGTCGCGCGATGCGCCGAGGCCGGTGTTGATGAAATCGCCTGTCTGCTGGATTTCGGCATCGAAACTCCCCGTGTGCTGGATTCACTGCCCCGCATCAAAAGCTTGCGCGACGCCATGGCCAATCAAGTGGAAGTTCTGCAGGACGCTGCCGAACCATTGAGCTTTGCCGAACAGATTGAGCAGTTCAGCGTCACACATCTACAATGTACACCGTCTACTGCGCGCATGTATCTCACCGCTACCGAAGCGCGCCAGGCCTATGCCAAGATCCCACATCTGCTGCTTGGTGGCGAAGCGTTGCCAGTGAATCTCGCGGCCGAAATCAGATCTTTAAACCCCGGCACGCTCACAAATATGTACGGGCCTACTGAAACGACTATCTGGTCCATGACCAGCGCCATCGAAGATCCGTCGTCAGGCATCACCATTGGAAAGCCCATTGCCAATACCAGCATCTACGTACTCGACAAGCATCACAATCCGGTACCGGTAGGGATTCCGGGCGAACTGTTCATCGGCGGCGACGGGGTAGCCAGAGGCTATCTGAATCGGGCCGAACTCACTGCAGAGAGGTTTGTACCTGACCCTTTCGTTGCGAGCAATGGTGCGCGCATGTACGCGACTGGTGACCTGGCCATGCACAGGCCTGATGGCAATCTGGAATATCTTGGTCGCACCGACTTCCAGGTTAAAGTTCGTGGCTACCGCATAGAGCTTGGCGAGATTGAAGCAAGGCTCGAAGGGTTGCCGGAAATCAGCGAAGCGGCGGTCATGGTGCGCGCGGCAGATGCAGCAGACATGCGCCTGGTGGCCTATGCCACGGTCACACGAGACACGAGTCTGGATGCCGCCGCAGTGCGCAATACCCTCCGGGCGTCGCTACCCGAATACATGATCCCGAATGAGATCGTTCCGGTTCAATATATGCCGCGTACTGCCAACGGCAAGCTCGACCGCAAAGCGTTGGCTGATATTCAGCCGGCAGTTACCCGCAGGGTCCTGGAAGATGCGGTGCCGAGCAGCGATCTGGAAAAGCAGATTGCCGAGCTGTGGCGTAAGGTACTGAAACTTGATTCGATGGGTCTGAATGAGAACTTCTTTGACCTCGGCGGCCACTCACTGCTGGTAGTGCAACTGCACGGTCTACTCAAAGAAAACCTCGACCAGTCGATATCTCTGACGGATCTGTATCAATACACTACCATACGGTCTATATGCGATTATCTGATACTGGGCGCCGATGATCAGAAAGTAAAGGAAAGTGTAAGCCGGGGCGAGCAGCGTCGCGCACTACGCAGACGAAGGGCTTCATAACTCCTTCGGAGTGTGATGGATCATGGAAGAAATCGACGAAAATGATATCGCGATCGTGGGGATGGGCATCCGGGTTTCCGGTGCCAATAATCCCGACGAGTACTGGCGAAACCTGATCGAAGGGGTTGAGAGCGTTGTTTCGTACAGTGACGATGAACTGCTCGGCCGCGGTGTTTCCAAGCGTACTCTGGCCGACCCCAACTATGTAAAAGCCGGCCTGCCATTACAGAATCTGGATCAGTTCGATCCGGAGTTCTTCGGGTTCAGCCCCAAAGAAGCTGCCATCCTGGACCCCCAGCACAGACAGTTTTACGAAGTGGCCTGGGAGGCACTGGAGCGTGCGGGCCATACCCCGCAAAAGTTTGATGGCTCCATCGGTGTGTTTGCCGGATGCGGCATGGGAGCGTATTTCAGCTTCAACCTGCTAAGCAATCAGGATCTCATCGACAATGTCGGTATGTTCCTGTTGCGGCATACGGGTAATGACAAAGATTTTCTGTCTACTCGGGTTTCTTATTCGTTCAATTTGCAAGGTCCCAGCATCAACGTGCAGACCGCATGCTCCACTTCCCTCGTGGCCACCCATCTGGCGGCCCAGAGCCTCCTGTCGTTCGAGTGCGACATGGCACTTGCGGGTGGTGTCACCATCGATATTCCCCATCAAGTGGGCTACGTCTATAAGGAAGGCGAAGTACTTTCCCCTGACGGACACTGTCGTGCCTTTGACCATAAGTCTAAAGGCACGGTGTTCGGCAGCGGAGCTGGCGTGGTGGTATTACGCCGGCTCAGTGATGCCATTGCTGACGGCCACCATATACATGCGGTGATCAAGGGCAGCGCCATCAATAATGACGGCTCCAACAAGGTCGGTTACCTGGCACCCAGTGTTGAAGGCCAGGCCGCCGCCATCGCCGAAGCCATAGCCGTTGCCGACGTGAGCGCCGATACAATCGGTTATGTGGAGTGTCACGGTACCGGGACTCCTGTCGGAGATCCCATCGAAATCTCAGCATTGACCCGGGCCTTCCGGGAGTCTACCGACGAGAGCGGTTATTGCCGTATAGGCTCGGTCAAAACCAATATCGGCCATCTCGATACGGCCGCCGGCGTTGCCAGTCTGATCAAAACCACTCTGGCCATAGAACATGGCGAGATTCCTCCCTCGCTGAATTTTGAAGCTGCTAATCCGCAAATCGATTTCCAAAGCAGTCCTTTCCTGGTGTGCGATAAACGCATGGCTTGGGATCACCGACCCGGCCCACGCCGCGCAGGTATCAATTCCCTGGGTGTCGGTGGTACCAACGCCTTTCTCATTCTGGAGCAGGCGCCTGCTGTAGGTGTGCCGGAGCCAAATCGAGAGGACGCTGAGTTTCTGATGCTTTCGGCGCGTACCAAACAGTCTCTTGATGGCTACTCCGAACGCCTGGCTGACTGGCTCGAAAAACACCACGATACACCGTTGTCCGACGTATCCCACACCCTGGCCCGCGGTCGCAAAGCGTTTGAATACCGCCGTATAATCGCCAGTCAAAGCCATGACGAGGCGGCTCGCCTGCTGCGGGAAAAAGACCCGCGCCGTACCTTCAATATCAATGGTGACGAAATTGAACCCGCCATTGCATTTCTGCTGCCTGGTGGCGGCGCTCAGTATTTTCAGATGGGCCAGGATCTGTACCGCACAAATTCACTGTTTCGTGAACACATGGACCGCGGTCTCGAGGTGCTGGCAGGGCGCTGGGGTGCAGACCTGGCGCCGGTTTTTCATGCCGGGGATGAGCATGAGGAACAAGTCACGGAACAACTCGACCAACCATCTATACAGTTACCTCTGACGTTTCTGGTTGAGTACGCCCTTGCACAAGTTTGGCAAACCCGAGGTGTGGCACCGGATGCATTGATTGGACACAGCATGGGTGAAAACACTGCTGCGTGTCTGGCCGGTGTCATGTCGTTCGAAGACACCCTGGGACTTGTATTGCTGCGTGGCCAGTTGTTCGAAACCACGCCGCCTGGTGGTGTGTTGAGTGTGCCAATGCCTGCAGAAGAGTTGCGCGTGTTCATTGGCGAAGGCCTGGATCTGGCGACCTCAAACAGCCCAAGTCTTTCTGTAGCGTCGGGCCCATCAGAAGCGCTGGATGCGCTGGCCGCACGTCTGGCTGAAGATGGCACCGACTCCCAGCGTGTGCGCGTAAACGTTGCTGCGCACTCCAGATTGCTAGATGGGATTCTCGACCAGTTCCGCAGTCGCTTGCAGTCCATGCAGCTCAATCCACCGCAGATACCGATAGTCTCAAACCTTACTGGTGACTGGCTGACCGAGGGTCAAGCGCAGAGCCCCGACTACTGGATTGATCACCTGCGCGGTACGGTCCTGTTTTCTGACGGCATACAGACGCTGTTGCAGAATGATCAGCGGGTATTTCTAGAAGTTGGGCCAGGCAATACGCTGGGTTCCTTTGTGCGCCAACAACCCGATGCCATACCTCAACGGGTGGTTTCGAGCATGCGCCATCCCCAAGACACAGCTGCCGACGATGTCTATTTGTCTGCCGCCATAGGACGGCTCTGGGCGCTCAACTTGAAACTGCCTGTTGAGAAGATCTGGCCAGAGCGTCGCCTGCGCATTCCGCTGCCGACCTATGCATTTCAGCACGCCCGCTACTGGGTTGATCCCGGCCAGGTGAGCGATTCCGCTTCCGCCGAGTATCTGCTTCCCGAGCGCTGCGAAAATGTGGACGACTGGTTCTTTGAGCCCAAATGGATTGCTCAAGGCATTGCTGAAACGGACCCTCGTCCACGTACGATTCTATTTTTCGAGAACGACGAACCGGTCTCGGCAGCGCTGATGGAGCGTCTACGTCTGGAGGGCAGTTGCGTACTGCAAGTACGCCCGGGCGATATCTACCTCAACCACGGTGACGACACGTTTACCATTGCGCCTGAGACAGGCATCGAAGGGTACGACCAACTGCTTGCAGAACTCTCCGACGAGCAGCTATTCCCTGATCAGATTGTGCATGCCTGGCTGCTGACCTGGGATACGTCCTATCGCCCGGGTTCGAGCTTTTTCCACAGACTGCAGAACCAGGGCTTTTATTCGCTGTTTTATCTGGCCAAAGCGCTAGGCAAACGTGAGCGTGAGAATCATCTGCATCTGACTGTGCTTACCAACAACGCACAATCGGTCGCCGGCGAAGTGATTGAGCATCCGGACAAGGCCACGGCCATGGGCCCGGTGCAGGTGATTCCTCGGGAATTGCCGGATATCTCCTGCAAGCTAGTAGATCTTGCGACCGGGCGGGGCGCTCGAGGTGTGCTCTCAAAAAGGACTGCCCCCGTCGCGGATACTGCGTTGATCGAGAATATCCTCGATGAGCTTGCCGCACCCGGCGAGAATAGCATTGTCGCCTGGCGCGATAACGTACGTTATCTACGCCAAGTCGTGCGCCGCCGCAAAGCAGTCAATACAAAAGGCCTGCCCCTGTTGAAGAAAGAGGGCGTGTACCTGCTGACTGGCGGCTTTGGTGGGATCGCCACGGTCATTGCAGACTGGTTGGCGGAATCTTACCAGGCCAAGCTGGTGCTGGTAGGACGAACCCCCCTGCCGAATCGCGAAGACTGGGATGAGTGGCTGATTGAGCATGAACCGGATGATGCGATTTCACAGCTTATCGGACGGGTGCAGTTGCTGGAAAGCCAAGGCACTGAAGTAATGGCTTTGTCTGCGGATGTTACTGTCACTGAGCAGATGGAAGATGTATTGCGCGTCGTCAAAGCACGCTTTGGTGTGGTAAATGGCATATTTCACACCGCGGGTACGTTGCGTGACAGCCTGATCGCGATGAAGTCCCAGCGTGAAATCGAAGATGTATTCTCGGCCAAAGTATACGGTTCACTGGTACTCGATGAAGTATTCGGCGGCGAACCCATGGACTTCGTCGTGCTGTTCGGCTCTAGCAGCGCATTCATCGCGCCCCAAGGGCAGGTCGACTACGTGGCCGCCAACAATTTCATGAATGCGTTAGCATGCGCGCGAACCAATACGCGCCCCTACCCCACTATCGCGTTGAACTGGGGCATATGGCGCGACGTGGGTATGGTGGCACCGCAAGACGCCCAAGACGATCAACTGGACGCCCAGCAGCAACCTCAGCACCCGCTGTTCTTGCAGCATCTGGCAGGGCATGAAGGTCTGCGCGAGATCCATCGTTTTGAAGGTGAACTGAGCGCCACCGACTGGGTAATAGACGAGCATCGCCTAAAGAATGGTGATGCTCTCCTCCCGGGGACGGGCTATATAGAATTGATTCGCGCGGCACTGGAAGAGGTCGGTAACGCAAAACCCTGGCGGCTGGATAACCTGACCTTCGAACGCCCCCTGTTTGTGCCCGATGGCGAGAGCGTGATATTCAGTGTGGCGCTGCACGGCAATCGTGATAACTGGCGTGCCGAGGTATCCTGTCGAGACGAAGCTTCCGGCCACTGGGAAGTTTGCGTAAAGGCGCGCGTACGGAACTGCCCCGACGGAGCTCAGCAGGTCGACCTGGCTGCATTGGGCGCTCGCACAATGAGCACTGGAGCTTCTGCGGCAGGTACCAGCCATCTGCGTACCCGACAGGAAGACCACCTGAATTTCGGTCCACGCTGGCATGTGCTACGCCAACAGAGCCTGGGTGAATCCGAAGCCATCGGTAATCTGCGTCTACCTGATGAATTCGCCGAAGACCTGGAAGCCTACAGGCTTCATCCGGGCATGCTCGATATCGCAACCGGCTACGCCATGGATCTAATTCCCGGTTATGCAGCGCAGGAAGTGGTAGAGCATCTATGGGTACCTCTGTCCTATGCGCGCTTTGACTATTTCGCACCGCTACCAGCTGAGATTTCCAGCTGGGTAAGGCTGCATCCGGATTCTCGACCAGATCTCGGTATGGTGGCATTTGATGTGACCCTTATCGATGACAAAGGCCAGGCGCTTGCGGAAATCGACCGCCTGACCCTGCGTAAGACCGAGGGCCAGTTCAGCAGGAACAGCGGCGCCAGGGACGATGCTCAAGTTGTTGGCGCGGAACGCCTGAGCCCCGGTGAGATAGCGCTGGCCCACAATGTGACACAGGGCATTAATGCTCAGGGTGGTCTGCAGGCTCTACAGCAGGTGCTTAGTAATCCTGCCCCGGCACAGCTGATAGTCAGTTCGATGAATATGAATGATCTACTTCATCAGGCAGACTACCTGGCCGAACAGGCAGCTCAGGTTTCTGAAATCGCCTGCTTCGAACGCCCGGAACTCGAAAGCGAGTTTGAAGCGGCTCGGGATGAAATCGAACGGGTCATGGCCGAGGTCTGGGGAAAACTGCTGGGCGTCGAGGGAATTGGTATACACGACAGTTTCTTTGATCTGGGCGGTCATTCACTGATCGCGGTAAGGCTGTTTAACGACATACGGGAGCGCTTCGGACATGATCTGCCGATCTCCGCTCTTATGCAGTCACCTACCATCAGCGATCTAGCTCAGATCGTTCGTGGCGGTCCCGTAGGTGAACCTGACGCAGCGCAGGCAACTGCTCCTGCAGGCGATGCCCAGCCTCAGTTCCAATACATCGTGCCAATGCACAGCACTGCAGTGGGCAGCGGAACGCCGTTATTCATGGTGGCCGGCATGTTCGGCAATGTACTCAATCTAAGCCATCTGGCGCATCTGCTTGGCGAAGAGCGGCCGTTTTACGCACTGCAGGCACGAGGCCTGTACGGTGACTCAGAGCCACATGAAACCTTCGAAGAAACGGCCCGGGACTACATTGCCGAGATGCGCCTCGTACAACCTGAAGGCCCATACCTGATTGGTGGTTATTCAGGTGGCGGATTAATCACGTTCGAAATTGCGTCACAGTTGCTGGCCCTAGGCGAGCGAGTATTTGGGATCATTTTGCTGGATACACCGGCCCCCAGCTTCCCAACATACTCACTTGCAGACAAAGTAAGCATGGTTATGCAAGGCATCCGCAAGAATGGTGTAGCGTACATCATTGACAAATTCCGCACTCGCGTGCGTTGGGAAAAAGAGAAACGGGAAAGAGCGGATGCAAACGACGACCCGCTCTCCTTCCAGTCACAGAAAATCGGCGCGGCTTTTATGCGAGCATTGCGTCAGTACAATGTACCCCGGCTGGGCGCACCCGTTGCCGTATTTCGCCCCAAACTTAACGTAGAGTTCACTCTCAGCCGTGGTCGACAAGTGGACATCGAAAGGAACTATGTGTTTGAAGATAACGGCTGGTCCGAGTTTGCTTCCGAACTCACTATTACTGAGATTCCTGGCAATCATGACTCTATGGTACTCGAACCTAATGTTCGGGTACTTGTAAATTCCATGCGACGGTATGTTTCTTCACTAGAGCAGAAAGGAGCCGCTACCAAAGATGCGCAAATGGATGCTGCCTAGTGTTTCCTGATGTCGCGATTGTCGCAATCGGCAGAAACGAGGGCGAACGACTTAGACGCTGCCTGCAATCCGCGGTCGCTCAGGCGCGAATTGTCGTTTATGTCGACTCCGGCTCCACCGATGATTCAAAAGTCATCGCACAAAAATCAGGGGCACATGTACTGGACTTGGATCTGTCTCAGCCCTTTACCGCTGCCCGTGGCCGCAACGCCGGCTTCAGATGGATATGCGAGCATCACCCAGACATCAACTTCGTGCAGTTTGTAGATGGCGACTGTGAAATCAATCAAGACTGGATTGGTCACGCACACCATTATCTGAATTCCCACCAGGACGTCGTAGCAACGTTCGGACGCCGCAGGGAGAGATCCCCAAATGAATCTGTGTACAATCAATTGTGCGATTGGGAGTGGGATATATCTCCAGGCGAGGTGAGCAGTTGTGGTGGCGATGTATTGATCCGCCGGTCAGCACTCGAAGCCATTGATGGCTATCGTGACCATATAATCGCCGGAGAAGAACCAGAAATGTGTTTCCGGCTTCGTGCAAATGGTTGGAAAATCCACTGCATAGCGGCTGAAATGACCTTGCACGACGCCAAATTGCTACACTTCAGTCAGTGGTGCAAGCGCATGTCGCGCAGTGGGTATGCATATGCCCTCGGAACATCGTTATATGGCAAAACGTCAGAGCGTTACTGGGTAAAGGAAACTATACGTCCATGGATGTGGGTTCTGGTCCCCCTAGCAGCCTGCATCGGAGCATGCGCTAAATTCGGCCCGATAGGTCTCATCGTACTCTCTATCTATCTGTTGCAGGTCACCAGATTAGCTCTACGCGACTCGCACCTACCCACATTCCAAGCCCGATTCACGAAGGCATCCTTCGACACCCTGTCACGCTTCCCAGAACTGCTGGGGCAGCTACGATTTCTGCGAGACCAGATGCGGGGACACCACGAGATCATAGAGTACAAGTGAGCCCATTGACCCTACCGGTCATAGCAGGCCCTAAACAGTTGATCCAAACGCTGCACTGCATCATTAGTATAGTGGCGTTCGCGCACGCGCTGCCTTGCCTTGAACCCCATTTCACGTAGATCTGCCAGATGCGTGCGCTCTAACCTCATCATAGCATCGCTCAGTTCCGTCTGGTCCGCGGGAGGGAAAAGAAACCCTTCTTCCCCATCACGGACTAATTCTGGTATTCCGGTGATGCGTGTGCTCAGCACTGGGCGCTGTAGTGCCATCGCCTCCATGATCACCACTGGCAGCCCTTCCGCAAAGCTGGCGAGAACAAGTGCACGCGCATCCAGCATGTGACATCGAATCTGCTGTGCAGTACACCATCCAGCGAATACTACACTATCGCGCAAGCCAAGTTCGGTCGTACGCTCTTCTAACAGACCCCTAAACGGACCATCCCCAACAAGAATCAACCTCCCGGTAAAACCTACTCCCACCGCATGGGCAAACGCTTCTAACAGTAGCAGT
This sequence comes from uncultured Pseudomonadales bacterium, assembly GCA_964393625.1. Classification (GTDB taxonomy): domain Bacteria; phylum Pseudomonadota; class Gammaproteobacteria; order Pseudomonadales; family Azotimanducaceae; genus UBA4421. Next base: position 125,623 of record CAYMUT010000013.1, read on the forward strand.
TGCCCCTTCTGTTCATCGAGCCGACCAACACACACCAGGTCTTTCGAGTCAGGCCCCAGCGCTTTCGCAGCCTCAAACCATTCATCCCCTACTGTACATGGTACGATGTTGATCTTGTTCCAGTGTTCATAGGGAAGCCATCGCATAATCTGAGAGCGACAGTAACTTGAGATTGCTGCCACGAATATCGCAGCGGATAGTTTTCGCCCCAAGCTTTGTCCATACGGCTGATCAAATTCGACGGGACCATGTACCATGACACTAAACTGCGGCCCGCCCATCAAATGAGCAAGATGGGCGACCGTTGCAGCATTGGTCCCGAAGTGGACGTGAACATGTTCCACGCGTGCCTCACGACAGATTGTCAGAAACATCAGCGCTTCGACAAGATATGCGATGTGTCGCGGCAGTCCTCTGTCACTCACGCGGCTCAAGACGTAAACCTCCAGCAGTGAACTTATCATTTTCGCGCCCGCGAAAAAGACTCCGCGCAACGCTTTGCCAACATACCGCGGGCGCGAGCCAGCCAGTAGGCACACAGTTTTTAGCGCCTCGGCTTGGTCTGCCTGCTCGACGTGAGATTCACCACGCTGAATTGCCACTCGTTTGATTTCATAACCCAGTGACTCTAGAGCTTCGACCTCACGGCGAATAAACGTGTGGCTGATATGCGGATATTCCGTAGTCAAATACGCTAAACGCGGCCTCCTGACGGACGCGTTACTATGCGTTTTTTCGGATGTTAGCGTGATTTGCATCACCATACTCTCGATAGATTCGCTCGTTCTCCAGGGCCAGTGCGCGGCTCTTGCCGCGGAAAAGCTGAGCGCCCTCGAATTTTCGAATATAGCGGCGATATTTAGGATTATCGTATCTTCGGTGACCAGTGAACAGCGCCCGAAGATAGCCATAGAACAACAAAATGCCACCGAGGACATATGGCGGCTCTACAGCCCGGTACAACGCCGAAGCCAGCACGTAATACCACGACGAACCCATGAAATATTTGCCCCGCCCCCAACGCACCCGCCCAACTCTGATGTTCTGCTGGGAACTGCCCATAGGACGCAGGTGAACAATGCGCATTTCGGGGTCGTCCACCGACTGGGCGATCCAACCATGCATACGGCAAATATGGCCGTCTATGCCATCCCATGCTACTTCCCGCACGAAGCCGCCAATGCTGCGAAAACAATCAACACGGAAGAATTTCACGGGCCCAACTGCGTTCTCGTCACCTGTACGTTCTTCCCACAAGGAGCCGTCGGCTTTTCGCTCGAATAATTTCCCCGATAGATTCCCAAGCAATGGATCAGCTTCCATTCGCTCGATAACGCGCTCGAAGTAGCGGTGTGGCAATTCCAGATCGCCGTCGAATTTCGTAACGTAGTCGAAATCGCTCAACTCAGCGTGAGACAGTCCGTCGTAAAAGGCCTCAATCACGCCAGGCCCTACCGCACGAGCACCGCGATCCGCCCGGGTGACTACTTTGATGAAAGAATATTTCGCCGCATATTCCGCAAGTATCTGCGGTGTTTCATCGGTAGATCCATCATCTACAATGATCCACAGCGCTGGCAAAACCGACTGAGTACAGGTCGATTCCAACGTCGTACGAATATAGTCTGCTTCGTTTCTGCAGGGTGTAATCAGCAGATAACGCCTGCCTACCTGCTGGTGGGCTGAGCTGATATCCGCTAATTCCGACATGTTATCTTTTTCCATTCTTTCTCATTCATGGGTCTACGCTAGTGTCAGATTGTGCCTTCGGCACCAAGTCAACAGTACGTAAAGGCTCCATAACCTGGACCAATACAGACCAGGCGCACCGTTGTTGAATGCCCGCCAGATGCGAATGAGACTTTCGCTATCCAGACCCAATCCATGCGCCAGATTGATGTCGTGGAACGTCTCGGTCAGCTTTGGTGCCAACCTATTGCGACACCACTGTTCCAAAGGCAACTCAAAGCCAGCCTTCGGGCGGTCAAACACCGTTGGGCAAACATCTGGCGCAATGACATCGCGCAGGAAATTCTTGTGACCTAAGGGCTCATACCGGTGCGCGCTCTGCAAACGGCACACAGATTCAATAAACTGGTGATCTAGCAAAGGCACGCGAACCTCTAAAGACACAGCCATACTCGCGGCATCAGTATCTGGCAACAAGCGTTCGCCCAGAAAGCTGAACAGCTCTAATCGCGATATCCGCTCCAGCCGCCCAACATCACTATCAAGGCAGGCCCTTAGCGTATCAGCGACCTCCTGTCGCAACCCGTGATCGAGCCCTTGAGTTGTGTGTCGATGCAGCACAGCCTGAAAATCACGAGTGAACAGTGCGTAGGACACCTGATAAAGCCCCAATAGATCACCCCCTGACTGCAACAGATCGGCTATCTTTCCCCACCGGATCTGAGGTCGCACCTCGCCGGCGTTGCGCGATGCCCATGACAGTGACGCACGGCACACGGCATTTCGAATGAAGCGCGGCAATGCCTCGAGTGCCTGCGCCGGCACTATGGCCTTAGGCAAGTCTTGGAAGCTCGCGTAACCTCCAAACAGTTCATCTCCACCAGTGCCAGCCAACGCGACGGTCAAACCAGCCTCCTTTACCGCACGGCTCACATAGTAGGTGTTAATCCCATCGAACGTGGGCTGGTCGAGAGCCTCCAACGCATCATCCAATTGCTTGTCGAATACTTCTTCAGTGAGTCTGAGTTCATGATGGTTTGTACCCAAACTTGAGGCGACCTGATGAGCGTAACAGGATTCGTCAAACCCCTTCTCATCAAAGCTCACGTTGTACGTAGTAACGGTATCACCTGACTGCCGCTGCGCGAGAGCTGCTACGGCTGATGAATCGACTCCGCCACTCAAAAACACACCCAACGGGACATCACTCGCCAGATGTTCGGCCGACGCACGCTCAAGTTCTGCCCGGCATGCTTCAAGTGCAGTTGACTCGTTTGTTTCGGAGCCCGCCGGTGGTAAACGCCAATACTTTCCTTGCTCGAGAATATTGCCTTCGCTGTCGAGCCGAATGAAGGCCCCGGGATCAAGGCGAAAAACCTCACTGACGATGGTATCTGGACCAGGGACAAAGCCATGCCAAAGATATGCCGATACAGCAGCTGGGTTCAAATGGCGTGATATTCTGCCGGAGGCTAGCATTGCCCTCACTTCCGACGCGAACCAAAGGGCGCCCTCCTGTATGCTGTAATAGAGAGGCTTGATGCCCAACCGATCTCGCACGAGTAGTACTTCGTCGTATCGAGGATCCCATAAAGCAAAGGCATACATCCCTCTAAGGCGCTGTAGTAGATCCGGTCCCCACTCAAGATACCCCCTCAGCAATACCTCAGTATCTGTGGAGGAATTGAAATGATGCCCACGCCCCTCCAACTCCTTGCGTAGTTCAACGTAGTTGTAGCATTCCCCGTTGTAACAAAGAACTACCCCAGTTTTCTGGTCCACCATAGGTTGGCGGCCCGCCGCACTCAAATCGAGAATCGCCAGTCTACGATGCCCAAACACAACATGGCCTGTCGGCGAATGCCACAAGCCATCTTGATCAGGGCCACGGTGCACCATGGAGTTAAGCATCGCATCAACTGATTGGCCAACACCAATCTCGGATTTACCTATGACTCCAGCTATGCCACACATAAGCGGCCCCTTACTTCAGGTAATCTCTTGGCGCACACGTTGAGCACGCCAAAATCTATCGTCGATTAGCCGCCAGTCGTCCATGGCGCCGCGGGATATCGCATCGAACGCAGCCAGCGATTCACCACCCTCTACTTTCACCCTCGGCAGGCTAATCGCGTCCATACCCACCTGGACGACACCATGCATGGAATTAAACGCAATCGTAAAACCGGCTTCGCTTAGCACGCGATCAGTCGCAGCACTAAAATCCATCTGCATTCCGAATGGATAGGCGAAGCTATCAACTTCACAACCTGCATACTCAGCCAGCAAACGCCGTGAAGTTTCCGCCTCTTCACGCATACAGGGTATTGGAAGCTCTCCCATTGATCGATGAGTATGCGCATGAGAACCAACTTTGATCAGTGGATGATCACTTAGGATTCTAACCTCATCATGCGTAAGGTAGCGCTCTGGCAAATCGGGTAGGTTCATACCCACCAGCGCAGAGCTCACAAATGCGACAGCTGGAACACTGTGCTTTTCGAGAATCGGAACTGCCACATCGAGCGTGCTAAGCATGCCGTCGTCAATGCTTACAAGGCATGCATCCGCAGGGAGAGAAATCTCACCTTTAACAAAATTCTCCACCTGCTCAAGCGAAACCGCACGCTTCTCGCGCGCCAACAGCGCTATCTGTTCATCGAAACTGGCGGGCTGCACGCAAAATGGATCCCGCACCTCGTTTCCGAGTCTATGGTATGTGAGCACCCTGACACAGTTCTCGTGGACGCTTGGGCGGCCAGCAATTTCTCGCAGCCCCCTAGTGCTGATCATGAAGGCACGAGATAGTTTTTTTACCCACCAACGCATTAGTGACGAAACGTTAATCATTAACCAATAAACTCAGGTGCGACATACTGTCTAAATCCTCCCAAGCGAGCAGACTCGACGATTATAATATCTAGTTGCCTAACTGCGCTGTGAATCGCCCCCACTTTCCTAGACACTCTCGAGCTTCATAAAGTAATTCTTTTCA
>CAYMUT010000014.1:0-126568 GCA_964393625.1 uncultured Pseudomonadales bacterium
CAGTTCCTTGAATACTTCCTTGCAGAAGCCATTGACGATCATGCTCACTGCCTTCTCAGGGTCAATACCGCGCTGCTGGCTGGCAAACAGTTGATCTTCGCTGACTTTGGAGGTGGTGGCTTCGTGTTCCACTACCGTGGCCGGGTTGTTGGTTTCGATATACGGGAAGGTATGCGCGCCGCACTCATCACCGATCAGTAAAGAATCGCACTGGGTGAAATTGCGCGCCCCGTCCGCGGTGGGTCCCATGCGTACCAGGCCCCGATAGCTGTTCTGGGAACGACCGGTGCTTATGCCTTTGGAGATGATGGTGCTGCGCGAGTTCCTGCCCATGTGAATCATCTTGGTGCCGGTATCCGCCTGCTGGGCATTGTTGGTCAATGCCACGGAGTAAAACTCGCCGACGCTGTCTGTGCCTCGCAGCACCACGCTGGGGTACTTCCAGGTGATGGCCGAGCCGGTTTCCACCTGAGTCCAGGAAATCTTCGCGCGAGCGCCGGCGCAAAGGCCCCGCTTGGTGACAAAGTTGTAGATGCCGCCTTTGCCGTTTTCATCTCCCGGGTACCAGTTCTGCACCGTGGAGTATTTGATCTCCGCGTCTTCCAGTGCGACCAGTTCCACCACTGCAGCGTGCAGTTGGTTTTCATCACGCATCGGCGCGGTGCAACCTTCCAGATAACTCACGTGGGATCCTTCCTCGGCGATAATGAGCGTACGCTCAAACTGACCGGTATTACGCTCATTGATGCGGAAATAGGTGGACAGCTCCATGGGGCAGCGCACGCCTTTGGGGATGTAGACAAACGAGCCGTCGCTGAATACCGCGCTGTTTAACGCAGCATAAAAGTTGTCGCGCTGGGGAACCACGCTGCCCATGTACTTCTGCACCAGCTCGGGGTGGTCGTGTACAGCTTCGGAAATGGGGCAGAAGATCACGCCGGCTTCGGCCAGTTTGTCTTTGAACGTGGTGGCCACCGAGACACTGTCGAAGACTGCGTCTACCGCCACGTCCGGTCGTTCGCGCACTACGCCGGCCAGCGCTTCCTGCTCGTGCAGGGGTATGCCGAGCTTTTCATAGGTACGCAGCAGTTCCGGATCAACTTCATGCAGAGACTTAGGTCCGTCTGCCTGGGCTTTCGGGGCCGAATAGTAGGAGATTGCTTCGAAATCTACGGGCGCAAAGGACACGTGAGCCCATTCCGGTGGCTGCATTCCGCGCCAGTGCCGATACGCCTCGAGACGCCACTCGGTGAGCCATTCCGGCTCATTTTTCCTGGCCGAAATGAACCGGACCACGGATTCGTCCAAACCCGGTGGTAGGGTTTCAGACTCAATCTCAGTGACAAACCCGGCGCTGTACTGGGCATGGGAATCGACAATGTCGTCGAGGTTGCGACTCAACTTTGCTACCTCTTTACGTATAAAATCTGTTGTTCGGACGGCGCCTGTGAGATCCTTGCCGGGCGTTGCCCGGGAGGCCAGAAGAATCTGTGCTCAGGCGATGCGAAGTTTACTCCCTGATAATACCCAAGTAAAACAGTCGGGTATTATCTGACCCCAATATCTGATTGGATCGCTCAATGCCCGAACTGCAAAGAGTGCCCGAGGCGAACGTGGAATACGCCTATGGCATATATCTTCTTGGTACCAAGCATCGACTAATCAAGACGCTGAGAAAGCGTTATCAGCCCTCTATACATGGTCACCGCGCCTGGGGCGCGGGTTACCTGCTGATGGACTATCTCTCGCACAATGGCATTCGTCGCGGTGCCAAGGCCATGGAGATCGGTTGTGGCTGGGGGCACGTGTCTGTTTTCTGTGCGCGGGAGTTCAAAGCCAGGATGACGGCAGTGGACCTTGACAGCGCCGTGTTCCCGTTCGTGGATGTGCTGGCGGAGCTCAATGCCGTTGAAATGAAGACTCTGCAGGCGGATTTCAACAAGCTCAAGGGTCCGCAGCTCGCGCAACAGCGCTATCTGTTCGGGAGTGATATCTGTTTCTGGGATTCCATGGTCGATCCCCTGGCACGCCTAGTCAACCGCGCCATCAAGGCCGGTGTAAAGCGGGTGGTGATCACCGACCCGGGACGGCCCACGTTCTATGAATTCTGCGAAAAAATGGCCAAGAAGCACGATACCAAGCTGCAGGAATGGTATGCGTTTGAACCGGATCGCTTCGAAGGGGAGGTGATTGACATCCGGCCCTGCAAAGGTGCGAAGGGTACTGCAAATAAAGCGAATAAGAAAGATAAAAAATCTTTAAAAACAAAATCTTAGGAGCTATTCTGAACAAACTGCTTGAGTTGGTCTGCCAGGCTGGAACAGGCGGAGTTCTGGACTCGGGCTATGAGGGGTATGGGCACCACCAGCGCCGGCATATAACTGGTGCCAGCAGCATCGGAACTGACCTTACCAGCTGTGCGCCCGGTGTGGGCGTCCCACACCGATGCTTCGTATGACGAGTCGTTTTCCCAGCTCAAGAAACCAAAACATCCACCGCCGCCGGGCGTGACAGTACATGATAGCGAGCCTGCCTGGGCGGTGCGTTTGGTGGAGCCCTCGACCCACACCAGGTATTTCAGTCCGATCTCGCGTAGACGGCCGGCGAGCAGCGGCTGCTGCATCAGTTTGGGAAGATCAGAAGTGTTCAGCGGTGCGGTACGCGGCTCGAACCATGGGAACATGGCGTCCATGAACGCCTGTTCGCTGATTACCTGTACGGCATCTGCACCGGCACCCATATTGCGCGAAACGCATTCGATGAATTGCAGTTCTGCTTCCTGTTCGCTGGGGCGGGCACGTCGTCCGATGACAACGATTGAGTCCTCGTCGGTCATGGTGGTTGCGATCTGCCGCACCTGTTCGACGGTGGCGGTAACGCACCCGCCGAGCACGGCGCTCAGGGTGACGATGCAGAGCCCTGCAATGACGGATCGAGATCCCGCGGGAAGGGTGGGTCTGTTGATGTTCATGCCTGCTCCCCGGCAGATTGCCCGCTGGCGGTCTGATCATTGGAACTGTCGTCAGGCTCCGCGCCTGCGGCCGGTTTTGTGGGGGTTGGTGGTGCTGGCATCAGTGGTTTACCCGCCGCGATCCACTTGCGAACACTGGGTTCGCGGGAAAAGTTGATGCTGAAAAACGCCATGGCGTCTCGGCAGGCGGCTATGGCTGCAGCCTGCAAGCCTTTGCCGGCAGAACCGTGGTTTTCATCGGATGCCTTACCGTAGGCGGGTAGATTCCACTCGCCGACAGGATTGCCGGCCCGATCGAGCAGGGTAAATGTATAGCGTATCCAGACTTCGTAATAGTTAGTGCGGGTCTGGGAGGGCAAAGAGAACTGCACCTCTTTGATGGCGGGCTTCAAGACGCCGTCGAGCAGCGGTGACGCCTGAATCGCGGCCTGTGCTACCGGCTCGTCGACGAAGCGGTAGCTTTCGAACAACCCTGCGCCAATTTTCTCAAACATAGGCAGTTGAATCGGGCCGAGGGGGACAACCCAAGTACCTTTGTTTTCAATTTCCTCTCGATAAACATAAGTCTTGAGCTCATCGTCGAGGTAAATGCCCAGGTTCACTGGCGTTCTTTCGAGCAGCGGTACCGGCAGCGCGCCTCCTTCGATTTCGACCTGGGTGGTGCCGACACAGCCGCCGAGTAGTAGCAGCATCGTGCCTGCGAGCAAAGATCGGGCGAGGTTTGAAATGTTGCTCATTGAAGCTCCGTAAGGCCCACGAAGGTACCATCGTTACGATACGCCAGTTCGCGCATCAGCGCTGCGAACCGGTAGACCCGTGCATTGGGCCGGTCAAGGTACACGGGAAACCCGACCGCATGGATGCGGACCCGGCGTCTGCCGGAATCGTCCGCAAGGTTCACCCGGTCCACGGCTTCGACCACGTCTTCTACCGAATTGCCAGTATAGTCATCGCCGAAAACATAGATGCTAATACGTTTGTCCGGATCATAATAGGTGCTGATGGCGGCGCTGATACCCTCAACCGGACTCGAATTGCTGAATGGTGCCCAGTTACTCAGGGTTGCCACGATGGAGTTCCGCAATGCCGGCGTATCTTCGATCCAATTGCCGGCGTACCGGGTAAACATGTAGCCGCCCATGTCGTTCATCACCTGGATGCCTTTGACACGGGGATAGATCGACAGAGTCTCCTGTACTTTGCGGACCACATGGGGCCACGCGACACTCTGCATGCTCCCCGACGTATCGATCACGAAGATGATGTACTCGGAATCGACGGTAATGCCGCCTACCAGACCTGAAGTCCGTTTGAAGTCGAGACCCAGCAGACGTTCCATTTCGTCGGTCAGGGTTTGGCGGGCCGCGGCGAGCTGCTGGTTTTCTGTGGATGCTTCCTGCTGCTGTTCGCTCAAACTCTCATATTCTCCGAGGATGCGTGTGAGTTCTTTACGCAGCTGGGCCAGGCTGGTGAGATTGGTGTCGAGGTCGGATTCCGCCAGGCGCAGCTGACGCCGCAGTTCATCAATCTTTCCGCGAATCTCGAACAATGCCTGCTCACGCGCGGCGATCTGCCCCTGCAGGTTGACGTTTGACTCTTCCAACAGCACCGGGGCGACGGTTTTGGTGATCATCAAAAGCAGAATGATGGCGCCGAAGCCGCAGCAGATAACATCGAGGAAGGAGACGCTGAATTCCTGAATGGGACGTCGATTACGCATCAGGGCCAGTCCCACGACGGTGAAATGAAAGCGCCACCGGTTACCCGGGCGACGTTCCAGTAAGCGGCCGAAGCCATCGGGTCACCTTCCATGGGGAACATGATGACGTTGATCGGGATCTGCTTGGGCAGCCGGTCGACGGCGTCGCTGAACAGTTCCAGTCTGCGGCTGCCGCTGACCGTGGCAGCGCGCGGCGAACGCTCTCCCTGAGTCGGCAGCCCATCGGTTATCAGGTAAACGTTGTCCGGGATCGGCGAGAGCGTACGCAGGGCAAGAATCAGTTTGGCCAGGCTGGAGCCGCCGGTGGGTATTTCGTCGCGCAGGGCTTCTACTGCGGCGTTAAGCTGGCGCCCATCGTGCATCGGTACCCATTCTAAGCCTGCGTCGGGTATGAGACTTCGGGTTTCTTCGGAGAAGGCATATATCTGGAACTCTGCGTCCAGGGGCAGCTGCGCGGCCAGCCAGTCGACGGTACGCACGGCACGTTGCCATTTCGGCGCGTTGCGCTTGCGCTCGTTGTTCATATTGCGCCGGCGCAGCACGTTGACGATTGTGCCATCGAGCATGCTGGCTGAAGTGTCTATGGCAATTAGAATGTTGCGACCGCCGACCTTCAGACCAGTGAGATACTGACGGTCGCCCTCACCAGCGAATGCTCTGGCTTGAGATCCGTCGGTGGCCGCCTTGATTGCTTCGAGCTGGCGCACTTCCTGTTTGCGGCTTTCGAGATCCGCTGACAGCGCTTTGAGGCTCTCGCGCTGGGCGATGGAGACATCTTTGAGTTCATCAAGGCTGGTCAGCTCGGTTTGCAGGGTCTGCTCTGTACTGCTCAGCTTTGCGTCGGAGTCAGCGACACGGGCCTGTATATCGTCCAGCGTCTCGACGAGATCAAACAGATCTTTTTTGCCTTTCTGGACCTGGTAGTCGAGCATGCGTACTTCCGCCAGGAGTTCGGTGTTGTCTATCTGCTGGTCTTCCTGGGTGTCGTGGTTGATGATGAGGAATATGAGTACCACGGCGCCGAAACCGCAGGACATGACATCGAGAAATGACAGCGAGAAGACGTTTAGCTGGCGGCGCCTTGGCACGGTTTACTCCAGGCGGATGGCCGTGTAGGTCTGGGCGCCGAGGGTGACTTTGTCGCCGGGCTTGAGTTGCTCGCCGTCAGCGGATCTGCCGTTGATGGTTACTTGTGTCCCGGCAGCGCTGCCCGTCGCCGCATCGATGTAATGGCTTACGGCCGGATGATCGAATGCGAAAGCGATATGGTCTTTCAGCAGGTGTGTGGCGGTGTGCAGATCAGAATCGGCATCCGTCATGGTGGCAGGCACATCGTTCGTCGGTGAGCTGCTGCCGGAGTTGACCCGACGCACCTGGTCCGTCGAGAGGCGTTCGCCGAGCTGCGAAAAACTCCGGCCGGCGGAAGCGCTTTCCAGGGGCAACACTGCATCGACCTTTGATGAGAGCAGTTCGCTTAGAAATGGAACTGCCATCACACGTTCGGTAACTCCAATGGTGCCCAACTGGTCGAAATTGACCGTGCCAAGGCGCTGGTTCAGTTTGTCTGCCAGCACGCCGGCGGACACCTCCAGCTCCCGTGTTGATTCGCCGTGGTGTATGCGGATGCGCTGGTCGGTGAGTGTTGATTGCCCCAGCCAACTGCTTACGGTATCGAACAGCTGTTGCTCGCTGGCGGCCGCATGCAGCGGATCGAAGCGGGTTTTGTGGACAAAATCATCGGCGATGACGTTCATCCAGCCTTCCAAAATCGCGGCTATCCCCGCCCCGTCTACGGGGGTGCAATGGCTGACTGAGCGTTGCTGAGTTTCCACGTCGACCCTGCTGATCAACAGGCGATGCAGTTCTATATCGATCACGTGAAAGCTGCTATTGGCTGGTGCATCGAGGCCGTAGGCCAGTGCATTGTCTATGAAGCCGCGGACCGGGATCTTCAGTTCCTGGGCGATACCCAGCAGCAGCCCGAGTTGTTCGTTGGTGACATGGCCGCCCACGCCGATCAACAAGCCATCGTCATCTGTCAGATTGAGGCTGCGCAGGTGATGGTAGATCAGGTCGGCCTGATTGCGCGCCGGCCCCAGGTCCCGCGGTAACGGCTCGGGGGCTAAAGTGTAAAGATACCGGTTGTTGTATTGCTGGGGTGACTGCCGCGATAGACTCTGGGCTGGTGCGCCGAAAATCAATTCGCCGTTGGCATTGGATGCAGCGGCAGGTTCGGTTGCTATCACGCTGCCTGCATTGTTGCGGGTGGTCAGTTGCCAATCGTTCAGTTCGACAATCATGGGCGCTTAAACCTGACGTACCTGCAGGTGACGCAGCAGGCGCTGATCAGCATAGGTATGGCTGTCGAGCACCAGCCGCTCCTGGATGAGCTGTAACTGGTGCATGAGAAACATCAGCACGATGCTGATCACCAGCGCGATGAAGGTAGAATTGAACGCTACGCCAAGACTCGTGGTCACGCCTGCGATATCGCCCTCGACGGCGCGATAAGCCTGCCCCAGCGCTTCACCAATACCTCTGACCGTGCCGATGAATCCAATTGATGGAATCGCCCAGGCGATGTAGCGAACCATCGACAGCTCGCTGTCGAGCCGGTCTGACTCGGCGTCGCACACAGACTTCACAGCCTCGGAAACATCCTGGACGTTGCGCGTCGAGGCAAACCGGTGCAATGCGGCGAGCAGTGTTCTCGGCAGTAGCAATTCCTGCTGGTGGGTCGGCAACGCCTGCAGTGGGCGCGTGTACTCCCGGGTGTCTTCGGGAAGAATACTCATGCCCTCGGTTACTCTGACGAATTCTTCGCCGAGCAAACTGCGCTCGGCCAGCGCGGTGCGGGCCTTGAAACCCATGATGGCAATTGCCCAGAACATGAGAATGAAGCAGGATTCCTGCTCATAATCCCGCAATACCACGTACAGCGAGCGATCCTGCACGAACGGTTCGCCGCTGGCCGCCAGCTCTGCCTGATGTTGCAGAATGGCGTCGGCATTGGGCCTGATTAACGTCACGTATACCAGGTGTACCAGGATGATGCTGATCACCAGCGCACCGATCTGGTAGACGAGTTCGAATGGAAGTTGTCGTTTCATGGGTCTGTCATGTCCGGGATTGGGGAGCGCCTCATATGTCTACCGGGAATGAGACCGCGAAATCTTCGGAGATCTCCTCACTGGGAATGAATACCTCGGCGCCGTTTCGTTGTTTGGTGCGATTGCTGTTTGCGGGGAACGTCTCGGTTTCACCGGTGCGCTCGGAGTCCTGTGCATTGGCAGGTTCATCGGTTTTCTTCTGCTGGCGCTCATCAGCTGGCTCCGGTGGCGCTTCGGCGGCATGGGCCGGCGCCAGCGCAAGGGGGATGCATACCAGTATGCTCAGTGCCATGGCGAGTGCAGTCGCAGTTCTGATCATTCGGCGTACCTCGCAATACGGAAACCAACATCCTGACGACCGTCTATGCCGTAGTCACGGAATGAAAAGCGCAGTTCGGTGATGGTGCCATGCATCCAGCTCGAGCCCTTGATGACGTGATAGTCACCCAGGCCCGGGCCGGTGGGATCTGCCACTGGTGCTTTGTCAGGGATTTCATAAAAATCGTTGCTCCATTCTGCCACGTTGCCGCCCATGTCGAACAGGCCGCGGGCATCAGCTTTGAAGGTGCCAACCGGTGCGCTAACGCCGTGATTGTCGTTATAGCCAAACACGACCCGGCCTACCAGATTCGATGCCGCCCGGTCGGCATAGTTGCCGTGTCGTTCAGGAGGGGGCAGGTTGGAACCCCAGGGGAAGCGCAACTGGTCGTGGCCTGGTCCATCGCCGGCAGTGCGTGCGGCCCAGGCCCATTCCGCTTCGCTGGGCAAACGGTAGCCGGTGGCCGAATGGTTTACGTCTTTCACCTTGCCGAACTCGATCTCATAAAAGGGTGGCAGCTCTTCATGTTCGGAAAGCCAGTTGCAGTAGGCTGCGGCATCGTGCCAGGAAACGTTCACTACGGGTTGATCGTCTTCGTTCAGTGAGGCCTCTTCGTAGGTACCGGAGTCATGGCCCGCGGCAAACCTGCGAAACTGAGCGTTGGTCACTTCCTTTGTGGCCAGGTAAAACAGCCGGGTCATATCGACCTCGCGCATTGTTTCATTGGCGCGCCGGCCGGGCTCCCGGCGGGACCCGCCCATGGTAAATGCGAAAGGTTCGAACAACTTCAGATTCTGACCGTCCGAGCTCGTGATGGTGGGTTTCAACGCTGCCAGGCGCGCTTCTTCGATGGTGAGCAGCTTGACCTTGACCTCGGAGGCGAGCCCCGCTCTGGGCGTAATGGTTTGCTTGAAGCCAGCGTAGCCTTCCAGGCGTATCTCAATCTCGTAGGGTTTTATCGGCAGTCGGATGCTCTGGTTGGCGCTGCCGCGGGAATTTCCTTCGATGAACAGCTCGGCATGGGCCGGCAACGCCTGCACCTTGAGTTCGCCGGTTTGTCGCACCAGGGTTGGGCTCAAGCGGCGCGTTGCCCCTCGCTCAAGACGGACGGTTCTGGTGAACGATTCATAACCGTTGCGTATGACCTGGACCCGGTGCGCGACAGATGACTTGAGTTCCAGCTGCAACGGCGTGGTGCCTGAGAACTGGCCGTCTATGGTGACACCGGCGCCGGAAGGGGTGCTGTCGACGAACAGCTGGGCATCGGCCTGGACCAGTTCGATGGCTGCCAGGGTCATGGACTGTCCGGCCTGGGCAAAGATGCGCTGACGGTGGGCTTTGAAACCTTGCGCCTGCACACGGATTTCCCGCTCCCCCGCCAGCGCCTGTACCATGGCCGGGGTATTTTCGTTGGTGGGTTTGTCGTCGATCAAAATGGCGGCGCCGGTCGGTACGCTGGTGACGCTGACATCGGCCCAGTTCGGCGCCAGTTCGACACTCAACTGCTGTTCGATGCGTTTACCTTCAATCTCGACGATCTGACTGGAACTGATGTAGCGCGGATGGCTCACGCTGAGTTCGTGCTGTCCGGCCGGCAGTTCTGTGTTGACGCCTGATACCGGTACGCCGTCGATACTGATGGTAGCGTTATCGGGGCTTGAGTTGACCGTCAGAAAACCCGGCAGGGGAGTGAAGCGCAACTCGATCTTCTGATTGCGCTCGGTGCCTACCGCGATCGGCTGTTCGAGGAGTTCGTGCAGGGGTGTTGTTGCACTGAGTTCGTACTGCCCTTCGCGCAGCAGATAAACGCCACCTAGTTCAAATACGAAGCCGCCGCTGATGTTCACGTCCTGGGCAGGTGGGCTGAAGACGATCTGTACGCTCTTGGAGGTGAACACGAACCAGGCCGCGGCGATGGCAAGCAGCGCGGCGACTATGAGCGATACCTGCCACAGGGATGGTCCTCGTCGGCGCTCGGGCCCACTGCTGGGCGAGTAACTGACCGGCGAGATGGTTATGTCGGGTTGTGGAGTATTCATGTGGATACGCTTACCGCGTCAGCCGGTCGGCGCATGAAACATCCACCGGTGCGATACCGGGCAGGACGTCGATGGACATGAAAATGTCGCGGCAGCCGTCCTGACTGCCTCTTATGGTGTACTGGCCAGGGCGCAGCGACAGAGTCTTACGGTCGAACAGACCGAGGCGGCCGACGTTGGAGACAATGACCTCGGTGGCGTTGTCCGAGAGCAATACCACATCGACCGGGTCACGATATAGCTGCAGCAGTTCTGCCACCTGGCTGATCAGCGCGGTAAGTTTCGGTCCGGAATGTTCCAGCGCCCTGGCGTTGTCGAGAATGTTGCTGGCGTCCAGGTAGAGCTTTTCCGACGAGAGCTTCTGGGGTGCATCCACGATTCTGCCGAGTAGACGGTTGGCGCGCCGGTGTTCCGAGGCAGCAGCTTTACCGTTGATGGCGAACTGCAGGTTGCCATCGAGTTGCAGGGCATTGTCGTAGGCTTCGAGGGCCTGTTGCCAACGCTCGGCTGCCAGAGCCTGTTCAGCTTCGGACTGATACCTGCGAATCAGATCCAGATCGTGCTGTTGGGCGACCTGTTGCAGGCCACCAGCTGCGATGTCGTTGCCGGGTTCCAGCCGCAGGGCTTCATTGAATGCGACGCGGGCCTGTTCGAAGCGGCGTGCCTGCAGAGCGTTGAAGCCCCGGCTGATGGCGCGGGTAACATCGCCGCCTTCCTGTTGCTGGGCCGCCGCAGTACGCCGTTCGGTAAGTCCGGTTGTGTTTGGATCGAGAGTCGCGATTTCGTTGTATACCGCAAGGGCTTCGTCCCAGCGTCCGCCCAGCTCATGGTTTTTGGCATCGCGCAGCTTGACGATGATTTCGGGCAGCAGACCGGCACGGGTCTGCAGCGCAGCGAGCTTGTCGTCGCCCGGCTTGATGACTGCCGCCTGCTGGAGTTGTGATATTGCGGATTCCGGATCAAGGGCATTGATGGCGGTTGTCGCGGCGGTGAGATGTGCTGTAAACATCTCGTTACCCCGGGTGATGAGCTGCTCGAGCTGTTCGCGTGCTTCGTCGTATGCAGTGAGCGCGGCGTCGAATCGCTCGGCAAGAAATTCGTTGTCACCGTATTGGGCCTGGCTCATGGCCTGCTGCAACTCCCCGGCTCCCCAGGTGGCCACACTCATAGTTTCCTCCAGCAGAATCTGCTTTTCCACGAATGCTGCCAGAGCCGTTTGAGCCTGTTCACGTGCACGCTGGAGTTGGCTTTGCGCAAATGGTGCCGGGCGCTGCTGCGAAGCATCTGGCGTGCTCTGCCGGGGTTGCGCCGGCGATTGTGGCACTGCGGCATCGGAAACCACCGGTGCCGCCGAAGGCAGCATATACAACGCAATCCCGATCACCAGCACAACGGCAAACACCACACTCCCTATGCGCCAGTCTATCTTGCGGGCTGGGTGGGATTCAGCCTGGGTAAGGTGGGACAACGGCGCCTGTTGCGGCTGGATGATCTGGTCATCGGGCTGGGTCATTGCTCGGTGGGTTCCTCCGGCATCGGTAGACCCAGATCTTCAAAATAGGTTTTGCGCAGTATCTGCCGCAGTTGCGCGTATTGCTGATCGACGTTGCCGGAGAGTCTGTGGGTCTGATTTTCCAGCTCGATGGTGGTGGGAACCAGCTCGGCTTCCGCGGCTGTACCCACCTCGCGCAGCCGATCGGCCTGTTGCTCGGCCTCATGGCGCTTCTGCACCGCACTGGTTATCAGGCTCGCACCAGCAATCACACCCACCACGCCGCTTGCGTCAACGTAGGGACTGTCACTTTCATAGATGGCGCCGATCCCACTGATCAGCGCAACCGTTCCTCCGATGGCGCGGGATTTCGCTTGGGCCTTCAGTTCGTTATAGGCAATGGCCTGCTCGTAGCTTGCGCGGCGCCAATCCTGGTATGCCGGATACATCTGGCGATGGAAGTTTGCGTAGTATTCATCGAGAGTGTCGATGAACAGGTATTCCCGTTCGCGAACCCTGCGCACGCGGGCGAGCATCGGGTCGCCGTCTGCGGGCAATCTGGCTACTTCGAAACGTCCGGGTTGGATTTCGCGTACATGTTCAGCGAACGCTTCGCTGGAGAATTCCCGGGCAAACTTGAGTTCCGCGGTCTTGCGTATGCGCTGAATGTCTTGCTTGCTCAACGCCTGCCGGTAAGCGAGCATATCGTTGGCCAGGTCTTTATAAATAGCCTGAAATGCATCCACGGTTTCCGGCATGGTAGGTTCATAGGCGTATTTGCTGGCCAGCGCGGTATAGTTGCGCGTAAACCAGGTCTGGCCGGTGGCATCGCGAACCGTTGCTGCTATTTCCATGCTCTCGCCGTTGGAGCGGATGATGCGGCCGCTGACCACCACGTCTACTGCATGGGTCGGCCGGGGGATGACCCGCACGGCACCCCAGTTACCGGTGGACTGCAGCAGGTTTTTAGCGAAGTAGGGGATGTACTGTGACTCCGCCTTGCGCACCTCAGGCATGACAACCTGTTCCACCATCTCGTCGTAGTCTTCGGGGATGTTCTCATCGAAAATGGCGATGCCTACGTCGAGCAGTTCTGACTCTTCGAGATAACGGTCGGACTGTTTGGGTGGCGTCATGTCGACGATACGGGTGGTCTGGCTGACACATGCACTGACCAGCAATGCCGGCAGCAGCAGCGTGAGCAAATGAGATTTAATCCGAGCTTCCTTGACCCTCATATCAGCGTCAGCCCTTCTTGTATTTGCGGTATTCTTCCCAGAGTTTCTCCTTGAGTTCCGGGTCGTCTTCGGCCATTGCCGCTTCGCGCAGCTGCCGCGCAATGATGTCGTCGTCGGTGGCATCGGGAATGTCCTCGGGAATAGCCTCGGCGCCGCGGCGTGGCGGTGCCGGTGCCTGTGGTATGGACCTCGGCGCTGGTCCCGCTATGGTGCCGCCGTTTTGCGAATCGCCGTCGTTGCCTTGTGCTTGCTCACCTCCAGGAATAGTAGCGCCACGATTGGCGTCGGCCGATTCCTGAACTACCTCGCGCTCGGCCAGAATCTCGCCATCGAAATCCTCCAGTGCACTGTCGAGTTCCTCATCGGCGCTGCCGCCGCCTGCCGCCACTTCTTCATCGCCGTTCGGGGCAGCTTCGCCGCCACCTGTTCCATCGGAGTCGTCTTCCGGGATCTGATTGCTGGTCTGCCAGCTGCCGTCGCCACCGTCGCTGCCGTCGCCACCGTCGCTGCCGCCGCCGGCGGGAGTGTTTTCCCAACCGAGATCGACCGCTTCCTGTTCTTCCTCGCCGCCATCACCTGAATCACCTGACCCGCCGGGTAAACCGCCGCCACCACCTGGCAGGGGTTCGTAACTGGTAGTCGAGCCGCCGCCACTGCTTTCTCCGCCACCAGTGCTGCTTTCTCCGCCACCACTGCTGCCGCCGGATTCACTGCTGGGGCTTGGATTGCCCGGGGGCGTGTTACCCTGGCCGGGCATGCTGGGTGTGGGCGTACCACCGGGTGACCCGGAAGGTGGCGGCATCGGCAGGGTTGATCCGCTGCCCGGAAATGGCGTTATTGGCGCGCACGCGGCACAGCTGAACACACACAACGCTGCGATCATGAGTCGTTTTAGCACCTGGCTTTTCTCCAAGAAATCAGTCATCCCATAATTGGACTTTAGCTCAAGAATTCGGTTCCGTGACCGGAGCCTCGGCGACATCGCTCGCTGCGTCTGGTTGCGGTTCGGTGCCGGGCTCAGCAGGCGCTTCTTTGCGCGGAAAATAGCTGAATTCATGACTGTATGTTTGTGCTTGCGCCTCAACTGGCGTACCGGCGATCAGGCGTGGTCGATACAGGGCCGACCGCATGCTGCGGCGAACACGGAAATCCATCAGTTTTGCAGGGTTAGATTCCAGGGTCTGTAACCGGCGAATCCGCCCATTGGTAGCAACGTCGAACTGCAGCTTTACCAATCCAGTCTGTTGGCTGGCGCGCTGACTCTCGGGTGGTGGACGAGGATTCTCGGGGCGCGGAAAATACAGCAGCGCAGGATCTGCGAAAAACGCATCGGCATCTTCACCGGCTTGCGCCATCTGCTCGAATACATGGGTATACAAGGTGCTTGCATCGCGCTTGCGCCCGAACATCAGGTGCCAGTCAGCCAGTTCGAGCATCGCGGTGAGGGTGGCGAGTTTGTCTTCGGGCTCCCGGGATTGGCGGATCTGCACGATTTTCTGCAGCGCTCTTTCCCCCGCGGGGAAGGTGTTGAAGGTAGTGTACTGGCTCTGAATGTCATTGCTGCGCAGGTTGGCGCGTGGTCCCTCCAGAGTGTTGTTGTCGGAACTGCTGACGTAAAAGGGCGGAAAGCGCTCTAATCTGTGCGACAGCGCGACACCCGAGAGAGCGTGTATGGCGTCGGCTGTCGTGTCGCTGCCGTTTTCTTCGTGAATCTGCACGGCCCGCTGATAAAGCGCGCGCGCGGCGAGGATGTTAAATGTGTCGAGATAAAATCGCGCCAGGCGGTAGATCGGCTGCAGCAGCCGTGTATCGCTGGCGCCATAGACCTTGCGCACGATTTCGAATGCGTACTCTTCGCGTTGCCCGCTGGAGGCGAGGTCGCCGATCTTTTTGAAAGCGTCCGCCTCGCGATAGACGATGGGAATCTGCCGTGCGTCGAAAAGACCGTAGTTAACCCGGGCGAGATGCCGGGCGAGGTCATACTTGTCGAGTGCCGCGTCGTATTCCTGTTGCACCATGAGTGCATCGCCCAGCAACGCCAGCGGCACAACCAGGTCTTCATGGTACCGGTGGTAGGCGCTCTCAAGCTGCTCGATGATGCCCTCAAGCTGCCGTTGTGCTTCGGCACTTTCGCCCCGGTAGATGCGCTGCTCGATGAATTCGTATTCGGGAAGATCTGTGGTCTCGCCAACCACTACGGCCATGTCTGCTGCGGCCGCGGTGACACCAGCGAGGCTCAAGCAGGCCCAAGCAACAGCCGTGCGCAAACAATGCTTGAACGCGTCTAAGGGTCTCGTGGCGATTCCATCGAGGGTGGACCGCATGGTGCCTTGTCTCCCATACATTTGATGGTCTGATACCTGGCCTGGCTTGCTAATGATTAAGACCACAGTTTGGCCGCAAGGTTCGAGTGTGTTGAGCCTTGCCGGGAGTGTCAAGGCGCAGTTGGCGGCTGCGATTCGCGGAATTATATGAGTGCCGGTTGTGCGTGACCGGCAGGCGACTGCACATCGTGATGTAATTGGCTTAATATGCGCCGCCGAAGTACTGCTCAAAATCCTCGTGAGATACCGTGCACAGTGATACAGAACTCGATACCCAGGGGTTATTATGCCCGGAGCCGCTGATGTTGTTGCGCAATCGAGTGCGTGAAATGCACAGTGGTGAAGTCGTGCACATCTCTGCTACGGATCCTTCCACCGAGCGGGACTTTGCCCATTTCTGCCGCTTCATGGGGCATGAAATGCTTGAGGCACGCCTCGACAGCCGGGTGCTGGAGTTCTGGATCAGGAAAAAGTGATGCGGGGCGCTAGTTGCGCATCATGAGCCTTATACGCAACGCACAGGCCAGCAGCAGGCCGGCGCACAGATTGTGAGCCAGCACCATGATCTTCGGCAGTTCCAATGCGATGCTGCCGGCGCCCAGGCAGATCTGAACCCCAAGCAGGCCAAGCAGAGCAATGCACCAGGGTCTCAGCACATCCTCCCGGAGAGACTGTAGCGACAGCCACGCTAGCGCGGTTGCAGAGGGTATCGCCATTAGTTTGTGCGCGATATGAATGCTTCGGGCGGGACCGTCGATGATGATCCGCCCGCTGTCATCAAGCGTGAGGTCACGAAAATACCAGAAGGCCGGGCCGCTGGTCCCACTGGCCGTGGCGGATGCATCGATACCGCAGCCCAACAGATCTGTACACGCGGTTGCAGCGAAGTTAGCGCTGACCCAGGCCCCAGTACAGATCTGCACCAGAGTGAGGGTTACTGCGGCGCTCGCGAGCTTGAGCATGAATGGAGCAACGTATGTCCTGTCCGGTCGCTGCAGGGTGAGCCACAGCCACCAGCCGAGTACAAATAAACCGATCCCGCCAACCAGATTAACCGTGGCCACTGCGGGCAGTGTTTTCATATAACTGGCAGGTCCCAC
Source organism: uncultured Pseudomonadales bacterium (assembly GCA_964393625.1). Taxonomy (GTDB): domain Bacteria; phylum Pseudomonadota; class Gammaproteobacteria; order Pseudomonadales; family Azotimanducaceae; genus UBA4421. The sequence continues at coordinate 16,314 of CAYMUT010000014.1, forward strand.
CACCGACAGGATGAGAATGACCAGAATGATCATGTAGGGCAGGTGGACGGCGAAGCCGTGGGAAGGCGCCAGGCGTTGACGGGCCTGATAAATGACCAGTGCGATCAGGATGACCAGGGCAGTGGCGGTGGCACGATGTAGCTGTTTGGCGGTTTCCGTCGGAGTGAGTGCGCGGCTGGCCACGTCGGCGCCGGACGTGGCGTTCGTATATTCGCCCACAACTGCATAACAAGCCGGCCAGGGTTCGCAGCCCAGGCCGGCTTCGGTGTGCCTGATGTAGCCGCTGAGCATATTTATCGCGCCGGTGGCAACGATCATGAGCAGGCCTGCGTGGAAGGTATTCCTGGCGACTTCGGTCAAGGCTACGCAGCTAACAGAATGGGCATGTGGATATAAGATCTGCGATGGCGGTGCCTGTCGGGTTTGACCGCGTAGCCAGCCACAGCTGTAAGCACCATGAAAACGCCGATGCGCGGATTGAAGATTTCGACCACCTGTGTCATCAGCGGAGCGCTTGTGTGGTGTCGGCGGGGTTCGTCACGTACAGCGAGCCCGTCATGGCCTCGTGCCCGACCCCGCAATAGACACTGCAGGCGAGGGTGTGCCGGCCCGCTCGGGTCGGCATGATGGAGACCTCGGTTTCCTCGCCAGGCAGCACGTCCAGTTCGAGATTGTCGGTAGAGAGAGCAAAGCCATGAACCCAGTCCATAGACATCAGATGCAGATGATACGTGGAATTGGCTTGGAGTTCGTAGCTGGGCCACCATTCCCATAAACGGGCAGTCATGTAAATGTGCGATCCCGGCGGCGGTTTGACCACGGTTTGGGATGGATCAATGCTGGAGGTAGTGCTGTAACGCTCCACCAGTGCTTCTACGCGGTTCAAAAACGCCTCACTGTCCAGTTGGTGTGTCGTGTTCTGTTGAGAGAAATTTGCGCTGGTCAACATGATGGCCAACGCGATCAACGCCCCCGCGCCCCACGCGCCGACGATGCCGATCCAGATCAGCTCGGTTCGTCGGGCTTGAGTACCGCTTTCGCCCTCGGCGAACTCCATACGGGTTTGGCCTAGGGGGAGCCTGGCTTTCCTGCGTAAAATGCGGCGAGGTCATTGATATCCTCGTCGGACAGCGTTGCTACGAATCCGATCATGGTTGGCTCGTTGCGGGTACCGTCTCTGAAAGCTTTGATCTGCTTGGCGAGATAGGTTTCACGCTGGCCGGCCAGATGCGGCCAGATCTCGTTGTTGCTGATGCCATTGGTACCGTGACATGCGCCGCAGGCTGTGGCCTTGGCGGCGCCGGCTTCGGCGTCTCCGGCAGCCAGGGCGCTCTGCGCTGTGCTGAGTGTGGTTCCTGCGAAAATGAGTGCGATAGCAGCCCAGGATGGCTTGGTCATGCGTATTTTCTCCTGTTTCAGGTTAGCGCCGGGATAGGCTGGCCAAATTTCCGATGTTTGGCGTCTCCTGGTCAATGCCGAGTTCGGTTCGATTCTCCTTAATTTGACTTCAATCAAGTTCGCCTCATTCCACATCACCCAGGAGAGGTGCGTGCGGGTGTAACCTTGTTAGGCTTGTCCGATTAGTGAAATTCAAGGAGCCATCGATTCCAATGTCTGAAGCAATTCACCCTCATCACGAGACCAGTGCGTGGCCTGCGGTAGTTGGCGTCGGCGTCATGCTTGCGGCTTTCGCCCTGCTTGCCGGATTCGCCTGGGAGATGCCGATACTGGGCATTGTGCTTGCTGGCGTCATGGTTGCGGTGTTTGCCGTTGGTCTGGCCGGCTGGGCTAGAGAGTTCTTCCAGCACGATGAAGGGGAGGGGCTGGGGCCTGTGGCGGTCAGTGCTTTCATCCTGTCGGAAGTCATTATCTTCGGCACGGTGTTCGCAGCGTTCTGGGTCGGGCGCATTGAAAACATCGACGTCTGGGCGGAGTTCGTGCCCGAGGGCATCAATCTGGGCTTCGCGCTTTGGCTCACCCTGATCCTATGGGCTTCGAGCGGCTCTATCGTGCTGGCGGAGCGTGCCTTCGAAAGTGGCAATCGCAACAGTTCGCTGATGTGGCTGGCCATCACATTCGGTCTTGGCACACTGTTTGTCGTTTTGCACATGAACGAGTGGTTGCACCTGATCGACGAAGGCTTCGTGCCGGGCGCGAACATCTACGCGACTGCCTTCTACGGCCTCACCGGTGTGCACACGTCCCACGTGATCGTCGGTCTGTTCATTCACGCGATCGTCTTCTACGTGGTGGCCAAAGGGGTCATGACGCCAAGTCGCAGCACCCTGTTTTTCGGCGCTTCGCTGTACTGGCACTTCGTCGACATCATGTGGCTGCTGGTGGCGGGCAACGCCTACGTAATCGGAGGTGCAGGCTGAAGGCCAAGCTGTTGATCGGGGTGGTGGCGCTGTGTTGCGCCATGTCGGCATATGCGCTGCGTGTGCAGGATAAGGACGATCGAATCGATACCAACATTCTGCGCGTCGATGAAGCGGACCGCCTGGGTGCGATAGTGCCGGACATAGAGGTGTTGACCGAAAGCGGCTCCCGGACGTTGTATGACCTGCTGGACGCGCAGCCCACAATTCTGGTGTTGTCTTACTACAGTTGCGGGCACACCTGCCCGTTGACCATTCGCAATCTGGCCAAAATCACCCAGGACCAGTTGGAAGTGGCCCATCGCGTGCTGGTGTTATCGTTCGACGCCAGTGAAACCCTCGACAACATGCGAGGCGTGCGTACAGCGCTTGGCGAGCAGAAGCCCAATTGGGAATTCGGACTGCTGTCGGAAGAAAGCAGCCGCCGTCTGACCGAAGCCGTTGGCTTCAAGTTCTTTTATTCACAGCGCGATCAACTGTACGTGCATCCCGCTGTGCTTGTTTTTCTGTCTCCCGAGGGTCAGGTCATGCGCTATCTGTACGGTGCCGAGCGTCGAGCGGAAGACATATCGCTGGCACTGCTCGAAAGCAAACAGGGCATTGCCAACATCAATGAGTTGGTAGACATGTTGAAGCTGACCTGCTTGCAGTTCGATAGCAGTCGCAGTCGCTACGTGGTGCACCCAACCGTCATTTTTGGCGGCGCGGGTTTCGGCGTATTGGGTTTAGTGGGTCTTGCCACACTCGCATCGAGAAAAACTTCAAGAGGAGGGCAATGATGCATTGGTTTTCTGTCATGGGCGCGGTGGCGCAAGGCGCCGCACAATCAGCAGCGGTGCCAATAGCCTATCCGGCGGACAGGTTCGATCAGATTTTTGACATATGGCTCTGGCTGGGTATCGCCATCTACCTGATAGTGGCAATACCCATGGTGTATTTCATTGGCCGCTACCGGTATCGCAAAGGCGTCAATGAAACAGGGGCTGACGAGCACGGTAGTTTCGGCATTGAAGTGCTGTGGACGGTTATTCCTCTGATTATCGTGATCTATCTGGCGGTGCAGAGTGCAGTGCTTTATACGGAGCAGCGCACACCGCCGCCTGACTCCATGGTGATTCAGACCGAGGGTTCGATGTGGGCATGGACGTTCACCTATCCCAACGGCAAGGAGTCGATTACCGATCTTTATGTGCCGCTCGGCAAACCAGTGAAGATTGAGCTGACCAGCAGCGATGTGATTCACGCCTTCCATATCCCCGCAGCGAAGACCATGGAGGACGCGATTCCGGGGCGGGTGACACACCTGTGGTTCCAGTTCAACGAAACCGGCGAGTTTCCCGCATTCTGCCGGGAGTATTGCGGAACGATGCACGCCTACATGCGGGCCAATATCAAAGTGTTGCCGCAAGCAGAATACGACGCATGGGTGGGGTCATGATGAGCGATTTGCCGATGTCCGATTCTTACACAGTTAAAAAAGTTTAGGAGGGGTATCCGATGTCAGAAGCAGTCGGCAGCACGCCATTTTTCAGTGCCAGCTTCAAAGAGTGGCTCTTTACCACAGACCACAAGAAAATCGCCATCCTGTATGCGTTGACGTCTTTGTTGTTCTTCGCCGTCGCCGGCCTGATGGGCCTGGCGATACGGCTGGAGCTTGCTGCACCCGGCGAGCAGTACATGAGTCCTGACCTTTACAATTATCTGCTGACCGGCCACGGAGCGGTCATGCTGTTGTGGTGGGCCATTGCGTTCTGGGGAGCGTTTTCGAATTTTCTCATACCGATCCTGATAGGCGCGCGGGATGTGGCGTTTCCGAGGCTGAACCAGCTTTCATACTGGTTCTTCTTCTGCGCCAGCATTCTGGTGCTCATTACGCTGATACCCAGTCAGAACATCAAGATGATGTGGACCGGTTACCCGCCATTCGTGTTGCATGAAACGGCGGGACCCACAGCCCTGTATGTGTTGATCGTGATTCTGGTGGCGGGCTCTACCCTGGGCGGAGGGGTCAACTTCATTACTACGGTCATGCGTATGCGGGCCAAGGGCATCACCATGGGCAACACCAACCTCATGACCCATGCCCTCATTGCTTCCATCGTGGTTCAGCTTGTCGGTGTGCCGGCATTCGTCGGTTCGGTGATCATGCTGTTCCTCGACAAATACGTAGGCACGGAGTTTTTCACCACCACCAGCGGGGGCGACCCCGTGATGTACCAGCATCTGTTCTGGTTCTATTCGCATCCGGCGGTATATGTGATGGTGCTGCCGGCGTTCGGAGTGTTTTCTGAGGTGCTCTCGACCATGTCGCGCAAGCCGATATTCGGCAAGACCTCGATGATCTATGCGATATGGGCCATTGCCATTCTTGGCTTCCTGGTCTGGGCCCACCACATGTTCACCGCGGGCATGCCACACTGGCTGCGTCTGTTCATGTCGTTCACTACGGTACTGATCGGCGTGCCCACGGGCATCAAGATCTTCAACTGGGTGGGCACCATGCATAAGGGCGCCGTGCGGTTGAATACGCCCATGTTGTTCACTCTCGGCGGCATATTCATGTTCCTGATCGGCGGCCTGACGGGTATTCCACTGGCTCTGCCTGCGTTCGACATCAATGTGCATGACTCGGCCTTTGTGGTCGGCCATTTTCATTACGTGCTCGGCATGGCTGTCACCCTGGGTGCGTTCAGCGGTGTCTATTACTGGTATCCGAAGGTCACTGGCCGTATGTACCCGGAGTCTCTCGGCAAGACCAGCTTCTGGCTGATACTGCTGGGTTCCAATCTCCTGTACTTCACCATGATGCTGGCAGGCATCGATGGTATGCCGCGGCGTTATGCAGATTACCCGGATATCGGTAACTGGGTGGCAATGGCCGAGATTTCAACTGTGGGTGCGGTGTTCCTGACGGTAGGCGTACTGGTTACCTTCATTGCCTGGTTCAAGGGCCTCAGCGGTCCGGAAGCAGGGCGCAATCCGTGGGGCTCTTCATCGTTGGAATGGACCATTGCTTCACCACCGCCGCCGCAAAACTTCGACAGCTTCCCGGTAGAAGTAGCTGATGACTGGACACCGTACCGTTACAGCGATCTGCCGTTCTGGGATAAAGAAAACGACGAGCCCATCAGGGGGCAGGAGTACTGATATGGCGACACGAAGCGGTTCTCTGTCAGAGGGTGATGCAGGAGCGAATCGCCTGGTCTGGGTAATGGTCGTGGCCATGCTGATCTCTTTCAGTTTTGGTGTGGCGATGTTCCTTCCTGAGGATCATCGCGCCCAGAAGCTTGAGGAAACCATGGCCAAATACCAGGCGCGCAAGCCGGGCCATTGAGATGAGCGTGGTGGTAAGACGTGTACTTCTAGTGATGTGTCTTGCTGCGCTGTCCGGCGTGGTGGGCTGGCAGATCAGGGCCCTGATCGAGTCCCCGGAAGCATTGCCTGTGCTTGATACCCTGGGCGGCGATTTTGTTCTGACCAGCACGCGGGGTGGAACGGAGCGATTGTCTGATTATCGTGGTGAGATCGTGTTGCTCAATTTCGGTTTCACCAGTTGCCCGGATGTCTGTCCGACGGCCCTTGCGCGTATGCGGGACGTTGTAGATGCGCTTCCTGATGCTTACACGGTCATACGGCCGATGTTCGTCACCGTGGATCCCCAGCGTGACTCCCTGGAACGGGTGCAGCCCTATGTTGCGCACTTCGGCAGTGAGTTTGTGGGCATGACCGGCAGCGAGCAGGCCATTGCCAGCGCCACGGAACCGTTCAAGGTGTTCTACGAACGCCAGGATCTGGATGGTGCCGGGGTGTACACGATCGCACATTCCAGCCACATCTATCTGCTGGATACCCGGGGTCAGGTGCGCATGACGTTCGGGCCGAACGTGCCGGTGCCGGAGATCATCCGTAGCGTTCACCAGCTGCAGCGTGAAACGGGGTAGCCATGCTGCCGGACCATTTAGCCAGCACCACCAGGCACCGCACCGCGGCATGGATGTGTTTGGGCGTCTACGCGCTGTGTGCGGCGGGCGTACTGTCGATACTGCTGGCGTTGGCGCGCACCCCGGTTATTTCAGAGATTCTTCCCGGCAAGGATTTTTTTCATGTGGCGCTGGTGGTGCACGTGGATCTATCGGTGCTGGTCTGGTTCATGGCCTGTGCGGGTATGGTGTGGACCCTGTTCAGCACCAGGCAGACCAACTGCAACACTGCCGCGCTTGGGCTTGCGGTAATCGGTACCGTGATGATCAGCATTGCGCCGTTCGTGGGTGCCGATCGTCCTCTCATGAACAACTACTTGCCGGTGCTGCAGCATGGGTGGTTCTATGCAGGCTTGAGCACCCTGGCTGTGGGGCTGGCGGGTCAGGCGCTGTGTTACCTGCGCCATGCGCGGCCGATGCTGCGACCGCGGAACTTCGTGGAAATGATCCGGTTTGCCCTGGCGCTGGCCGCTGTATCGATTCTTCTGGCCCTGGTGTGCGTGGCATGGGCGTACTGGCGTATGCCGGCAGGCGTACAAGGGGAAGCGTTCTTTGAGTTTCTGTTCTGGGGAGGGGGGCACGTTCAACAGTTCACCAACACGGTGCTGGCGCTGGTTGCCTGGCTGGTGCTGGCGAAGCAGAGTGGCAGTCATGTGTGGTTACCGCCAAGGGTAGGTGTGGTGCTGTTTGCGTTGACTGTCGCGCCGCTGGTGCTGGTGCCCTGGATCTATCGTCTGCCGGTGGATTCAGCTGCCTCCATAACCGCCTTTACCGAGTTGATGCGTTGGGGGGGACTGGCCGCTGCGCCGCTGTGTCTGATTCTGGCAGGTGCGATATGGCGGCGCGGCGGAACCCAGTCCCACCAGCAAGCGGTTCGCGCTGTGCTGGTGTGTTCGCTGACTTTGTTTGCGGCAGGGGGCTTGCTGGGTTTCTTGATCAAAGGTTCCAATACCATGATACCGGCGCACTATCACGGCTCGATCGTGGGTGTGACGCTGGCTTTCATGGGCGTTGTCTACTGTGTGTTGCCAAGATTGGGCTGCCCGATAACTTTCCCGCGGCTGCTGGTCTGGCAGCCCTACGTATTCAGTGCCGGCCAGTTGCTGCACATCACCGGCCTGGCCATGTCCGGGGGCTATGGCGTGCAGCGTAAGGTGGCGGGTTCTGACCAGTTGCTCGACGGTGTCATGCAGACCGTCGGAATGGGCATGATGGGCATGGGCGGGCTGCTCGCTGCGTTGGGTGGGCTGTTCTTCGTGATGATCGCAGTTTCTTCATTGCGCAATGGTGCGGCGTTGGGATTGGGAGAACGGGTTTCTGCCTGGCTGCACGGGCATCCGCGCACGCATCCCTGAGCGCTGAGGGTCCGTTACCTTCCTTGCCAAGGCGGCCTGTATTGCCGGCGGAGGCTGGCCTGCCCTAGACCCCGTATATCACGCTGAGCACATGAGACTTTTTCACCAGGCTGCTAGGATCATGGCGTGCCCACGGTTGTATCGGGCGCCTCGCTCGTCGTTGTTGTTGCAGCGACGTTTCCCGAATCTGGCGGATAGCATTTTTTGCATGAGGATTCCTGATAAAGCAGATGTCCTGGTAGTAGGTGGGGGTAATGCGGGCCTCTGCGCGGCCATCGCTGCGGCCGAGGAGGGTGCTGGCGTTGTGCTGCTGGAACACGCTCCTGAACACATGCGTGGCGGCAATACGCGCCATACGCGCAATCTGCGAGCCATGCATCCGGTGCCTACCGGGACTCTCACGGACAGTTATACGGAAGAAGAATACTGGTTGGATCTGCTGCGCGTCACCGAAGGCAATACCAGCGAATCGCTGGCCCGCCTGGCGATCAGAGAGAGCTATCCGCTGCTCGACTGGTTGTATGAACGAGGAGTGAGATATCAGCACGCGCTGAGCGGTACATTGAGCCTTGGCAGGACCAACGCCTTCTTCCTCGGCGGTGGCAAGGCTCTGGTGAATGCCCAGTACCGCACTGCAAAGAAACTGGGCGTGGAAATCTTCTACGACAGCGAAGCGCGAGGGTTGAATATCGATGAAGGCAGGTTCGTGTCTGCCACTGTAGTCAATCGAGGCTACACCTACCAGATAGCGGCAAATGCTCTGGTGGTGGCCAGTGGTGGCTTCCAAGCTAATACCGAATGGATGAAACAAGCCTGGGGGGATGCTGCCGAGAACTTTCTGGTCCGCGGCACACCCTACAATACGGGGACCATGCTGCGCTGTCTGATGGACCACGGCGTGGCGACAGTCAGCGAGCCGGATCAATGCCATGCCGTTGCCATTGATGCGCGGGGCCCGCGCTTCGACGGTGGCATCGTCACCCGGCTGGATTGCGTGTGCTTCAGTTTCGTGGTGAACAAATCCGGCCAGCGTTTTTACGATGAGGGCGAGGACTTCTGGCCGAAGCGATATGCCATCTGGGGGCGCCTGGTGGCTCAGCAACCGGATCAGATTGCGTACGCAATCATCGATGCCAAGGTAGCGGAAAACTTCATGCCATCGGTTTTTCCGTCGATAACTGCCGACACAATCGAGGCATTGGCCGCGAAGATCGGCCTGGACGGTGAGGCGCTCGCCGAGACGACCCGTGGGTTCAATGAGTCCGTGGTTGCTGGTTCCTATGATCCGGATCAGTTGGATGACTGCCGCACCGAGGGTCTTACACCGCCGAAATCCCATTGGGCGCTGAAGATCGACAAACCGCCATACTCGGCTTTTCCGTTGAAACCGGGCATCACGTTCACCTATCTGGGTGTTGAAGTCGACGAGCAGGCCAGAGTTCTTTTCAAAGACAGCGGTGGTCCGGACAATATCTATGCCGCAGGTGAGGTCATGGCCGGCAACATTCTCGGCAAAGGTTACTGTGCCGGTACGGGCATGAGCATTGGCGGCGTATTTGGTCGTATAGCCGGCGGCAATGCGGCGCGCCATGGAAGCGCAGCATGATAATTGCCACAGATGCGACACATCGGGACGAAGCAAGACGGGTGCTGGAAATCTGTAATGCCTGTCGGTATTGCGAAGGGTTGTGCGCAACCTTTCAGGCGCTGGCACTGCGCCGCACCTTCGACGATCAGGATTTCGACTATCTTGCTAACCTGTGCCACAACTGCACAGCGTGTTATCACGATTGTCAGTACGCGCCGCCTCATGCTTTTGATGTGAATGTTCCCGCGGCATTGACCGATATGCGAGTCGAGACCTATGCCAGGTATGCGTGGCCCGGCGCCCTGGGACGTTGGTTTTATAACAACGGATTGGTGGTTTCGCTGGTGACGACCGGACTGATCAGCATCATGCTGGTACTGTCTGTGTTGCTTATTGCACCTGAGGTACTCTACGGCCGCTTCATCGGTCGCGGCGCCTTTTATGAGGTAATCGGGCACGGTGTGATGATCAGTGTTGCCGGTGCGACTTTCGGATTCAGTGTGCTCAGCTTGAGCGTTAGCGCAGTGAGATTCTGGAGGGGCACCGGTGCAGCAGGGCTTCCGGATATCAGCGCCATTGTTCAGGCGTGCACGAGCGCGGCTACGTTGAAGCACCTGGATGGCGGCCACGGCGAGGGATGCAGCAGCATAGATGATGGCTTTTCCAACCAGCGGCGGTTGTTTCACCAGTTCACCATGTGGGGCTTTCTGCTATGTTTCGCAGCAACCTGCGTGGCCACCATTTACGATTACGGGTTTGGTCTCGTTGCGCCCTATGACTACTTCAGTCTGCCAGTGACGCTGGGTACTGTCGGCGGGATCGGTCTGCTGGTGGGTCCTGTGGGATTGATCTGGAACAAGATGCGTAGTGACTCGCGGCCCATGCGCGCTGTGTACCATGGCATGGACTACGCTTTTCTGCTGTCCCTGCTGCTGGTCAGCTTATCTGGTCTATTGTTGCTCGTGTTGCGTGAGACTGCCGCCATGGGCATGGCCCTGGTCATCCATCTGGGCTTGGTGTTCGGTTTCTTTGTGCTACTGCCGTACAGCAAATTCGTGCACGGCATCTATCGCTTCGTGGCATTGGTCCGCTTTGCTCAAGAAGACGTTTCACGGTCTTCCAGGTAATTGCACTCGCCGCCAAGGTGCCCTAAATTGCCTGCGCTGTGAATCATTACTTTGCCTATGGCTCCAATATGAATCCCGCCCGGGTAGCTGAGCGGGGCTTGCTCGTTACCGATGTGCGCGGTGCGCGCTTGCCAGGGTACCGCCTGACGTTCAATAAAGTGTCCCGGGAGCATTCGCGTAACGGGCATGCCAACATAGAGTTTGAGCCGCGCTCATTCACCGAGGGCGTTCTATATGAACTTGCTCATCCGGATGAGATTCTGAAAATGGATCCGTTCGAACGAGCACCGTGGAATTACGGCCGTGAGATCATTGCGGTGCACGCCGGCGAAACGACGATCTGGGCCTGGACCTATTTCGCCAATCCGGCGGTGCTTGTGCCTGGTCTGAGTCCCAGCGAAGACTATCTGCGGCATTTGCTGGCCGGACGGGATTTTCTCAGCGACGAATATTTCGACAGCCTGCTGGCCTGGCTGGAACGGAATGACTTAGATGGACCATAGGCACATTGCCGCGTGCTTCAATGCATGTTTCGAACAGTCTGAAATGACCAGGCTCATCGGCGGCTCCACGGAACCATTGTACGTACCTGGCAATGGCGAACAGCTGGCGCGCCTTTACTATCGAGAGGATTACGCGGCCAGCGCACTGCATGAGATCGCGCACTGGTGCATCGCCGGCCGCGACAGACGCAAAAGGGAAGATTTCGGGTATGAGTACACGCCGCCGCCACGTACTGCGCAGCAGCAGGGAAAATTCTACGCCCTCGAGCGCCGCACCCAGGCACTGGAGTCGATTTTCGCCGAGGCTGCGGGTTTGAAGTTTCGTGTCAGCGCCGACAATCTTGCTGCCGAGGCCACTGAATTCGCGCGGGCGGTGCAACACCTGGTGCCCCAGGTCAGACAATGGATGCTCCAGTCTGTTGACGGCCGCGCGCGAACATTTGCACGAGCCTTGGCAGCGTGGCAAACCTGTGATTTAGGCGAGACCGTCAATGGATAAGGTAGATTGCGTCGTCATCGGAGCCGGCGTTGTAGGGCTGGCGGTGGCCGCCGAACTGGCGGGCAAAGGCCTGGAAGTGGTGGTGCTCGAGCAGCATGACTGCATTGGCAGCGAAACAAGCTCGCGTAATTCCGAGGTCATCCACGCCGGCATCTATTACCCCACCGGCAGCGTCAAAGCGCGGCTGTGCGTACGCGGTAAGGGGCTGCTTTACGAATACTGCGAAAACTACAAGGTACCGTTTACGCGGTGCGGCAAGATCATCGTTGCCGCTCATGATGGCCAGCGGGCCACGGTTGAGCAGTACATTGATAAGGGCCATGCCAACGACGTCCATGATCTGCACTGGATAGACGCAGATCAGGTTGCAGAGCTTGAACCCGCGGTGCGTAGTGTTGGCGCGGTCATGTCGCCATCGACGGGAATCATCGACAGCCATGGCTTCATGGTTTCGCTGCAGGGGCAGCTCGAAGCGGCGGGCGGCATGGTTGCGCTGCAGACGCCGGTAACGCGGATCGAGGCGGGACCCGTGGTACATACCCCGGATTTCACGCTGGCTGCCGACCGGGTAATCAACAGCGCCGGATTGCAGGCGCCGGATCTTGCCCGGGGTATCGACGGCGCGCCTGACGCCCACTATGCCAAGGGGCACTACTATTCGTACTCCGGTCGACCGCCGTTCAGCAGGCTGGTGTATCCGGTAGCCGAGCAGGGTGGCCTGGGCGTGCATGTCACCCTGGATCTTGCCGGGCAGGTGAAGTTCGGGCCGGATGTTCGATGGATCGATCAGGTTGACTACACCTTCGACAATAGCCACTTTGAAGATTTCGTGACGGCCATCCGCAATTATTTTCCTGGTGTGGAAGAAGCGCGCCTGCAACCCAGCTACACGGGCATACGGCCGAAGATTGCCCCGGCCGAGGCGGGCTTCACCGACTTTCTCATACTGGGCCCGGATGACCACGGCGTTGCCGGTTGCGTGCATCTTTTGGGTATCGAATCGCCGGGCCTCACCTCTGCGTTGGCCATTGCCGAAGAAGTGGCCGGTGCGCTGGGTCGGTAACGCACACGCTGGAGAGTGGTGGTGAGTCTTTGCATAGGCTTCATTGTGAATCCAGCTGCCGGCGCCGGGGGTGCGGTGGCCTTGAAAGGCAGCGATGGCGCTGACCTGCAGGCAGAGGCGGCACGCCGAGGCGGTCATGGCAGGGGTGTTGAGCGTGGTATGGAATTTCTGCGTGCACTGATTATGTTGTGTCCGCAAATCGCGGCGCAGACCCGCTGGTATTGTTGGGATGGCGCGATGGGTGGCGATCTTCTCGCCGAGGCGGGCTTGCCGAGTGAGGTCTTGGGCGCCTGTGCTGACGGCAGCAGTGGCCGGGACACAACCGCCGCAGCCAGAACGATGCGAGATGCCGGTGCCGATCTGCTGATATTCGTCGGTGGTGACGGTACCGCCAGGGATCTGCTGGAAGTATGTGCCGACCAGCTTCCCGTGCTCGGCATTCCGGCGGGCGTAAAGATGCACAGTGGTGTATTCGCCGTTACACCGCGGGCTGCTGCTGCGCTGCTGGAACGGCTCGTGTGTGGCGGGTTCGTGGCGCCAGTAGCGCGCGAGGTGCGTGACTTCGACGGCGAGGGCAAGCCCGGCGACGGCATACCTGTACGCACATATGGTTTGCTGCTGGTGCCTGAAGCCACGGGCTTTTTGCAGCAGACGAAAATCGGCGGCAAAGAAAGTGAGCCCCTGGCAGTTGAAGACATCTGCGCAGAGGTTCTCGAGCGGCTGGATAGATCCCGTGCCATTGTCCTTGGCCCGGGCAGCACCTGCGCCCGGATCAAACAAGCGCTGGGATTGTCACCGACCCTGCGCGGATGTGATGTAGTGTGTGCAGATGGCAGTGCAATAAGCGATGCAACCGCGGTACAGATCGGAACCCTTGCTGATGCTCAGCTGGTGGTCAGCTTCAGCCGTGGGCAGGGCTTTCTGTTCGGGCGGGGTAACCAGCAGTTGAGCGCAGATTTTCTCGGTCATCTGCATTGGCCTGATGATGCCATCGTTGTGGGCACGCGCACCAAACTTGGCTCGCTGTCGGGTCAGCCGCTGCTCGTCGATACCTCCGATGCGGCGCTAGATGCGCGCTTGTGCGGCCTGGTGGAGATCGTTTCCGGGTATCAGGATTCCCTGCTGTACCGGGTTTCTGACCAGCTGGCGCAAACTGCACCATGACTACTCTCGATCAGGTCATAGAGATCTGCCGTGAGAAGCTGGCGAGCACGCCGGCGGGTGAAGCGCGCCGGGTCTTTCATGGCCGTGGTCATTGCTATGAAGGCTTCGAGCATCTTGTGGTGACCTGGCTGCCTCCGGTGCTGCATGTCGCGTCGTTCTTGGATATGGAGACTGACACGGTTCAGCGTCTTGTCCATGGCATTACCAGCGGCAAGGATGATGTGTCGGGAGTGGCGTTTCAGCATCGCGCGGGTCGTCGCACCGAGACCAAAGTATGGCAGGGGGATGTGCCCGAAGAGCACCAGGTTTCAGAGAACAGCGTGCGCTACTGGGTCTCGTCACTGCGCAATCAGAACGTCGGTTTGTTCCTCGATATGGCTCACGTGCGGGAATGGCTTGCGCCGCGTATGCAAGATGCAAAGGTGTTGAATCTGTTCGCCTACACGTGTGCGTTCTCCGTTTCCGCCATAGCCCATGGCGCGGCAATGGTGGTCAACAACGATATGGCACGTAACTCATTGAAGATTGGCGAACGCAACCATGAGGCCAGCGGACACGACATGCGTAAGATCTATATGCTGGGGCACGACCTTTTCAAATCCTGGAAGCGCCTGGGGCGGCTGGGTCCTTACGATGTCATCATCATCGATCCGCCAACCAATCAGCGCGGCAGCTTTGTCGCAGAAAAACATTACGGTCTGATTCTGAAGCGATTGTCTGATCTGGCCGCGCCCGGTGCGACGGTGGTTGCATGCCTGAATTCGCCGTTTCTCGGCCACGATTTTCTGCAGAACCAGGTGGCCCGTTGGGCGCCGTCCTGTCGATTTCAGGAAATCCTGCCGGCACATCCCGACTTTCCCGAGCGCTATCCGGATCGAGGTCTAAAGGTGCAGGTTTACCGGGCTTGAGCAACCATGATTTCAGCTCATGCGCTCGATAAGGGGAATGCAGGCAGCGCGAATTGCGCTTGAAGATCTGCTCTTGAGTGCCTGCTCCATGTGGTGGATCAGACTGGCATGTTCCGCCTGAATACTGGGTGGCAGGTCTGAATCGATATCTTCTGCGGCATCTGTCGAGGAAAGCACCGGCCGCAGCAGAGCTGCAACACAACGCCCGGTCAGCACTGCTTGATCGACCGCATCATGTCGTATGGTGTCTTCGAAGCGGATGTAGCCTTCTTCTCCGAGCCACAACAATGTTGCGAAACAAGACTGGTAACGGTTGCTGTGCATGCCGAACTCGTCAGGTTCGTCGGGCCCGCAGATGTCTTCCGCAAATATGGTTATCGGCCGGGGAAATACGCTGAACAGGCTCGCCAGCGTGTGCGTGGCGTCGGCGAAAAAGTCGTCGATGTGTATACCGGTCATTGCTGCCGATAGGTACTCAAGAACCGGTCGATTCGGCTGATGGATTCCCGCAGTTCTTCTTCCCTGGGCAGAAACACAATTCGGAAGTGGTCCGGTTGAGGCCAGTTGAACCCGGTGCCTTGTACCACCAGCACTTTCTCTTTGACCAGCAGGTCGAGCACAAACTGTTCATCGTTGTGAATGTTAAATTTGCGTATGTCGAGTTTGGGAAACAGGTACAGCGCACCCTCGGGCTTGACACAGCTTACGCCGTCGATCTGATTGAGCAGTTCCCAGGCCAGGTCACGCTGCTCATGCAGCCGCCCGCCAGGCGCGATCAGGTCATTGATACTCTGATAACCGCCAAGCGCGGTTTGAATCGCGTGCTGGGTCGGCACATTGGAGCACAGGCGCATGGAGGCGAGGATATCGAGCCCTTCGAGGTAATCGGCAGCACGCACCTTGTCGCCGCTGATAACCAGCCAGCCGGTGCGGAACCCGGCCACGCGATAAGACTTGGATAGACCGCTCATGGACAGAATAAGCATGTCTTCATGGGCCAGCGACGCCATTGGTATGTACTGCGCGTCGTCGTAGGTGATCTTGTCGTAGATCTCGTCGGCCATGACCACCAGGTCGTGTTCGCGGGCGATCTCCAGCAACGCTTCGAGCATGGCCTTTTCATAGACGGCGCCGGTGGGATTGTTCGGGTTGATGACCACCAGGACCTTGGTGTTGGGTGTGATCTTGCGGCGCAGGTCATCCAGATCCGGCTGCCAGTTGGCGCCTTCGTCGCACAGATAGTGCACCGGTTTGCCGCCACACAGATTTGCCGCCGCACTCCACAGCGGGAAGTCAGGAGCGGGGATCAGCACTTCATCGCCATCGTTGATGAGCCCTTGCATGGCCATGACCACCAGTTCCGATACGCCGTTGCCTATGTAGATGTCGTCGATGTCGACGCCTGGAATGCCGATCTGCTGACAGTACTGCATGACCGCTTTGCGGGCGGAATACAGCCCTTTGGAATCACTGTAGCCCTGCGAAGCAGGTACGTTGTGAATGACATCGCGCAGGATCTCTTCCGGCGCCTCGAAACCCCATGGAGCCGGGTTGCCGATGTTGAGCTTGAAAACCTTGTGGCCTTCTTCCTCAAGGCGATGGGCTTCTTTCAGAACCGGGCCGCGAATGTCGTAGCACACATCCGCCAGCTTGTCTGACTTGCGAATCAGACGCTGGGGTTTGGGTGAAATCGGACTGACCTTGTCGGTTTTCATGTCGTTTGCCTGTGTGCGCGAAAGAAACTCTGCAGGAGCTCTGCAGAACTCTATAATAGCATCCTTCACTTAAGGGTAGTTGAGGAGTTCAAATTGGATAAAGTGGTCAAAACCGACGACGAATGGCGTAGTGAGCTTACCCCGGAGGAGTTTGATATAACCCGGCGGGCAGCCACCGAGCGCGCTTTTACCGGTATCTATAACGATACCAAAACGCCCGGCATGTATAACTGCAAATGCTGTGATGCGCCGTTGTTCGATTCTCAAACCAAATACGATTCCGGCAGCGGCTGGCCGAGCTTCTATGCGCCCATCAGTGAGACAGTGGTCAATTCCCATGAAGATAACAGTATGGGCATGCGGCGCATTGAAGTGACCTGCGCGACCTGCGATGCCCATCTCGGACACGTGTTTCCAGATGGGCCGGCGCCGACGGGTCTGCGCTTCTGCATGAATTCCGCGTCCCTCAACCTCGAACCCAACGAATAAGAAACCAGGAGTAGTAGTCAATGCATCCAGGGGAGATTGCAGAGCAAAGCCCGGACAAGATCGCGTACATCATGGCTGACTCCGGAGAAGCGGTTACCTTTCAGCAATTGGAGGCGGCTGCCAATCAGGCCGCACATCTGTTTCGCAGCCTTGGCCTGCAACGTGGCGATCACATCGCCATACTGCTGGAAAATCATCCGCGCTTCTTGCAGATCTGCTGGGCAGCTCAGCGTGCCGGGCTCTATTACACAGCCATCAGCTGGCGTCTGCAGCAGGACGAGGTGTCGTATATCGTCAACAACTGCGAAGCCCAGGTGTTCATTGCATCGCAAGCGCGTGCGCAAGTAGCCAGGCCGCTGCTGGAAAGCGCGCCCATTCTGCGCGCGTGCTACATGCTCGATGGTGTGATTGATGGCTTCGAAAGTTTCGAACAAGCGCTCGCGGTGATGCCGGAAACACCGATTGCCGATCAGTCTGAAGGTGCGTCGATGCTTTACTCCTCGGGAACCACCGGGTATCCCAAGGGTGTGAAGAGACCGCTCCCTGAGAATGGATACGGTGAGGATCCCGGCATTAATCTGATGGGTGCCCTGTATGGTGCGGGCCAGGACTCAATCTACCTGTCTCCGGCACCGCTGTACCATGCCGCGCCGTTAGGGTTCACTATGGTCTGTCTGCGTCATGGTATTCCGGTGGTGGTGATGGACCACTTTGAGGCAGAGTTCGCACTGCAGTGTATAGAGCGCTACCGCATCACCCACAGCCAGTGGGTGCCCACCATGTTCGTACGCATGTTGAAGCTGCCGGAGGAAGTGCGGCTGCGCTATGACGTCAGTACCTTACAGTGCGCTATTCACGCCGCGGCGCCGTGCCCCATCCCGGTGAAGGAGCAGATGATCGACTGGTGGGGTGAAGTAATTTTCGAATACTATGCCGGCACCGAGGGCAACGGGTTTGTGCAGCTCAACTCCGCCGAATGGTTGGCTCACAAAGGTTCTGTTGGTCGTCCGCTTAATTGCGAAATCCACATCTGCGACGACGATGGCGTCGAACTTCCTGCGGGAGAGCCGGGTACCATTTACTTTGGCGGGGGCGGTGAATTCGAATACTACAAAGACGGTGACAAGACTGCCGGCTCCCGCCATGCGCAAGGGTGGACGACGCTGGGCGATGTTGGATATGTGGATGAAGAAGGTTACCTGTATTTAACGGATCGCAAACACTTCATGATCATCTCGGGCGGGGTAAATATCTATCCTCAGGAGGCGGAAAACGTTCTGATCACTCACGACAAGGTGCTCGACGTTGCTGTGTTCGGCGTGCCCAACGAAGAGTTCGGCGAAGAAGTCAAAGCCGTTGTGCAGCTGCAGGACCCAGCTGCAGCCAGCGCCATGCTCGAGGTCGAACTGATGGATTACTGTCGTAGCCATCTGTCCCACGTCAAATGTCCGCGCAGCATCGACTTCAGGCCGGAGCTGCCGCGCCATCCAACCGGTAAGATGTACAAACGTCTGCTGAAGGACGAGTACTGGGCCGCGGCAGGCAAGTAGCAGACGCCAACACCTAAATCAGCGCGCTCGCAAAAGGTTTGCCGGACTGTACTGGTCGGTCAGCACGCGCGCATCGGTGCGCCATTTCGGTGGGTTGCGGCGCTGCTTGATGATCAGGCGCGCGAAGCGTCCGATCTCCACGCGATATGGTCGCAGGCGCGATTTGAGGTCTGCGGCGCGGAGCCGCAGTTGTTCATCGGAAACCTCCACACCGGGCACAATTACTACGCGGTTACCGCTTTGCGGGATCTGGAAGTCGATGAAAGTCTCAAACACCGAGGCGTAAGTCGCTGATTCATGGTGATACAGATCGCTCAGTGCGAATGTGTTGGCAATCAGTGTGCCCGCCGGGGCAAGCAGTTCCCGGGTTTCCTGCAGATATTCCTGAGTCATCAGGTGCTCCGGAATGTACTCGCCATTAAACGCATCGAGAACGATCAGGTCGTAGCGGCGGGCTTTGCCTAGCGCACGTTTGGTCCATACCCGCGCGTCCCGGGGATAAACCTGCATCTGTTCGTCTGCGGTGAAGTCGAAATAGTCCTCGGCAACCTTGACCACCGCGGGGTCGATTTCGACGATATCTATGATTGCCTCGGGAAACAGCTCGCGAAATGCCGTCGGCAGAGTGCCACCGCCGAGGCCGACCACCAGAATGGTCCGGGGCTCGGGCTGAAACAGCAGCGCCGCCATGGACATGCGCACATAGGAAAACACCATATGTTGGGGGTTTCTGCTGTCCATGCAGCTTTGATTACGTTGCTCCGATCGCACACTGAATTGGAGGCAGATCAGATCGTTGATCTTTCTTACGACAATACGGCTGTAGAGTGAGCGTTGTTCGTGCAACGTGGTTTCGCGGGCAAGCAGGGTCGGCGCCTGTACCAGGCCGGCCAGCATCACGCTGATCAACAGCAGCTGTTTCATGTGAACGATCGGCTCAGGCCAAGGCGGTGGCTGATCATGGCGATGACAAACATCACCACCAGCGTACCGGTCAGCGCTATGAGAATCGTGTTGATTTCGAAAATCAGCACCAGATAGAACGATGTCGCCAGGGTGCCCAGGGAACTGCCGAGGGTCGAAACGAAATAGAGTCGACCGGCGACCTGACCAGCGCGCTCGACGGTCTCAACCAATAGACGTACGGAATAGGGCGATATCATGCCAAGGATTACGGTAGGCACCATGAACAGCAGCGTAGATGCGACCAGAGAGCCGAAGCGCGGGTCTTCGATCCGATCGAAGATCCACTGCATGGCCGGGTCAGCGTAAAGAATCAGCGGATACATCAAGATCGCGCCGATCAGAAAGATCGTGCCGAATTTGGACAAGCTGGGTTCGCGTACCGAAAGCCGCCCGCCAGCGAGATAACCGAGCGCCAGCGACAGCATGAACACCGTGATGATACTGCCCCATACGTAGATGCTGCTGCCGAAATACGGCGCCAGTACCCGGCCGCCAAGCAGTTCCAGTGACATGATGACGAATCCGCCGGTAAAGGCCAGAAGATAGATGATGATAACCACGCGCGGCAGTGTACAAACACGAGCGCAAAAGTCATAGAGTGGTACCTGCTATTTGTTTGACTGGCCAACGGAGGAGCAGATGAAAATCGGTATAGCCATGCGCAACATGGGGACCCAGTCCAGTGGGGAAATGATGGCGCAGTGTGTCCTTGCTGCAGAGTCGGCAGGCTTGGATTCGATCTGGATCACCGATCACATCGCCATTCCGCCGGATGATGCTGAAGGCAGTGGCGGTCGCTACACGGAAACCCTCACGACCCTCGCCTGGCTGGGTGGACTTACCACGCGCATAGCGATTGGCTCCGGCGTGTTAATTCTGCCATACAGAGAGAAGTTGATGACCGCCAAGCAGGTTGCGACCATCCAGGATCTCACCGGTGGCCGGCTTCTGCTGGGCGTAGGTATCGGCTGGATGGACGCAGAATTTCGTGCGGTGGGGGTTAATCGTCATCGGCGTGGTCTGATAAGCGATGCGACACTTGAATTCCTCAATGATTGCTTCGCAAACGAAGTTGTGTCGGCGAATGGCCAGGAGTTTCTGTTCAAGCCGCGACCCGTTAAACCGCCTGTGCTGGTTGGCGGCAGGGCGCCTCATGCCCTTGAACGTGCAGCCAGGCTGGCCGATGGCTGGTTGCCGATGGCTCGCGATGCCGCAAGCCTGGCTGAACCCATTGCGCAATATCGACAAATGACCAGCGCTTTGAATCGGCCGCGCGGACAGGTGGTGGTGCTGACTCGGTTATCGCTGGAAGATTCTGATGAGGCGCGATCGCAACTGGCACAGTACCGCCAACTTGGTGTCGATGCTGTTGTTTCCAGCGTTTCGTATGACTCGTCCGCCGAGTTTGCCGACGCTGTCGGCGCATTGAGTCAGTTTATCGATAGCAGCGCTTGAGCCGGGGTCCACTGCTCCGTTTAGCGACCCTGGACTTCCTCAGTGGGGGCTCCGGAATCCTTCCAGCCTCGATAGCCATCGCCGATATGACACACCGGCTCAAGCCCCATATCCTGCACGGCCTTGGTCGCCAGCGCCGAACGCCAGCCGCTCTGGCAGTAAAACACGAAACGCTTGCCCGAACCGAATACGTCTTTGAAGTAGGGTGAAGAGGGGTCGATCCAGAATTCCAGCATGCCGCGCGGTGCGTGAACCGCGCCCGGAATCTTGCCTTCCCGTTGCAGCTCGCGTGGATCGCGGATGTCGACGAATACGGCATCATCGTCTTCTAAGAGGGCGGCGGCCTGGTCCAGATCGAGCGTCTCAACTTCGGCCAGCGCGTTATCGATCAGGTTCTTGTGGGTGACTTTCAGCATGGGTTACTCCAGGTTGAATCCTTTATTTTGAAAAAATCGGCGGTCAGCGACAATTTGGGTCACGACTGACGCAATTGATTGTTTCGGGACTCTTAAAAATATAAATTAAATCAAATAGTTATGTATATTTTGCATTGGCGCGTGAATTGCATGACTCCCTATAACTACTGATGAGAGAGACCATGAGCGCTGTTCGCTACTATCCGGGACAATTTGCCGTCACCCCCGATCTGCTTCACGTTACTGTGCCCCAGTCCGAAATCCTGCAGGAGATGTTCAAACGCGGCGAGCAGGCCACCCTCAACGACATATGCTTCGCCGTGGCCGTTATCGCCGATGTCATCGATGCTGCGCAAACTCAGGAAGCCTAGGTTTATCAGCGCAGCTCCTGCCTATTTGCCCTGCCAATTGGGCGCGCGTTTTTCGGCGAACGCTTTCGGCCCTTCAATGAAGTCTTCGCTGCTTGCCATGGCGGCTACCGTGTCGTACTTGGCGCGCATGGAGTCCTCTAACGAGGCCGAGTCCAGGCTGGCGTAAACGACTTCTTTGCTGGCGCGTATGGAGAGCGGCGCGCACTCGAGAATCTGTCCCGCCCAGCGGTTGGCGGCATCCATCAGTTCCTCATGAGGCACAACATCATTGACGAAACCCAGTTCCATACCCTCTTGAGCAGTGACGTGGCGACCGGTGAGAATCATGCCCAGGGCTCGCTTGGAGCCGATCTGTCGCGGTAGCCGGTTCAGCCCTCCGGCCAGTGCGGCCAGACCTACCTTAGGCTCGGGCAGGGCGAACATGGCTTTCTCCGAGGCGATGATCAGATCGCAGGCCAGAGCGATTTCAAAACCACCGCCCATGGCGACACCGTTGACCGCGGCGATGACCGGCTTGTTCATGTCGAAGCGTGACGTCAGGCCGCCGAAACCCTTTGGCACCGGCATGCGTTCGCCGCCCTCAGCCTGATAGCGCAGATCGTTGCCGGCACTGAAGCCACGGCCTTCACCGGTAATTATGGCTACCCACATATCCTGATCAGCGGCAAAATCGTCAAATACTTCACCCAGCTCCGCGTTGGCCGGCGGGTGCAGGGCATTCAGGCGGTCCGGCCTGTTGATGCGTACGGTCATGACATGGTTGTTTTTTTCTACCAGACAGAATTCGGTCATTGTTCTCTCCCAAAATGAACTAACGGCACATGACGAGCACTATAACCTCGCATTCATATATGCGCATGCTGATTGTATGCGTGGACCACAGGTTCCGGCGACAGGGTGATTTCTGTCAGGCCGCAGTTATCAATGTGATAGTCGATCCAACGGCTTGGCACCTCGTGCAGCAGCATGCTCAATGCCACACCTATGGCGACCCCGTGGGTGACCACCAGAATGGTTTGATCAGGCGCATGGCTCGCGTCGATCTGCACCAGCGCATCGACGACTCGCGCGCCAACCTGATCGAGACTTTCGCCGCCGGGTGGTGCAAAGGTGGTATCGGCGCAGGCCCGGTTGATGAAATCGTGCTGTTCCAGAAGATCGCGAAACCGCATGTCTTCCCAGTCGCCGATGGCCATTTCCGCCAATCCCGCGTGTGTCTGGATCGCATGGTTCCGCCCGGACATGGCCAGTTGCGCGGTATGCTGGCAGCGTATCAGCGGGCTGGAGTAGACCGCGTCGATAGTGACCCGGGATTGCAGATGGCGCGCGGTTCGTTTCGCCTGACGGCGACCGCGCCAGGTCAGCGGGCTGTCGGTAGAGCCATGCCAGCGGCGCAGTCGATTGGCCTTGATCTGGCCGTGTCTGAGCAATAGCAGGCGGGTGCTCATGATGGCCTCGTTAACCCCAGCGTTGACAGATCACTGAGCCGATCAGGTCACCCTCGACGTTCACCGCCGTCCGGAATGTATCGAGCGGGCGTTCGATGAGCAGCAACAGACCGATGGCTTCCAGGGGAATGCCCACCGCCAGTAGAATAACCTGCATGCCTGCCATGGACCCTGACGGAATGCCCGGCGCTCCGGCTGAAGCAAGCATGGTAATCAAAAACACCATGACAACGGCGGCGCCATCGAGGGGTATGCTGAACATATAGGCCAGAAAAATCACGGCGATGCCTTCAAACAATGCGGTGCCGTCCATGTTTACAGTAGCGCCAAGGGGCAGTACGAAGGCTGCCTTATTCCGATCGACCCCGAGTTTTTCTTCTGCCGTAGTCATGGACAGCGGCAGCGTGGCGGCACTGGATGAAGTGATCAGAGCGGTGAGCATCGGTTGCGTGGCCCGCCGCAGCAGCTGATGAGGCGGTATGCCTCCAATCCACCATCCGATCAACGGCAGAATCACCAGACCGTGGAGTGCGGTTGCGCCAAACACTACCCCGGCAAACTGGCCCAGTGACAGCAGTGTGTTCACGTCGATACGTTCCGTGAGTTGATAGGCGATGGCAAACAGGCCCACGGGCAGCGTGGCCAGCACCCAGCTGGCGACCCTGTAGATGACTTGGGTGAGCTGATTGAACAGCTCCGGCCATCTGGAATCTTCCGGGAGCGTGAACGCGGCGGCCACACCGAACAGTAGCGCAGTAGTCAGTACGCCGAGAATATTGGTTTCCGCCATGGCCGTGAACGGATTGACCAGCATGGACTGCAACAGGTTACTGATCAGAGCCAGGGTGCCGGATTCTGCCGTGTCGATCAGTTTCAGGGGTACATCTGGCATCACGGCCAGCGGCGGGCTACTGGTCCAGGGATGAATGAAGAACACCACCACCAGGCCAATGCAGATAGCGATGGCAGAGGTGGCCGTGTAGTAACCCAGGGCCACGGCCCCGAGACGTCCCATGCTGGTGGCGTTACGCAACTGCAGAATGCCGGTCAGCAGCGAAAAAAAGATCAATGGCACGATGATCATGCGTAGCGCCGCGAGGAATGTTGATTGCACGATACGGGTCAGCCCGTCGAGCCACAGGGTTTCGGGAAACAGGGTGGCACAGCCCCACCCGAGCAGCGCCGCTGCAATCAGCGCCGGCGCAAACCAGCGGGAAGACATAGGAGCTACACGGTCAGATTGACAAAATGCCCCGTGCGCAGCCGCGGCGCTTGGGCGTCGAACAAGCGGGCACTGAAGTCTTTGCGGCGATGGTATCCCCTGCACAGGTTCCGTGTTGCGGTGGCCAGTGCGGGCGCCAGCTCGAGCTGTTTCATGCGTATGTTCTTGTGTCGCTGGTACACACGTGTTCTCCTATGGTTGCTCGGTTATGCTCTTCTGGTGCGGGCTTGCGTTACATTTTGCCGATCTTGCTACGGAAAGCCAGCGCTCAAACAACTTAATACATCAGGATCACATTTCGCCAGCTTTGCGGTGGCAAGGCAGTGTGAGGAAACAGGAGGAAAGAGGCATAGTGTTCCATCAATCGCAAAGCTACCTCTGGTGAAGAAATCGCAACAGTCGGTATTGGTTCTGGTGCTTTCGATTGCCCTGTTTGGCTGCAGTGATGGCGAATATCAGGCGATGAGCGGGCAGACCATGGGTACGTACTATGCGCTGAAATATCAGACCAGCGCGGTATGCCAGCCGCAACAGGGGGACGTCGATGAGTTGCTCGACCGCGTCAATGTGAGCATGTCGACCTACCGAGACGATTCGGAACTGTCCCGCATCAACGCAAGCCAGGCTACGGATTGGGTGTCGGTATCTGCATCGCTGGGTAAGGTACTGAGCGCCGCCAGTACAGTGTACGAACAGTCCTCAGGGGCATTCGATGTCACTGTTGGTCCACTGGTGAATCTGTGGGGGTTCGGACCCGCCAATGCGGGCGCCGAGCCCGACGCTGCCGCGCAATCGGCCGCCGCCGCCCGTGTTGGCATGCACAAACTGCAGGTCGAACGTGATCGTCTGCGCAAAGCCCAGCCGGATCTGTACATAGATCTTTCTGCGCTGGCCAAGGGTTTTGGCGTGGACGAGCTGGTCCGGTACCTGGGCGATAGTGGTTGTACTGATTTCATGGTGGATATCGGCGGCGAAATCCGCACCGCAGGCATCAACGACAAAGGCGTTGCCTGGCGTGTAGGCATCGAGTCGCCGCGGCCGGAGCAGCTGGGGGGGTTGCATCGGGTGCTGCAGGTCCAGGGCATGGCGGTTGCCACCTCTGGTGATTACCGCAACTATCGGGTGGTGGATGGACGCAGAGTTGATCATGTGCTCGATCCACGCACCGGGACGCCCGCAGACAATCATGTGGTGTCTGCGACGGTGGTGCATGCGTCGGCCATGTGGGCTGATGCCTATGCCACCGCTCTGATGGTCCTCGGTTGGCAGGCCGGCCAGCAGTTTGCCCGGGAATACCGCCTGCCGGTCTTCCTCATACGGCGAACTCCGACGGGTGAAGAGCGCTTCGAGTCGTTCTATAATGAAGCGATGGCGCAATATCTCCTGGCGCCGTGAGCAGGTGAAATGATGACCACTGTGATCCTTACATTCGTGTTCATGCTTGGTGTGGTTGGCGCTATGGCCGTAGGCGTGCTCATGGGCCGCGCCCCGATCAGCGGTAGCTGTGGCGGTATGAAGGCCCTGGGAATGGATGTGGAGTGCGAGATTTGTGGAGGTAATCCTGCACTTTGCGACAGCAGTGACGGTGGCGAAATCGATACATCCGATGCACCTGCGAAGCCGCCTGTCGACGACCTCACAACCAGAGTGGGTCGTTAATCACGTCACGTTTCGTGTGCCTCTGCCACGCCGCGCAAGTTCCTGTTTGTTGACTATCCTTTAAGGGTATAAAAGTACTTGAGTGGGTCTGTATGTCACAAGGACAAGTGGCGCTGGGAAACACGCCCGTGGCGGAACTCTATGCCGCGGAGCTGGCGGCCGGCGAACTGGAAGTGCCTCTATTGCCGGACGTGGCGGCGGAGGTGTTGTCTTCCACGCTTGACGACAAGGGCAATGCGGCGCGGCTCGCGGAATTGATCCAGCAGGACCAGGCCCTGGCGGCCCACCTGTTGCGGGTGGTCAACTCACCTGCCTTTCGCGGTTCCGTGCAAATCGTTGCCCTGCAGCAGGCGATTGCGCGGCTCGGCATGGAGCGTATACGCGAAATCGCGTTGACGATCTCTCTGAAGGGTACCCTGCTGGCGCCGGGTCCCCATGGCAAGCTCATCGTCGAGGCCTGGAATCACTGCCTGCGCACGGGGTTGTGGGCCAAAGAAGTTGCGAGAGCGGCACGCAAGAATGTGGAGTTGGCCTATTTGTGCGGGCTACTGCATAACGTTGGAACCGCACTGGTGGTTAATCGGATGAGTGCACTCGAGCGCACCCTCGATGTTGATGACATGCTCGATCTCGTTGATGAATTCTCCCGGCCGACCGGCTGCATGCTGGTGGAACGCTGGCATCTTCCGGAGATCGTTGCCACGGTAATCGAGTTTCATGGACGCTTTGATGAAGCGACAAGTGAGAAAGATCTGGTCGCGGTCATTGATACAGCGAGTTTCATTTCTCTGAGTCAGGCTGATGATGAGCTCGAGATCGAATCCCTGCTCGCGTGTCCCGCATTGCAACACCTGAATTTTTATCCGGATGATGCCGAAAAACTCATTGAGCACGCCGAACAGATATCGGCAACCGTGGAGGGAATCGGCTGATGTCACATTATGATGCGATTGTGATCGGCTCGGGACCATCAGGGCAGAAAGCAGCCATTCAATTGGCCAAAGATGGCCGTAAGGTGGCTCTATGCGAGCAACTCAGGGAAATCGGTGGGGCATGTGTGCACCATGGCACAATTCCCAGCAAAGCGCTGCGTGAGCGCGCTGTTGATCGCTCCAGGGTCAATCAGCGCATGCGCGAAATGAATCGCCCTGAAATGGAGCAGGGCATCAGCGTCGCAGAACTGATTGGCGAAATGTCGGATGTTGTGTCCGCCCATGACCAGTACATGACCGAGCAACTGAAGCGCAATGGCGTGCAAATCATCCATGGGCGGGCCAGTTTCGCCGACCCTCACTGCGTAGAGATTCTTGCGACCAGCGGACACTCAGAGCGCTGCCAGGCAGAATATTTCGTCATTGCCGCGGGCTCGAAGCCGCGCCACCCGGAAAACGTCGCCATTGACCATGAGCATGTTTACGACAGCGATTCCATCCTTACGCTGGCCTACATGCCAGCAACCATGGTTGTTCTAGGTGGTGGCGTCATCGCCTGCGAATACGCCTCGATATTCGCCATGCTGGGGGTCAAGGTAACGCTGATCGATCGATACCAGCTGCCGCTGGGGTTTCTTGATCATGATCTCACCAGTGCTTTCGTCAGGGCGTTTGAGCGCCGTGGTGGTGTCTTTCTTGGCAATGAGGAAATCGTCAGTTGCGGCTTCGACGGGGTCAGTCAGGTAGAGACCATACTGGCCAATGGCACCGTTGTGAAAAGTGACAAGGTGCTGTGCGCCCAGGGCCGTATCGCCGATCTGACCAATCTGAAGATCGAAAATGCCGGCCTGCAGGTCAATGATCGTCTGTTGATCGAAGTGGACGAAAACGGCCGTACCGCACAGCCGCATATATACGCTGCCGGCGATGCCATTGGTCCGCCGTCACTGGCCTCGAGTTCCATGGAGCAGGGGCGCCGAGCGGCGTGTCACATTCTGGGCAAGGATGTGGGAACGCTGGGCGCACTGATGCCCAGTGGCATCTACGCGATCCCTGAGTTGGCGTCGGTAGGATTGACCGAAGCCCAGGCTCGGGAAAAGTTTGATGAAGTCGTGGTTGGCATTGCTGATTTTCGGGAAATCGCCCGTGGCCATATCGCCAATGCAAGAGACGGTATGCTCAAGCTCGTGGTCAGTGGCGATAGCATCGTGCGGGGGGTTCATGTGATCGGCATACACGCGACCGAACTGGTGCACATCGGACAGATGGGAATGTTGCAGGGCGCTGATTTGAACATCTATATCGATAATGTCTTCAACTTCCCTACCTATGCCGAGAGTTATCGCGTCGCTGCCATCAATGCGCAGGCCAAGCTCGAGGTGTCAGCGGGCGGCCGACACCGGGACGTCGCCTGAATGACGTAGTACGTATCGCGCCAGATGTTTAGCGTGATTGCTGGTGGTGTCCACAAAAGCCATACCGAAACGAAAACTGCCGTCGCTGACTGGTTCACTGTGACGCACCTGGCCGAAGTTGACGAAGTGAAAGCCTTCGTCGAGTACCAGGTGTACGCCTACCCAGGTGCCTACGGCGATTTTGAGATGGGAGGCGAATTCAGCGCCGCAGGCCGATAATCCGGTTTCGATGATAGAGATACTATGGACCTCGCCTTGTTTACCCGTAAGAATGTCAATGCGTCGGCTTAGCAGACTTAGCGCATAGCGTGTGTCGGGTTCTTGGATCTTTTCCAGAGCATCCTGGAATTTACGATCCAGCGCCGCGAGCAGATTGTTCGAATCAATCTCATCGCGTAGACCGAAAGCGGCCATTACTTCCCCGCGACTGGTGAGATGGTGGTCGAAAGTTTGCCATTGGCCCGGCAGGCTGGTAGATATCCGCAGAGATTGTCGTTTTTCGGCTGACATATGGTCAGTTTAGGAGAGAATCTGGCGCCGGCAATCCGCATATCGCCTTCCTGCCAATTTGGAGTTTCAACGCCTGAACGTGCATAACCCTCGATCCTCTACGAACAGCGGGTCACTGCCATTATGGATCGCGCTGCGCTATCTGTTTGCCCGCAATTCCGCTTTGTCCTATGTGTCGCGCCTGGCTCTGCTGGGGCTGATCCTGAGTGTGTTCGTACTGGTGGTAGTGCTGTCGATTGTCAACGGTTTCGAGCGGGAACTGAGAGAGCGTGTGCTGGCGGTATTACCCCACGTTACCGCGTACTCAGAAAGCGGGTTACCCGCAGATGCGTTGGCTATGGCCGAGGATGTTGGATACCCCCCAGATCTGATGGCGCTGGCGCCATTCGTAAGTGGCAACATTTTGCTGGCTGCCAATGGTCGTATTGCGGCTGCCAGCCTTACCGGGATAGTACCAGACAGTTACAGCCAGGTTACCGATATTGCCGATTACACGGGGGCCGGTAATCTGCATGCTCTGGCCAGCACCAGATACGCAGTAGTGGTTGGCCAACGGATCGCCGAAGAACTCCAGGTAGGGATCGGCGACAAGGTGCTAGTGGTGCTGCCCGTAGGTGGCGTTACGCCGGCGGGGGTGGTGCCACGTCAGCGGCGTTTCGAGGTCGTTGACCTGTTTTCCAGCAATTCTCAACTGGATGGTCAGAGTGTCTTCACAGGTTTGCCTGCTGCTCAGCGGTTGTTTCGCACCGGGGATCGCGTGCATGGCGTTCAGGGCAGGTTGCTGGACCTGTTTAGCATCGAGTCCGCGCGCCGCTTTCTTTATACGACATTTGCCGAACACCAGGTCAGCGTGGTGAGCTGGAAAAACACTTTCGGTAACCTATACCAGGCCATTGCAGTGCAGAAGCTGACGATGTTCGTGCTGTTGTCTTTCCTGCTCGGTGTTGCAGCATTCAATCTGGTTTCAGGGTTGATGATGATTGTAGAGCAACGTCAGAACGACGTGGCCGTGCTTCGTACCATGGGTGCGCGAACCAGTACCGTCGTGACTTTGTTCTGCTGCCTGGCATTGATCCTCTCCATCGCGGGTATAGTCTTCGGGCTGCTTCTGGGCGCGGGTGTCGCCCTGGGCTTACCGCACCTGTATGCGGCCTTAACCAGTGCATTCGATCTCGATCTGATGAGCCAGTACATCATCGGATACTTACCGGTAGACGTGCGCTTGGCCGACCTGTGGCGCATCGGCCTCGGGGCCCTGCTGATGACGCTCATCGCCTCGATTTTTCCCGCGTGGCGGGCAACCAGACTGTTACCGAGCCGGGTGCTGGCTCATGAGTGATGTTATGAATGACCAGGATGCGACCGCGTTGGCACGGCCGGCTCTGTTGGCTGAGGGTTTGACTAAATGCTACGCCCAGGGCGAGACCGAGATAC
Source organism: uncultured Pseudomonadales bacterium (assembly GCA_964393625.1). Classification (GTDB taxonomy): domain Bacteria; phylum Pseudomonadota; class Gammaproteobacteria; order Pseudomonadales; family Azotimanducaceae; genus UBA4421. The sequence goes on from CAYMUT010000014.1 coordinate 46,461, forward strand.
GGGTGCTGATTGGTGCGCAATTGCGTGTTGAGCCTGGCGAGCGGGTGGCCATCGTCGGGCGATCCGGGTCAGGTAAGAGTACGTTACTGCATATTCTGGCCGGGCTGGACAGCGCTGACCAAGGCGCAGTATGGGTCGGCGGGATTGATCTTGTCGAGGCAGACAGCGACTCGCGGGCCGCAATTCGCGGGCGCTATATGGGTTTTGTATACCAGAACCACCATCTGTTGCCGGAATTCAGCGCTCTGGAAAATGTCAGCATGCCGCTGCGCATCATGGGCTTGGCACGTGCGGATGCGGAAGCGGAATCGCGGCAGCTCCTCAACGATGTCGGACTGGGTGAGCGCCTGCAACATACGCCGGGCCAGCTCTCAGGAGGCGAACGTCAGCGTGTGGCGGTGGCCCGCGCCCTGGCTGGCGCACCCCACGTGGTACTTGCCGATGAGCCCACTGGTAACCTCGATGCGGACAATGCCGACAGCGTGATGCAACTGATCACCCGTTTGAGTAAGGAGCGGGGTATAGCGTTCGTGGTAGTGACCCATGACATATCGATGTTGAGCCTGTTTGATCGTGCCCTGCAGCTGGCGGACGGATGCCTGGTGCCTTATGCTCGCAGCTGACAACACGCGACTCGACCTGGTGCTGGCCAGGCGCTTTGCCGCCCATGGCGAAAGCAGGTTTGCGCGTTTCGTCACCTGGGTTTCATTTATCGGACTTGCCCTTGGGGTAATGGTTCTGACTCTGGTGATAACGGTCATGAATGGCTTCGACCGGGAGTTGAAGACCCGTCTGCTGCAGGCGGTGCCGCATGTAACCATCGGTCAGGCGGACCGCCAGCACGAAGTATTTGAAGTTGCGCGCAATACCCCCGGCGTCACTGCCGTGCATGACTTTTTCCGGGGGGTGGGAGCAGTTTCCGCAGCAGGGCAAGTTCAGCCGGTTGCGGTATACGGCGTGGGGACAGGAGCCCGGCCCACGCTGTCGTTTCTCGCACGACACATGCGTCAGGGCAGCATTGACAATCTGTTGGGTGAAACCAACGCGATGCTGCTCGGAGAGCCGCTCGCCCGCTATCTGGGCCTCAGCATTGGGGATGTGGTGATGGTGGTCATGGTCGACAATGCCGAGCGCGGTGTGGTGCCGAAGATACTGCGCTTCGATGTTGTTGGCACGTTCGAACTCGGCGCGGAGCCAGACTACAGCATGGTCATGGTCAACATCGCCCGGATGCCCCGCCGGGACTGGGCGACCATGGGTACGCTGGGACTGCAGGTACAGCTGCAGGACCCACTGCAGGCCCGTGGCATAGCGGCGCAGCTCAGATCGAGATCCGACGGCCTGTCAGTGGAGTCGTGGGAAAGCGCCTATGGTGAACTGTTTCAAGCTGTCCAGCTCGAGAAGTCCATGATGTTCGTGCTGCTGTTACTGGTGGTAGCCATCGCTTCCTTCAACATCATCGCCGGGCAGACCATGCTGGTGAACGACAAGCGTGCGTGCATTGCGATTCTGCGCACCATGGGTGCCGGTCATGGTCTGATTCGCAACGTGTTTCTGATTCAGGGTGTATTCATTGGCGTGACCGGTACCGCTATTGGTCTGCTGCTTGGACTGCTTGCGGCGTTCAATATCAACGCCATTCTCACGGCTCTGCAGCAGGTCACCGGCATGCACCTTCTTGATGGTTCCTTCTTCGTGGAAGTGCCTGTGATGGTGGCCGTGTCTGATCTATTGGTGGTCTGCGCAATGAGCTGTGGATTGTCGTTGTTGGCGGCGTGGATGCCGGCGCGCCGGGCCGCCTCGCTCGATCCGGTGCAATCGCTACACTGAACCCGTGCCGCCGCGTTTGTGCTTAAGCCGTGCGCGCCTTTTACGCCACTGGGCAATGACACGCCAACGCCACACGACGCGGGTAATCACGAAGGCGGTTACCCCGCAGACCCAGCCGCAGACCAGAGACCCGAAAATGAGCGGGTAACCGATCGTGCCCAGATTGCCCCACAGCCAATCCGCACTCAACTCGATACTCTGCACCTCCAGGCGCATGTTGAGTAGCCAGGCACCCAGGCGGTAGCTGAAGTAAAACATCGGGGGCATGGTCAACGGATTGCTGATCCACACCAATGCAACCGATATCGGTAAATTACAGCGTCCGATGATGGCGAATGCTGCGGCAATAACCATCTGCATGGGTACCGGCAGGAACGCACAGAAAAAGCCGACAAATGCCGCGCCGGAGACAGAACGCCGGTTGAGGTGCCAGATCTCACTGCGCCCGAGCATATGTGCTACGGGTTTCAGGGCCGGGTTCGCACGGATCTTCTCCGGGTTCGGCAGGTAATGTGCAAGGCGTTTACGCGGCATCAGATCATTATGCCTGTACATTTGTTACACATCATTGCCTGTTCTCTCGATTGAGGTTGCCGCTACGCAGTGTGCTGTGGGGGGCGCTTGGATTGCTGGTAATCGGACGCATAGGCTACTGGTACGGCTTTGCAGACACAGCGGCTGCCTGCGCAGCGGGCGATCATGCACTGACGCTGCGTGTTCAACAGGCTGATAGGCGCCAGCTTGATCGACTGCGGCTCGATACCGTTGTGTTGAGTAAACAGGCGGAGTGCCCTGAGTTGAGCGGTGCGCGTCTGCGGTTGACTTGGTATCTGCGCGATTCTGAGCTGATTGAATCCGTGCCGATATCCGGGGAAGTCTGGCACGTTCAGGCGCGTCTGAAGTTGCCCTGGGGGACGCGCAACCCGGGCGGCTTCGACTATGGGTTGTGGCTCAAGGGACAGAACTATGTCGCGACCGGCTGGGTGCGGACTGGCGAGCGTGTGTCTGCTGCCGACCTTGCGGACTGGTCGGGTCTGCATAGAGACGCATTCCGAGATTATGTCAACGCCGGTTTGTTGAGGGCACTGGTGCTGGGCGATCGAGCGGGGGTTACTGATGAGCAGTGGGCGCTGTTTCGTGAAACCGGCACCATTCATCTTATGGTGGTATCTGGGCTGCACGTCGGTGTGGTGGCCGGGGTATTGTTTGCGTGTGCGCTTGGGTTGCTGCGGTGTGTACCTGGTGTTTCGATATATGTGGCGCCACATGCGCTGGCCGGAGTCGCCTGTGTTGCCGGGGTGGTGGCTCTGGTGATCGTAACCGGCGCTCATGCTCCGGTAGTGCGCGCCGGCCTTATGGCGACGTTGATTGTGATCCTCGTACTGTTGCGACGGCGCATCGCGTGGTGGCAGGGTCTGTTGCTGGTTATGTTCGTTGCGCTTGTCGCGCAACCCAGGATCGTGGTGCAGCAGGGCTTCTGGCTTTCTTATGCGGCAGTAGCAAGCCTGTTGTGGACGTTCGCACCGCGCTGGCGTCGCATGACCTGGGTGCGCAGTCTGGTGGTATGTCAGCTGGCGCTGAGCCTTGCACTGCCTCCGTGGCTCAACTTAACGGTGGGTTCCATCCCGGCGATATCCCCCTTCGCCAATATCATCGTGGTGCCGTTGATGACCCTTTGCACCATTCCGCTGGCCGTTAGCGGGTTGCTCCTGCAGTTACTGCTGCCCTGGCTGCCCCTTGGAAGCTGGATGATCATTGGCGCTGATCTTTCCATGTCGGTAGCGCTGCAGTTTTTGAGTCGCATAAACGCGACCTTACCCAGCTTTGGTCACGTCCCGGTCGACGTGGCCGTGGCCGCGTATATGGCTTTCCTCATATGCTGTTTACCGGGTACCCGGGTGATTCGGCTGCTGGCCATGCTTGGCTGGATGCCGCTGCTGCTGCCCAACGATCTGCATGTGGAGCCGGGCGAGTTTCGCCTGCAGGTGCTCGATGTGGGGCAGGGCAGTAGCGCCGTTTTAGATACCGCGCGCCGACGTCTCGTCGTGGATGCGGGGGCTGCCTTCGGCAGCGGATTCAGCATGGGTAGCGCGGTGGTCATGCCGGCACTTGCGGCAACGGGGCCTGCGATGCCCGACGCACTGCTGGTCAGTCATTGGGATAACGATCATGCCGGCGGGGTAGATCAGCTGATACAGCGATGGCCAGCTCTGAAAGTGCTGGATTGTAAGCACGGCCATACCTGGGTCTGGGACGGAGTGCGATTTATCATGCTCATGGACGAATATGCGCAAAGCTCAAACGAACGGTCCTGCACACTGCTGGTAAAAGGAGCCAGCGCCACAGCGTATCTGAGCGGCGATATCGGTCATGCTGCGGAGCGGCGTCTGTTGCCAGACCTGGGGTTCCGGGCGCCGCGGGGTGTAGACCTGCTGGTTGCTCCGCATCACGGCAGTCGTGGTTCTTCTTCCACGGCATTTTTGCGTCACCTTGAACCTCGGATTGTCGTGTTCAGCGCCGGGCGTTGGAATCGATACGCTCATCCCCACCCGGAAGTACTGCGTCGCTATCAAAAGTATGGGGCGCAGATTCTGATTACCGGGGAGGTGGGTGCCGTGACCTGGCGAAGTGGGTCGCTCAAGAGCGTCGAGACCGAGCGCTGATGGTTCAGGTGTACGGCTATTTTAAAGCTGTTTGGCACGCGTCGGCCGCGCGGATCAGAGCATACAGGTCCCGAACGAGCGCATTGTTGTCTGCGGATGTGAGAAAGCTGCCGATTTCCCGCTCCTCTTCGCGGCAGCGCAGGGCGATACGGTTGCTGTACCAGGGGTGTTTGGCCTTCTGCACCATCACCTTGGTAAACACCCGTTGCCAGCAACGCTGACATTCGGGTTTTCGTCGACCGACCTCGATCAATACTTCATCAGCTGTGAAAGTCACTACTTCCTGTATGAAGTTGCGCCGCAGAAAGTGGTAAAGACACGCGGAAAGAATGCTCATTTCCAGTATGGTGAACGGTATAATCATCCAGTAACCGTGCAATGTGAATACCGTGGCTATTGCGAAAGAAAGCAGCATCAATGTAGCCAGGAAGTACGTTGTGGCGCGCCACCCCATGGAGTTATTCGGTCGCAGCACGAGCTGGCCCACATAGCGGCGGTGTTCTGAATTATCAGGTTCGACTAACTCCGTGCGGACCAATGTCGTTACTCAACGGGCTGTTATGGGCTTGCAGGTGAAGCTTCCGCCTCCTTGCGGACTTCAATCGTCTGCAGCAACTGTTCGACCACATCTTTCTGCCAGGCAACGGCAAAGGTGGCTTCTGTCAGATCCTTGCTGCGCACTACCCACCGCCAGTCCCGCAAGTCTGATTGTTCCGCTAGAGTCGGTTCGACGGAATCGGTATGGCCAGTGAAAACCACGCTGTAAGTCGCCGCCTCACCAAGTGATATATCCGGTGCGCTGTCGACGGCCACAGGTGTGATACGTTGGCTTGTCAGAGCAAGGCCCAGTTCGTCCTGGCAGTAATCCTGGAGCGCAAAGGTGCTGTTCTGACCGACCACCAGATATAGTCCAGGAAGCATCCATTTGCCGTTCTGCTGTACCAGCAGCAAGCCTTTGGCATCGTTGCGGATGGCGATGCTCTGATGGAGTTGGAAGTAGTCCCGGCCGATGGCCAGTTCGCTGCGCAATCTCTGTGCGGTATGCCACAGATGTTGTGCGCTCTTGTTGACGAAAGCGAGGCCCAGTCCTTCCGGGGTGGTGCGCCTGACTTCCAGTTCTACCATCGGCGTAGGTTGGGTATCTGTGGGCAGTACCGAGACGAGTCGTAGTTTGACCTTGGCCCCTACGTTGATGGTGGGTTCCGGCAGCATCACGAACACGCCGCCCTCAGATACGTCCCGTACGGTGGTCTGCTGAGAGCCGATAGCAGGGTGAGAAAGGTTCACCAGCAATGGAATCTGAATTCGAGCGTGTTCGCGCTGTTCCATAAAGAAGCTGCACAAAAGGGTATTGAAATATATCCGTTCGACCACATTGTACCAGCAGAAACAAAGATTATGACCAAGTGCCCGGCATGGGCGCGATAAGGTGGAATTAACGTGAGAATCGACAGGCTTACCAATCGCGCGCAGAGCGCGCTGGCAGATGCGCAGTCCATGGCTCTTGGCATGGATCACACTCAGATTGAACCGGGCCACCTGCTGGCCGTATTGCTCGATGCGGAAGACAAACTGGCCGCATCGATCATCAACCGTGCCGGCGGACAAGCGCAGAGCCTGCGCACCGGTGTTGGCGACCTGCTCACTGGTCTGCCCAAGATCGGCACTGGTACAGGTGAAGTGAATGCATCGCAGGATCTGGCCCGAGTGCTCGGCAAAGCCGACGCATGTGCGCAAAAAGCAGGGGATAAGTTCGTTGCAGTAGACCGTGTGCTGCTGGCACTGGCCGAAGACGGCAAACTTACGCGGTTATTCGGGCAGGCAGGGGTCAAGCAGCAGGCGCTGGCCAGCGCCGTCGAGGCACAAAGAAACGGTGAAACAGTGGAAGAGGCTAATGCAGAAGATGTGCAGGGCGCACTGAGTAAATACACCATCGATCTGACCGAGCGCGCTGCTTCCGGCAAGCTCGACCCGGTGATCGGGCGTGATGATGAAATCCGTCGGACCGTGCAGGTACTGCAGCGCCGGACCAAGAATAACCCGGTACTCATCGGTGAACCGGGTGTGGGCAAAACCGCGATCGTCGAAGGGCTGGCCCAACGCATCGTTAATGGCGAAGTGGCCGACAGTCTCAAAAACAAGAAAGTCCTGTCGCTGGACATGGGCGCACTCATCGCCGGCGCCAAGTACAGGGGCGAATTCGAAGAGCGCCTCAAGGCGGTGCTCAATGACCTGGCCAAACAGGAAGGCAATGTCATTCTGTTTATCGATGAACTGCACACCATGGTGGGCGCTGGAAAAGCCGAAGGCGCTATGGATGCCGGCAACATGCTCAAGCCGGCCTTAGCTCGGGGTGAACTGCACTGTGTGGGTGCCACGACGCTGGACGAATATCGTACGTATATTGAGAAAGACGCCGCGCTGGAACGACGCTTTCAGAAGGTGCTGGTGGACGAACCCAGCATGGAAGACACCATCGCCATACTGCGCGGCTTGAAAGAGCGCTACGAAGTCCACCATGGTGTAGATATCACAGATCCAGCCATCGTTGCCGCGGCCAGGCTGTCACACCGCTATATCACCGACCGGCAATTGCCGGACAAGGCGATCGACCTCGTCGACGAGGCGGCAAGCCGCATCCGCATGGAAATGGACTCCAAGCCGGAAAGCATGGACCGTCTCGAGCGCCGCCTGATTCAACAGAAGATGGAAATCGAAGCGCTCAAGAAGGAGCAGGATGAAGCCAGCCAGAAGCGTCTGGCGGATCTCGAATCTTCCGTGGCGGACCTGCAGGAGGAATACCAGGCTCTGGAAGAAGTCTGGCTGGCCGAAAAAGATGCGCTCAAAGGCTCCCAGGGTGTCAAGGAGGAACTGGAAGCTGCAAGAATCGAATTTGATGCCGCCCGCCGGGCTGGCGATCTGGCGCGCATGTCTGAACTGCAGTACGGCGTGATTCCGGACCTTGAGGGACGTCTGCAGCAGCCCGTTGAAGAGACAGAGCAGCAGTTGCTGCGCAACAAAGTGACGGAAAGTGAAGTTGCAGAAGTTGTGGCCAAATGGACCGGTATTCCTGTCTCCAAGCTGATGGAGGGCGAAAAAGACAAGCTGCTGAAACTGGAAGAGCTGCTGCATGATCGGGTCATCGGTCAGGAGCGTGCCGTCGAGGTAGTCAGCCAGGCTGTACGGCGTTCCCGGGCCGGACTTGCGGATCCGAATCGCCCCAATGGTTCTTTCATGTTCCTAGGCCCCACTGGTGTCGGTAAGACTGAGTTGTGTAAGGCCCTGGCGGAAGTGTTGTTCGATAGTGAAGAAGCGCTGGTGCGGATCGACATGTCGGAGTTCATGGAGAAACACTCTGTAGCGCGGTTGATTGGCGCGCCTCCCGGCTATGTGGGGTATGAAGAAGGTGGCTATCTGACCGAAGCGGTACGCCGTAAGCCATACTCGTTGATCCTGCTGGATGAAATCGAGAAAGCGCACCCGGACGTCTTTAACGTGCTTCTGCAGGTGCTGGACGACGGTCGTCTGACCGATGGGCATGGGCGGACCGTGGATTTTCGCAATACCGTGCTGGTGATGACCTCGAATCTGGGCTCTGACCGGATTCAGGAATTGACCCGTGGAGGTCAGGCGGATCGCATACACGATGAAGTCATGGAAGTCGTCAGACAGCAGTTCCGCCCTGAATTCATCAACCGGGTCGATGATCAGATCATCTTTGAGCCGCTGAGTGAGGCGCACATCGGCTATATCGCCAAGCTGCAGCTGGCCGAGCTCAACACGCGCCTGGCAGAACAGGAGCTGTCGCTGGTGCTCGATGATGACGTCATGGAGCAGATTGCTGTCATGGGCTACGACCCCGTATACGGTGCGCGGCCGCTCAAGCGGGTGTTCCAGCGTATCGTCGAAAACCCGCTAGCCAATGCGCTGCTTGAAAAGGGATTTGAGCGGGGCCATGAAATACATGGCAGCTGGGCGGACGCTGGATTGCAGTTGCGCTGAGGGGTGGGGGCGGTGTTTAACGGACTTGTATATTCATACAGTACTGCTATTATATCCAGCAGGTAATGGCAGCTGGAGATAGTCCCTATGGAGTATCCGGAAGCGAAAACTGCGAGTGGCCTGGCTGGAGCACAATCGCCGGTTGGAAAATCAATGCCACTGTTCGACAATCTGGCTGTCGGCGCGGACGATGCCGCTCCAGAGCAGGTGTCGAAGCCCACATCTACACAAAAAAATCGTCAGTTGAGACCTGGCCGCTACCAGCTTCATGACGACGAGCATATGCAGGCAGCCTGGAGGTTGTCGAATGCTCTGCGCGGCAGGACTTCTGCCGCCCGCCAGGTGCGTAAGCTCAACCCTCAGCAGCGGCGTCAATTGGGCAGTGTGATCTGTGAGCATCTGGTAGCCTCGTTACGTGCTCAGGCGGCCGCCGAGCGCCACTGATCAACTTATGCGATTTTCTTACAATCGTGTAAGGACTGTGTAGTTCAGCACGGGTTTGACATCTTGTTCCTGTACAATAGGAAGGTCTTTTTCACTCGTTTGATGCCATGATCAAGAAATGCCTGTTTCCCGTTGCCGGCTATGGCACGCGATTCCTGCCTGCTACTAAAGCAATGCCCAAAGAGATGTTGCCTATTGTCGACAAACCACTTGTTCAATATGCCGTAGAAGAGGCTGCCGAAGCAGGTCTTACCGATATCGGCTTCGTCACCGGGCGGGGTAAGCGTGCTATAGAAGACCATTTCGACATCAACTATGAACTTGAAGACCAGATCGCCGGCACTGGCAAAGAACAGGCCCTGGAGGGAATTCGTTCGCTGAACGAAACCTGCACCTACTCATACACCCGGCAAATGCACATGCGGGGCCTGGGTGATGCGATCCTTACAGGGGAAACTATTGTTGGCGATGAGCCCTTTGGCGTTGTACTGGCAGATGACCTGTGCCTTGGCAAGTCTGATGGTGTCCTCAAACAGATGGTCGGCCTGTTCAAGCAGTATCGCTGCAGCATTGTGGCCATCGAAGAAGTTCCTGAAGATCAAACCAGCAGCTATGGTGTGATCGATGGCGAAAAGATCAGTGATTCGCTGGTGCGAGTGACAGATATGGTTGAGAAGCCCAAGCCGGAAGAAGCGCCGACCAACATGGCGATCATCGGCCGTTACATTCTGACGCCGGACATTTTCGAGATTCTGCGCAATACAGAACCGGGCAATAACGGCGAACTGCAGATTACCGATGCGCTTCTGCAGCAGGCCAAGTCGGGCTGTGTGATGGCCTACGGGTTCAAGGGGCGGCGTTTTGATTGCGGTTCTGTCGGAGGCTTTGTCGAAGCCACCAATTACTATTATGATCAGTTCTATTCGTGTAAGAAGGCATAGCCAGACGGATCCATGTCAATGTCATTTGCGCTCGATTGGGTACGTAGCCGGCCCAATCAGCGTAGGCCCTTAACGGAGCCTTTGCCTGTCGAGGCACTTCCAACGCCTGCCCTGGTTCTGAATCGTGCTGCCATGCAGCGCAATATAGCGCGTATGGCGAAGTTTCTCGGGGAGCACGGAAAGGGCTTTCGACCCCACGCAAAGACCCATAAATGTCCGCTGATCTGTGCAGAACAGCTTGCCGCGGGAGCGGTGGGCGTGTGTGTCGCCAAGCTCGGCGAAGCCGCAGCGATGATACATGCCGGTATCAGCAACGTGCTGATAACTTCACCAGTCACCACGTCAAGCAAGGCTGGTATTGTCGCGGAGCTGGCCGGTCTCAGCGATGAACTGCATATCGTCGTGGATAGTGCCGCTGGTTTGCAGGTATTGCAGAGCGCGCTGGATGAAGGCGCGCAATTGGGTGTGATCATAGATTTGGACGTGGCCATGGGGCGGACCGGCACGCGCGATGTTGATCTGGTCTTTCGCTTGAACGAGCAGATCGAAGCAGATCCCCGTTTGACGTTTCGTGGTGTACAGCATTACGCCGGACATGTAATGCATGTTGAGGATTATCAACAGCGCAAGGATGCCTCGCTGGGCTTGTGGGAGCGGGTCGCTGAAGTTCTCACCAAACTTGCTGAGGGTGGTGTGTGTTGTGACGTGGTAACCGGGTGCGGCACGGGCACTTACGACATCGACATTGAGGTGCCCGCCATTACCGATCTGCAGGTCGGCAGTTATATCTTCATGGACGAGGAGTACCGTCAGATCGCGTCAGCAACAGGTTCGCGGTTCGCTGACTTCGAGTCATCGCTGCATGTGGCCTGCAGCACAATCAGCCAGCCCCGCAGCGGGGCGATTACCGTGGATGGGGGTTATAAGGCGTTTGCCTCCGACAGCGTCGCGCCGGTAAGCGACGGCCTGCCGGGCGTGAAATTCCACTTTGCCGGCGACGAACATGGTGTGCTGGTGCTGCCTAAGGGTGAGCAGGAAGTGCAACTTGGCCAGGTATTGGAGTTTGTCGTACCGCATTGCGATCCAACGGTGAATCTCCATGACTTTTACTGGGTGCAGGAAGAAGACGGTCTGGTTCACAGTTGCTGGCCGATTACCGCTCGCGGCGCCGCCTGGTAGGTATCAGGTCGCAATTTCAACGATTCCCCAACCGGCGCTGAAGCGGCTAAAATCAAGCTATTGAAATCACATTGAGCAAAAGGAATCGCGGGTGTTAGAGATTATCCAGGCAGGCGGGTGGCTGATGGTACCTATCCTGTTATGTAGTATCGTGGCCGCAGCCATCAGCGTAGAGCGATTGTGGTCGCTGCAACGGGCGCGCATATTGCCGAAGAGTCTGCTGGCGCAGACCTGGGCGGCTTTGAAACAGGAGGAATTCGACCAGAAGCGTATTCGCGATCTGCGGGCCGGGTCGCCGCTCGGGCATGTACTTGCGGCGGGCATCAGCAACGCCAAGCGTGGCCGGGAAATCATGAAAGAAGCCATGGAAGAAGCAATCACCCAGGTCAATCACGATCTGGAGCGCTATCTGACGGCGTTGGGCATCATCGCTTCCATCGCGCCGCTGCTGGGGCTACTGGGTACCGTCGTCGGTATGATCGATGTGTTCGATTCGCTCATGCTCGAAGGGGCCGGCAACGCAAACGTGCTGGCAGGGGGCATTTCCACTGCATTGATCACCACTGCGGCGGGCCTGTCGGTGGCGATTCCCGCCATGATGTTCCATCGGTTCTTTCTGCGTCGAGTGGATGAACTTGTTGTAGATGTAGAAACCGAAAGCAGCAAGCTGGTGGATATGATCCACGGCCACGAAGAGGCCGCCGGACACTGATATGGTGAAACGTAGACGTGGTCGACACGAGGCTACCGTAGAACTTACGCCGCTAATCGACGTGGTGTTTCTGCTGCTGATTTTCTTCATGGTTTCCACCACCTTCATTCGCGAAACTCAATTGAAAATCAATCTTCCGGAAGCCAGCGGTGAGCTGCAGCAACTAGAACAGGGTGCCATAGAGATTACCGTAGATCGCGCTGGCGAGTATGCTGTGAATAACAGACTGCTGGTCAATTCGGACAAGCGAACACTCATGCGGGCCATTGACGAGGTGCGCGATCCTAACGCGGCCCCGCCCAGAGTCATCATCACTGCCGATGCAAGTGCGGCTCATCAGGCCGTAGTACGCGCTATGGATGCGGTGGGCGCGGTGGGTCTGACCAGGGTGAGTATCGCTACACAGCAGCCGGCGGAAGAAGAGTAACGCAGGTTACGAGTTCACTGTTATGGCCCGCCAACAATCCATGCCCGATCCAGAGGTGAACGCCTGGCCTACATATCGCCGGTTGCTCGGCTATGTCGCACCGTTCTGGTATCTGTTAGGGGTTTCCATCTTTGCGTTCCTGCTTGCTGCGGGTGCGGAAGCGTATTTCGCCAAACTACTGGGCGAACTCATCGATTCCTGGGATGAGGAAATCGTGTTGGTTGCCCAGAGCATACCGGTGCTTATGTTTGGTGCCGCGCTGGTTCGAGCTGTCGGTACCATCGCTGGCGAATGGTTGATCTCCCGAGTCTCATTCAATGTGGTATTCAATGTCAGGCAGGATCTGTTCGATCAGTTGCTGAAGCTGCCGAGCAGTTACTTCGATCGCAACGCTCAGGGTCATATTGTATCCCGGGTCACCTTTACCGTTGCGCAGCTGCGCGATACAGGAACCGACGCTCTGAAGTCTCTGATATCAGACGGTCTCAAGGTGATCGTCTATTTCGGCGCCATGCTGTTTGCCAACTGGCGACTGACGCTGCTGTTTATCGTAACTGTGCCCATACTGACCCTTTTGGTCGTGTTTGCCAGTAACCGCTTCAGACGCATCAGCCGGCGCATTCAGAACTCCATGGGAGACGTGACCCACGTGGTATCCGAGGCTGTGTCGGGTTACCGGGTAGTGCGCACTTTTGGTGGCGAAGGCTATGAACGCCGGCGCTTTTTCAAATCCAGCCGTACCAATCGGCAGCAGAACCTGAAGATGGCCATTACCAAGGTGTTTAGCGCACAGCTGAATGAAACGATTGTGGCGTTGGCATTGTGCATCGTGATTCTGTTGATCTATGCCCAGGCAGATACCATGACCGCGGGCGAGGCTGTCTATTTTCTCGGACTGGCTGGTCTACTTGGTCGCCCCATTCGCAAATTGTCTGAAGTGAACGCCAAACTGCAGAGAGGGCTGGTCGCCGCGAGTGACGTATTCGGTCAGCTCGATGAACCGATGGAGACCAACGAGGGTACAGCCGGACTTGCCAACGCCTCCGGGGCTATTGCATTCGAAGACGTTTCCTTTGCTTATGGCGATGAGGCACCTGTGCTCAAGTCCGTTTCGCTTGCTATCAGGCGGGGGCAGACCATTGCGCTCGTTGGTCGCTCCGGTAGCGGCAAGAGTACCTTGGCGAGTCTGATTCCCCGCTTCTACGAAGTGCAATCAGGGCGCATAACCATCGATGGCAAAGATATCGCTGAATACGACCTGCACGCCTTACGTCGTCAGATTGCATTGGTATCGCAACAGGTAACGTTGTTCAACGACACTTTACGAAACAACATCGCCTATGGTGATCTGCAGGACTGCACCGATCAGCAGATTCTGCAGGCGACCGAACGCGCCTATGCCAATGAGTTTATCGCCAGTCTGCCCGAAGGGCTGGAAACAATTGTCGGCGACGATGGTGTGCTGCTGTCGGGTGGTCAGCGCCAACGGATTGCCATAGCTCGGGCTTTGCTCAAAGACGCGCCGATACTCATACTGGATGAAGCTACGTCGGCGCTGGATACGGAATCGGAGCGTCATATTCAGGCAGCCCTGGATACGGTCATTCAAGGGCGCACGACCATTGTGATCGCCCATCGTCTGTCGACCATTGAGTCTGCTGATAGCATTGTTGTGTTGGACGAAGGCCGTATTGTAGAGCAGGGTAGCCACTCAGATCTAATTGGTCGCGGTGGTCTATATGCGGAGCTGCACAACGCTCAATTTCAGGATGACGACGCTCAGCGCTCGCGCCATAAAAAAGAGCGGACGGTAAAAAGGGGTAAATCTCTAGCTGTGGCGAATGGTGATTACTTCGAAAAATCGGCTCTCGGCATAGCCAAAGCATGGTATACGGACCCCTGGTGGTTGAAGATGTTGCGGCCTCTTTCCACTGTTTATGACTGGGCACGCCGTCGACGGATGAATCCATATCTGGATGGTCGTAAAGCGCCGGCGCGGACCAGCCTGCCGGTAATCGTCGTTGGCAACATTACGGTGGGGGGGACGGGCAAAACACCGATGGTCAGCTGGCTGGTCGAAGCTTTGAAAGCCGAAGGATTTTCTCCTGGCATAGTATTGCGCGGATATGGCGGCAGTCTCAGCAAAACCGGCACGCTCGTGCCCAGTGGCGCCGATCCGGAACGCTACAGCGATGAAGCTGTACAATTGCGCGACCGGCTTGGCTGCCCTGTCGTGATCTGCGCCAACCGCATCAAGGGCTTGAGATTGCTCGAAACCCAGGTCTGCGATATCGCTATTTCAGATGATGGATTACAACACTATGCCATGGCCCGGGACCTGGAGATTGCCGTCGTGGATGGTACCCGGGGGCTTGGTAACGGCCGGCTGCTGCCTGCCGGCCCCCTGCGTGAACCGGCCAGCCGACTCGATAGCGTCGACTGGGTGATTACGAATTCTCAGCCTTCCGGTCTCGTTAACGACGAAACCGTGATGCGCATGCGAGCTGACGGTTTCTTCAACCTGATCAGTGGGGAAGTCATTGCTCCGGAAGAGTTCGTGGCCGCGCATGCGGAAGTGCACGCGGTGTGCGGCATTGGCAATCCGCAGCGCTTCTTCAACAGCCTGGCAGAACTCGGCCTCAGTGCGATCCAGCATGTATACAGTGATCATTACAACTTCAATGGCGACGAGGTAGTGTTTGATGACATGTTGCCGGTTGTCTGTACCGAAAAAGATGCCGCTAAGTTCAAGAACCTCGAGCGGGATCTGGCAGCTCTCGACCGGGTATGGTATCTGCGCGTGAGCGTGGAACTGCCCGACACCGCGCTGCAGCGGTTGCGTGACATGCTGCGGGAGCGCGCCATCGCACCGCGACGGGTGTCTAACGAATACGATGAAGATGTGGGCCTCGATACGGACATAAGCACGTGAAAAGCTGGGTGGTGATCCCGGCCCGCATGGCTTCGACTCGGCTGCCAGGAAAACCCCTGGCTTCAATTGCCGGCAAACCAATGATTGTGCGTGTCATGCAGCAGGCGGTGCAGGCGAACGTCGATGGTGTTGTTGCCGCCGTCGACCATCAGCAGGTGTTGAGCGCCGTCGCAGACGCCGGCTTCGAAGGGGTGATGACGGATATGCATCACCAGTCCGGATCTGACCGGGTCATGGAAGTGGCTTGTGTGAAGGGGTGGCAGGATGATGACGTGGTCATTAACGTGCAGGGCGATGAACCGCTCATACCGCCATTGGTGATCGATCAACTTGTTGCCGCGATGCTGGAGGATGCCACCATGACGATTGCGACGCTATGTGAGCCGATTGTCCATGCGGACGATTTTCTCAATTCAAATGTCGTCAAAGTGGTTACTGATCGCAACGGTGATGCGCTGTATTTCTCCAGGGCGCCGATACCTTTTCCGAGGGATGAGATCGCAAACGATAGCGTGCGCGAGTTCACCGCTGCACGCCATATTGGCGTATACGCATTCCGCGTCGGTGCTTTGCGTGAGTTTGTGAATCTGTCCGACTCACACCTGGAAACGACCGAGAAACTGGAGCAATTGCGATGGCTGGAGGCAGGGCGCCAAATAAGAGTACTGCCTAGTGCGGCACCGGTGCCTGGAGGAGTGGATACCGAAGAAGACCGTCAGCGGGTCGAGAGCGAAATTCTGCGTCGTGAAACCAGCCCTTGAGTCCTGTCCTGCCATTATTCACAAACCGGCTTTCCTGTCCCGCCGACGCGCCGACGCGTTACTGGACTGGTGCACCTCGACTCACGTGAGCTGGCGGCGGGAGCATTTCAACGCTTTCGGAAAGCGGATTGCTGTGCCGCGCCTGCTGGCCTGGTTCGGTGATGAGGGCGTCAACTATCGTTACACCGGGTTGGCTCATCCTGCGGCCGGTTGGCCGGAAGAATTGCTGAGCTTACGTCAAGCTGTGGAGAATGCCGCAGGATGCGTGTTCAACTTTCTGTTGCTCAACCGCTATGAAGGTGGTCGACATCACATGGGTTGGCATAAGGATGATGAGCAGGGTGCCGCACCACTGATCGCTTCACTGAGCCTGGGCGCAATACGCCGGTTTCGTATTCAATCGGACGATGGGCTGGTGGCCTATGATCTGGAGCCTGGCTCATTGCTTCTGTTCGATGGGCGGCTGCGGCATATGCTGGCGCCAACCCGCAAGGAAGTCGGTTGCAGAGTAAACCTAACGTTCAGATCGATTGGCACCGCAGATGCATAAGGTCGCAGACATGCAGGTTCCCAACACGCTGGCTCTTAGCAGCCGTGCGATAGAAGGGTGTGTTGCACAAACCATTGCCGACGTGCAGCAGGCGATTGACTACGCGCAAACACGGAAGCTGCGATTCAGACCGCTGGGCGCTGGCTCAAATGTGGTGGCGCTGGCACAGGTCAATGAGCTGGTATGCCTGATACGAATAACGGGCCATGAGGTACTTGAGTCCAGCGCCTCCACGGTATCGGTTAGAGTCGGTGCCGGGGTGGTGTGGCATGACTTTGTCATGACGGCGCTGACCGAAGGGTGGTATGGATTAGAGAATCTCGCCCTGATTCCGGGGCTGACGGGTGCAGCACCGGTTCAGAATGTCGGCGCATATGGTGTGGAGGTCGCGCGTTTCATTGAATCTGTTGATGTGCTGGATGAGCACGGCGAGCTGTTTTCGTTGCACGCAGAAGAGTGTGAGTTCGGCTATCGAACCAGCGTGTTTCAAGAGCGACCGCAATGGACCATCGTTGGTGTGATTTTTCGATTGCTCCGCCAGCCTGCGCCGGTGTGGGATTATCCGGCACTTGAGGCGGTTTTGGCGCCGAATCTCGAGGGTGATGTGCCGACGCCTCAGCAGGTGGGCGAGGCAGTCATTAACATAAGGAAAGCGAAGCTGCCCGACCCGCAGGAGCACCCGAATGTTGGGAGTTTTTTCAAGAATCCGATCGTGTCCATCGAGCAGGCTCAGGCACTGGTCGCTGCGCAGCCGGGATTACAGTATTTCGTCGAACGAGGGCGCGCGAAACTGAGTGCCGCGCAGCTGATCGATCTGACGGGTTGGAAGTCGCGGCAGGGCGAGGGTGTGGAGTGCTGGCCTTTGCAGCCTTTAGTGCTGGTGAATCGTGGCGGCGCTACCGCGGCGAATATCCTCCGGTTTGCGGAAGGTATTAGCCACGATGTACGCGCTCGATTTCAGGTTCAGCTTGAGCTTGAGCCGTCTGTGCTGGGCTGATCAGGCCCAGGGTTGATCTTCACGCCTTGAGCTTTCAATTGGGCTTCGCGTTCTCTGCGTCTTACTTCCCGAGGGTCGTTGTAGGCCCTGCGCGCTCGCGAGGATGCTTGGTCAGCCTCCTGAGTCTCAGCTGATGTTTCAGGCTGAGGCTCTGGCTCAGGCTCGGGCTCAGGCTCAGGCTCAGGCTCAGGCTCAGGCTCTGGCTGGGCCGATAGCAGTGTCTCAATGGGCGTCGGTTTTTCCGCAGGGGTTTGCGCTTCTGCCGCGGCGGGAGTTGCCGATTCATCTACCTCCACTGGCGCCTCGCTGATGGCTACTGCACCGGCTGCACCTGCAAGTGCGGTTTCACCCTGTGCTGTGCTTGTCGTTTCGTCTTGAGTTTCCTTTGCATTGCTATTGCGCGGGTCATTCATGGCGCGGCCACGGCGAGACCTGGCCTGTGGTGGATTGGCCTGATCGACGGGTGGCGTCTCGTCAGCTTGTTCTGAGACAGCACTTTCCCTGGGAGTCTGAGTACGGTCGTCGGTGGCCTGTGGGGCGTTGGCCGGCGTCGCGTCAGTTGACGTCTCTGCCGTCTGAGGTGTTGTGGCGTCGGGTTGCTCCAGCCTGGGTGCCCGTGCTGAACGGTCCCGCTTGGGCACACGTTTGCTGGCTTTCAACTCGTCCTCTGATGGTGTTCGCTCAGCCTGAGTAGGGCGGGGAGCCGCCTGTTCTTCACGCTTCTTCTCCGGCTGGGGTGCGCCGGCATCTCTTGAAACCCTGTCCTTACTACGCTTTTCTTCGCGCGGTTTGTCTTCGCGTATTTTTTCGTCGCGAGGTGATTGTCTGTCCTTGCTCTTGTCGGCGCGCTTGGGCTGCTTGGCGTTGTCTTTGGATCTACCCTTGGCACCTGCGCCTTCATTACGCTTTTCGTCGCGCTGGGAGCGGCTCTGACGATTCTTGTTTGATGAATCCCGTCGCTTGGACTGTTCACCAGAACGGTTACGCGATTTCGAATCGCCACGTCTGGCCGGCGCCTTTTTCTGCACGGGGGCGTCTTTCTGCGCGGGCGCGTCTTCGGCAGCCTCGTCGGAAAACAGGTTGGTTGCCAGGCGCTTCCAGAAGCCGCCCTTCTTGGCCGTGCTGGGTGAGGCTGCGGTCGCGGCATGCTCCTGCGGCGGAGGCGGCTGTTGCGGTTGTATCGCCTGAACGGCCGCCTTGGGTTGTTGGGTCACTGGTGTGTCCGCTGGCATTTCCTGGGAGCTGGTCTGGTTGGCCAGTTCCGACAGGGTGTAGCTGGGCACTTCGCCTTCTTCGCGGACGTGATCGTCGCGTAGCCGCTCAACGATGTAGTGGGGTGTTTCGAGGTTCATGTTGGGTACGATGACGATATGTGTGCCGGTGCGGCGCTCGATATCTGCAACGTCCTGGCGTTTCTCGTTTAAAAGATAAGCGCCTACGCCGAGCGGCACCTGAGCGCGCACTCGTGCGCTGCGCTCTTTGAGCGACTCCTCCTCCATGACCCGCAGGATTGCCAGGGCGAGAGATTTGGTATCGCGAATCCGCCCCTGACCATTGCAGCGCGGACACAACTCCGTGCTGATTTCCTCCAGCGAAGGCCGCAGCCGCTGACGGCTCATTTCCATCAGCCCGAAGCGTGAAATGCGGCTGGTCTGGATGCGGGCGCGGTCGGCATCAAGAGCGTCGCGCATGCGGTTCTCGACGGCCCGCTGGTTCTTTTGGTTCATCATGTCGATGAAGTCGATGACCATCAGTCCGCCGATATCACGAATGCGTAACTGACGGGCGATTTCGTCCGCCGCTTCGAGATTTGTGTTCAGTGCGGTCTCTTCGATGTCAGAGCCTTTGGTTGCCCTTGCCGAGTTGATGTCGATTGACACCAGCGCCTCGGTGGGATCGATGACGATGCTGCCGCCGGAGGGTAGTTTCACGGTATGCTCGAAAGCGGTCTCTATCTGGCTTTCGATCTGGTAACGGCTGAACAGAGGAATACCGTCGCTGTACGTCTTGACCTTGTCCTCGTAATTGGGCATCACCTGAGCGATGAACGACGAGGCCTCTTTGTAGGCATCTTCGCCTTCGATCAGCACTTCACCGATGTCACGGCGCAGGTTGTCGCGAATTGCCCGCAATACGGCGCTGTTTTCCTGGTACAGCAGGCTGGGGGCGGATTGCTGCTCATTCGCGTCTTGAATGGCTTGCCACAGCTGCAGCAGATAGCTGAGATCCCACTGCAACTCTTCTGTGCTGCGACCAACACCCGCGGTGCGTACGATGACACCCATGCCATTGGGAATTTCCAGGCCCGAAAGTGCATCGCGCAGTTCGTCGCGGTCGTCGCCCTCGATACGGCGGGAGATGCCGCCAGCCCTGGGATTATTGGGCATGAGCACCATGTAGCGGCCGGCCAGGCTGATGAATGTGGTGAGCGCCGCGCCCTTGTTGCCACGTTCTTCCTTTTCGACCTGTATCAGAACTTGCTGACCTTCCTGTACGAGATCCTGTATCGGTGTGCGTTGACCGCCTTCGCTCATACGCTTTTTGAAATAGCTGCGCTCGATTTCCTTCAGTGGCAGGAATCCGTGGCGTTCCGAACCGAAGTCGACAAAGGCCGCTTCCAGGCTGGGTTCGACACGGGTGATTTTTGCCTTGTAGATACTGGCTTTTTTCTGTTCGCGGGTGCGGTTTTCGATGTCCAGATCGTACAGTTTCTGGCCATCGACCAGTGCGATTCGCACCTCTTCAGGTTGCGTCGCGTTAATCAGCATTCTTTTCATTAGCTTTCAAGATTCCTTATCTAACGAAGCTAACGACGAACCGGCGTATGGATAGTAAACGAGGGGACACCGCTTTGCGGCGGCGTGTATAACCGGTTTGCGCCCACCAACCTACGCCAGAAATCTGGCTATGGGTGAGTTACTGCGCCTGCATGCTCAGGGCTGCGCGCCAGCTTGACCAGATTGGTCGTTTTGGTGGTGCTGCCTGCCCGCTTGTTCACGAGCGTTGTGACAGCCCATGACGTTTAATTCCAGTTCTCTCGTTTTCGAGTAGCTGCATTGCTTTTGACTGCCTGTGTCGAGCAATGCGAATGCTACCTACGCGTTTCGCGTTAACAACAATATTGACTACCAATTCTCGATAACGCTGCCATTGGCAGCCATCAGGCAGGGAGGTCTGGTTTGGCTGGCGCACGCGGTCGGTGGTATATCAATGCAAGCGTCTAGTCGCTTGCCGCGTGCCAATCTTGCTCTACGCCACGGCATTCGCCCTGCAGTAAGTCAGTCGCTGCCTGGGCTTTCGCTTCTTGAGCTGTAGCTACTGCAGCGCCGAGCCTTGCGGTAGACTGTGCAAGGCGAACGGATCTTAGCATTGATTGCTAAGCCCTTCAAACTGTTAATTTTTTCTGATTTCTCCATCTGGAACTAAGGGAAGCGGGTGCCGGTTACCTATCTGGACATCGATGACCCCCAGGATGTCGGCCAACGCCTGGATAATTTCATGATGCGTTCACTGAAAGGTGTGCCGCGCCCATTGATATACCGGGTCGTGCGCAAGGGCGAAGTGCGCGTTAATGGTGGGCGGGTCAAAGTCAGCTATCGATTGCAGTTGCACGACCGGGTTCGTATTCCGCCAATGCGTACCGCTGCCGAGATGCCTGTGCAGTATTCTCCGGCAACCGCCGAGTTGCTGCTTGCTGCTGTGGTTTTTGACGATGATGATTTCCTGGTGCTGAACAAGCCACCGGGTATAGCGGTGCATGGCGGCTCATCGATTAGTTCCGGGGTGGTGGAAATCCTGCGGGCGGCGACGGGCAATGATAGGCTGGAACTGGTGCATCGCCTTGATCGCGGAACTTCCGGCTGCCTGATTCTGGCTAAGCGACGTCCGGCGCTTGTCGAAGCTCAGAATGCATTTCGCGCCCGTACTGTCAAAAAAATTTACGAGGCTTTCGTGGAGGGGCAGTGGCCTGCAGGTGTACGGACCGTGCAGTTGCGGTTGAAGCGATACGAAACGTCATGGGGGGAGCGCCGAGTTCGAGTAGACAGCTCCGGGCTTAGCGCCCGCACTGATTTTTCGATTCTGGATACCGCCTCAACCGCGACTCGCTTACAGGCGGTATTGCATACCGGGCGCACTCATCAGATCCGGGTGCATACCAGCGCCACTGGCCACCCGATATGTGGCGATGACAAATATGCGGTGCCTGGCGCGAAGCCCGCGCCCCGTTTTGCGCGTTTGTGTCTGCATGCGAGGAAGCTGCAGTTGCCGATTGGTGGCGACATGCTGCGCATTGAGGCGCCGATAGATGAGGAAATGGAGCGTATCTGGGTAGAACTTGCGGATGGCCGCTAGCTGCCGGTTGCGGTTACACCCGGTCGCCCATTGCAGATGTGCGGATCCGATGCAGAATGGAAACCAGCGCGATCATCGGTAATCCGACCAGGGCGGTGGGATCATCTGAGGTGACCCTCTCGAACAGCGCGATACCGAGCGCCTCGACTTTGAAACTGCCCGCGCAGTCCAATGGCTCCTCAGATGCAACGTAACGCCTGATCTGATCGTGAGTCAGGTGTCTGAATTCGATGTAGGTAGGGGTGACGGCTTCATGAATCGTCGCCTTAGCCGGGTCATAAACCGCTAACGCGGTGTAAAACACAGCTTCTACACCACTCAGAGACTGCAATTGAGCGATCGCCGCTTCATGGGTACCTGGCTTTAGCAGTTGCCGCCCTTGTGCAACACCAACCTGATCAGAGCCGATCACGACCGCATCCGGCCGCTGGCGTTGGATTGCCAGGGCTTTCTCGTTGGCGAGCCGCTGCGCCAGTACCTGTGGTGCTTCGCCTGGCAAAGCCGATTCATCGATATCCGGACTCGCCTGGGTAAATTCAAGCCCAAGCCGGGTAAGCGCCTGGGCTCGATAGGCTGAGCTCGATGCTAGAACGAGAGGAACTTCGAAGCTAAAAAACGTCACAATATCAGTCTCTTGCGGTTTACATCGCCTGTTTAGATACCTATGATTGCCGCCGCCATGGCAACACGCAAATCATCCGCACCGCTTTATGCCGATCTGGCAAGGGCGGGCGCCTCGATCAGCCGTGAAATTCAGCCTGATTCATGCGCTCGCCTAGGCGAAGCGACATTGCAGGTAGCGCAGATCAACGCGCAGTTGGAGTTTGCCATTGACGCTGATCAGCGCCCGGTTATCAATGGGCAGGTGCGCGCAGAAGTTACCATGGCATGCCATCTGTGCACACAGCCGGTCGCCCTTGAAGTAGTAGCGCCGGTGGCAGGCGCTTTGGCAATGCATGAAGCCCAGGCGCAATCCTGGCAGGAGCAAGACAGCGCCCTGAGCATCATTGAGGTTTCGGGGCAGACGCTGGACGTTGTCGAACTGGTCGAGGACGAACTGTTGCTGAAACTGCCCTTGAGAGTCTGTAGTGACGAAGCATGCGAGAATCGTCCGCAGCTCGGATATGGCCCGAGTGACGCGGAGGTTCTCAGCTTTGACGCCCAGGCTGAAGATGACAGTGGCAATCCTTTTGCGCTGCTTGCGCAATTGAAGGAACCGAAACCGGACGTTTAGATTTAGTATAAGGCGATTTAGGAAAAAACATGGCAGTACAACAGAACAAAGTCACCCGCGCTCGACGTGGTGCCCGTCGTTCACACGATGCTCTGAAGAAGCCGACGCTGTCGATCGACAGCACTACCGGTGAAACCCATCGCAGACACCACGTTACCGCTGATGGCTACTACCGTGGTCGTCAGGTCATTGCTGACAAAGAGTAACCTCTTATGAGTTTGGGGGCGGTTTTTCCGGGGCAGGGAGCTCAGAGCGTTGGCATGCTCGCCGAACTCGCTGAGCAATCTGACAGCATTGAAGCGCGTTTTGGCGAAGCGTCTGAGGCGCTTGGCTTCGACATGTGGCAGATGGTGCAGAATGGTCCGGCGGAAGACCTTTCCGCAACCCAGAACACTCAACCGGTGCTGCTTAGTGCCAGTGTGGCGGTGTGGGATGTGTGGCGCGCAAATGCGCCGCTGCCGGCATACGTTGCCGGGCACAGCCTGGGTGAATACTCCGCGCTGACCTGCGCTGGCGCCATGTCGTTCGTCGACGCGGTGAAACTGGTGCGCCTTCGTGGCGAACTCATGGAAGCCGCAGTACCTCGCGGTCAGGGAGCCATGGCTGCGGTCATGGGTCTGGACGACGATCAGATTCGCGAGTGCTGTGAAGCAGTAGATGGTGTGGTGGTGGCGGCTAACTTCAATGCGCCGGGCCAGGTCGTCATTGCCGGAGCAGCTGCCGCAGTAGAAGCCGGCGCGGAGCAATGTAAGGCGGCGGGCGCGCGCAGGGCGGTTATGCTCGACGTTAGTGGCCCATTTCACTCGCCGCTGATGGCGGCGGCCAAAGAAGAATTCGCTGAAGCGCTGCATGCTCTGTCACTGAGCATGCCTGAGATTCCCATCGTGCAGAATGTAAACGCATCGGTACCAGGGAATCTCGACGAGTTGCGTGCCAATCTGCTGGCGCAGATTGCAGAGCCTGTGTTGTGGAGCAGCTGCGTAACAAAAATGGTCGAGCTGGGCGTTACCGAATTCGTCGAATGTGGGCCGGGCAATGTTCTTGCCGGGCTGATCCGACGCATCTCCAAAGCGACGTCGACGACGGGGCTTGGCACTCCAGACGGGCTGCAAAGCGCGCAGAACGGCTGATCAACGTTTAACCTCAGGTAAGAAGATCTCATGAGTAACAAAACAGCACTGGTTACCGGTGCGTCGCGCGGTATTGGTGCGGCAATTGCTGCCAGGCTGATGGCGGAGGGGTTCTACGTTGCCGGCACTGCCACCAGTACGGAGGGCGCCGCAGCGATCGGCGCTGCACTGGGCGAGCGCGGTTTTGGCGTGCAGATGCAGTTGCAGGATCCAGAGTCGGTCAGCGCAGCTCTTGCCGAGATCGCAGCTAAAGCTGAAGCACCCCAGGTGCTGGTAAACAATGCCGGCATGACCCGCGACAATCTGCTGCTGCGCATGGGCGAAGATGAATGGTCGGATGTGATCGACACCAACCTGACGGGCCTGTACAGAGTAACCAAGGGCGTTGTTCGGGGCATGATCAAGGCCCGTTGGGGACGTATCGTCAATATCGGTTCGGTGGTTGGTCGTATGGGCAATCCCGGTCAGAGCAACTACGTCGCGAGCAAAGCGGCGATCGAAGGTTTTACCCGATCGATCGCGCTGGAGCTTGCCTCACGTAACATAACTGTTAATACAGTGGCGCCGGGCTTTATCGGCACCGATATGACCTCGGAGCTGACCGAAGAGCAGAGTGCCGTCATGCTCGAGCGTATACCTCTCGGGCGCGTCGGCGATGTGCAAGAGATTGCAGCTGCGGTGGCCTACCTTGTCAGTGATGAGGCGGGTTATATCACCGCGCAAACGTTGCATATAAATGGCGGTATGTACGCCGCTTGACTTAATCACCGCAGGGTAGTAGCTGCTTGAGCAAGCGGCCGGGCGCTGAAAGCAGTTGCAAAAAGCTTGCTTGCGTTGCTCATATCGCGACTATACAATGCGCGCGCCCTGCCACCAGGAACCTATTGAGGGAGACCCCTTTAGCATGAGCAGTGTTGAAGAACGCGTTAAAAAACTGATCTGTGAACAGCTTGGCGTCAAAGAAGACGAAGTCAATGACGGCGCTTCATTTGTCGAAGATCTTGGTGCTGACTCACTGGACACCGTAGAACTGGTGATGGCCCTCGAAGAAGAATTCGAGACCGAAATTCCCGACGAGGAAGCGGAAAAAATCACCACCGTCAAGCAAGCCATAGACTACATTCTGGCCCACCAGTAGCAGGCTGCGCCGCCTGTCGGGCCTGTTCGAGACAGCGCCCGATAGTGCGACAAACTCCAGATAACAGACAGCCGTTCCGGCGCCTGAGGCGCCGGAATGTATTCTGCGTGTCTCAAGATTATCAAGATTGCACGCTGGAGTGGTTGTAGGATTGTGGCACAGGCTGCTAGGTGCTAATTTGCGTTCTTGAGAATGAGTCGAGGGACTATATGAGCAGAAGAAGAGTTGTGGTCACCGGCATGGGCATGGTCAGCCCGATCGGCAACACCGTTGCTGCTTCGTGGCAGGCGGCTTTAGACGGCCGCAGCGGCGTTGGTAGCAACGAATATTTCGATACCGAAGACTACGGCGTAAAAATCTGCGCGGCGGTGAAAGACTTCGATGTCACCCAGTATATGGCCGCCAAGGAAGCCCGGCGTATGGATCCGTTCATTCAATTCGGAATGGCAGCTGGCGCTCAGGCCATCGAAGATGCTGGTTTGACGGAACATCCCGAAGATGCCGATCGCATAGGCGTTGCTATTGGCTCGGGTATCGGCGGCATCAATCTCATTGAGAGCACACACAGCGTCCTGGTGAACAGCGGCCCACGCCGCGTTTCGCCTTTCTTTGTGCCGGGATCGGTGATCAATATGATTTCCGGCAACCTTTCGATTCGGTACGGCTTCAAAGGTCCCAATATCGCGGTGGTGACAGCCTGTACCTCAGGCACCCACAATATCGGTTTCGGCGCACGCATGATCCAGTATGGCGAGGCCGACGTGATGGTCGTAGGCGGCTCCGAATACGCCACTTCGCCCATCTGTGTTGCTGCCTTTAATTCCATGAAAGCCCTGTCGACCCGCAATGATGAACCGGAACTGGCGAGCCGACCCTGGGACGAAGAGCGCGATGGGTTTGTTTTGGGCGACGGCGCAGGTGTGCTGGTGCTGGAAGAATACCAGCGCGCCAAAGCGCGCGGCGCGAAAATCTATGCTGAGTTTTCAGGCTTTGGCATGAGTGCCGACGCATACCATATTACCGGTCCCGCCGAAAATGGTGAGGGCGGCGCAGCTTCAATGAAAAACGCCATGACAGATGCGGGCCTCAATCCCGAAGAGGTGGGTTACGTCAATGCCCATGGCACGTCCACACCGTTAGGTGATATTGCTGAAACCAAGGGTATCAAGTCCGTGTTCGGCGATGATACCAAGGTCGCCGTCAGTTCCACCAAGTCGATGATCGGGCACCTGCTGGGTGCGGCGGGTGCGGTAGAGGCGATCTTTACCATCAAAGCGCTGGAGCAGCAGGTATTGCCGCCCACGATCAATCTGCATAATCCCAGTCCCGAGTGCGATCTGGATTATGTGCCGAACGAGGCGCGCGAAGTTTCGCTGCAGGCCGCGGCCAGCAATTCCTTCGGCTTTGGTGGTACTAACGGTACTGTAATCTTCCGTAAGGTCTAGTGAATTTGCCGTTAGTGCTGCGCAAAGCCCTCATTTTCGCGCTGTGCTTGGGGGCTGCGGCGGCCTTGGCCGTGTTTGGCGGCTACCAATATCTAGTGGGCTGGGGCGAAACCCGCCTCAGCCTTTCCGACGAAAGCAGGATCTTGTTTGCCAGCGGCACTTCGCTGCAAGGCTTTGCAGGCGAACTGCACGAGCGCGGTGCTCTTGACCGTCCGGATTGGTTCGTATGGCTGGCGCGGCTGCAGGACCTCGATACCCAGCTGCAGGCCGGGGAGTATGCACTGCAGCCCGGCATGACGCCGATGGCTCTACTGCGCAAGATGGTGGCGGGTGAGGTCGTGGTTTACCAGTTCCGCATTCAGGAGGGTTATACCGTTGCTCAGACGCTGGCAGAGCTCGCCGCCGATGAGCATCTGATTCACACCCTGACATCGAAAACGGCGCTCCAACTTGCGGCGGAACTGATGCTGGCGACACCGTTTACCGAAGGAATGTTCTTCCCGGATACCTATCAGTTCAGTCGTGGCGAAAGGGACCGGGACCTGTTGCGCAGGGCCCATGAGGCCATGCTGAAAAGTATCGCTCGGGCATGGCGAGAGCGCGCGTCGCAACTGGCCATTGGCGATGCTGATGAACTGGTGATCCTCGCTTCCATCATAGAGAAAGAAAGCGGCACTCCGGCTGATCGGGCGCAGATCAGCCAGGTATTTCATCGGCGCCTGGCCAAGAACATGCTGCTGCAGACGGATCCAACCGTAATTTATGGCGTTGGTCCCGAATTCGATGGCAACCTGACCAGAGCTCACCTGCGTCAGGATACACCCTACAACACCTATACAAGGCGGGGTCTGCCACCAACCCCCATTGCCATTCCTTCGGCGGCGTCGCTACGAGCGGCGGCGCATCCGGCTGCCGGGGATTATCTGTATTTCGTTGCCAGGGGTGATGGGTCGAGTCAGTTTTCACGTACACTGGCGGAACACAACAGCGCGGTGAGACGTTATCAACTTGGCAGATCCGAATGAGTGAGCGTGAGCCGGGCCGCTTCATTACGGTGGAAGGTTCTGAAGGCGCAGGGAAATCCACTAATCTGGAGGTGATCTGTGAAACCCTGGCCCAGCGGGGCATCGGTTTGTACCGCACCAGGGAACCGGGCGGAACGCCCCTTGCCGAAGCGCTGCGCGAGGCATTGTTACAGCCTCGCCAGGAAAGCGTTGACGGCATCACGGAGTTGCTCGTAGTGTTTGCCGCCCGTAATCAGCACCTGCGCAATGAGATCCTGCCGCGGCTGGCCCGGGGCGAGTGGGTGGTTTGCGATCGCTTCACTGACGCCAGCTATGCATACCAGGGTGCGGCGCGGGGTGTGCCGGACGATGTCATTGGTTTTCTGGAAGATTGCGTACAGCGCGAGCTGCGTCCGGACCTGACCGTGTATCTTGATCTTGACCCTGCCATCGGGCGCCGGCGTATTGCTGATCGTGAGCAGGACCGCCTGGAGCAGGAGCAACTGGCGTTTTTTGAGGCGGTGCGCTCGGGGTATCTCGCCCGGGCGGCAAGTGAACCCTATTTCCGAACCGTCGACGCCAGTGGCACCGTTGAACAGGTCCGCGCCGACATGCAGCTCGTCATCAATGACTTCCTCGACGAGGTCTATACAGTGTGAGTGTTTACCCCTGGCATAAACCAATGCTGGAGCGAATGCGCCAGCTGCGCAGCGCAGATCGGCTGCCAAACGCCATCGCGTTGACCTGCGGCGTGGGTTGGGGCCTGGACAACCTGTTGCAACATGTCGCGCTGACCCTGCTCGAAGCGGATACCGGGCTCGCCATGGAAGAGTTTGCGCACCCGGACTTTCGCTGGGTAGTACCAGACGGGGCCGTGCTGAAAATCGACCAGATCAGGCGGATCAATGAATTCGCGGTGCAGACGGCTCAGACGGCACCGCGTAAGGTGGTGGCGCTGCTGAATGCGCACCAGCTGAATCCCGCTGCCGCAAATGCGCTCTTGAAGACTCTGGAAGAGCCGCCGTCAGATACCCACCTGCTGTTGGCGACGCCGAGCTGGGGTACGCTGCTGCCGACCATTCGCAGCCGCTGTCAGCGATTCGAATCTGGCCAGAATCAGGCTGCTGCACGCGCCTGGCTTGCCAAACAGGGCGTAGAGGTAACCGATGCACTGTACGTCGAATCTGGCAGAGCGCCGCTTACGGTGGTGCAGGAGCTGAGCGGCGATGGCATCGAAGTTACCGGGTGGCTTGCCGAGGTCGCACGCGGTGACTTTGGCGCGGCAGTGGACCAGGCGCTAAAGCAGGACGTAGTGGCACTGCTCAGCCGCTGGTACCGCCGTCTGATCATGCATCTACAGGGTCAGGCTATCCCCGGCATTGGCGTTCACGGACGGCTGGTCGTCGAGTTTGCAGACGAAGTGCTGGATGCGCGTCGTCAACTCGAAACGACCAATGGAGCCAACCCCAGGTTGCATCTGGAACGTTTAATTGTGCGCTGGTTAAAGCTGTCGGCACGGGCTGCCCGCGGGTGAGCCCAATCTGGCGAGTCAGTCACGTTTTTGCCATTGACTCGAACCAATAGTCCATGGAACATGCTCTGACGGACTGGTCTGTAGATTACAGATCAGTTCGCCAGGCAATAAGACTCAGGACTGCAGTAGCAAATGTCAGCCACCAAGCGCGGAGTGCGAAACGGAATCCTGTCCCTTGCTATCAAGGACAAGGCGGTTCTGTATGCCGCGTACATGCCATTCGTAAAGAATGGCGGGTTGTTCATTCCCACCAATAAAGGATATGACCTGGGCGACGAAGTATTCATGTTGCTCAACCTCATGGATGAAGCGGAAAAGATCCCGGTAGCCGGCAAAGTCGTGTGGATTACGCCCAAGGGCGCCCAAGGCAACCGCGCCGCAGGTATCGGCGTTCAGTTCAATGAGCAGGATGATGTTGCGCGCAGCAAGATCGAAACCTATCTGGCCGGCGCGCTGCACTCAGACCGTCACACCCATACGATGTAAGTGGTGACCCTTTCGTCAACCGGACACTGGCCACGGCGTGTACATCGACTCCCACTGCCATCTCAATTACCTCGAAGACCCTGATCAAGCCTTAGAGCGAGCTCGCGCATCCGGCGTCAGCGGCTGCCTGTGTATTGGCGTGGAGAGGGGTGCCATCGATGAAGTGTTGGAATTCGCCCGGCGCAGCGACGACGTATGGGCCAGCGTAGGAGAACACCCGGGAAGTTGCAGTGGTAATGCGGACTGGGTGCGCGATTATCTGCAGGCGGATTCAGTGGTCGCTGTTGGAGAGATCGGGCTCGACTACCACTACGTCAAAGACACCGAGCAGCAGGCCCTGCAGCGGCATACCTTTGCCCAGCAGATGGACATAGCACGCACTGTTGATCTGCCGGTGATCGTGCATACCCGCAGTGCCGAAAAAGACACCCTTGATATGTTACAGGCTTTTCCTGGTGTGTGCGGTGTACTGCACTGCTACACGGAGTCTGTGGATATGGCCGTGGCGGCCATGGAGATGGGGTACTACATATCGATCTCCGGCATCGTTACGTTCCGAAGCGCGGACAATGTCCGG
Organism: uncultured Pseudomonadales bacterium; assembly: GCA_964393625.1. Classification (GTDB taxonomy): domain Bacteria; phylum Pseudomonadota; class Gammaproteobacteria; order Pseudomonadales; family Azotimanducaceae; genus UBA4421. The sequence continues at coordinate 76,800 of CAYMUT010000014.1, forward strand.
CAAGTGGCGCGTGAGATTCCACTTGATCGACTACTGATTGAGACCGATGCTCCCTGGCTGGCGCCGGCACCCCATCGGGGCAAGAAGAATGAGCCGGCGTTCGTGGCGGATACGGCCGGTTATCTCGCAGAACTGCTCGAACTGGATTGTGCCGTACTCGCTGAACTCACCCGCGCGAACTTTTTCTCTTTGTTCCGCCTGGCTCGCGACGCGGTTGATTAGCTAAACTCTTCTTCGTAGAGCCGGTAATGGGTCTCGATCATGCCGATGTCCTGATAGGTCTGCTGGGCCACGGTGTTTTCCCGTTCAACGTACAGGCGTATGCCGCAGGCTTGCTTATCCCGGGCGGCGAGTCGGCGCACTGCGTCGTGCATTGCCCGGTACACGCCGCGACGTCGCGCCGGAGCCAACACGAATACACTCTGGATCCACCAGAAGCGGCCGTTGCGCCAGTCGCTCCATTCGAAGGTCGTCATGAGAGTACCAACAGGTTTGTCGTCCAGCGTGGCGATCAGATACTGACCTTCGGCGGGATGCGCCAGCATGTATCTGACTCCGGCGTCGAGGGTCTCAGGGTTGAGGCCAAGGTCTTCAGTTTCCGCCGCCATGGCCAGATTGGCTGCAACGATGAAGTCGACGTCAGCGGCACTGGCTTTGTGAGTCTGAATATCAGGCATGAAGGATTCTCTTTAGTTCAGCGTTCTACGGAAAAAATCCAGGACCATATTGTAGCGGTGGATGGAAACGTCCCGCTCCTGCATCGAATGTTTGGCGCCCGGGTAAGTCATGAGTTCGAACGGTTTGCCCAGCTGCTGCAGGCGTGACATGATCTTGGTGCTGTGGGTAAACAGCACGTTGTCGTCGGCCATGCCGTGCATCAGCAATAAGGGTGCCTGCAGGGCGGGGAGGTGTTTGAGCACCGTGGATTCGCTGTAGCCGGTTTCGTTTTCCTGTGGCAGGCCCATGTAGCGTTCGGTGTAATGAGAGTCATACAGGTGCCAGTCACTGACGGGTGCTACGGCAACGCCGGCCTGGAAGTGCTGCGGGGCCCGGGTCAGACACATCAGCGTCATGTATCCGCCGTAGCTGTGGCCGAATACGCCAACCCGTTCGAGGTCGGCCCACGCGCAAGACCGCAACACCTGCAACCCGGCGACCTGGTCGTCGACTTCCACCCTGCCCATCTGGCGATAGATCGGTGCTTCGAAGGCAAGACCACGATTACCGGAGCCGCGATTGTCGAGTTCCAGTACCCCGAATCCCTGCTGGGTAAACATCTGTACCAGCAGCGTGCCCCAGTCCTTGCGTGCTTTCTGGGGGCCCGGTCCTCCATACACGTATACGATGGTGGCATGCTTTCCGGACGGGTTTGTCGGTGGGGTCAAACGGTAATAGAGCAGTTGTCCATCTGCTGCCGCAACTGTGCCGAAGGATGGGGCACAGTGGCTTCTCAGAAACGGGTGATACGGGTGCTGCGTATCGATGACTTCTTCATGCACCTTGGTGCCATCGCCACCATCTACCGCTTGCACGCTGACGCGCACCTGCACGGCAGGGGTGCTGAAACGATCGATGAACCGCGTGCAGTCCCTGCTCATGGTGATTTCGTGGCAACCTTCTTCTTCGGTCAGTTGCGACGCTGCAGAGTCATGATCACCTGCCAGCGAGAGGGCGAACAGGTGATTCTGTTGAGCGTCGTCGTGCCAACCTGTGGCGAACACGTGCTGTTCAGTTGTGCCGACGATACCGTTGATATGGGTGGGGCCGAGCAGGGGCGTGACCAGGCTGTCGGGTTCGATCAGCATGGCCTTGCGGGTACCGGAGCTTTCCGAAGTGAACACCACGCGGTCATCTTCGAGCACACGTAAGTCATCGGTGAGGTTGATCCACGTGGATGACCTTTCGACATGCACAGTGCCTTGTTCGCCGCCGGCGTAGTCATGCCTGCTCAGAGTCAGAGTCTGTTGCAGACGATCCTGTGTCTGGGTCAGCAGATATCCTGCTGCCATGTGCACGCGAGCCAGATATACCTGGCTTTCTGTCGGGCGCCAGATACACCGCGCGGCCTGCTCATGCAGATCGTAGAGCCACAATTCAACCTGGGGGTTCTGCGCCCCGGCGTAAGGATAGCGTTGCTCGATGGTGCGGGCGCCGTGTGCCTCCATTTCCAGGCGGTAGCTCACTTGTACAGTGGATTCGTCGACGCGGGTGTAGGCTATGTGTCGCTCATCCGGCGACCACCAGTGGCCTTCGAAACGGTGCATTTCTTCTGCGGCGAGAAAGTCCGGCAGCCCATTGGTGACAAGTTCGTCGGACTCATTGGTGAGGCGGGTTTCGCTGGCCTCAGCGATACTCCAAAGGTACAAATCGCCGCTGCGCACGTAACTGGCGAAGTTGCCCTGTGTGGACAGCTGAAAACCGCTCTGGCGGGTTTCTCGCGGCGCCAGCATCTGCATGGGTTGTTCGGGTTCGTAAACTGATACCAGGGCCGCGCGCCCGTCAGTGGGAATCAGCAGGCGTCGGCCGTCAGGGTGCCAGGCGTATGATGTAACGCCGTGGCTGAACTGTCTGCGTCTTTCCCGCTCTGCGCGTTCTTCCGCGGTCAACTGAGAGACGTCGGCATCGGCCCCGGACAAGGTGCGTGCATCGAGCCACAGGCTGCGTTTGCCGGTGGCGATGTCTACGCGCCAGAGGTCTCTGCGCTCTCGATCGTCTGTTGCCGGGGCGCTGTAAGTCAACGCTTGACCATCCGGCGTGAACTTCAGATCTGCAGGCGCCGAGCCAGTCAGGGGCGGGTCGCTGAACAGACGTTGCGGGGTCAGGCGCGGCTCCTTCATGAAGCTACCCGGGCAAAGGCGTCACGAGTCAGGTTCTCCACACCGTGCTCGAGCACGCGCACGTTATCTTCGATTCGGATACCACCATAGGGTGCCAGTTCTTCAACCGTGGCCCAGTTTACCGCAACGCCTTCACTAAGCAGCTTATTCAGCAGCATAGGAATGAAATACAAACCCGGTTCGATGGTGAAAACCTGATCGGTCTGCATGGCTCTGGTGAACCGCAGCGCAGGGTAGTTGGCTGGCGGCGGGGCAGCTTCGCCGCGGGCATTGGCCAGATGTCCGCCTACATCGTGAACCTGCAGGCCGAGCAGGTGGCCGAGCCCGTGAGGACAGAATGTTTCGGTTATACCGGCGTCGAGTGCTTCTGCCGCGCTGCATGTGATCAGATCGGCATCTCTCAACACCTGTGCCAGTTGCTGGTGCATCTGCGAATGCAGATCGGCGAATGTCCGGCCCGGTGCGATGCTGTCGATCAGTTGATTCTGATGTGCCTGCATCAGGCGGATCAGATCTGCGAACCCTGTTTTACCGTCCGCGGCGTATGTTCGGGTAATGTCACTGGCATACCCACGGTACTGGCCGCCTGCGTCGATCAGCAGGCTTGCTGGTGGACGTTGGTTAACCCGCTCCTGAAACTGATAGTGCAATACGCTGCCATGCTCATTCAGAGCGACGATATTGCCGTACGGCAGATCCAGATCGGTTTGTTTCGAGGCCGCCAGGTAAGCCATGTGAATGTCAAATTCGGTGCCGCCTGCCATGAAAGCGTCGTGAGCTGCCAGATGCCCGCGCGCGCCTACCTCGCTGGCTGTGCGCATGGCGGCAAGTTCAAAGGCGGTTTTGCGCGCCCGGTGAAAATACAGAAAGTCCGTCAGAGCTTGAGGATTGGATTCGCCCAATGGTTCGTTGCCGGGTTGCGCTTCACCGATGTGGGCGAAACGCAGATTGGCATCAGTGGCTGCTGCACAGGCCCCTATCAGTTCATCTGCGCTGGCGAATGTTTCAATCTCAAAATGCTCGTCAAGGTTTTCCGGGTGTGGCGCGGGAGCGTGCCAGTAATCTTCCGGCTGCAGCAGAAACAGTTTCGGCCGGGCATCCGGGCGAATGAGCAGACGGCTCTCCGGCGTGATGAATTGAGGATCCAGCCATTGGCTGAAATGCGGGTTCGGCTTAAAGCGTGGCCCATGATCATCGGCAAAGTGCATATGTTCGCTGCCTGCACTGAGCCATGCGCCGTCGTAGGATGGCCCGGGACGCAGGTCGGGTCCGTCAGGCTGTAGTGCCCGCTGCCAGGTGGACTGCAGGTGGGCCATGTGGCCGCTCAGATCATCAGCGCTGGACGCTGCTGCGGATCGGCTGTTCGTATCATTAGGCTCGGTGATCTCTGCTCTCCTGAGATTGGGGTGCTATGCGGCGTGTATTGTATTGGGCGCACGCTCAATTATCACCCGCGAGGTGTTCGCAACGGACGTCGGTCGTGTTAGATTGCCCGCTTTATCCAGCGACGAATCGGGGGAGTAAGAATGGGTGCATTTGCCTATGTGGCGCCGCAGTCCGTAGATCAGGTGCTGGCTGAACTGGTTGAGCACAACGGTTCTGGAAAGCGTGCGCAGATACTGGCGGGAGGTACTGATCTGCTGGTACAGATGCGCTCGGTTGACCGCGAGCCTCGAACTATTGTCGACATCAAAGGCCTTACCGAGACCAATCGCCTGGAGATAGGCGCAGACGAAATTTACATCGGCTCGGCGGTTCCCAGTGCGCTTATGAATGAGAACGCTGAGCTCAAGGCATTGCTGCCTGGTGTGATGGAAGGCGCGGATCTGATCGGCTCTACCCAGGTGCAGGGCCGCGCCACCATGGCCGGTAATCTGTGTAACGCATCACCCGCTGGTGACGGCATACCAGCCATGATCGCCGCTGGTGCTGTTTGTGATATCGCCAACGGTTCCGGGGGGCGTCAGCTTGCCGTTGAGGACTTTGTCACAGGCGTTGGCACGAACGCATTGGAGCCAGGCGAATTTGTGCTTGGCGTGAAAATACCGATGCCTGCAGCAAATCAACGCGACGCCTACCTGCGTTTTATTCCGCGCACTGAAATGGATATCGCGGTAGCTGGGTGTGGTGTCAATCTGACCGTGGAGGCAGATGGTACCTGCAGTGCCGCACGGGTGGCGATTGGTGCGGTAGCGCCGACCGCGCTGCTGGTGCCCGCGGCTGCGCAGGCGTTGATCGGCAGTAATCTGTCTGACGATGCATTGCAGGCGGCCGGTGAGGCCTGTACGGAGGCTTCGTCACCGATTTCGGACAAGCGCGGTACCGCGGAGTACCGCAGAAAAGTCATCGCCGTATTGTGTCGCCGTGCCGCGGCGATCGCGAAAGACCGCGCTGTTGCGGCCGCTAACGCCTGAGCAGGAGTAAAGCCAATGTCTAGGTTACATGTCGAAACCAGCGTTAACGGTGAACCCAGGGAGTTTCTGTGCGAAGCGGATCAATCTCTGCTGGACGTGTTGCGCGATGAGCTGGGCCTGACCGGTACCAAGGAAGGCTGTGGCAGCGGTGATTGCGGCGCCTGTTCGGTCATGGTGGATGGCCGCCTGATCTGCTCCTGTATGATGCTGGGTGCGGAAGCTCAGGGTAAGTCTATCGAAACCATCGAGGGTATTGCCGGCGACGAACTGCACCCGATTCAACAGAAGTTCCTCGAGCACGCTGCGTTGCAATGCGGCATCTGCACGCCGGGTTTCATAGTTGCTGCCAAGGCCCTGCTGGAGAAGAACCCTGATCCTGACGAGACCACCATACGGTATTGGCTGGCCGGTAATCTTTGCCGGTGCACCGGCTACGACAAGATCATCCGCGCCGTTCAGGATGCCGCCAAGGAGCTTGCGCGTCCGGCTTGAATGCGCAGGCTGACCCGTGCCGAAGCTCGTTAACCTAGGGTCGTTGTGCATCGATCTGGTGTATGACGTCCCGCAACTCGCCGGTGCAGGAGAAACCATCGCCAGCCTCGGGCGGCAGGTGTTTTGTGGCGGTAAGGGGCTGAACCAGTCGCTGGCGGCGGCGCGCGCAGGCGCGGAAGTTCATCATTTCGGCGCGGTGGGTGATGACGGTCAAGATCTACTGCAGGCGCTGCATGACGCAGGTGTGGAAACGTCCGGTGTTGCGCAGATGGCCGGTCCTTCCGGTCATGCGGTTATCCAAGTCGACCAGCAGGGGCAGAATTGTATTGTTATTGCCGGCGGCACTAATCGCCAGTTGCCAATGAACCTGATTGATCAGGCTGTCTCGAGGGTGGCTGATGGCGATTGGCTGCTGCTGCAGAACGAAACCAATGACGTTGACACCGCCATCAGCGCCGCAGCAGCGACAAGCGGCAGGGTCGCGCTCAACCTGGCTCCGCCGGATGTGCGCATTGGCGACTATCCGATAGGTGATCTCGATCTGCTGATCGTCAATGAGGCCGAAGCCAATGCTCTGGGGGGTACCTCCAGCCCTGGATCAGCCCTCAGGATCCTGATCGAAAAGTACCCTGAAGTTTCACTGCTCCTGACCATGGGCAGCAATGGTCTGTATCTGTACGACTCTGCTAATGGCATTACCCAGGCCATGGGCTCGTTTGCAGTGCGAGCGGTGGACGAGACTGCTGCGGGTGACTCATTTGTAGGCTATTTGATGGCATCGTTAGTCGCCGGCGAGAGTCTGGCGGAAGCGGTATTGCGCGCCAGCGCCGCCGGGGCGCTGGCGGTTACCCGGGCCGGGGCTGCGCCTTCGATACCATCTATACAGGAGGTAGGGTCACTGATCGAGCAGCAGACCCCATCGTTTGTGCTAGGGGAAATCGATGCCGGTGAGCTCGCCTAACGCGGTGATGGCCTGGGCTTCATTGAGTACTTTGATGGTACGCATCCCCAGTGCCTTGGCGGGCTTCAGATTGATGCCTAGATCATCGAGAAACACCGCTTCATGGGGCGCGACGCCCATCCTTTCACAGGTGAGGGTATATATGTCCGGGTTCGGTTTGCGAATGCCCTCAATGCTCGATTCGACAACCAGATCGAACAGGGCCATGACGTCGGCCACCGCGGCGGCCTTCGTCGGGTTGCGGCTCATGCCCGGTCCTTCGCCGGCTTTGACATTGTTGGTAATGCAGGCGATGCGGTATTCCTGCTTGCAGCGGCGTAGTACTTCGACCATACGTGGACGAATTTCGCCGCTCAGCCGGGCGATGACGTCTCTACCGGATATACGGTGGCCTGCGGCAGCAGATTCTTCGGCGAACATCTCATCAAATTCGTTCAGACTGAGCTGGTTGCTCTCGAACTGGGCCCACGCGTTTTTTTCAGGATTAGTTGCATTGATTGTGCGAATGAAATCCTTCGGTGCGCCTATTGACGCCTCCAGGACGTTGAAAGCTTCAAACGGGCTGGAGGTGATGACACCCCCGAAATCCCACAATATTGCTGAGATGGACTGGCTCAAGCCGGGCTCCTGCTTCTGGCGAGGCGAGACTATAGGAGGAAGTGGCGCATGGGGTAAAGGGTTGAGGGCGTCATGACCAGAATTGCTGTGCTCGATGCACTTGACGCGCGGCAGGATCAGGCCGAGGAAAACCGGTAGCCGACGCCTCTTACCGTCTGAATGAGATGCTGCAGGCCGAAAGGCTGCAGGAGCTTGCGCAGGCGCAGCACATGCACATCCACCGTGCGTTCCTCCACATAAACGCTGCGCCCCCAGACTCGGTCGAGTAACTGACTGCGGTCAAAGGCTCGCTCCGGATGGCGCATGAGCAACTCCAGCAGTCGGTATTCGGTAGGGCCTACATGTACCTGCTGCTCATTAATGGTTACCCGGTGACTGTTCAGGTCGAGACAGATGCCGCTGATCTGCAGGATGTTGCCGGTAGGAATGCCGCTGCGGCGCAGCAGCGCCTTGATACGCGCCAGCAGTTCCCTGGGCGAGAAGGGTTTGGTTATGTAGTCGTCCACGCCGGAATCGAAGCTGCGCAACTTATCTGCTTCTTCGCCTCTGGCGGTGAGCATGATGATGGGCAGGTTGCTGGTCAGTTCATCGCGGCGCAGGCGCCGCGCCAGATCAATGCCGCTCATCTGCGGCAACATCCAGTCGATGATGGCGAGATCGGGAAGTTCACGGTCAAGCAGTTGCAATGCCTGCTCTGACGATTCTGCTTCGATAACGTCATAGCTCGCTCGGGACAGCGTGAAGACCAGCAGTTCGCGAATTTCAGGTTCGTCTTCAACAACAAGTATGGGAGGCGCCATGGTGCAGAAGGGTCTTACTAGTGGTGGTCGGTGAGCGCATTACAACGCGCAAATATGACACTTGCATTACATTGCTAAGCATCCTAGCGGATATCCGATAACTGGCACAATCGGCGAGAGCCACCTGCTTAAGCACTTGCTCTAACCTGCCGGCCCAATTAGTGTTCGGGCTTCATTGATATTCCAACAGGGGGACTGTCGTGGGACAGAACATTCAGATCGAAAGCGCCGGCGGTTTTCAGTTAGGTGCATATGTGGCAGAACCGAGTGGGGCACCCAGGGGCGCGGTGGTCGTCATACAGGAAATATTCGGCGTGAATCAGCATATCCGGGAAGTGACCGAGGGCTATGCCGCTGAAGGTTACTATGCGATTGCGCCGAAGATCTTCGATCGTCTGGAGCGGGACATCGAACTCGGCTATGGCGAAGACGGCATGGGCCGGGGCATAGATCTGGCTTTTCAGCAACTCGACCATGCTATGGCGCTGGCAGATGTGCAGGCCGCCATCAACACTGCAGTGGCGCATGGCAAGGTGGGCGTGGTCGGCTACTGCTTCGGTGGTCTGCTCACGTGGCTTGCCGCTTGTACGCTGGAAAACGTTACTGCGGCAAGTTCATATTATGGCGGTGGCGTAGCCGGGCAGGTGGATAAGTCACCGAATTGTCCTGTCATCATGCACTTCGGTGAGCTCGATGCGCACATTCCAATGAGTGACGTAGAAGCGGTCAAGGCAGCTCAGCCCGACGTTCCCGTGTATGTATACGACGCTGATCATGGTTTCAACTGCGATCACCGAGGTTCTTATGATGCCGATGCGGCGAGCAGCGCACGGCAGCGGACGCTGGAGCACTTTGCCGTGAATCTGGCGAGCTGAATCTGTGCGGATCATGGTATTGGCTCTGAACGAAAGCCCTGCCCAGATGGATCACTCCTTCGCGCTTGACATCTAAAGGGTCATTGTTGATGCTTCGCCCTCGGAATGGGGCGGGCGAATCAAACTTCCCCCCTTTGCGTGCGGTAGCGGATCTGAATCGCCAGAACCGCTGCAGGGCACGAAGCCCCGGTTACACGTGCAGGCGGTTACGTCACACGGGTAGAGGGGTGAAAAATTTATTTGCCGTAAGCACAGTCTGGCACCCTGTCACTATCGTCCGGGCGGGTGGCCATATTTGTGTTGTAGGTATGAACGGACCTTTCCACTAGGAAGTTGTAATGAAAAATCATATGCAAGGGTTGAAGACCTTACGACGCGTCACCGCGTTGGTTGGTGTAGTCATGCTGGCACTTTCTGTGCCGGCGTCCGCCACCACGCTGAATGATATTTATCAGGTGGCCCAACAGATGAATCAAACGGCGAAGCGTTCGCAGGCAAAAATTGATTCATTGACCGAGGAGACGCGCAGGCTCCTGAGCGAGTACAAGACGGTACTCAAGGAGAATGAGGGTCTGCGAGTCTACAATCGGCAGCTTGAGAAGCAGATCAGCAATCAAGAGCAGGAAATGGCAAATCTCGCAGAGTCGATCGACAAAGTCACCCTCATCGAGCGGCAGATCACGCCGCTGATGCTACGTATGATTGATGGCCTCGAGCAGTTCGTAAATCTCGACATGCCGTTCCTTATGGATGAGCGTAATGCCCGTATCGATCGGCTGCGCGAGATGATGGACCGTGCCGACGTGGCAGTTTCTGAGAAGTTTTCTCAGGTCATGCGGGCCTATCAGATCGAAAACGAGTATGGACGCACCATGGAAACTTATGGTGACACCATCGAGATTCAGGGTACCGAACGTAAGGTCGATGTTCTGAAGGTCGGCCGCGTCGCACTTGTTTACCAGACGCCGGATGGTCAGGAAACCGGCATGTACAACAAAGTCAGCCAGGCGTTTGAGCCGGTGGGCGACGAATATCAGGCGTCAGTGCGGCAGGGTATCCGCATGGCCCGTCAACAGGCTACCCAGGACATGTTCAGCATTCCTGTGCATGGCGCGGAGGCAGCACAATGAAAATCACTATGAAACTTAAGCACATTCTGCTGGGCGCACTGTTCGTCTTCGCGCCCTTCGCCATGGCCCAAGAAGCGGCCGGTGAACTGGTCCTCAACGAAGCGAATTCACTCGATGAGCTACTGGACAACGTGCAGCAGCGACGAGTCGTAGAAGACCGGGAGCACACTGCGCGCGAACGCCGTTTCGCCCAAGATAAAGCGGCTCAGGCCCGGTTGTTGCGTGACGCCGAAGCTGAGCGCGCCCGCCTAGAGCGCCGCGCTGACCGACTGGAAACCCAGTTCGAAGAGAACGAGATCCGCATTGGTGACATGACCGAGCAACTCGACCGCCGCCTGGGCAGTCTCCGGGAACTGTTCGGCGTGCTTCAGTCTGTTGCAGGCGACACCCGTGGCCTGTTCGAAGCTTCGCTCATTTCCGCTCAGTACCCCGATCGTGGCGACTGGTTGGGCGATCTGGCCAAGAAGATGGGGACCGCAAGCCAGCTGGCCACCATTGCAGAGATGGAAGATGTCTGGTTCGAACTGCAGCGCGAGATGACCGAATCCGGTAAGAGCGCCAAGTTTGCCGGCACCATCACCAAGCTTTCAGGCGAAAAGGTCAACACCGATATCGTGCGACTCGGCTCTTATGCGCTGATCGGTGAGGGCGAATACCTGCAGTGGGATCCGGACACACAGTCAATCATCGAACTGGCACGCCAGCCTACTGGCCGTCATCTCGACACCGCAGCCGCGGTACAGAATGCCGCACCTGGTGAAGTGGTCGAATTCTCTGTCGACCCGCTGCGCGGCTCGCTGCTGGCTCTGCTGATTCAGGCGGCTACTTTAGATGAGCAGGTTGGCTCATTCGGCGCGATCGCTGAATGTTACCTGCCGTTCTGTGACGGTCAGGGCGGTACTGTTGGAGCCATCATCATACTCGGTGGTTTTATCGGTGTGCTGCTGGCGCTGGAGCGTCTGATCACCTTGTCCATGGTCGGCGCCAAGGTTAATTCCCAGCGCAAGAACCCGACCCCGAGCGACGACAACCCGCTGGGCCGCGTGCTCAAGGTTTACGACGAAAACAAAGACGTCGATGTGGAAACCCTCGAGCTCAAGCTGGGTGAGGCGATACTCAGTGAGACACCGGGTCTGACCCGTAACATCACGCTGATCCAGGTGATTTCGGTAGTCGCGCCGCTCACCGGGCTGCTCGGTACGGTTATCGGTATGATTGAGACCTTCCAGGCCATTACGCTGTTTGGTGCTGGTGATCCCAAGACCATGGCCAGCGGTATCTCCAAAGCGTTGATGACCACGGTACTTGGTTTGTGTGTGGCAATTCCCACCACGCTGCTGCATGCGCTGGTCAACGCCCGCTCCAAGTCCGTGATTCACGTTATCGAAGAGCAGAGCGCGGGCATCATTGCAGAGCATGCCGAGAAGTCAGGACAGCCGTTGGGTTAATGGTTGACTGTGTTTACCCGTGTGCGGCCCGGCGGATACCCGCGGGCCCTACAGAAAGACAAGGGGAGTAGCCGATAGATGTTAGGCGACGCTTACCTAGCCATCCTCCGCTTCATGGAAATGGGCGGCGATGTGCTCTGGCTCATTGCGATCATCACGTTCCTGATGTGGACGCTGATCTTCGAGAGGTTCTGGTTTTTTCTGACCGAACACAAAACGATGGTCAAAGTTGCCTCCGAACGCTGGGAGGGCCGGGACGAACGGACTTCCTGGAGCGCTCACCAGGTGCGCGAGGCGATCATTTCTGATGCTTCAGACCGCATTACCGGTTCGTTACCGATCATTCAGACCTGTGTAGCGCTATGTCCGTTGTTCGGGCTGCTCGGTACGGTAACCGGCATGATTGCAGTATTCGATGCCATGGCGACTCAAGGCGGTAACGCCCGCTCCATGGCGGCGGGCGTTTCGATGGCGACCATTCCGACCATGTCCGGAATGATTGCATCATTGTCCGGACTTGTGGGCAGCACTTGGCTGCGTCGCAAAATTGAGTACGAGATAGAGCTGTTTGAGGATCATTTGACCCTCGATCATTGATCGGATGTCGGGGTTATGAGTAGAGTGCATTATGAGTATTAAACGCAGACGCCGCGGTGGCGGAGACGACGACGCCGATATCAACCTGACCCCCATGCTCGACGTGGTGTTCATCATGCTGATTTTCTTCATCGTGACGGCCACCTTCATCAAGCAGGCAGGCATCACGGTATCGCGTCCGGACGCTTTGACCGCGGAGCAGAAGCCAACGGTATCAATGTTGATCGCGATCAGTCCAAATGGCGACATCTGGATCGACAAAAAGCGGGTTGACCCGGCCACAGTGCGGGCGCATATTGAAAAACTACACGCAGAGAACCCGAAGGGTGGTCTCGTAATTCAGGCTGACAAACAGTCTACCAACGAGAAACTCATGGTTGTTCTCAGTGCTGCCAGGGCGGCGGGATTGCAGCAAGTGGCAATTTCCACCGAAAAGGATTAACTGGAGTCAGGTAAACGCTATGGTTGTACGTTATGCCATTGGAGTCGGGCTTGGAGCGCTTATAACGTTTCTGCTGTTCCTCATCATGCAGGCGGTCATCAGCAATGATGAAGCGAAGATCGATGAGGGCGTTAAGGGCAGATTGCTCGATATGGTTCGTCTCACCGAAGACGAGGAAATTCAGACCAAGCAGCGCAAACCCAAGCCGCCACCGCCACCAGATGAGCCGCCGCCGGATATGCCGAAGCCTCAGTTCGAGTCTTCGGATGTTTCCACCGGTGTGGATATAGGTGCTGTGGACATAAACGTTGACCTGAACATCGGCGGGGGCGGGTTCAGCTCAGACGGTGAATACCTACCCATCGTCAAGGTGGCCCCGGTGTATCCACGGCGCGCACAGACGAGGGGAATCGAAGGCTACGTGCTGCTCGAGTTCATCGTAACCAAGACCGGTGCAGTAAGAAATCCGATGATAATTGAATCGAAACCGCCCGGCATTTTTGATCGGGCCGCGATCAACGCTGCACTCAAGTTCAAATACAAGCCGAAAGTGGTAAATGGGGAAGCCATCGATGTCGCTGGCGTAAAGAACCGTATCACTTTCGAACTGTCTGATTGATAGGGGCTGGCAGGTGAAGTTGGAGTCGAAATCGAAGTTGACAATGAAACGGTTAATTGAATCTGCGCCGCACAAGGCGCTTACCTATGTATTTAGCCTCATGTTGGCATTTGGTAGCGTTTCCACGTGGAACGTTGCCATGGCCGCGGAAGCTGACGGCGAAAAACCCCAGAAAACCCGGCGTGTTCCGTCGATGAGCGAGTCGGTCTACAAGAAGCTGTCCGAGGGTCAGGAAGCCGTTGATGCGAAGGATTACCCGCTGGCTCGCGAGGTTCTGCAGAATATGCTGGATCGCAGCAGGCGTTACAACGGTAACGAAATCGGCCAGGTGCACAGCATGATGGCCTATGTGTATTTTCTCGAGGAGAACTATCGCAAAGCCATAGATCATTACAAGATAGTTATCGGGCAGGGTGATGACATCCCGGAAGGCCTGGAACAGACTACCCTGTATACCCTGGCGCAACTCACGTTTGTTGAGGGGCGCTATACGGAAGCTTTGAAATTCATGGAGGACTACATCTCCAAGGCCAATAATCCGGGTCCGGAACCGCGTATCTTCATGGGGCAGGTGTACTATCAGATGAAAGACTATCCGGCTGCCATCCGGATGATGATCGCCGGTATAGACTTGGCCAGAGAGCGTGGGCTCACCATTAAAGAGAACTGGTGGCAGCTGCTCAACTTCCTGTATTACGAACAGGAAAACATCCCCAAAGTCATCGAGACTCTGGAAATTCTCGTGCGGGATTTTCCCAAGCGTGACTACTGGGTGCGCCTCGCCGGCATTCATGGCCAGGAAGGCAACGAGCAGGGCCAGTTGCACACGTTACAGGCGGCCTATGTTGCCGGGTATCTCGACAAAGAAACTGATCTGACCAACCTGGCGGGTCTGCTGATGCAGATCGAAGCACCATTTCCCGCTGCAAAAGTGCTTGAAAAAGGCCTCAGCGATGAGATTGTAGAGCGCAATGCCAAGAACCTCCGCGCCCTGGGGCAGGCATGGCAGCTGGCTCAGGAAGTCGACAAGGCGATTCCCGTACTGGAAAATGCCGCCAAGCTGTCAGACGACGGAAGGATTTTTGAGCGCCTGGCCTATTTGTATCTTGAATCTGATCGATATAAAGACTGCGTGCGCTCGGCAGATGGCGCGTTGGACAAAGGCGGGTTGCGCAAGCGCCAGAATGCATTTGTTGTAAGAGGCATGTGCCAGTACAATCAGAACCAGTTGACAGCGGCGCGTACGTCGTTTGTTTCCTGCCGCCGCGAGTCGCGCAAGGACGATGATGACACCAATGTGCGCATATGTGCTCAGTGGATTACCTTCATCAATCGCGAGAAGGATCGTCAGGCCAGACTGGCGGCTGCGGGATGATTGTATAAGCGGCAGTTTGATCAATGCATTGACTTGAAAAAGACCGGTCCTATGACCGGTCTTTTGCTTTACGCTTAGTCGTTTTCGGAGAGTCGATTTGTTTACCGGTATCGTTCAGGATCTCGTATCAGTGCAGGCCGTTGAGCAGGATGACGGTCTCCTCCGTTTGACCCTCGATCTCGGCGAACATATCGGCGGTCTGCAGCTTGGTGCTTCGGTTGCGGTCAATGGTACGTGTCTTACGGTGACCCGCGTTGATCAGGGGCTTGTGATGTTTGATGTGATTGCCGAGAGCCTCAGACTCACCAATCTGGGTGATCTGCATGCGGGTGACCTTGTGAATGTCGAGCGCTCTTTCCAGGTGGGCGATGAGGTAGGGGGCCATATCGTCTCGGGACATGTCACCACCACCGGCGCGATTGAGCAGCGTGTGGTTTCCGGGCATGACCATGTACTGCGACTCAGCGTAGCCGAGGCGTGGTTGAAGTATATCTTTCACAAAGGCTTCATCGCTCTGGACGGCGCCAGCCTGACCGTGTCTGCCGTGGATCGGGATGCCGGCTGGTTCGAGATCAGCCTGATTCCTGAGACGCTCGGTCGTACTACGCTCGGCCGCGTCGCAGTTGGCGACAAGGTCAATATTGAGGTGGACAGTCAGACTGTGACGACCGTGGAAACCGTTGAACGGCTCTTTGCAGACCCTCAATGGCGGGATCAGCTGGTTCGCTGACGCTGCATATCCCGCAGATTACCGATTACCGACTGTAGCGCGCGATCGAATACCTGAGATTCGTTGATGATCTGCAGGTGCTTGTCCAGAAGCATTTCTCCCAGTTGATTGCGGCTTTTCTCCAGAACCTTCATGCCACGTCGATTAACGAATACGTGCATGCTGCCGGGTTGCGTCACCGTCGCGAGTTTGCAGCGGTTTATGCGATTGTGCTGCTCACGGATCTCGACCCACGTACCTTCGGTCAGTGGTTCGAGTGCTTTGGCGAGTTCAGGGGATAATTTCTCTTCAGACTCGTTTTCCACCGTGGTAAGGATGATGTCTTCGACTGTTGCCAGGTTTTGTGCAACTTCGGGTTTGCCATCCTCCTCAAGGTAGTCGAGATCGTTGCGAGACAACTGCTGCAAATGGGCCTTGAGCCAGTCTGTGTACTGGTTGATCTGATCTTCCGGGCTGCCGATATCCTGCATGCCAGATGAAATTTCTTCTATAAGAGAGGTGGTGCGGCGTGCTCGCTGACTGATCTGGGTCCGGTCAGACAACGGCTGGAGCATCCACAGCATGTCATCGAGGGTGGCTACCGTGTCGAACCATGCGTTGTGCTCATCGCCGTGCTTTACATGGCGCAGCGTCAGAACCCGGCTCCATTGATCGCTGATGAACTTGCCGGCTTCAGGCGGCAGGCGCAAACCGCTTGCTTTGGAATTGATCAGGCTTTGCACGCGTAGCTTCGCGCTAGTGGCTTTTGCCTTGCCGGCTTCAGACTCACGCACCCGCTGTTCAATCAAAACGCTACGCCGTGTATCCTTGCTCACAAAGCCGCGCAGATCTTTAAGCAGTTCGATGAAAACATCGGGATTGTTTGTGAATTCGTTGAGTACCCGCAGGATGATTGACTCGATCTTGTCGTAGAGTGCGTCCCGTTTCAGTTCTGCTGCACTACTCCAGCCGATACCGGCGCTGGATAGCTCGTTGAGCAGAGCACGTGCGGGATGCGATGATTTCTCGAAGAAGGTTTTATCGAGGATCGCGAGTTTGACGATGGGAATCTGCAGCCTGCCGATCAACGCCTTCATGGGGATGGCGAGATTGCGGTCGTTGAGAATGTAGTCGAACAGCATGCTGACGAAGTTGACGGTGTCGTCGTCAGCACGCCCCATCAACATACTCTTGTCGTGAGTTGCCGTAGAAAGCACCAGTGTGCGGATATCGCCAAGCTTGGGTATGGCTGATGTGTCGATAGACTGTGTACTTGCCGCCTGCTGCATCTGGCTCAGGGCATTGAGTACCTCGGTTGAGTCGAGCCTGGGGCGTTGCACATCTTCAGTCGCGATTGAGTTGCCGCTGGCGACTGCATCGCTGTCGCCTTCGAAAGCGCGTACGCCTGACAATAGCGCTTGCACGGCATTGAAACTGAAACCGTCTGTGTTCGCTCCTGAACTGTAACCGAGATTGACAGCCGGCTGGGCATAGGCGCTGGCATTGCCGACCCGAGCGGCTTGTTCGGCGGCTGAGGGTCTGGGTGGTGATTGTTCCTTGGAGGCTTTGGTCTTGATATCCGGCAGCACCCCGGCTTCGATCAGCGTGTGGTTAGCCACTTCATAGATGGGCCCGAGACTCTCCATCACGAAACGCTCGAACAGCTTCATCAGAATAATGCGCACTTTGATGTTGATCTCGAGTCCGGTTAGTGCATCGGCGAATGCAGTGCCGAGCATATGCGGGCCGAACGGATTAAGGCGTTCACTGATCGTTTGTTTTTTCGCCAGATGATCCAGCCGTTTGGTCAACTGCATGATCGGCAGACTGAACTGACTGGTTACCTTGGAGACGATGCCTGACACAGCGACGGACATTTCCAGTTCGTCCTGGTCTACCAGGGCATAGGGGTCTTCCCTGTTGGCAGCGTCACTACTGTTTGCGTCGGTTGCGAAGACCGTGTTGAAATTGTCAACGAAGCTCTGGATGAAGTGGGACGCGATTGCGTCGCGATGCAGACGAATCGTCCGCATGGAGTCGAAGTACATTACCTGATACGCATCGGATTGGGCGCGGTCGGCCAATTCGAAGAGGGCGTCGTCTGTGTTGTTGAAAAGGTGCAGCAGCAGTTCGTTGATCTGCTTTTTGCCCTGCTGACGAACAGCATGGACCACCGGAGGAAATTCTGTCCGTTTTTTGGGGTCTTTTCGATTGGTTTCTAGGTTGAGTTCTACGACCTTAGCCTGGCTCAATTTTGGCTACCGGATTGCTTGCTGCGTATTCAATTACAGCAACAAATCAACAGTCGGGCTGAGAGATGTGGCACAGGGCCTGTGTGATCAGGTTCACAGCCTGATAAATACGCTATCGGGCGAATGCGGCGGCGTGAAAATCCCGCCAGTCGAGTATGTCAGTGGCGGCGCCGGACTTGAGCTGCACGCCGACGAAATGCAGTTCCGTGCCGTTTCCATCGTATTCGGAGGTAGGCCGGTTCCAGCGTACCTCCCCAGCCAGGAAAAACTTCCCAGGGCGAGAGGAAACGTCTACCCACAGGTCGAGCAGCGTACCCACGGGGACGGCTTGAGTAGTTTTGAACTGGATGCCGCCCATAGACATGTTTATAGCGGTGCATGAAAGCGTGGTACCGACCAGATCGGGTTCATCTGCGGAAAGTACGACCTGGCTAAACAGGCGGTCGTCGCTTTCCAGGCGCGGATGGCTGCGCTTGTCGTCGGTTGACAGGTGCTTTACGCGTGCCTGGTTGAATTCGATGATGTTGTCTGCCATGACACTCTCCCTGTTTGCGTACAATGTCCCATTCTGTCCGCACCCGCAATCAATGATTGCAGCCGTCTTGTGGTCGGCTGCGCCTGTTAAGGCGTGTAACGATCCGTTCGCTACCGTCGTGGTTATCAGATGCCAGAAGTGTGCCAATCTGAAAAAATCTTAAATATCAGCAGGTTATTGAGACTATCCCGATACGACTATGGCTCTTCTGGGGCACAAATACCGACCGTAATGCCTAATCTGACGAATTTTGGCACCGTTGCGCTCACAGGTTTTGCTACTGAGGTTGAACTTCTCTACCATGCGCCTCGAAATTTACAGGTGAGCCAATGGGCGTATTCGAAAAGCTGAAAATGGCGTGGGCTGAACAGAACTCTCTGGTTTGCGTAGGCCTTGACCCCGATATGACCAAGCTACCAGCGCATCTGCAGCATGTAGCGCGGCCCTATTTCGAGTTCGGCCGTCAAATCGTTGATGCCGTAACACCTCATGTCTGCGCGATAAAACCACAATTTGCGCACTTTGCCGCGGCTGGGCGTGAGCACGAACTTGCCGAATTGTTTGCATATACGCGCGATGTCCATCCTAACCTCGTTACGATTCTGGATGCGAAACGGGGAGACGTTGGTAGCACCGCGGAGTTTTATGCCCGGGAAGCTTTCGAGCGCTATGGTGCTGATGCGGTTACGTTGAGCCCTTACCTGGGGTTCGAAAGCGTAGCCCCGTATCTGGAATATGCGGATAGAGGGCTTATCGTACTGTGTCGCACCAGCAATCCCGACAGTGACTGGTTGCAGAACGATCCCCAAGACGCAACACCGGTGTATGAACGGGTAGCCCGCAGGGTTTCAGAGTGGAACGATAAGGGCCAATGCATGCTGGTGGCTGGTGCGACCTACCCGGAGGAATTGGGGCGAATTCGTGAGCTCGTGGGAGATATGCCGGTACTGGTGCCGGGCATTGGTGCCCAGGGCGGTGATCTGGCGGCAGTGCTGCAGCATGGCACTGATCGCAACGGTACGGGGCTGTTGATCTCCAGTTCCCGCGGAATCATATATGCCGGTAACGGCGAAGACTTTGCCCAGGCTGCGGGGAGTGCTGCTTGCGACCTCAAGCAAGATATAAATTCCTTTTTAAAACAATAAGATAAAGACCTTTGTAGAAATCTTTCTGACGAGTGTTCAATCTTTCCTACAAGATTTTGGTAGGCCGTTCGGAATAGGGTGGGTAAACTACGGGCGGTTGTAAATATACGGCCTGCCTGATGGGCTGGTGCATGCAAATCGCATGATTCGCTCTGGCTTATGCATCGGGGTACGATGATTTGCCCTTAAACCGGACTCAGGCCGAGATTTCACTCGCTGTGCATGGCGGCGCGGCTGTGGCTTTTTTGCGAACACACTGGCATTAGGCATAGCGCGTGACACCCGAAGCGGTTATACATCGCTATCTTCAGATCGCTTCCGACCGGGAGCCGGATATAGATCTTCTCGTCGCATTGCTATCGGCAGATGCCGATCTGCTTGCGCGATGGCTCATCCTGCTGCAGGAGCAGACTGATTATCAGGCGTTGAGGGCACGTCTGTCTGAGCTGGACAACCAAGAGTTTCATGCGCTGGCTGAAGCCCAGGCCTGGGCAGAACTACCGGTAATGGCCACCGCACGACTGAGTCTCAGCCAGTGGCACAATGTACTGCGCTCGGCCTTTCTGGCTCAGGTGCTGGCAGAGCATCTGCACGAATCTAGAACAGGCGTCCCGGCTGAGGCAGAAGGCCTACGCAACATTCGTTTGCGGGCGTTACTCGCCGTGTCTGGGGTTCAATTAGCCCATGATGCGCAGTTGCTGCAGATCAATGAGTTTCGCACTATCAACCCGGTGTTGCTCGAGGATGCGGCCGAAGAACTGCAGATTTTCGCTGTGGTCGATGCGCTGGAAATTGGCCGGGAAGCGGAACTGGCCGAGCAGTTACTGGATATTCCAGGTGCCCACTTCGAGGCCCTGCTGGAGCGCGCGGAGCAACAGGCTAGTCATCTCATCGATGAGATCGGCATAGACACCGGCAGTGATGTCGATTGGGCCCATCATATCTGGCTGCGTCAGCAGTTGCACACCGCTGCCGGTGCTCTGGCCGGTTGTGAAAACTGGCAGGATCTGGCGGAAGTGCACAAACGTGTCTGCAGAGGGCTTTTCGATCAGCCGCCGCTGATCATTCACCAGTCCGAAAGCGACGGTCCACTGTACCTGCTGGGCAGCGATCAGTTCGCCATCAACCGGGCCAGCCTGACCAGTGCGATCGCTGCAGCCAGCAGGAATGGCGGCGCACACCAGATCGCTGATGGTGCGGACCTGGCCGTAGTAGATCGGCAACTGTTGCGCGTGCTGGGTGCAGAGGAAGCGCTGGCGGTATCGGTCAAGGGCCTGGAAGTTTCCATGGTTTTGCTGGTAAGCAGCGAAGACGAAACCGATGCCGGGGTCATGGCTCAGTTGTACGGAGAGGAACTGGCCAACTGTGTCGCTCAGATTACCCAGGCCACCCAGTCCGCAGAGTCGGGGGAAAGCGAGATAGATGCGGTGGAAGCGTTTCGTGCCGCGGAATATCGGCGTCTACGGGAAATAGTGCACGAAGCGAATAATCCTTTGAGTATCGTGCACAACTACCTGCACATACTGGAGCTGCGCCTGCAACATGAGGCGGAAGCGGTAGAACAGCTGTCACTGATTTCCTCAGAACTGCGCAGAGCTGGGGAAATTTTCAGCCGGGCGAGGGAAGTGCCAAACATCAGCGAGCCGGCAGCCGCCGACACTGGCGAAGTCAGCGAACTCAACGTCACCCACTGGCTCACCCAGGTCGCAGAGCTGCACAGCGGTTATGCACAGCAGGTTAACGTCCGTATCGACACGGAGTTAGCGGAGCGCGAAGTC
Organism: uncultured Pseudomonadales bacterium; assembly: GCA_964393625.1. Lineage (GTDB taxonomy): Bacteria > Pseudomonadota > Gammaproteobacteria > Pseudomonadales > Azotimanducaceae > UBA4421. Next base: position 97,827 of record CAYMUT010000014.1, read on the forward strand.
AGTGTACCAACCCAATCAGAGAAACTTGCGCAGATCGTGGGCAATCTCGTCAAGAACGCCATTGAGGCTTGTTCCGGTGGCGATCTGGTCACGCTGGGCGCTCGCGGTGGTGTTTTTCGGGATGGCCGCATGGGGATTGAGGTGTTTGTTCGAGACACCGGTCCCGGTCTGCCGGATGAAGTGCTGTCTCACCTGGCGGAAGCCAAAGCAACCCAGAAAGGCAGTGACCACCAGGGCATCGGTCTGCAGGTTGCGTTCAAGCTCGCGGCTGAACTGGATGGGGCTATAGACGTGCGCAGCGAACCTGGTCAGGGCGCCCTATTCACGCTGTTCCTTCCTGCGAAAATCACCGTATCCGGCGTATAAGAAGGCGGCCCGAGCTTACGTTGCACATGGGGGCTCTCTGCATTAGCCTGCGCGCTGCACATTGATCAGGTGGAATCATTCATGAGTAAAGATCGAGTCCCATTCTCATGGGAAGACCCGATGCTGCTGGATGCGCAGTTGAGCGAAGAAGAACGCATGGTGGCCGGCAGTGCCCGCGACTATGCCCAGGGTAAGCTGATGCCCCGGGTACTGATGGCCAATCGCAACGAAGAGTTCGATCGCGAAATCATGAATGAATTCGGCGAGATGGGCATGCTGGGCGCGACCCTGCCGGAAAAGTACGGTTGCTCCAACGTGAGTTACGTCAGCTATGGCCTGATGGCGCGGGAAGTCGAGCGTGTTGACTCGGGCTATCGCTCGGCCATGAGTGTACAGTCGTCGCTGGTGATGCACCCGATTCACGCCTATGGTAATGAAGCTCAGCGAGAGAAATATCTCCCCAAGCTGGCCACCGGTGAGTGGGTAGGCTGCTTCGGCCTGACCGAGCCTGACCATGGCTCAGATCCCGGCAGCATGGTCACTGCGGCGGAGCGCGCGGATGGCGGGTATGTACTCAATGGCGCGAAGATGTGGATCACCAATTCGCCCATTGCCGATCTGGCCGTAGTATGGGGCAAGCTCGATGGTGAAATCCGCGGCTTCATCGTTGAACGCGGTTTCCCCGGCTTCAGCACACCAAAGATCGAGGGCAAGATGAGCCTGCGTGCTTCGATCACCGGTGAGATTGTGTTGAATGATGTATTCGTTCCCGAAGAGAATCTTTTACCTGCAGGGCGTGGCCTGGGCGGTCCGTTCGGTTGTTTGAATCGCGCCCGCTACGGCATTGCCTGGGGCGCATTAGGAGCCGCGGAATTCTGTATGCAGGCGGCGCGTCAGTACACTCTGGACCGCAAGCAGTTCGGCCGCCCACTCGCTGCTAATCAGCTCATACAGAAGAAGCTGGCAGACATGCAGACGGAGATCACTTTGGGTCTGCAGAGTTGTCTGCGCATGGGTCGCATGTTTGACGAAGGAACGCTCGCGGTGGAAGTGATTTCGCTCATGAAACGCAATAATTGTGGCAAGGCTCTTGATATCGCGCGCATGGCCCGTGACATGCATGGCGGCAATGGCATTCATGATGAATTCCACGTGATCCGCCATGTTATGAACCTGGAAACCGTCAATACCTATGAGGGCACCCATGACGTGCATGCGCTGATTCTGGGGCGGGCGCTCACGGGTCTGCAGGCATTCTCAGGCTGAAAGTGATATCACCGCCATATCGCTTTATGGAGATTTCCTGAAAGTCAGCCTGATTTCGGCCTGAGTGGATTGTTAAGTAAGTAGGCCGGGACTATTTTGGACCTCGATTAGGAATGTGAAGGGGCCCAAATGATTCGAATACTGATTGCTGATGATCACGCGCTGGTGCGGGAAGGTCTGACGAGGATGCTCGGCGAAATGTCCAACATACAGGTCGTTGGTGGGGCTGCTACAGGTGAAGAAGCCGTGCAGTGCGTGCGGGAACTGCAGCCGGACATCGCGCTCATGGATATCATGATGCCGGGCATGGGCGGACTCGAAGCAACCCAGCGTATAGTCCGCGGCGACGCAAACCGGACTGCAGTGATTGCGCTGAGTGCTTGCGCCGAAGCGCCGTTCCCGGCGCAGATGCTCAAAGCCGGTGCGGCGGGATACCTCACAAAATCCGTCAGCCCGCGGGAACTGGAAACAGCAATACGCCGTGTGTTTTCCGGGAAACGCTATGTATGTAACGAGGTGGCTCAGGAGCTTGCCAGTTATGCGTTCGAAGAGAAGGCATCCAGCCCGTTTGAGGTTTTGTCACACCGGGAAATGCAGATCATGATGATGGTTGTCGGTTGCCAGAAGGTGCGGCAGATTTCCGGCAGTCTGCACCTCTCCCCGAAAACGGTGAACAGCTATCGTTATCGAATCTTCGAGAAACTGAACGTTTCTTCCGATGTGGAACTTGTGCTGCTGGCCGTCAAGCATGGCATGGTTGCGATGTCTGCGCCGCAGCCAGTGGCGGCGGCCCGTAGCGCAGCCTGAGGACCAAAAGGGGCGGGATTGAGCGGCTATGATCTGTCACAGTTGAGTGCCTGTACGCGATGTCCGCGTCTGGTTGCTCATCTGCATCAGGTTGCCGGGCAATACCCGGGCTATCACGCGGCCCCCGTGGGTTCCTGGGGCGACCGCAGGGGGCGGGCGCTGCTGATCGGTCTTGCGCCTGGACTGCATGGCGCAGCGCGAACCGGCAAAGCATTCGTAGGTGACGCCAGCGGTGACTTTCTGTTTCGAGCGTTACATCGCGCAGGTTTTGCCACCGAGCCGGATCCGCGCGCGGCGAGGCTGCGCGACATGCAGATCACCAATGTGGTCAAGTGCCTGCCGCCGGGCAATGCGCCGACATCGGCCGAGTTGCATCTGTGCATGGGGTTTCTGCGGCAGGAATTGACTGCACTGCTGCCGCATAGCCCCCGCAAGCCGCGGGTATTGATTGCCCTGGGAGGTGTCGCTCATCGTGCTGTGGGTCGCGCCTTGGGCCTGCGTGGTGTGGCGTTCGCGCATGGTGCGGAGCACGCCGTGTCTGATCAGCTCATGCTGTTGTCGAGCTTTCACCCCAGCCGCCTGAATGTGAACACCGGGCGCATTACCGAGACCATGCTCGACGATATATTTCTGCGGGTGCGCAAGCTGTTATAGTGCCGTGCTATGTCCGAGACCGCATTCGACGCAGAGTCATATCTCAAAACTCTGCCCCGTAAACCTGGGGTGTACCGCATGGTCGATGCGGACGACGCTGTGCTTTACGTCGGTAAGGCGCGCAATCTCAAGAATCGGGTAACCAGCTATTTCCGCGCATCAGGCTTGCAGGCGAAAACCATGGCGATGGTCGCGAAGATTGCCCGCATCGAGGTCACCGTCACCGGCAGTGAAACCGAAGCGCTGCTGCTGGAACAGAGCCTCATCAAGGCTGAAAAACCACCTTACAACATCGTGCTGCGGGATGATAAATCCTACCCGTACATTCATCTCACCCAGGATGAGGCCTACCCGCGACTGACTTTTCATCGGGGCGCCAAGCGCAAGAACGGGCGCTATTTCGGACCGTTTCCGTCTGCTTATGCAGTGCGCGACAGCCTCAATATTCTGCAGAAGCTGTTCCAGTTGCGGCAGTGTGAAGACAGCTACTTCAAGAATCGATCGAGGCCGTGTCTGCAGCATCAGATTCAGCGTTGCAGCGGCCCCTGTGTGGCTCTGATCGAGCCACAGGCTTACGCTGAAGATGTAGAGCTTGCCGTGATGTTTCTGGAGGGCAAGAGCCAGGACGTGCTCGATGAGTTCAAGCGCAAAATGAACGAAGCGGCAGAGGCTATGGAATATGAGCGCGCCGCGCGCTATCGGGATCAGATCACCCACCTGCGCAAAGTCCAGGAGAGTCAGTACGTGCACGCTGAAGGCGGTGATGGAGATGTCTTTGCCCTGTCTCAGCAGGGCATGGTGAACTGCGTGCAGGGCATGTTCATCCGTAATGGCCGGCTGCTCGGCCAGCGGACCTTCTTTCCAAAAAACGAACTGGCGCTGGAGTCCGGCGAAACCCTCGAGGCGTTCCTATCACAGTATTACCTGGCGGCGCACAATCGAGACATACCGCGCTTCGTGATCATTTCCCATGCCAGCCCAGATTGCGACATTCTCGAGCAGGCGCTCACCGAGCAGAGTGGGCGTAAGGTGCGCATCAACTCGGAAGTACGGGGTCAGCGTGCCCGCTGGCTGCAGATGGCGCTGGAAAATGCGTCTGTCAGTCTGCAGAGTTACCTGGCCAACCGCAGTAACGTGTTCGCCCGGTTTGTTGAATTGCAGGATGCCTTGCGGCTCGACAGTATTCCCGGGCGCATGGAGTGTTTCGACGTCAGCCATACCATGGGTGAATCCACCGTAGCATCCTGTGTAGTGTTCAATACCGAAGGGCCTCTGAAATCCGATTACCGGCGTTTCAACATCGAAGGCATAACTCCTGGTGACGACTACGCCGCCATGGAGCAGGCGCTGCGACGGCGGTATACGCGCTTGAAACAGGGCGAGGGCACCTTGCCGGATCTGCTGGTCATTGACGGTGGTCCCGGGCAGGTTGGTAAAGCAGTGGCGGTGCTGGAGCAACTGCAGGTGCAGGACGTGCGCATTCTTGGCATTGCGAAAGGACCTGACCGCAGGGCGGGCCTGGAGCGGTTCTTTCTGGATGGCGAAGAAGTTGCCGTGGATGGTGCCAGCGGCGCTGGGCACTTGCTCCAGCACATTCGCGATGAGGCGCACCGGTTTGCCATTACTGGCCATCGGCAACGCCGTCAGAGGAGCAGACAGCAGTCGGAACTTGAAGAGATCGAGGGCGTCGGTCCGAAGCGGCGTAAACAACTGCTGACCCATTTTGGTGGTGTGCGCGGTGTCAGAGGCGCGAGTGTAGAAGAATTAGCTAAAGTTCAAGGGATCAGTCATAGACTGGCAGAGTATATTTACGGCACATTACACCAATGAATCTTCCAAACATCATAACGATTGCCCGAATACTACTGATTCCAGTTTTTGTCATCGTGTATTTAAGCCCCGGTACGTGGACCTACATCGCTGCCGCGGCGTTATTCGGGCTTGCCGCCGCTACCGACTGGCTGGATGGGTATCTGGCGAGGCGTATGAATCAGACCACCCCGTTCGGCGCCTTTCTTGACCCTGTTGCCGATAAACTGATCGTCGTGAGCGCGCTGGTGGTGCTGATCGCCCACCATAGTAATCTCTGGCTGACCTTACCTGGCCTGATCATCGTAGGGCGTGAAATCATGATCAGCGCGCTACGGGAATGGATGGCCGAGATGAATCGCTCGGGCCTGATATCGGTAAGCGTGTTGGGCAAGGTCAAAACCACCGTGCAGATGATCGCCATCGTTATGTTGCTTGCTTATCCGCCTCAGATGGATGCGCTGTGGGTTATTGGCGGGTATGTGCTGGTGTATGTAGCGGCCTTCATGACCCTGTGGTCAATGACGATTTATCTGAAGGCTGCCTGGCCCGCCTTGAAGATTGGGCTTCACGACAAAGGAACATAAGCCTCGATTCAAAAAAAACCGGAAAGTGCCATAGCGCTGTAAGATTTCTATACGGCTAGCCGCACGAGGTAATTGCTGGAGATAAGTGGAGGCTGAGACCGGAGTCGAACCGGTGTACACGGAGTTGCAGTCCGCTGCATAACCACTCTGCCACCCAGCCTGGGTACCGGTGCTATGGTTAGACAGCACCGGTCGGAGCGCGCATTGTACAGAAACATTGCCTGCACACCACCCCCAGGGTTGAGCCAAAGCTGAGGCTCATAAGTCATTGTTTTAATGGTGCCCGGAGCCGGGGTCGAACCGGCACGGAGTTGCCCCCGAGGGATTTTAAGTCCCTTGTGTCTACCAATTTCACCATCCGGGCAGGGCAGTGCGTTGCATGGTGCCCAGGGAGGGAGTCGAACCCTCACGCCACTAGGGCACTGGAACCTAAATCCAGCTTGTCTACCAGTTCCAACACCTGGGCCGCGAGGCGCGCATAGTAAGTGGGATGCCGCTACCACGCAACACTGGCGTTCACATCCCGTCCCATTCTGTGTCTGTATCCGCCGCGTGACGGACATCGAGACCTTTGACCTGATAGATCACGTATTCGCCAAGATTTTTCGCATGGTCGCCGATTCTCTCCAGGGCCCGGGCTGCCCAAATCATGCTGACGGAGTCTTCGATGCCCTCGGACTTGTCCCGCATGTCGCGAATGCATTTTCTTGCCAGCTCGTTGTAAGCCTGATCTATTTCCTCGTCCGCGTGAATGACGCGCAGGGCACCCTCGACATCGCGCCGGGCGAACGCATCTAACGACCAGTGCAGCGCCCGTGAGGCCTGTTGGTGAATTCTGCGGAAGTCGGCGTAGTGATCCTCGGGAAGGGCCGTATCAGATACCCTCAGTGCCATTCTGGCTATACGATCGGCTTCATCGCCGATACGTTCCAGGTCGGCGATGGCCTTCATGACGCTCACGACATTGCGCAGGTCCCCGGCGGTGGGCTGTCGTTTGGCGATTATAGATACGCAATGGTCATCCAGCTCGACTTCAAGCTGGTTCAGGCGTGCCTCGGTGTCGCACACTTCCTGGGCCAGATTTGCATCGTGGTTGATGAAAGCGCGGCAGGAATGGGCTACTTGCTGCTCTACGAGACCACCCATTTCCATCAGCATTTCTTTGATCTGAGAGAGTTCCGCGTCGTATTGCTCTGAAATATGTCTGGTCATTTGCTTTTACCTAGCCGTAGCGCCCGGTAATGTAATCTTCGGTGCGTCGTTCTGTGGGGTTCCTGAAAATTGTATCAGTGTCGCCGAATTCCACGAGTTCTCCAAGGTACAGAAATGCGGTGAAGTCGGAAACCCGCGCTGCCTGCTGCATGTTATGGGTGACGATGACGATGGTGTAATCTTCCTTCAGTTGATCGATGAGCTCTTCGATTTTCAGGGTTGAAATCGGATCGAGGGCAGATGCGGGTTCGTCGAGCAGAAGGACCGCCGGCTTGATGGCTACCGCACGGGCAATTACCAGCCGTTGCTGTTGTCCGCCGGACAGTCCGAGTGCAGATTCCTTCAGGCGGTCTTTGACTTCATCCCACAGGGCTGCACTTTTCAACGCCCATTCTACGCGCTCGTCCAGTACTGCCTTTGAATCTTCGCCTTGAATCCGCAGGCCGTATGCTACGTTTTCGTAAATGCTTTTCGGAAACGGGTTCGGGCGTTGGAACACCATGCCGATGCGACGGCGCAACTCGGCCACATCGACACTCTCATCATGAATTTCAACACCATCGAATCGAATCTCGCCGTTGATGCTGACACCATCGATCAGGTCGTTCATGCGGTTGAAACAGCGCAGCAGTGTCGATTTACCACAACCTGACGGGCCAATGAATGCGGTGACCTGTTTTTTTGCGATTTCCATATTGATGCTGGAAAGTGCCTGGCTGTCACCATAGAACAGCGACAGATCGTCAACGATCAGGCTGGACTCCAATGACGCCGCCGGCGTGTCCGCGGTTGTGAGATCCGGATCCAGGGGGGTTACTTCAGACATGTTCAGCTCTCTACTCCTCGATAACGGCGCTCCAGGCGGCTGCGCAGTGTGATGGCGGCAAGGTTCAGCGCGACGATGATAATGACCAGCAGCAATGCCGTTGCGTATACCAGCGGCCGCGCAGCTTCAACGTTCGGACTCTGGAACCCCACATCGTATATATGGAAGCCCAGGTGCATGAATTTTCTGTCCAGGTGCAGGAACGGGAAATTGGCATCCACCGGCAGTGTTGGGGCCAGCTTGACCACACCGACCAGCATGAGCGGGGCGACTTCACCGGCGGCTCGCGCTACCGCGAGGATGACGCCGGTTAGAATGGATGGGCTTGCCATGGGCAGAACAACTTTAAACAGGGTTTCCGCCTTGGTTGCGCCCAACGCCAGGCTGCCTTCGCGAAGTGAGCGCGGTATGCGCGTCAGCCCTTCCTCCGTTGAGACGATCACTACCGGCACGGTCAGTAGCGCCAGGGTCAGAGAAGCCCAGACCAGGCCCGGAGTGCCGAAAGTGGGCGAGGGTAAGGCTTCGGGGTAAAACAAGCGATCGAGATTACCGCCGAGGAAGTAGACGAAGAAACCCAGGCCGAATACCCCGTAAACGATGGAGGGTACGCCTGCCAGGTTGTTCACCGCGATACGAATGATCCTTACGAAGGGGCCCTGCTTGGCGTACTCTCGCAGATACAGGGCTGCGATGACCCCGAAGGGGGTGACCATTACAGACATGAGCAGCACCATCAGAACCGTGCCGAAAATCGCCGGGAATATGCCGCCTTCGGTGTTTGCCTCACGGGGGTCTTCAGAAAGGAAGCGCCACAAGGCCGTAACGTAATGACCGGTCTTCGCGAACGTAGACATATCGTTCGGCGCCCAGGCGTGCAGAATGTCGGCTACGTGAATTTCAATGTGGCCACCATCGGCGGCGGTGATGGTAAGCTGATCCTGGTCCAGTTCGACGTACAGGCTGCGCAGGCTGCTTTCATGGGATGTGTATTCGCTCTGCAGCGCGCTGCGTTCTGCGGCTATCTCCGCCAGGCGTTCCGTGTCCTGGTTGCCCTTGAGCCCGATGCTTTTCTCTTCCAGGCGTAGCCGCTCGAGCCGATAATTGATGTGGTTCAGCGGGCCGCCTTCCAGGACATCAATTTGGGTTCTGATGGCGTTGGCCCGCGCGATCTGCTGCTGCAGCACACCATAGATCTCCTGCTTGCCCACCGTGCGCGGCTCATCTCCTCCCAGTTCCAGGCGCGTAGGGGTGCCATAGGCGTTACCCCATTCGATGCGCTCCAGCACCAATACTCCCGGCGGTGTGGAAATCTTCTGGATCTGATTGACGAACAACCAGCTGAAGTCCGGCGGGCTGACTCTGCGGTTGCCGGTTTTGACCAGCCACCTTGATACGGATTCCTGTCCCGGCTCGACCCACTCCGCAGGTCCGCCGGATTCGAGAAACTGGGAAGCAGGCAGATGGTCCAACTCGATGAGTTCGCCATAGGTAAGCTGCGGCTGTGCCTGTTCATCCTCATAGGCGAGCAGTGCCACATCGCTGGGCCAGAAGTGAGCGAACCCTTTAGCTGCAATCAGTGCCAGAATGCCGACAACTGCAGTGATGCTGATGCCCACGGCTGCTGCATTCATCCAGATCCATGGCTCGCCGGAAGCAAACCAGGTGCGGAAAAAGTGCGTTACTTTCTGCATGTTACAAACTACCGTAGCGCGTGCGTAAGCGTTGACGAACGACTTCCGCGAAAGTATTGAAAACGAAGGTCAGTACGAACAGTACCAGCGCCGCAAGAAACAGAATTCGATAGTGGGTACTGTCGACCTCGGCTTCAGGGAGTTCTACCGCGATATTGGCGGCAAAGGTACGCATACCCTCAAAAATATTGAAATCCATTAATGGCGTGTTACCCGTTGCCATCAGCACGATCATGGTTTCGCCGACAGCTCTGCCCATGCCTATCATGACCGCGGAGAATATGCCGGGACTGGCCGTCAGCAGAACCACTCGAACCAGGGTCTGCCATGGCGTAGCACCGAGTGCAAGACTGCCGTTGATGAGATGAGTCGGTACGCCGTAGATGGCATCCTCGGCGATGGAGAAGATGGTGGGGATCACCGCTAAACCCATGACGATGCCCACCACCAGCGCGTTGCGCTGATCGTAGCTCAGCCCCAGCACGTCTCTGAACCAGGCCCGACTGTCACCGCCAAACATGCTGTCTTCCAGGAACGGGCCTACATCGAAAGCCGCGTACACCGTAATGACGATGAGTGGCGCAACCACCAGGCCGTACCAGCCATGCACTGGACGGGTTACCTTATCGGGCAACAAAGACCATATCAGAGCCAGCAGAAACAACCCCAGCGGCAGCACTACGAATATGGTCAGCACGCTCGAGAGATATTCCTCAATGATCGGTGCGAGCCAAAGCCCACCGATGAAACCCAGGATCACGGTGGGTAGTGCCGCCATGATCTCGATACCGGGCTTGACCCAGTTGCGCATGGCCGGTGCCATGAAATAGGCGGTATACAAAGCGCCCATCAAAGCTATGGGTACGGCAAACAAAAGAGCGTAAAACGCCGCTTTGAGCGTGCCGAATGCCAGCGGTGTAAGAGAGAATTTGGGTTCGAAATCGTTGTCGGCTGACGAAGATTGCCAGCTGAAAATAGGCTCTTCGTAGCCCTCATACCAGACTTCGCCCCACAACGCGCTGACCGACACCTCCGGGTGCTTGTTGTCGAGTTCGAAGGTGCGCAGGGTCTGGTCGTCTGCAGCAGCAATCAGCACGTCTGAGCGCGGCGCTATGACCATGGGTGCAGCCGCATTGAGCCCAGTGGCTTCGTAAGCCAGCGAGCGACCCGACGTCGGGTACATCAGTGTCATACCCCCTTCGGCATCGAGCACCGCAAAGCCTTTGCGCCGTGGCTCACTGACGATGCGTACTCCAGGCTTGTCGACGGTGAACCGGCGTAGTGCTTCCATGCGATAGCCGGCGCGGTCGCTCAAGATGCCCCACTGGGTTACTGCGCCAGAGTCATCGGCTATGAGAAGGGAATAGCGACCCAGTACCGCACCAGCTGCGGTGAATGCGCCGCCTGTTGCGAGATTACCCTGGTACAGACGCTGCAGACGGTTGAAAGCGCGAATACCCAACACATCAACGGTGCCGTCATCGCCCATCGCATAGAGCCACTCATTGCGTGGCCCTATGAACAGCTGTGCGACCTGCGTAATGGCATTCATGGTGACTTGCTGGGGACCTGGCAGCGGATAACCGGGCTCTACGTTACCGAAGCGGTAAAGGTTGAGGCGGGCACCATTGCCCACTGCAATGACAAGTTCATCATCGTTGAGCTGTGCATCGATAACTTCAGGGGAAGTGAGCTGCAGCGGCGTTTTACCGAAAGGAAATTCAAGGGACGGCTTCAGCTGCCGCTCCCCGGATTCGAAACTCACGATATAGCGGGCGCTGATGAAGTGCAGCCGATCGCTGTCGTCCAGAACGGCATAGGTATCGACAGTGGGGTAGACCCTTTGAGCCTTGCGCACCTGGATACCCAGGCTGAATGCCGAGATCGGCGAGCCATGCTGGGCATCATAAAACTCTATGATGCCGCCATGGCTCATGCGCATGTGCACTTCGCCGTTTTCGCTGACGTCTACAAGGGCGGCGGAGCGGGAGACCACGGCAGCATTGGTAGCCGGTTCAATATCGGCGGGCGTAAACATGGGCACAATGACCCACAACAGATAGGCGAAAATCAGGCCGATCGCGCCTATCACGGCGGCCCCGCCGGAGGCGACGACCCACCTGGTGATACGGTTAACCCATAGCCTCCTGGCAGGTAATCGCCCGACTCCTGAAGTGTCCCCCATTAGTGCCCCGATGCTGATCTATTTGTGGTTATGTGTTTACAGGATTTCTATTGCAGAACTTTGGCAAGTTCACGCGCCGCAACAACAGGGGAGATAGCGACGTAGCCGTCTTTCTCAACGACCTGCTGACCCTGCTTAGAAAGCACTAGTTTAATGAACTCGCGCTCAATGGGAGAGATGGGTTCGTTAGGTTTCTTGTTGACGTACACATAGAGGTAGCGGCTCAGCGGATACTCGCCACTCAGAGCGTTTTCGGGAGTGGCGGCTACGGCTGTACCCCCGTCCTTAGACAGCGCCACTGCTGTTACCCCGGATGTTATGTAGCCGATGCCGGAATAGCCGATGCCGTTGAGAGATGAGGACACGGCCTGTACCACCGATGCTGATCCTGGCTGCTCATTGACGCCGTTCTTGAAGTCACCCGAGCAAAGTGCAACTTTTTTGAAGTAGCCATAGGTTCCAGATACGGAATTGCGGCCATACAGCTGAATCGGACGACCCGCCCAGCTCCCGCTAAGATTGACGTCGCCCCACTGGTCCAGGCTTGCATTACCACCGCAGCGGCGCGTGGTCGAGAACATCGCATCTACCTGGGCAATGTCCATCTGCTCGAGAGGGTTGTCCTTGTGAACGTACAAGGCCAGTGCGTCGATGGCGACTCGGATGGCAGTGGGCTTGTAACCGAAGCGGGTTTCAAAAGCTTCGATTTCCTTATCTTTCATGGCGCGGCTCATGGGGCCGAAGTTGGCAGTGCCTTCAGTCAGCGCAGGTGGCGCGGTAGAAGACCCGGCGGCCTGTACCTGAATGTTGACGCTCGGGTAGTTGCGCTTGAACTCTTCGGTCCACAGCGTCATGAGATTGGCCAGGGTATCTGAACCGATACTGGATAGATTACCCGCTATGCCTGTTATCCGGCTGTATTCGGCATGTTCGGCAAGAGTCTCGGTCACTGCTGCCGCGGATTCGCTGACATCTACCGGAGCGATTTCAACTGCTTGAACTTCAGTTGGTGCTTGCGCGGGAGCGGCCTTAGTTGCCGGCGCGTCGGCGCCGGAGCAGCCTGCGAGCACGATGGCCAGCATGAGTACGATTCCATAAGCTAGCGCCGAAACTGTGCGGTGCATAGTGTGATTCCTCTTGTGGGTTCAGTGTGGGTTGGTGTCGTGGTTTGCTGTAGTGGTTTGGTCTAGTCAGTGGGGAAGCGCGCTGGCGCTGCGTCGATCTCAAAGGAGAAAACGCTGCCAGCCCCAAGTTTGCTTTCTACGAACAGCACGGTGTTGTGGCGGCGCAGTACATGTTTGACAATTGCCAGCCCCAGACCGGTGCCTCCAGTGGAACGGGCGGTGGCCATATCGACCCGGTAAAAGCGCTCGGTGATACGAGTCAAGTGCTCTGGCGCTATGCCGATACCGTGATCGATCACGCTGAAGCGTATCTGCTCGCCCACGTCCTCGCATACGAGTTCCACCGTCTCGCCATTGGGGCTATAGCGAACGGCGTTGCCGAGCAGGTTGGTCAACGCAGAATGAATTTCGGCCTCGATGCCCTCAACGGCTCTGTCCGTTCGGCAGTGGACTTTCAATTGCTGTGGGTTATCGCACAGCCCCTGCACTTCAGCGGCAGCGGCATTGATCAGCGCTGTCACCATGATATGGTCTTTCTGCTCGGGGATGGCCATGGATTCGAGTCGGGAAAGCAGCAGCAGGTCATCCACCAGCGAGCCCATGCGTTTGATCGGCCAGGCAATCCGCTCGGTCAGTCCAAGTCGCAGCTCCACGGGCTGGCTTTCGTCGGATATCGTCTCCATGTAACCCGACATGACCGTTAGCGGTGTTCGCAGCTCGTGAGAGACGTTGGCGACGAAGTTCTGGCGCATGGTCAGCAGGCGGTTCAAGGTCGTGATATCCCTGACAATGATGACTGCCCGGCCGTTGTCCATAGCGAAGCGTCTTGCCTCATATGTGAGCTCCGGGTCGGTAGGTGAGATGAACTCGAGAGGTGAGTCATAAGATTCAAGACGTATGAACTCCACGAACTCCGGATTGCGCACTACCGTGCTCAGGCCCAGGCCGATGTCTGAGTCCTTCAGCATGAGCAGTTGCTTGGCGGCTTGATTCAAGTCCTCTATGTCGCCGCTTGGGGTCACCACGATGACACCATCCGGAATCACCTCCGCCAAGCGCAGAACTTCGCGCAGACGACCGGCCATCCGCTGGGTGCGTTGGCGCTGCCGGATAAGCGAGCGGTATGGCTGATAGGCCAGCTCGAACCAGGACTCGAGGCCATTCTTCGGAGTACTCAGCGGGCGCTCCGCCCAACCGCGCACCTTGCGGATCTCGGTAATCTGTATGGCGATCCAAATCACTGTTGCTATGAATAAACACCACCCGAGTGCTTGTGTGATCCAACCGGCTATGAGCGCCGCGAGCAGCAACCCGCCAGCAATCAGGACTTCTTTGGTTGTAGTCATTGCGTTCCTGCATGTGGGGCCGCTATTGTATTCTTTTGCTCTCGAGGGATGGCGGTCGGTCGTTACGTTTTAATGACGAAACATGCATTAGAGGAAATCAGTACTTGATGCTGATATCCAACTGCAGGCGCTTATAGTCATCATCGTCACCAAAGTCGACGCCGCGGTCGTTGAGGAACAGGGTTCCGTTCAACGAAACCTTGTTGGTCAGCGCGTATCCTGCTTTGAGGATGTGGCCTTCACCGTCAGTGCCGCCGCCGATGAAATCCGAGTCGGTAAAGGTGCCCAGGACTGAATCGGCTTCGACCTTCTGGTAGGTCCATCCAGCCTGCCACTTGTTCTGGCTCATTTTTGCGCCAAGCGCCCAGGCGTTGTCATAGTCGTCTGCGTCGAGGTTCTGCACGTAGTCTGCGAACAGGGTGACTTTGGCGTCTTCAAAAGCGAATGCATACTCGGTGAAGCCCTCCATGAGTTCGAAAGCGGAAAGGTAGTTGCCATCGATGTCTACCAGATTGCCGCGGGAGTCGCCGTCGAAAAACGGAGATTCACCGCGAGAGTTGACGTAGTTGAAGTAGCTCAAGCCTGCAACGAGTTTGCCTTCTCCCAGGCTGGTCTCGATGCCGGCCTGGGCACCGAGCATATAGGAGTCGTCATCGCTGGAAGATTCGTCGATCCACAGCCCTGCCGTATTGAAGAAGAAGCTGCCGTTTTCGTAGGTCGCGGCGACGCCTTCAGGGCGCAAATCGACATCCCATACAAGGCCGTTGCCGCCCGCGCGGTGGAAGGGATTCTTGAACTTTCCTGCGGTGACGGACAGTCCTTCTACCGGGGACTTCCAGCTGATGTATGCCAGGTCGAGTACTAGACCCTTGGAGGAGGCGCCATCATCGAGACTCTGGTTGGTGGAATTCGGGTCGCTTCCGCCGGTGGCCATGCCTACACCCACGCTGACGGTATTGCTTACCCGCGCCTGTAGCTCGGTGCGTGCGCGGACGCGGTGTCGATGGCGTTCGCGACTGTCCTCGACGTTGAATCCTTCATGTCTGTAACGGATGTCGCCCTTCAGTTTGATCTTGTCGAACCAGCCAGAGGGGGCGGCGGCCTGTGGAGCGGGCTGCGCTGCGCGATAGGTGGATTCCGCGACCGCGCCGCGTTTTTCGAGCTTGTCGAGGCGTTCGTTGAGTGCCTGTATCTCAGCCCGTAACGCGCTGATTACCTCGGCGGTTGTGTCATCTCGGGTATCGGCTTGAATGGGTGAGCCGGTAAAGGTCGCCAGGCACGCAATCAGTGTGACGGGAAGCGGTCCGCTGAATCGCATCCGCATGTCTCCTGTTCTTGATGTAGGCGTGATACTGAGCGGGTTTTGTTACAGTTTTATGACACTGTTACGAATCGCGGTGTGGCGGGGCTTCAGGCCACATGAGGTGTCTGTTCGCCGCCGCCACGAAGGCGCATTCAAGCGCCCTCAGACCTCCATGGGTTTGAGCAGCTTAGGCCAGTGTTCCTGGGAAGCAGCCATCGCTTCACCGATTTCGGCTACGCTCCAGGGTTCCTCCAGACCGTCTTTTTCGGTAATCACGTCAACGTGCCAGGAGAGCAGCGAGACGCGATTGCCACTTACACAGAACTGACGCCCGGTGACTTTGGCGGCATCGTCGGTACACAGCCATACCACCGTGGGTGAAACTTTTTCCGGCGCCATGCGCTCTTGCAGATTCGGGGTATCGGGCATGATGTCTTCCGTCATGCGCGAAAACGCGCCGGGCGCCAGGACGTTCACCGTAATGCCGTAGCGCATGCCTTCCAGCGCGAGTACGCGCATGAACCCGGCGATGCCCGCCTTGGCCGCGCCATAATTGGTCTGGCCGAAGTTGCCGATCAGCCCCGAGGTCGAACTGGTCATGACAATACGGCCGCCTTCGCCCTGATCGAGCATCTGTTGCCAGGCATGTTTGGTGACCAGATAGGTGCCGCGCAGGTGCACGTCGATGACGACGTCCCATTCTTCATCGCTCATTTTTTTGAACGACTTGTCCCGCAGAATGCCGGCGTTGTTGATGAGAATGTCGAGGCGGCCGAAGGTGTCTACTGCAGTTTTGACCATGTCCGCTGCGGCCTGGTCGTCGGTTACCGAGCCATAGTGCGCTGCGGCCTTGCCGCCATTGGCTTTGATTTCGTCGACTACTCCGTCGGCCATACTGGTGCCGCCGCCGGCGCCGTGCCGATCGCCGCCCAGGTCGTTGACGACTACCGCTGCACCCTCGTGTGCCAGCAGCAGGGCGTGCGCCCGACCCAGGCCGCCGCCGGCGCCGGTAACGATAGCTACTTTTCCATCAAGACTTGCCATGGTTTCCCCCTTTCGTTAGTGGTTTGGATTGTGGGTCTTTCCTCAATACGAGCGGGGCATGTCGAGCACATGCTCCGCCACGAAGCTCAAAATCAGGTTCGTTGAGATCGGTGCGATTTGATACAGGCGCGTCTCCCGGAACTTGCGTTCGATATGATATTCCTTTGCAAATGCGAAGCCACCATGTGTCTGCATGCAGACATCACCAGCCTGCCACGATGCTTCGGAAGCCAGCAATTTGGCCATATTTGCTTCAGCGCCGCAGGACAACCCCTGATCGAACATGCGTGCCGCTTTTTCCACCATCAGGCTGGCGGCTTCGACTTGAGTGTATGCACGCGCAATTGGGAACTGCACCCCCTGATTCTGCCCGATAGCGCGGTTGAATACCTCTCGCTCACTGGCGTAGGCGCTGGCTTTGTCGATGAAATAACGCCCATCGCCTACGCATTCCGCGCCGATCAGAATGCGCTCGGCGTTCATGCCGTCGAGAATGACACGGAATCCCTTACCTTCCTCGCCCAGCAGGTTTTCCGCCGGAATGCGCAGATCGTCGAAAAACAGCTCGCAGGCGTGATGATTGATCATCGCCTCGATGGGGCGGATCTCCAGGCCGTTGCCCTCGGCCTGTTTGACGTCGACGATGAACACCGAAAGGCCTTCGGTTTTGCGGGTGGTCTTGTCCTTATCCGTGGTGCGTGCCAGCAGCAACATCAGATCGGAATGCTGAATTCGACTGATCCACACTTTCTGGCCGTTGATGACATAATCGTCGCCGTCGCGTCGGGCGGTGGTTTTGAGGCTGGTGGTATCGGTGCCGGTGGTGGGTTCGGTTACGCCAAAGCTCTGCAGGCGCAGTTCGCCACGCGCGATTTTCGGCAGGTAGCGGCTTTTCTGCTCGTCGCTGCCGTGGCGCAGCACCGAACCCATGACATACATCTGCGCGTGGCACACGCCGGCGTGGGCGCCGGAGCGGCATACTTCCTCCATCACGGCAGCCGCTTCGCGCACGCCAAGGCCCGAGCCTCCGTACGCTTCGGGAATCAGAACACCCAGGAATCCTGCTTGGGTAAGTTCTGCGACGAAATCCGTCGGGTAACCTTGAGTGCGGTCCATTTCCAGCCAGTAGTCCTCGCGGTAACCCGCGCAAAGCTGGCGTACCGCCATGCGGATGTGTTCGATCTGTTCTTCCGTGGCGTCGCTGGATGCGTTTTCGGTACTGCTCATGGTGACTCCAGCTGTTGATGCTTTGACGTATTGTACCCCGATCCAGCGCTACTTGACGCTGCCAGAGACAGGTGGGACGATGGTTGTTTTAGACAGTTCGAGTAGGGGAATGCATATGTATTCGCAACCGAAGGGATTACACCGAATCTGCATGGCCGTAATCGGGTCAATCATGCTGGTGATGGGCAGCGCATATGCGGAAGGCTACAAGGCGCCGCGGGGGCCGGACGGCGTACGCCCCGATCTCAATGGAATATGGCAGGCCCTCAATTCGGCGAACTACGACATAGAGATGCACACCGCCAGCCATTCGATGCAGTTGCGTGAAGGACCCATGGGCCCTCTGCCAGCGATCAAAACCCTGTATCTGGGCGCAGTCGGCGCCGTGCCTCCGGGGCTCGGCGTGGTCGTCGGTGGCAAGATCCCGTACAAGCCTGAAGCACTGGTGAAACGCGACGAAAACAAAGCCGACTGGATCGATCGTGACCCGGAGGTCAAGTGCTTCCTGCCCGGCGTGCCACGTGCGACCTACATGCCACAACCGTTTCAGATTTTTCAGAGCGCCGATTCGGTGTTCATGGCCTATCAATACGCCGGTGCAACCCGTGAGATTTACATGGAAGACCCCGGCGAGGCGCCGGTAGACAGTTGGATGGGCTGGTCCCATGGCACTTGGGATGGCGACACCCTGGTGGTGAAGGTGACCGGCCAGCTCGACAGTACCTGGTTTGACCGGTCCGGTAATCATCACAGTGCCTACATGACGGTAACTGAACGCTACACCCCGATCTCACCGAATCATCTGCTCTATGAGGCGACTATGGATGACCCTGAGACGTTTACCGAACCCTGGACCATTCGTATGCCGCTGTATAGGCGGATGGAACCCAATGCGCAGTTGATGGAGTTCCGCTGTGTCGAGTTCGTTGAAGAACTGATGTACGGCGAATGGCGTCGGGAGCCACTGCCCCGTTGAGCATCGTGCTGCCCAGAGTTGCGCTGTGCTGGTCGAGGATTCATATCGCTACGGGCGCGATCTGCGTGTATCTGAGCGTGGGTGCTGCGGCGGAAATTCCCCACACGGCGGATGGCAAACCCGATCTGACGGGCACCTACAACGTTGCCACCCTGACACCCTTGGAACGTCCCAGGGAATTTGGCGACAGTCTTTATCTGAGCCCCGAAAGAGCACAGGAACTGGCGGCCACCGCAGCTGCGTTTAAGGCTGCTGACCAGGAGCAGAGCGACCCGGATCGCGAGGCACCCCCTGAGGGCGGCGACGGTTCTGAGGGGGCGGCCGGCAATGTGGGCGGCTACAACGCCTTCTGGATCGACAATGGCGAGGCGGCCATGATGGTCGACGGAAAATTCCGCACATCGATCATTATCGAGCCGAAGAACGGACGCCGTCCGGAGCTGACCGAAGCCGGCCGCAAGCGCATGATGGCGTTCTTCAGTCTGTTCGGCAAGAACACCGGCACTGCCTGGTGGGTTGGCCGGGAAGGACCCGGGCCATACGATCATATGGAAATGCGCCCGCTTGGAGAGCGTTGCCTGCTGGGCTTCAGCAGCACCGGTGGGCCACCTATGCTGCCTGCGCTTTACAACAACATGAAGCGCATCGTGCAGACCCCGGATCACATCATGATCCAGGCGGAGATGATTCACGATGCGCGGGTCATTCGCATGAATGCTGCCCATCGGCCGCCGCATATTCGCACCTGGATGGGCGACTCAGTAGGGCATTGGGAAGGCGACACCCTGGTGGTCGACACCACTAACTTCAAATCCAGACCCGCCCTGTATGGTGCTACCGACGATCTCCACGTGGTCGAGCGTTTCACGCGCAAGAACAACGGCGATCTACACTACCAATTCGCCGTGGAAGATCTTGCGGTGTGGCAGCAGCCCTGGCGGGGTGAATACACTTGGCCGGCGTCTGGTGATAAAGTCTTTGAATACGCTTGCCACGAAGGCAACTATGCCCTTGGCAATATTATGCGTGGCGCGCGTCTGCTTGAGCAGGATGCCGCCGGGCAGTCGGCCAACGGCCGTTAGCAGCATCCAATGATTGATGATATAGCTTGAACGATGAGAGGTGATAAGCAGATGAGCGAAACAGAACACAGCAGAACCAAGTTGATCAAACAGGTAGCGGCGGCGGCCGGCTTTGCGGGCTTAATGCTGAGCTCAACGCATTCCTGGTCTCACCACGCATTTGGTGCTGAGTTTGACCCGAACCGCCCGCTGGTGCTGCGCGGCCCGGTGGTCAAGGTGGAATGGGTGAATCCTCATGCGTGGATCCACATGGAGCACACCACTGATGCTGGTGATAAGGAAGTGTGGATGGTCGAGGGCGGTACCCCGAATACCCTGTTACGCCGCGGCCTGAACCGTAGATCCCTGATGCCGGGCACCGTAATCGTGGTTGATGGGTATCAGTCCAAAGACCGCTCCCAACGGGCTAATGGACGTGACGTAACCTTCGAAGACGGCAGCAAGATCTTCATGGGCTCATCCGGCACCGGTGCACCCCGTGACGGTAGCGACCCTACTGAGCGATAGCCGTATTGGATTGTGACGCGGTGTGCTGCGCCACGGCTTTGAGCATTTCATCGATAGAGAATGGTTTCTGCAGGTAGGTGTTGACACCCAGGCGCGGCAAGGCACTGGTGTCAGTGCTCTGTGTGTAACCGGTGATGTAGATGATGGGCAGTTCCGTGCTGGCGCTGCGCACATACTCCACCAGTTCCAGGCCCGATATCAGCGGCATGGAACCGTCCGTCAGCAGTAGCGCCACTTCATCCAAATGATTGCGCAGGTAATCCAGTGCCTGTGGGCTGTCGGTGAACACTACCGTGGGATAGCCTTTGTCGCGCAATGCTTCACCAATGAATGCTGCGACAGACGCTTCGTCGTCTACCACTACGATACGACCGCTCATCTTCGGCGCGGGGACATTGAGAAAATCCTCAGCGACTGTTGCCCCGTCTGCCGGCGGCAGGTGAATGCTGAATGTCGTGCCTTCGTCCACGGTACTGGTCAGACCGATATGGCCGCTGTGTTCATGTACGAGCTTATTGATCAGCCACAAGCCGAAACCCGTACCCTTGTCAGGAGCCCTAGTGCTGAAATGAATTTCGAAGATGTGCAGCATGATCTCGGGTGGTACGCCATGGCCGGTATCACTAACGGTAATGGTTACGCCTCCGGAATTGATCTGTTCCTCGCAGGTGTGGCATGTCCCTGGTGCTTCATTGGGCATGACCCGGATGTCAATGCGTCCATTGCCGCTGATGGCGTCCCGCGCGTTGATCAGCAGGTTGATGATTATTTGCTGGATCTGAATAGGGTCGACGGTTACCTGAGGAAGATTTTCAGCAAAGTGTGTATCGACACTGATGGTCTGCGGAATGGCTGCCCGCAGCATGCGCGATACATCGCTAATGGTTTGAGTAATGTCGACAGCCGAAGTTTCTCCACGCTTGGCTCGGGTGAAAGTGAGCATCTGAGCAATGAGATCCCGCGCTCGATGACCTGCGGTAACCACCTCGCCGAGATATTTGTTGACCTCGTCCTCGTTTAATCTTTGCCGCGCGTTCTGCACGAGTTCGGCGTAGCCGATTATGCTGGCTAAAATGTTGTTGAAGTCATGTGCGATACCGCCGGCTACCTGACCGATGGCTTCCATGCGTGCCGCCTGCTGCATCTGCTTCTGCAGGGTCAGCCGATCTTGTTCCGCGCGCCGCTCATGGGTACGGTCGCGCAGAATCGCCAGCATGCAGGATTCGCCCTGGATCAACAGCAGCCGAGCGCGAATCTCAAAGAAGCGGCGTTCTCCCTGTACCTCTCGTTGGAAATTCCAGTCGAAACGCAGCGGGTTTTCCAGCAACCCGGCAACGAACCTGGAACGGGGATTGTCATCGCTCCAGAGAAAGGCGTCGTGATTTTGTTCGCCGTCGCCCATGACCTGGCGAATGGCTACGAAGTTGGGGTTCTGCTCCAGTATGAGGCCGTCTTCCACCCGGGAGATGAACACCGCGTCGGGACTGTCAACGAACAGACCATAAAACTTCTGCTGGTTCTGCCGTAGTTGCTGACGGGTGCGGCGTGCCTCGGTGATGTCACGTATAACGCCGTAGGTGCCGATGAATTTGCCGGTATGCTCCTGGTTGCGACCGTCATACAGGCCCATGGAGGAAAGCTCCAGTGCATGATTCACACCGATCTCGTTCTTGTAGGTAAACTCCTCAGCGACTGTGGCGCGGATGCCGGTGCGCCGTTCATTGAAGCGATCTGCCAACTGCTCGGTGAGATCCTGATGCCCGGTGAAGAGGCTCCGCCACTGCGTATCGATCAAGTTATCGTAGTCGGCATCGAAAATGCCATCGAGCTGCCGGTTGATGAACTGGAATCTACCGTCGGCATCGAGCATGTAGATCAGATTCGGTGAGGCATTCAGCAGAAACTCATGCAGCCGGGCATTTTCCTCTGCTTCGGCCTGCATCCTGGTATTTTCTTCTTCGAGTTGATAAGCCGAAAGTGCATGCGACACGCTGTTCAGCAGGCCCTGCACCTGAAATGGCTTCTGCAGATAGTCATAGGCGCCAAGATTGAGGATCGGCGCGACACTTGACAGTTCCCGTTCGCCACTTAGAACGACAGTTTTGACTTTCAGGCCACGTTCGCGAATCGCCTGCAGAATCTCCAGGCCGGAAAGATCGGGCATGTGCAGGTCCAGAATAAGGACCTCGTAAGGTTTACCTTCTTCGTAGGCGACGGCCAGTTGGGCCAGCCCGTCTGCGCCGCTGGTGGCGACGTCGGCCGGGTACTTGTGTGCAGCAAGAACGTCTTTGACGCTCCGCCCATGGTGCTCGTCATCATCGATAATGAGTATGTGCAGCGTAGACCTCGGTCGCATCCTCTGATCGCACGTAGAATACGGGATAGGTGCCGCTGGTGCCTAGTGTTGTCTCCGATTTTTCCAGGCTCGACGGGCGGCTGAAGGAACGTAATGTTCCACGGAAATGAGATGCGGTTCACACGGCCATAGTCTTGTGCTGCCGTGAAGTGTCAGCAGCATCACAGAACCGCGCCGTGTGAGAGGGTACATTAGGCCCTGCAGAAATGGATTGCGAGAGGAAAATCTATGCTGGTGTTAACCAGGAGAGCCGGTGAATCGATCATGATCGATAACGAGATCGAGCTGAAAGTACTGAAGATTCGCGGCAGTCAGGTGCATCTGGGGATAGATGCACCGAAGAAAGCCTCTGTACACCGCAAGGAAGTGTGGTTACGTATACATGGTGAGCCGCAATCGGCTTCCGCCAAAAGCTGACCGTTGCGCGACGTGACCACTCCAGCTCTAAGACTCAATCAACTTCCCACAAACAGACCCCGAGAGGCTCGCCAATGAAAGCCTCTTCTGGCTGCTAATCCGCCAACGCCTCGGTAATGAATGCCGGGGTCTCACATATTGCGTAGGGGTGGATCTGGTGCTCATCGAGCTCGGTTCGATAGACTCTGATGCCTTCTCTGTGTTCACGCTCAAGCTGCTCCGCGCTGGTTTTGACGAACACTGAATCAATCGCTTCCCAGATTGGATTGAATGGCTTCAGTTCGCTGAAGCTGCACCTGCTTTGCCACTGCCCGCGGTGCAGCTCGACCACATCGATGGCGGTTACTGTGGCCCAGTGGCTGAAATGTATTTCCCGATCGCTGCTCATACAGGCAAAAAGAATGGGCAAATGCACGCCCCGGGATTGCACTGCTTCGAACATCTCTGCGGCGATCAGCCACGGATGCTCGTCTCGGTAGTTTCCGCCCTCGCCAGTTTCCAGCATGGTTTCGATCGCCTTGCCGGTGACTACCGTGGCGATGCAGAACGGATGGCTTGCACTGCTACTCAAGGAATGCTCTCCTAGTGGCCTGAATGATTTACTGCGTCGTGCATGTTAACGCCGGACCAACCGCCACCGGAAGACTATTACCAGAATAACTGCCGGATGCTGTTCGAATTCGTGCAGTTGCGATATGCGCAGCTGCTGCCTGACGAGGCGCACAGATCTGTGCAGGCGTTCATGGTCGCGAACGACGATGAGCAACGCCTGTTCGCGCGTCTGTTGACCCGCAAGGGTCCGGTGATACGCACCGACAAGATCGATTACCGGGAGATCAAAGATACTGATGCCAGCGTCGCAGGCCTGCAACGGCTTGGCCTGGTCATGCGCTGCGCACCGCAGCCGGCGGATGTGCTGCTCGACGCAATGCGCAAAGATGAACTGCTCGCAGTTTTTCCTCACCTCGGTTCGTTTGCCGGTCGATTGCGCAAAACTGAATTGATCAGCGCCATTGTAGGTCGTTACTGTGATCGAACCATTGTCGAGCGTTGTGCCGCTTACATGGGTTGGCTGACCGTGTGTGACCAGAATTGCTGGGCTTTAGTGAAAATGCTTTATTTTGGCGACACGCACCAGGATTGGTCGGCGTTCGTCATACGAGACCTGGGCATGGTGCGGTATGAAGAAGTGCCCATTCATCACTTACGCTTTTCCGGCCTGCCGCAGTTGTATCTTGATCTGCGTATACGTTACTTGAGTCAATTGACCAAACGTCTGGCAGAGCAGCCGGCGTTGGCGCCGGAACTGGCCGATGCGCTGCGCCGCGCACCCTGCGAGGATCGATTTACCGAGTCGCGTCGCCAGCGTGCCCTGTTGCGCCTGGGCAAGTGGTGTGAACAGATCGGACAGAGCGAAGAGGCGATTCGCGTGTATCGTGCAGCCGCTGAGCATCCGGCGCGGGAGCGCATAGTGCGCCTTCTGCAGCGTCAGGGGGAAACCGGCAAAGTTGAGCAATGTCTGGCGGAGATTCGCGCCAATCCGGTAAGTGAGGAAGAGCTGCAATTTACGGAACGCTTCGGCAAGCGAGCTGGTGGATATCAGCCGCCTCAGATGGAAATGCATGTTGATGCTGCGCGGCCGGATGTCGAGCAACAGGCATTGGAACTGATTCTGTGTGAGTCTGTGTTGAGGCGCTATGAGCCGTGGGGCGCGCATACAGAGAACAGTTTGTTGAAAACGCTGACCGGGCTGATCTACTGGGGAGCAATTTTTGCCGATGTGCCGGGTGCTTTCTGTAATCCGTTTCAAACCGGACCCATTGACCTGTACCGGGAGGACTTTGCAGCGCTGCGCTGCGGGATCCTCGATGCAATTGAAGTACAGCTTTCAACTGATGAAGCGCTGCGTCAGCACCTGCGGAAAACCGCGAAGGATAAATGTGGTACCGCCAACAGCCTGGTGAACTGGTCGATGCTCGAACAGCTGTCCATTGAGCGAATCATCGAAGCCATGCCTGGGGATCACATTCGTAAGACAGCGGCTTTTCTGATCAGAAATCTGCGCACCCACTCCAAAGGTATGCCGGATCTGCTTGTGGTGCGCGGCCCTGGGGATTATGAACTGGTAGAAGTGAAGGGCCCTACAGATCAGCTGCAGCCGACCCAGCGGGTCTGGTTCAAACAGTTTGCCGCAATGGGTATTCCCGCCAGGGTATTGAAGCTGAAACTCGCAAAGGCGGCGGCAGATTGATCAGGGGCGAAATTGCTGTGCGTAACCTTGCGGCGTTTCTCTTCAAGGCCGGCGATCTGTATCCGGTCAGATCGGGCAAGCAGGTGGATGCGGAGCAGGGTATTCGCATGCAGCAGCGTGTGCAGGCATCACGGCGCGAGGAGTTACCTGGGTATCGGGCTGAAGTTGTTGTCGGCAGGAAAGTTGAGCTGGCCGGTCGGCCCCGCAGGATATCCGGGCGCATCGATGGACTTTATACCGAAAACGGACGCCTGGTGCTGGAGGAGTTCAAATGCTGTGGTGTTTTTCCCGATGAGCCGGATCCTGTGGATATGGGACAACTCTACCTGTACGGATGTCTTCGGGCTGCGGACGATGAACAAACCGCAACTCAGGCAGACCAGGAGATCTGCTTGAGACTGATATACGTGCAGGTGGATACGGCCGATGAAATGCTTTTCGAAACCCGTATCAGCGTTGCGCGCGCATGCGCGGATCTGGCGATGCTGCTGTTGTGTGTTGACGTAAGGCTCGCCCGGCACCGTGATCGAACTTACCAGCGCCGCAACTGGGCCGAGCAACTGGAATTCCCCATGCCCGAGTTCCGAACCGCGCAACAGGCGCTTGCGCGGCGCTCTTATCAGACGCTGGCAGTCGGCGATGATCTGCTGCTGGAAGCACCCACGGGCAGTGGTAAAACCCTGGGTGTGCTGTTCCCTGCAGTAAAGGCCCAGACGGATAACGAGCAGATCTTTTTCCTGACCAGTCGCAATGCGGGGGCGCGGGCTGCACTCAGCGCTGCGGTCCAGTTGGATCCGGACAGAGCTGTCCTCGTGTCGGTGGAGCTTACGGCCAAAGATAAAGTGTGCTTCGTTGAAGGGGCGCCTTGTGACGCGTCAGTCTGTCCGTACGCACAGGGCTACTTCGAGCGGGTTGACGAGGCGGTGAACGCACTGCTTTCCCGGCGGTTCTGCGATAGAACCAGCATAGAGCACGTCGCTCGCGAATACATGGTGTGTCCATTTGAGCTGGGGCTGGACACTTCCATCTGGGCCGACCTTGTAGTGGGCGACTACAATTATCTGCTTGATCCGATCGTGCATCTGCAGCGCTTCGCCGAACATGACGAACTCCACGTGCTGATCGATGAAGCCCACCAGTTGAGTCCTCGCACGCGGGACATGCTGAAGGTCGAGGTGACCAAAAGGCAGGTGCGTCAGGCGCGCAAGTGCAACTCGTCTGCATTGCGCAAACCGGTGGAGTCCGTCAATCGCGCATTGCTGAAGTTACGTAAGGAATATGGTGAAGGGGAGTCGCAGGTTGCTGAGGTGAAATCACTGCAACGGGCGATGGAACGATTGGTGGGCGAAGTGGCCGAGCTTGAGGCTGGTCTGGAGCAGTATCCGGAAATCGCCGACCTGTATTTCGCTGCGGTACGCTGGGCACGTTCGGAAGGGTGGTACCACGAAGAGACGTTCGCGCAGTATGTGGAGGTACGGCAACAGGACATAGCGGTAAGGCGGATTTGTCTGGATCCCGCCCCATACATCAGGCATGTGCTTGATACGCACAAGAGCAATATACGATTTTCCGGTACGATCTCTCCGCTGCCCTTGTATCAGCGTCTGCATGGGTACCCCGGCGGCGGCGCCGCACGTGCCGAATCGCCATTCACCGCGTCTCAGGTGTGCGTGCTGATCGTGCCGGATGTTCCGACGTATTACCGCCAGCGTGCGGCAGGCGTGAGCAGACTGTGCGGGTTACTTGACGGGCTGCTGGGCGCCGGGCGTGGACGCTATCTCATAGCGTTGCCCTCTTATGCGTATCTTGATCTCGCAGCGCAGGCGTTTGCAGAGCGGTACCCGCTGGTTCCAATGTTTATCCAGCAGCGTGGGCTCGATGCGGCAGGGACCGATGATCTGCTTGGTCGTTTTGCGACGGCATCCCACGGATTGCTGTTCATTGTCAGCGGCGGCCTGCTTGGTGAAAGCGTCGACTTCAGTGACATGAGCCTGAGTGGAGTCGTTCTTGTCGGTCTGGGCCTGCCGCCACCGAGCCTGGAGCGAGACCTTCTGGCGGAATATTTTGACGAATCTGAAGGCGCGGGATGGGGGCAGATGGTAGCCTATACACAACCGGCTCTGGTCAAAAATGTCCAGGCTGCGGGACGGCTGGTCCGGGGGCCTGAAGATGCGGGCATAATCTGTCTGGTGGACGCCCGTTTTGCCAATCCGTCGGTGCAGGGTTTCTTTCCCGATTACTGGCAGCCGGAGATCATTACCCATGATCAGGCTGCCACAAGGGCAAAAGACTTCTGGCAGAACCTTGTGCCAGGCTCACGAAACAGGACAGTAGCGCCAAATTGAATAATCGTCGTACCAAAATCATATGCACCATCGGGCCGGCTACGACGAGTTACCCAATGCTCGAGAAGCTCTGTCACGCGGGTATGAACGTAGTGCGCCTGAACATGTCCCACTCCGACCATACCAGTGCCCTGCAGATCATCAACTGGATCAAAACCCTCAATCGTAAGGTCGCTCAGCCAGTTCCCATTCTGCTCGACACGCAGGGCCCGGAAATCCGCACCGGCGTGCTCGAACAACCGATGGAACTGGCTGAAGGCGAGATCGTCACCCTCACCGTGCGGGATGCGGACCTGGTGGAAACGAAATCGATCAAGGTCAACTACGACGAGATTGTCGACGTCGTTGACGTTGGGAGAATTGTCACTGTAGACAACGGCCTGCTCAATTTCGAAGTGCTGGAGAAGGCCGAGAACCAGCTTACCTGCAAGGTCGTGGACGGCGGCACCCTGGGCAGCAGGAAACACGTTAATCTGCCCGGTGTGCGTGTAAATCTACCATCGATCACCAAGAAGGACCGAACTGACATTGAGTTTGGTGTTGCCAACGACGTGGACTTCATCGCATTGTCATTCGTGCGCAGCCCGAACGATGTGGCGGAGCTGAGGGATTTTCTGGGTACCAAACAGAACACCATAAAAATCATCGCTAAAATCGAAGATCAGGAAGGCGTCACACATATAAACGATATCGCACGCCTGGCCGATGGCGTCATGGTGGCGAGAGGCGATCTCGGAATCGAAACTGACATCGCTGATCTGCCCAACATACAGCGACGTATCGTTCACTCCAGCGCGCAGTTGGGCAGACGTTGTATTGTCGCGACCCATCTGCTGGAGTCGATGATCGAACACCCGATTCCCACCCGCGCGGAGGTTACCGATGTCGCCAATGCGATTTATGAAGGTGTGGACGCGGTGATGCTCTCTGGTGAAACAAGCGTGGGCAAACATCCGGTGCGCTGTGTGGAACAGCTAAGTGCCATTGCACTTAAGAGTGAACGGTTTCCCGGGCTCGGTTATGAGAAAGACCTGGTCGCGACCGACGACAAACAACATGTCGCCATCCACGCGGTCGCGCTGGCCGAAGCGTTGCACGCCCAGGGCATCGTGGTGATAACCCGACGCGGCATCATGGCGGACTTCGTTACCAACGCGCGCCCCATGCGGGTACCCATCTATGCATTCACCAATCACAGCCAGACTCGGCGGCGCTTGTCGCTAAACCGCTCAGTGAGCGCATTTCGGACGGCCTTCAGTACAGACCCCGAAAAGACTTTGCAGCGCGCGTTTGATGTGTTGCGGAGGCAGGACACCTTAGGCGACGAGGCGAAGCTGGTGGTTATTTCGGATGTATTGGCG
>CAYMUT010000015.1:0-23247 GCA_964393625.1 uncultured Pseudomonadales bacterium
TTGAAGCCGGGTTCGCCAACTTTGTCGAGCATCCACACCATACCCATCTGCATCCCACGCATACCCTCGGCTGCGGGCGTCAATGCCTGCTTTACGGTCTCGGGCGCCAGGATGCGCACACCGTCGTACTCGCCCTCGTTCATGAAGGCGAGAAAGAACCGCAGGAAATCTCCGGGCGTGGAGACAAAACCTCCCGCCGGAAATTCCCCGAAGTAGACCGCCGGCGTTTCGATCCACACCGATCCCATGGGCATGTAGCCGGTCGACCTGCGCGCCCAGATGTCCTCACGGATGTTTGCCTGGTCCTGCACCGGGGGGTACTGCGAATAGCGCATGCCGAGCGGGTCCATGAAGCTTCGCTGGATGTACTCCGAAAACGACAGTCCTTCCGGGTTGTTCTCTTCAACGATCAGCCCCAGCGTCGCTATGCCGAGGTTGGAATACATGAACTGCTCACCGGGCTTTGCGAACCAGCGCGGCATGGAGTCACCACCGCCCATGGGCGTCATATCGCGGGCAAACTCCGCTTCAACTGATTCCCTCAGGCTATCCGGGGTGCGGAACAGGCTGAGCGCCGCATCCGCCACCAGCCCGGGCCGGTGGACCATCAGGTCGTGAACAGTGATGGCCCGCCCTCCGAGGGGGTTGTGTACCTCAAACGGCAGATAGTCATTGATGGGCATGGTCAGGTCGATGATGCCCTCTTCCACCAGCTTCATGATGGCCATACCGGTGTAGACCTTGCCCATGGAGCCGGAGTTGAAAACCGTCTCCGGGGTCATCTTGCGCTCGCGGCCCAGGTCGGCATAGCCGAATCCCGCCTCCCACACGATCTCACCGCGCCGGGCGAGCGCTATGTTCATACCCGGGGTACCGTAGGTGTGCATCAGCAAGGGCAGAAACGAGCGCAACGCGTTGATGAGGCGCAGGTCTTTCTCACTGGTGGTGCGCACCTGCTCTGTCAGCGGTATGTCGCGGCCGGCCTCAACCCGCGCCGTTTCCGCTTGCTCCGAAGCAGTTTCCGCGGGGGGTGTGCACCCCACAAGCGCAAGCAGCAGCACTACGCATAGGAAGGTTTGATAGATCATGCATGTCCCGAATGCTGGTTACATCTGGATAGACGCAACAACAACCAGGGACCGCAGTTGGGCAGCGGATTCAGTCCGCTTTCAGCTGCATCAGCTGAACGAGATTGCCACAGGTATCGTCGAGCGTGGCAACAATCGCGTTACCAACATCAGTGGGCTCTTGAGTGAATCTGACCCCCTCGTCACGCAGACGCCCGAACTCGGCGTCGATGTCGTCGACGGCGAAGGAGGCCAGCGGAATACCGTCCGACACGAGTGCCGACCGATACGGGGCCACCGCCGCATGCCCGATCGGCTCAAGTAGCAACTCAGGGCCATCGGGTTCACCTCTGCCTGTGAGTGTGAGCCAGCTGAACTCGCCTACGGGGATGTCGCGTTTAACCTCAAACCCCAGTTTGTTCGTATAAAAGTCGAGCGCCGCTTTTTGATCATCCACGAACACGCTGGTGATATAGATTCTCACAGCTTCCTCCCGTCAAAGCCCTATCGACGCCGTTTCTTGAACGTAACCCCACCGTTGACGAGAATCCACCGCTACCCGCCAGCCTGGGGGGAGATGCAGAGTCCGATTTCACAAGCCCGGCTCCAGTCGAATAAACAACAAAAATTCTCATGGCATCAATCCCAGGCGTATAGTTGTGGGACTACAGCTTTTGCGGGGTGGAAATGGCAGAGACAGGTCTATCCGACATCGAGCGTCAGTTCTTCCACAATCCCTACCCGTTTCTGGCGGCCGCGCGTCAGCAGCGCCTGACCTGGGATGACGCGCTTGGGTTCTGGCGCGTCTCCCGGTTCGCCGATGTCGACGCCATTCTGAAAGACCAACGTTTCGGCAAGAAGCCCCCACCTGGCACCGAGGCTCGCGCACCTATGGCCCGGGTCGATCGCTTTGACCGCGGCATTCTCAATCTCGACCCACCGGACCACACACGCATCCGCGGTCTGCTGGTCAAAACCTTTAATGCCAAACGCATCGAGGCCATGCGCCCGGTCATCCAGGATCTAGTCAACGGCTTGATAAACAAGCATCGAAGCGCGGGTCACATGGAACTCAAGCAGGACTACGCACACCCGATACCGGCCACCATCATCAGCGACATGCTGGGCATCCCCGAAAAAGATCGGGACTATTTCAGCCGCCTGTCACACGACGTGATTCGCTATGGCAACGATGTACTGGATGCCGATGATCAGAAAGCCGACGCGGTGATAGCCGAGTTCGACGACTACCTGGGAGTGCTGTTTGAAAACAAGCGTGCTTCAGATGCCGATGACCTGACAACCGCGCTCATCCGGGCGCGTGATGAGGACGGTTTTCTGGACGAGGAAGAGCTGCGGCACAACATCCGCCTGCTGTTCATTGCCGGACACGAGACGACCGTCAACCTCATCTGCAACGCCGTGGTGGCCCTGGCGAATCATCCTGCCGAGATGGCCAAACTCACCAGCGACCCAGGCCTCACGCCTCAGGCGGTGGAGGAATTTTTGCGTTTCGATTCGTCGGTACAGCAGCTGCCCCGCGTGGCGCAGGCGGACGTGGAGATGGATGGGCAGACTATCCTGGCCGGTCAGATGGTCGTGCTGATGCTCGGTTCAGCCAACCATGATCCCGACGTTTACGACGATGCGGACACGCTCGACATTAGTCGCACGTTCACCCGCGCAAAGAGCTTTGGCGGGGGCGCGCACTTCTGTCTCGGTGCACAACTCGCGCGTATCGAAACGGAAATCGCTTTGAATGTGTTGCTCACGCTCGACAATCTCCATGTGGAAAACCTGAACGAGCTGCACTACCCGCCCAATCCGTTTTTCAGGGGACCCGAAGCTGTGAATCTGACCTGGAGCACCTAGTTTTCTGGCAGAAAAGTCTCCGCTTCGGTGGCCGCCGACGCCAGCTCCGCCAACTTGTCGAGCAGTTCCTCTCGTGTGCGCCAGCGACCATCTGCCATCACCCCCTCCAGCTGCCAGAGGTTTTCGATGTCCTCGAGGGGATTTGCACCAAGTAGCACCAGGTCGGCATCCATGCCCGGCTGAATGACACCCCGAGTAGCTGAACTACCCAGATAGTCGGCGGGATCACGGGTGGCGGCTGCGAGCGCATCGTACGGCGACAGGCCCGCCTCAACGAAGGTCGCGAGCTCATCGATGAGTGTGAATCCCGGCACCAGAGAAGGAAACGTGTCCGTACCCGTCATGAGCCTGCCACCGGCTGCATGCAGTTTGACCAGGAATTTCTGCATCTGCGGTCGAGCTCTGCCAAGCATTTCCCGGGACTCAGGGGAAAATATTTCCAACAGGCCAGAGCTATCGAATCGAGCCACCATGTCGCCCGGCATGTATCGGGCCATGGGGTGAGCGGCAAACTCGGGCAACTGTTCCGCCCTGACCAGCATATCGGTCACCACAAACGTGGGACAGTTCCAGGCACCCGCCTCCACCGTTGCCCGCACAAGCTGGTCCATGCGCTCATCGGTCATGGCCAGCCACGACCCGAACCGCTCGGGACTACGTCCTCCATCGATTTCGAGTATCTCGGGCGTGAGTCCATCGATGTCATAGCCGCGAAAGTGTTCGATGGACGCCTGGTCGCTTGCGAGGGCTTCTTCGATACCCACCTCGAACGGCACGTGGCCAAACACGGGTATGCCGACGCGCCGGCCCTCGTCCATGATGGCAGCGTAGGTCTCCCGATCGATGGTGTGATACACCTTGACCGCGTCATAGCCATCAGCCGCCATCTGGCGGACCGCAGCGCGACCTTCCTCAGGAGTTAGCACCTTGTCGGCAAAAGACCACACCGCGTTCTCACCCTCGAGCAGGACACTGGCCGTCACCAACCGCGGGCCTATCAACTCGCCGGAATCGATCGCTTTTGCGAGCGCCAGCTGAGCGGGAGAGCCGGCTGCGTTGCGCACCGTGGTGACCCCGGTTGCCAGATACAGCCACAGGTCGGCTCTCTCTCCGGCAACAGCTGGGTCATAGTCGAACCCCACATGCCCGTGCATGTCTGCCAGTCCCGGAATGAGAAACATACCGCTACCGTCAATCTGCACATCGTTGGCTGCGACAGGTGCACCGTCACTCGGACCCACGTGCGTAATCTTGTCACCCCTGACGATCACGGTGTGATTGGTCCACGGCTGTGGGTCTACCATGGAGATGACGGAGACATTGGTGATCGCCAGCGCAGGGTCGCCGAGCGTAATCGACAACGATTGATGTTGCTCAGCGCCGCACGCACTCAGAACGAGCGCTGTCAGAAAAACGAAACCTGTTCGCATTGCTGCTTCCTCCCGGTGCCCAGTCTGCCAGAGGGGCACGACATCTACACGATGCGTCGCTCAACCCTCTATGCTAAGGTTCGGTCAGGGAGGAGGATTGTCACACATGTCTGGTACCGCGACGTCCGTGCGGGCCCTGGACCACTATGTCGTGCAGGTACATGACCTGGAGGCCGCTGGGGCCAGCTATGAGCGCCTCGGGTTTCAGGTGCTGCCGCGCATGGAACACATCGAGATCGGAACCAGCAATCGCGTCGTTCAGATAGGCAACACCTACCTCGAGCTGTTCGGTGGTCTCGCAGGCGTGGACCATCCACTACTCGCCGAGTACCTGCCGCGCTTCGACTGCGGTGAAGGATTGTCACACGTGAGTCTCAGGTCTTACGACTTCGAGGCCGATCACCGCGAGGTGGCCCAACTGGGGCTGAATCCTCGCGAGATGTATAGCGCACGCCGCAGGATCGACATGCCGGACGGTTCGATCGATGAGACCGACAGTTCCTTCTTCTATATCTGGCGCCCGCAGCGACTGTACCTGTCGCTGTTCCTGTCGGTGCACAACAAACCCGGCACGATCTGGATACCCGAATACCTGAGCCACCCCAACACCGCCACCGAGACCAGGGGTATTACCTGGGTCTCAGACGATCCGCAGCAGGACATCGAGTACTTCCAGGCGCTGTACCGCACCGAACCCACCATCAACGCACCGGACAAAGTGCGTTTCATCGGGGCAAGACAGGACTTCGCCCGCATCATCTCCCGCGAGCGCGCGCAGGACGAATACCAGGATGTGGGGCTTAACATCTGCAACAAGCTGGCCGGCTATCCGGTTGCGCTTTCCTTCGATGTCGCACACCTCGAAACCTGTCAGGCGGTCCTTGAGGCGAATGATGTGCCGTACGTCTCCATAGAGAACGGTGTTCGTGTTGCAGCCCACGATGCGCACGGTGCCGTCATTGACTTCCGCATGAGAGAGAACACATGAACAGACTTTCGATAGCCGCACTGTTCCTGCTAACCGCCATTGGCTGCAGCGAACCCGCTGGCCTGCCCGAAACCGTGCCCCCGGTGGAAGGCAGCTACGCCTTCGTCGATGTGAATGTAGTCGACATCGAAAACGGCATTGTGACGGCTGGCCACACCGTGCTGGTGTCCAACGGGCGTATCACGCGGGTTGGCGCTACCGACGACGTTGCGACACCGCAGGGCGCCACCGTTATCGACAGTGAAGGCAAATACCTCGCCCCCGGGCTTGCCGACATGCACGCGCATCCCATGACCGAACGAGACCTGCACGCCTACATCACCAGCGGTATCACGCTCATTCGCTCGATGTGGGGCGAACCAGCCGTACTCGCGCTCCGCGAGGGAGTCGCCGCGGGCGAGCTCCTGGGTCCGCGCATCTTCACGGGCGGTCGTATCGTCGATGGCGAGCCAGTGATTCACTACGGTTCTGAGCGGGTGCTGACCGAGGAGGAAGCCGAGGCGGTCGTCGCCAGGCACAAGGCAGCCGGGTACGACTTCATCAAGGTCTACTCAAACTTAAGCGTCGAGGCATTCGATGCCATCGTTGCAGCCGCCAAACGTCACGGGATTCCTGTAGAAGGACACATTCCGTCAGCCGTGCCCACCACACACGCGTTCGCGAACATGCGTGCGGCAGAACACCTGATCGGTATCGAGGAAGCGACGCTGGCCGACGGGGCCAACATCGTCAAAAGATGGAACCCGACCTTTCCAGCCCACGCGGCTAGTCTTGGCAGGGGCGAAACATCGCTGTCCGAGCAGTACGACGACGAGAAGCTGGCGGCCATCGCCGCAGCCGCTCGCGACAGCGGTATCTGGACAGTGCCCACTCTCGTAACCATTCGTGGTACCGCGATGTCACCCGAGGCTGTGGCACGGCAACAGGCAAGGCCCGAATACGCTTATGTGGACTACACCGTCAAATCATTCTGGAATCTCTCCGCCATGTTTCGCACGGGATGGACCGAGGACAGCTATCGCGGCGCCGAAATGCTGTTCGAACACGAGCTTTCCCAGGTGAAAGCGCTGCATGACGCCGGTGCGCGCATTCTGGCCGGTACGGACGCACAAAATCCCTGGGCCATGACGGGTGACGGCATGGTGGATGAACTCGAACTGCTGGTGCGCGCCGGGCTGTCCAATCTCGATGCCCTGCGTGCGGCGACGACCTCACCCGCGGCGTACATGCAGGAAACCGGCACCTCCGGCGTGGTGGCGGAAGGCGCACGTGCCGATGTGGTGCTGCTCTCGGCAAACCCACTCGAGGATGTGGCCGCGTATCGCGCCATAGAGGGAGTGATGTCCGGCCAAACGTGGCTCGACCGGGCTGCTCTGGACGGCCTGCTGGATGGCATGCTGGCTGCAAATACGAAGAAAGAGGCGTTCTTCGCAGATGCCCAACCGTGGCCCCTGCAGGAGGGTGAACAGGCGCTGATCGAAGCGCAGTTCGTCGTGCGCCAGGGCGAGCAGGTGCTCGGCACCGAGCGCATCGCCTCCACCATCAACGCCACTGGCACGCCCGGTGTGATCGGCCAGACGTACGCTGCCGATGGTTCCCATCGCGATCTCCGCGGCGGCGCGGGCGAACAGGCACCTCTTTTGACCAACACCGCCATGGACTGGCTGGTAATCGGTCCCACGCTCGCGGGTTTGAACGACGGTGAAACACGGGCGCTTCCGGTTCGCGTGACACAAGGCGATGGTGAAATCGTTACCGCAAACCTGACGGTGACCCGGCAACCGAGCGAGGTGCTGGTGGGGCATTTCTATTTCACCGGATCCAATCGCCACGACGTCCGACTGCAGGCACCCGGCATCGATCGTTCGATGCAGGTGTGGCTGGGTGGCGGTTTTTACCAGGGCTGGCCGGTGAAACTCGTGTTGGACCCAGATGGTGAAAGCTCCGTCGAGTACCAGCGAATTCTCTGAGCATGTCCCGTTTCAGCTACCCACTCGCCGACGCCATATCGCCCGATGAACTGGCGCGACAGACTCAGGATCTCGCTGAAGCACAGTCGAAGGGGGTCATTCGGGGCCTGCCCACCTATGTTCGATTAGGCGGGCCCGGCTTCATTGGAGCCGCGCTCACCCTGGGCGCCGGTACGATGACCTCCTCCATGCTGGCCGGTGCCGAGTTCGGCTACCGCACGCTGTGGATATTCTGGATCGCGGCTGGTTCGGGGCTCTTCATGATGGCGGCCATGGCCCGTTTCACCTGCCACGGTGGCTTTGCCGTGATACAGGAACAGGCGAAACACCACGGCTGGTTCATGGCGCGCGTACTCACGGGTCTCATAGGCCTGGTGACGGTAGCGGTAGTGTTCAACTTCGGGCAGGTGGCGCTCGGCACGCACCTCATCGACAGCATTGCAGCCATTGACGGCCCCGGGTTCCCACAAGGGTACAACTGGCCCATCTACATAGCGCTCACCAGTGCCATCGCGCTCAGCTACGGCCGTGCCGGGTCCGGCGGTACGAAGCTCCTGGAAGGCTTCATGAAATACAGCCTGGGTGCCATGATCCTGTGTTTCGCAGCCTGCC
Organism: uncultured Pseudomonadales bacterium; assembly: GCA_964393625.1. GTDB lineage: Bacteria > Pseudomonadota > Gammaproteobacteria > Pseudomonadales > Azotimanducaceae > UBA4421. Next base: position 7,940 of record CAYMUT010000015.1, read on the forward strand.
TGTTTGTGGTGGGCATCGACTGGCCGGCGGCGTTGCGCGGCACATTCGTACCCTGGCTACCGAGCGGCGTCATGGGCATCGATCTGTTCATCGCATCCACCGCCGCCGCCATCGGCGTGGCTGACTGGGTGCTGTTCCACTACACCGGCCACGCCCGGGGCTGGCAGGCGAAGCACGAGGGACTGGCGCGCGTCGACCTGGTGGCAGGCTTCTTCATCCCGTTTTTCATCGTCAACTTTCTCGTGGTGTGCGTCTTTGCAGGCACGCTGCACGGCACCAGCGATATCCCCGGCAGTGCCGCCGAGCTCGCCAGATCACTGGTGCCGCTGCTGGGCGAAACCGGTGCCCAGTACATGTTCATGATCGGCTTTCTCGCCGTACCCCTCACCACCTCGGTGGGGTTGTGCATCGCTTCAGCTATCGGCATCCACGAGGTGTTCGGCTGGCAACCGGACGTGCGCTCCTGGCGCTGGAAGGTTTGCCTGCTGTTGCCGCAGGTGGGTTTTCTGGCCGCCTGGTACCCGAGCCCGGTAACGCTCATCATCATCATCGCGGCGGCGCTTTCTCTCACCAACAACATCGTCGGCTGGTCTTTTTACATGATGCTCAATGACAGGGCCGTGCTCGGCGAGGCGCGCAGCAAGTCACGCCTGTGGAACCTGGGCATCATGGTGCAGGTGACGTTGCTCAACTGTGTGGCCATCACCTACGTGTTCAACCGGCTCGGATGGTGGCAGGCATGAGTTTCGATATAGACCGCAAAGTTGGCGGCATGCGCATACGCGGGTGGATATTGGTGGTGAATTTCATCTTCAACGCCATCGCCATGTACGGTCTCTCGCGCGTCATGGTGCAAGGCTCCGGTTGGCCGGTTCTGACCGCAGGCGTGCTCGGCACCGTGGTTTGCCTGTACTTTCTCACTCAGCCTTCGGGAATAAACGATGACCAGTAGCTACATTCGCCCGCTTTATACCGTCATCGTTCTGGCGCTGATGTGCCCTTTCGCTTCAGCCGCGGAGGACTACGTCGCCTTCGTGAATACCAACGTCGTTGATGTCGAGAACGCACAGGTCCTGGCCGATCGCACGGTGATCGTCCGTGGCGAACACATCTCTGGCATCGTCGCCGCCGACACACCGCTGCCGGCAGGGGTTACCGTCATCAACGCCACCGGCAGGTACCTGGCCCCGGGCCTGATGGACATGCATACCCACATCGCCACACCCGACGATCTGGCGCTGGCCCTCGGGTACGGCGTGACCACGGTGAGGGTAATGTGGGGTAACCCCGGCACGCTGGAGCTGCGCGCCAAAGTTGCCAGCGGCGAGCTGCCAGGTCCGCGCATCGTGAGCGCCGGTGATCTCATGGATGGCCACCCGGCCATCTGGGCCAGCATGGGGCTTGAAGCCAACGAGTACACCGACCCAGCAGCCATGGATGCGGCCATCGCCGCCCAAAAGGCTGCCGGCTATGACTTCATCAAGACGTACTCACGCCTCACACCCGAGGTGTTTCTGGCCATCATCGAGGCAGGCAAAAAGCACGACATCGAGGTCTCGGGCCATGTACCGCAGGACGTACCGTTCAAAGACGCGGTGACTGCCGGTATGCGCACCTCCGAACACCTGATCGGTGTCATGCATGCCGCCATGGGTGACGACTCCCTGCCAAGCCCGGATCTCGCACCTTTCGATGAACGTGCACTCGAACTGGTTGAGAGCGTGGGTCGAGGGGAAGTCGACGTGAAGCGCCTGCTCAACCCGGACAAGGTGGCCGAACTCGCCACCTTCATCGCCGGGCACGATCATTGGCTTGTACCCACCCACGACGTAATGCGCAATTTTACCAACAACTACCAGCAGCCCTTCCCCGATGCCCTTCGCTACATGTCTCCTACGCTGCGAGCAACCTTCGACAGCATCGCGGATGGCAGTGGGTTTTCACTCGCCGAAGATCAGCGCGCGGGTGAGACCACCCTGTACTCGCTGCGAAGCGCACTGCTGGGTGCCCTGCACCTGGCCGGAGCCAAAATCATGGTGGGTACCGACCACAGCTTGATGTCGGGCCCGGCAGTGCATCAGGAAATCAAAGCCCTGCACGATGTGGGCCTTTCCAACGCGGCTGCTATTCGAGCCGCCACCTCGGTACCGGGCGAGTACCTCGCGCGGTTTGGACTCTCGGGTGTCGTCGCTGACGGTGCCCAGGCTGATCTTGTGTTGTTGCGCGCTAACCCGTTGGAAGACCTGGCGGCACTGAAAGCCATCGATGGCGTGATGGCACGTGGTCGCTGGCATGACCGGGCGGCACTCGATGTGCTACTCGACGGTGTGGCTGCGCGCGCTGCGACTCCAGCGGCCGAGGAAGAGTAATGGAAGGAAGAAATCTCAGTGACACCATCAGCGCAAAACACGAAGGCACGGCACTCATCGACCTCTCGAAAGGAGGGCGCACGTACAGCTTTAGCGAGCTCAACAACGAGATCAACGCACTGGCAGCCTCGATTGATGTACAGCGCGGGCAGCGCATCGGTCTGCTTGCTGCAAACTCGGCTGCATTCATCAAGGTAATGTTCGCCATCATGCGTGCTGGTGGCGTGGCCGTTCCGATGAACACCCGCTTTCCCGAACGCACACTCGCTCACATCTGCTCCGATTCAGAACTTGCGCGCGTGTACGTTGACGCCGAGCAACGCGGGCGCCTGCCCGAAACCATGCGGGAGGATGATATTGCGATCGGCAACGACCCCGGCGAAGCAGGTTTCTCCAGTGTCGTACCGGCAATCGATGAAGCCGGACTCATACTGTACACCTCCGGATCAACGGGTGTGCCGAAGGGAGTAGAACTCTCGCACGAGAGCCAATGGGTGATGGCCGAGCGCATGGCCGCAGCGCTAAAAGGCGTCACCGCCATCGTCGCCGCCCCCCTCTACCACATGAACGGCACGCTGTTTTTCATGTCGCTCGCTGCTGGCGGCGGTACCGTGGTGCTGATGCCCAGGTTCGATGCGCGCGCTTACCTGCAGGCGATTCACGACCACAAGGTGCAGGTCATCACCGGCGTGCCCACCATGCTGAGCCTCATGCTGAAGGAACAGGACCTGGTCGAGAACCTCAATCTCTCATCGGTGCTCGGTATCCAGGTGGGTTCAGCGCCGCTTTCCGAAACCCTGATCGCCCAGGTGGAGGAGGTGTTCCCCAACGCCCGGATCTCCAACGGTTACGGCACCACCGAGGCCGGTGCCGGTATGTTTGGCGCACACCCTGATGGCATACCCACACCCAGCCTGTCTATCGGCTACCCGCAGGAACACGTGAAGATACGACTGGTGGATGGTGCAGATGAAAACGAGGGCGTGCTGCAGGTGATCACCCCCGCCGCCATGAACGGCTACCTCAACCTGCCCGAGAAGACCGCCGAGAAGATGAGCGATGACGGCTGGGTGGATACCGGCGACATCATGCGCCGCGATGAACAAGGCTTCTTCTACTTCGTCGGCCGGGACGACGACATGTTCAACTGCGGTGGTGAGAACGTCTATCCCGGTGAGGTGGAACGGATCCTCGAGACCGATCCGAGAGTGGCTGAGTGTTGTGTGGTGCCGATACCCGATGAGGTGAAAGCCTTCAAACCAGTTGCCTTTGTCGTGACTGCCGTTGGAACGACGCTCAACGAGGATGAAGTGAAGGCCATCGCGCTCGCGGACGCACCAGCCTACATGCACCCGCGACGGGTCTACTTCCTGGAGACGATGCCGCTCGCGGGCACCAACAAGATCGACCGGGCTTCGCTAACCCGCCTGGCTACCGAACGTGCCGCGGCCGACAGCAACTAGACGGTCGCTGTCGTCCAGCACATCCACATCGACCACCCCAACCGTGCGACCTACACGCCGCACCGTCGCGATGGCGCGCAGGCTGGTGTTGAACGCGGGGCGCAGGTAGTCGGTGCGAAAGTTGACTGTGGGTACCCCAACGCCGAGCACCATCACGAGACCAAAGCACCCTGCGGTATCAATCAGAGCGGCAATGGGGCCCCCATGAAACTGGCCTGAATCCGCTGCACGTTCGAACTCAGGCTTGAGGCCCATGGTCATGGTGAGACTCTGGGCATCATGATCGACTTCGGTGATCTGCATGCCCGAGTTATGGATGAACGGTGAGGCGTCCATCATCTTTTGCAGCTGGTCGCGGCCTGGCTGTTCTGATTCGTTTGTCATGCCACGAGGCTACTATCGCGTCGCAATGCACTCAAGGATGTGCTCGGCAATCAAAGCCGCAAACGCTTGCGGCATTCTCACTGCATCCATGTGCCGAGCCCCCGCTACCCAATGCGACGACGAGATAAATGGCTGTTCAGACAGACGCTGCACAATGCGATGAGCGGGCAGCAGCGTTTCTGCCCCACCCAGAACCGCAATAGGTACACCAGGCTCAGCGTAAGCTGAGGCAGGAGTATCATCGAAAGACACAACAACAGCTTCTTCATGAATGATGGCCGCCATACCCTCCAACTGCTCACGCACAGTCTGGGGCAGGTCATTCCAGTTCGACTGGTTCCATGCAGATATGAAGTGCGAGATCCCCGTGCCATTTTCCATGCCGTCCTGGAAAGCGCGAATCACCTTTCGGTCAGCCTCCAGCGCATCAGCGTCACGTTCAGCATCGAGCGCGCCAAAACATATCGGCTCTATCGCGCAGACTGAAGCGACCCGGTTGGGAACCCGGCGTGCCATCTGCAATCCGAGATAGCCGCCCATTGAGTGACCAACGATATGCCAGATGTCGGCGCCCATTACCTGGCCCATCACATCGAGGTGTTGTTCGATGATGTTCTGAGACTCATCCGCTGCGGTGCTCCCATAACCCGCGAGGCTCGGCGCTACCACCTCGCAATCGGGGACACGTTCTGCGATGAGTCTGCCCAGGCCCAGGATCGCGCGGGACGCAGACCCCGATCCATGGACCAGAAGAATCTTGTTCACCCCCTCACCAACGCGGTGCACATCGACGTGCTCAACTTCACTCATGCAAGTTCAGCCGCAATCTTCTCCGCAATCATGACGGTGGTGAGGTGTGTGTTGGTGCAGGGCACGGTGGGCATGATCGAGGCATCCACCACGCGCAGGTTGTCGAGCCCTCTTACCCGGCAGGCCGGATCGACCACCGCATCCGTATCATCCGCCGCACCCATCCTGCAGGTGCTGGTGGCATGTTGGGCATCCCCCGACACCTGCAGGCACAGTTCGTCCAGGTCACCGTCGTTTAGCGCGTCGAGTTCATCCAGAGAAAGCGGCGAACCGGTGCCCGTCAAACCGCCCATAGAGACCAGAACGCTCTTCGCGATGCCATCAACGCAATCATGCCGTGCGATGCGGGAGAGCCTGCGAACGCCGTCCCGCATGCGCTCGAGATCGCCGGCGTCGTGCAGCATGTTCTCCTCGATGATCGGCTGTACGCCCGGATCAGTTGAGGTGATACGCAGTTCGCCGGTTGAGAAACACTCGTTCACCCAAACCCCCAGCATGCCGATGCCTTTGGGAGTATCGTCCAGGTCCTGGCGACCCAGGCTGTCGCCAAGCCCGTTCATCGCCACCAGCATCATGTCTCCTGCACCGCTACCAGCAAGCCCTGAGCTGTAGCGCACGCAGCAGTTCGTGTGTCTAAATCCCGGCGGCGAAACGGCATGCGGTTGCAGATCGAGAACCAGCGTCACGAGCGGATGGTCCTGAAAGTGGTGACCAACCGGCAGTTCGTGCCGCACATCGACCCCTGCTTCTGCCAGCCAGTCCGCCGGTCCGACGCCACTGCGCTGCAGAATCGTCGGGCTATGAACGGCACCCGCACAGAGCACAATCTCCCTGCCCCGTATCTCCTCGGCACCACCTGAGACAGACACGCCAATGGCCTTGTCCCCATCAAACAGCACCCGATCAACCTGCACATCCCCCCGGATCGTCAGGTTGTTGCGGCCGCGTACGGGGTCGAGGTAACCATCATTGGTGGTCACTCGCTCCTGGTTGCGGCTGTTGATCGCGTAAGGCGACACGCCCAGCGCGCCCGGGGCGTTGTGGTCTGGCGCCCAACCATAGCCGTCTCCGAGCGCACTCTCCGCCAGGGCCTGGTCTACTGGTCCCCATTCATTGATCGGGGCGCGATAGATGGGAATGGGGCCGTCCGCACCGTGATAGTCCTTATCCGGGTAGCGCAGATCGGTCTCCGACGCGCAGAAGAATGGCAACACATCAGCAAACCCCCAACCCGTGCAGCCCCCTGCTTCCCAGCGCTCAAAATCCTCCGGCAGCGCACGGATGGCGATCTGCCCGTTGACCGCGGAACTGCCGCCCAACCCACGTCCGCGCCAGTAGATCTGGGGTTCTTGCGCTGCAGTGCGCCTCGCCAGCAGGTCGTCGTAACGATACTGTGCAAACTCGGGCTCGGTGATGATGGTGGATGGATTGGGTGAACGCATGGCGGCCGGAGCATCGGCGCTGCGGTAATCGACACCGGCTTCAATCAACAACACCTGCGACGATGAGTTTTCAGACAGGCGTGCTGCCAGCGTAGCACCAGCAGAGCCTGCACCGACGATTACGTAGTCGTAGTTCAATGTATACCCCTTCCGGCCCTGTAGCCGAGTATATACGCGGCTTCGTTGATTGAGGCGAACCCACCTGCAACGCGTCTATTTCAAGGTAGAAAAACCATCGGAGGCCTGTGTGCAGGTCCGCTCGCCATCACCGTTACCTGAGCATTCTTACGCCACTGCCGCGAGCGCCATGGTATCCACCTCTCACCCACTCGCCACCGAGGCAGCATTGGACATGCTGGCGCAGGGCGGTAGTGCTGCGGACGCCTACATCGCCGCGGCGGCCGTTCAGGTGGTGGTAGAGCCCCCCATGACTACCTTCAGCGGTGGATTGGGCATGAACTGGTTTGACGCCGCTAGCGGTACCCATCATGTGTACGGCGGTACGTTTGGACGACCGTCTGCGGAAGATGGCGACTGGGACGAGGAAGGCATCGACAGCGGCAGGACCGCCTGCGTTCCGGGTTGGCTGGTCGGAGCCAGAACCGCACTGGAGGCAAAAGGCCGCCTGCCCTGGGCCCGGCACTTTGACGCAGCCTGCAAGTACGCGGACGAAGGCTTTGCCATCGATGACACCCTGTGGGGATGGGTGTTTGAGTATCACCACAAACTTGCCCGTTTTCGCGAGGGTCAGGCCATCTGGTACCCCGAAGGACACTTACTGAACCCCGGCGATGAACTGAAACAAACGGCGCTCGCTGAGAGCATTCACCGGATACAGGATGACCCGGACCTCGAGTGGTTCTACCGGGGAGATTTTGCACAGAAATACGTCGCCCGGGTGCAGGCCGACGGTGGGCGCCTGACACTCGACGACATGGCACGAGGGCCCGATACCGGCATGGCTGCCGAGGTGGCCAGCATCGGGCGCTATCGCGGCTACGATATCCATTCACCCGGGGCGTTTATCGTGGCCCTGGCCATGGCCGCGGTGGAACACGGCGATCTGCGGTCGTACGGGCCACCCGTCGAAAATCCCGAAACGCTCTACCTGCAGATGCGCCTGATTGAAGAGATCTGGCACGAGGGCCTGTCCGTGCGGCCAGAGGACACCGCCCATGTTTTTGCCTCCACGGGTACTGTCGACGAAGCGCTCGTTGAACGGAAGGCGGAAGACCTGTGGCGACGTGTGGTCAACGAACCCTCGCGACCTTTTGATGCGCTGAATCCAGGCACTAACGCCATCACCATCATCGACAAAGACGGCAACGTCGCCTACGGCACCCACTCGTGTTCCTGTGTACCGTTCGGCAACGGCCACATCGTGGACGGTATCTGGGTGTCGCGCCCCATTCTCGTCTACGGGCAACCGGCGCCGCTGCCGCTGGGGCTGACCACCGCATTGCTGCTGATGCGGGACGGCAAACCTGCGCTTGCCGTGGGCAGCCCGAGCATCTCCTGCGTGCACAATGTGTTGCAGAACACCTTCAACGTGGTGGAGTTTGGGATGACGCTGCGCGAGTCCGTGCAACAACCCATGTTCGGTTCGCCGCTCTACCCGAGTCGACGATCCATGGTGGAGGGCGATTTCAGCGAGGAGACGTTCACCTATCTCCGCGAGAAGGGTATGCAATTCAATCGGGTCTCACCGCTCGAATGCGAAATGGGCTCCTGCCAGGGCATTCTGGTGAATGAGCAAAGCGGCGAAATCGAGGGGGTGGCCGACCCAAGACGCCGAGGAATGGCCAAAGGAATTTAACCAGTACCGAGGAAGCCGCTATGTCGGGAGACTACAACTTCAGCCTGTCCAGTGAACAGGAACAGCACGCACAACAGCTACACGCCGATGCCATCAGCATCGATATGTGCAGCATGGGCCCCGGTGGCCCAGCCCTCTATGACCGCCTGCCTGAGGATGTGGTGGAAGAACGCCTGCCAGAGTCTATGCACCCGATCCAGCGTTTCATCGTGGGTATGGAGCTGCCCTACTCCCTGAGCGCTGAGGGTGCGACCGACGCCCTGCAGACATTCTGCCAGGGACACACTTGTGCCAGCTTTGCCATGGGTGGGGTGACCGACACGGAACTGCAGGGGCTCGAGAACCTGAACAAAAACGTCGAGAACATCCCGTGGATGTCATTTGCCGACACTGCCGAGGACTTTCGTCGAGCCAAAGCGGAAGGCACTTATGTCACCTACGGTTTTGGCCAGCCCGGGCTCGCCGGCCTGCCCTTCGACCTCGACCAGTTCGACGTGGCACGCAACCTCGGCACGCGTTCGGTAATGCTCACCTACAACCGCCAGGACGCGGTGGGCGCAGGTTGCACCGATCGCACCAACGCGGGCCTCAGTAACTTTGGTCTCGAGGTGGTGGCCAAGATGAACGACATCGGGTTGATCGTCGACACCTCGCACTGTGGCAAGCAAACCACGCTGGATGCCTGCAAATTCTCCGAGAAGCCAGTGACCGCCAATCACACGAGTGCGGAGGCGGTATACAAAACCGACCGGGCGAAATCCGATGAAGAGCTGATGGCGGTAGCGGATACCGGCGGCGTCGTCGGTGTATACGCGGTGCCTTTCTTCCTGGCGCCGCAGAAAGATCGAGCCACCATGGACGTGATGCTCGATCACATCGACTACATCGTGAACCTCATCGGCTGGCGGCACGTCGGCATCGGCACCGACTGGCCGTTCATGCTCTCCCACGACCTGGTGGACAACACCATCGGCGGCAGCTGGGAGAAGATGGGCTTTCGAGCCGAGCACGAGATCGACAACCGCATGCACCTGGTCGGATACGACGATGCCCGTGACTTCATCAACATCACCCGCGGCCTGGTGGGGCGTGGGTACAACGACGCACAGATTCACGGCATTCTGGGTGAGAACTTCCTGCGCGTGTTTGAGGAAATCTGCGGATGATCCTGATCGACTACCTGGTGGTTGCGGCCACCGTTGCACTGCTCGTCACACTGGCCATGGGGCGACGGAACCTGTCCGTTCTCTCTGCCGGGTTGATGGTGGTTTTTGGTGCCTGGGCAACCATGGATTTTCGCTGGCAGGGTGCGGTTGCCGCCGTGGTTGGCGTCCTGGTTCTGCTCGGTATCGGCATTGCACATCTTCGGGCGAAGCCGGCTAAGAGCGGCGTACTGCGCTTCGGTTTCATCGCAACTGCATTGCTCGCGATACTTGCGCTCATACCCATCTACCTGTTTCCGGTGACTGACATCCCGCCACCGTCGGGCGAGCATGCCGTGGGCGTGCGCGACTTTGCGTTGACCGACGACAACCGCCTCGGTGTGCACGCCGCCGCAGCCGACGAACCCCGCCACCTGCTGGTGCGCGTTTGGTACCCCGCCCAGAGCGTGGAGGGATTCGAGCGTCGACGGTATTTCACGGAGCTCGAACGAGAGACCACCGGGGCGGGTCTCGGTTCTGCGATGGGCCTGCCGTTTCTCTTCCAGTATCTCGGCCATGCCGAGACCAATTCGTACGTGGGTGCCCCCCTGCTCGAAGGATCAGCAAACCTGCCGACCATAATCTACAGCCACGGCTACACATCCTTCGCGAGCCAGAACACGGCGCTCATGGAAACGCTCGCGAGCCACGGCTATGTCGTCTACTCGGTGCAACACACCTATGACGCCTCCGCCACCGTTTTTCCGGACGGCCGGGTCATTCCCCCCGACCCGGCAATGGCCGAGGAGATGGCGCGCCTGACTGAAGCGGGCATCTCCGATTCGCAGGTGCAGGCGTTTGCGGGTGAGACCTACGAGCTGCGCCGCGCGGGCTCCATCGAGACGTACGACAATTCCATGGCCAACGGCGATCGTATTGCCTCGGTGAGCGCGGCTGTGTGGCTTGCAGATCGCCTGTTTGTGCACGACATGCTGGAAGCGGGCGACGTGCCTGAGTCGGTAGCGGACATCGTAGCGGCAAGCAACTTTGCCGAAACCGGACAGATCGGTATGTCCTTCGGTGGCTCCACCACCGGTGGCATCTGCATGATCGATGTCAGGTGTACGGCTGCTGTGAATCTCGATGGCGGTGACTACCACGCCACGCCGTTCAATCGCCAACAGCCGCAGCCGTTCCTGATGTTCTACTCGGACTACGACAAGATCGCCGAGCTGATGAGCGGTGATGAGTCCATCACTGCCCACGGTTTCAACGACTTCTCATACGAACGCCACGAACTGGCCGGTCTCAATCCGGAGATTCTGCGGTTGAAGGTCAGGGGCGTCGCCCACCTCGGGGTGTCGGACTTTGGACTGTTCATGCGAAATCCAGCCAGGGCACCGCTCCTTGGTGAGATACCGGGAGACGACATCATCCAGATACAGAACGATTTTGTGCTCGGCTTTTTCGATACCCATCTCAGGGGTAAAGATGTCGATTTCCCCGACGCACAGTACGCGCATCACACCGACTGGGTTTCACGGGACGACGTATCCGACCTGCGCACCTGGTGGGTCGACAAGCACCCGGAGGACAACACGATGCAGGTGGTAATGGAAACGCCGATGGGTGAAATAGAGATCGCCGTCTACCCCGAACGTGCACCCATCTCGGCAAACAACTTTCTCGAATACGTACGCGGCGAACACTACAGTGAGGCGAGCTTTTACCGGGTGGTTCACCAGAAGACAGATGGCACCTCCATCGGCGTGGTGCAGGGCGGTTTGCTCGGACCCGCCATGGCCGGTGACGGCAGCGAGTACGCAGAACCCGAACGGGCCATCCCCCCGATCGAACACGAGACGACTGACACCACCGGCATACCCAACGAGCGCGGCACTATTGCCTACGCACGACTCGATCCCGGTACAGCGGGTTCCGAATTCTTCTACAACATGTCGGACAACGCAGTGCTGGACACCGGCGAAGGCGGTGCCAATCGCGATGGGCATGGCTATGCCACCTTTGGACGCGTCGTCCGGGGTATGCGGGTGCTGGACGCCATCCAGCGCGAACCGGCCGATGGCGCCACCCAAATCGAAATGTTGCAGGGGCAGGTGTTAGCACAACCTGTTCCCATCACGCGCATGTACATCAAAGAGGACACAGGTTCATGAGCAACCCGGGCAGCTGGGACTTCGGACTAACGCCAGAGCAGGAAGCGCACGCCGCACAGCTGCACCAGGACTCGATCATCGTCGATATGATGAATCAGCATCCGGGTGGCATGAACATCTTCCGCGAACTGGACCCTCGCCTGGTTGAGCAGGCACTTGGCGATATCGATGAGGGTCTGTCCGGAGTAGGTCAGGCCATACTTGCCCCCTATCGAATAGCCGCCACCGGCCAGTCAGACCTCATCGAGCAGTGGTGGCGCCAGAGCGGCGTGGACGTCGGCGTGTTCGGCGTCGGCATGGGCCCGCCACATGTCACGTCGGCAACGTCTGGTTATCGCGAGTTGTACGACGTGATCTGGAACCTCGGCTGGATACGCAAGGTCACTACTGCCGCAGAGATCCGCCAGGCAAAGGCCGACGGTGACGTCGCCTTTTATGGCTACTGCCAACCGGTCTACGGGCTGTCTGCGAACATCGACGATGTGGATGCGGCCTACGAGCAGGGGCTGCGCGTGCTGATGCTCACCTACAACCGCCAGGACTACGTGGGCGCGGGCTGCACCGAACCGAACAACGCCGGGTTGTCCCGGTTCGGTGAACAGGTGGTGGAGCGTTGCAACAGCCTCGGCATCATCGTTGACACCAGCCACTGTGGGAAACAGACCACGCTAGATGCCTGCCGGCTGTCCAACACACCTGTGTTCGCGAATCACGCGTGTGCCCAGGGGGTATACGACCACGCACGCGGCAAGAGCGATGAAGAGATAGACGCCATTGCAGCCACCGGTGGCGTGGTCGGTGTGGTGACCGTGCCGTTCTTCCTCTCACCCGATCCGGATCCCACCGTGGAAGTTGTGCTCGACCACATCGATTACATCTCCCAGCGCGTCGGACCCGAACACGTGGGTATCGGCACCGACTGGCCGATGCAGGCTCCGGGGGACGTCATCGAGGCCACCCTTGGCGCCATCGTCGACGAGATTGGTTTCCGCGAGGAAGACAACATCTCCACTACCAAGACCCTGGTGGGTTTCGAGGACTACCGCGACATGCCCAACATCACGCGAGGACTGGTCGCGCGCGGATACAGCGACGATGACATTCGCGGCATCCTCGGTGAGAACTTTTTGCGTGTATACGAAGCAGTAGCAGGATAAGCATGATCAAGCTCATTTCCATCGCCGCACTGGTGGCGCTCCTTTCCGCCTGCGAAGAAGCCGTAGTTGAGATTCAGATCGGTGACACTGGCCCGGACATTACCGCAGAAGACTACGAGGCCGCCGCCGGCCTGTTGCAGGGCAACCTCAAGGGTCTGGTGAAAAACGCAACCGTCGAACCCCACTGGCTGAGCGGTACGACTAAGTTCTGGTACAAACGGGATGGCGACGAGGGGCCCGAGTACCGAGTGGTCGACACAACCTCTGGCGAAAGCTCGACCGCGTTCGACCATGAGGCAATCGCGGATGCGTTGGCTGCCGCACTCGACAGCGAAGTCGAGGCAGGCAGCCTCGGACTGACGTTAGAGAATCTCGATTCTGACCTCAGCACGCTCACGGGTGTACGCGACGGCAAAGTCATCACCTGTGATCTGGGGCAGAACACCTGTGAGGCGAGCGATCCGCCCGTACCACCTGCGGGCGCGCTCACCTCCTCCACCGGCCGCTACATACTGCAGGCCGAAGATCACAACCTGGTGCTCACCGAAGTTGCGACCCAGGAACGGCGCGTACTCACCGATGACGGCGAAGCCTATCGTTCGTGGGGCAAACTGCCGGACACCGGCCTCATGGTGGTGCAGATCAAGAAATACGGCATGCGCTTACCTCCGGTGGGGGCACAGTTTTCAGCGGATGATCGTTATGTCGTGGCGTCACTAAACGACGAGCGTGAGGTCGGCGTCGTACCGTTTGTCGAGTGGGTGCCCACCGACGGCTCCATGCGTCCCATCGTGCACGAGGTGCGGCATCCGCTAACCGGGGATGCCAATCGGCCCGATGTCAGCCTCTGGTCATTCAACCTGGAAACAGGTGATCGCACACAGATCGAGTTCCCGGATGACTACTACTTCGGCGGCCTCGACGGCAACGTACTCGGCTGGAGCAAAGAGCACGGCCAGGCGTTCATCGTGGCGCGCACCATTGGTAGTAAAAAACTGGCCCTGTTTCGCGCAGACCTGGCAACAGGCGCGGTCACAAAACTGATCGAGGATGTATCCGATACCCGCGCGATGACCAATACCGTGGAGTACAACAAACCCAACATCCGCTTGCTCGGAGACGGGGCCGAGGTGATCTGGTACTCCGATGAGTCCGGTTGGGGCCACCTGTACCTGCATGATGCACAAACGGGCGAACGCAAAAATGCCATCACCCAGGGCAACTGGCTGGTGCAGGACATACATGCCGTGGATGAAGTCAACCGCGAGGTGTACTTCACCGGCGGCGCGCGCGAAGAAGGCAGAGACCCCTACTTCCGGCATCTCTACCGCGCTTCTTTCGACGGGGGTGAACCAGTGCTGCTCACCACTGAAAACGCAGACCACACGATTCCGCCCGTACCCACCGAGATGTTTGCCGTACTGTTCAGCATCCCGGCCCTCGAGCCCATGATCCGGCCCGACCTCGGTGTGTTTCTCGACACCTGGTCGACCGTGGACACTCCGCCCCAGACGGCACTGCGCTCAACCGAAGACGGCAGCCTCATCGCGATGATCGAGACCGCCGATGCCAGCGCGATCTACGAACGCGGTTGGGAGCCACCAGTGCGTCAGGCGGTAAAGGCCGCCGACGGCGTAACCGATATCTACACCGTCTACTACGCCCCCAAGAGAGAACTGCCGGACGGCAAACACCCCGTAATCGACGCGGTTTACGGCGGACCGCAGGTGATCGTCGCACCGCGCAACTTCATGGATGCGGTCACGGCAGGAAATCCCCTGGGTTCCCAGGCGCTGTCGCGACTGGGTTTTGCGGTAGTTACCACCGACGGCCGCGGCACACCGCTGCGCAGCAATGCCTTCCGTGATGCCGGTTACGTCGAGTTCACCCGTATCGGTATTGAGGATCACATCGCTGCCATCGAACAGCTGGCGAACATCTACCCGAAGATGGACACCAGCCGGGTGGGCATTCACGGCTGGTCGTGGGGCGGTACGTTCACCGCACAGGCGATGCTGAGCCAACCCGACTTCTACGACGTCGGCATTACCGGTGCAGGTGTATACGACTACGCCCCACTCTACCCCGGTTTCGAGAGCGCCACGGGTGTACCCGAATACGACGGTGGCGGCATTCTGCGCACCCGGCCGGATGAGAAACCCTCCAACTGGGCACCGCTCGACATCACCGCCATGGCGCCCAACCTCAAGGGCAAGATGCTGATCGTGTACGGCGACATGGACGAAAACGTCCCCCAGGCGCAAGCCTTCAGACTGGTGGACGCGCTGATCAAGGCCAACAAACCCTACGACATGCTGTATCTGCCCAACCGCACCCACTCAGGCGGAGGTGATGGCTACGTGCAGCAGCGTAACTTCGACTACTTCGTCGAACACCTGCACGGCGTCGAACCACCTGCCGAAGTAACGGTGACGATGGCGCCGCTCAGGGGATGAATTGCAGGATGCATGGGGTCAGGGTCGGAAAAAAAAAAAATTATAAAAACACCCCCCCCCCAAACCACAAACCCCCCCAAAAAAAAAAAAAA
>CAYMUT010000015.1:23257-48600 GCA_964393625.1 uncultured Pseudomonadales bacterium
TTTTCCTTCTGGTCCGGGCGGGGGCCGCCCCCCCCGCCCGTCCCCCCCCCCCCCCCCCCCGCGCATCGACCCTGACCACCCCATACTTCCTTACCTCATCGCCTCGTACACACTCTCAGCCAGCATGGCGCTCAGCGCCATGTCATTGGAGTAGTGATTGCGCACAAAGCCGCAGGCGATGCGGTTCTCGCGATCGGCAAAACCCCAGTTGCCGCCACCCCCGCTCATGCCGAACGAGTTGGGATTGGGTCCGTAGATCGCCGGTACGCCCGGCATGAGCGCATGGTTGGCGTGGTGGCTGCCACATCGCCAGTTGAATTCGATCTGGCCTAACCGGTCGATCCCGCCAGGGGGTTGCGGAGTGGAAAACGCTTGGATGGTTTCTGGTTTGAACGCCTGAACACCATCGATGACGCCTTCGTTGGCCAACGGCATATACATGCGTGCAAGACTGCGAGCGTCCGCCGTGGCATTGGCCGCACCAAACTCGGCGGCAAGCGCTGCCGGCTCACTCCACAGCTTGGCGATACTCAACATGAACGTATCTGCCGGGCCGCCCAGCAACCCGCGAAAGCCAGCGTCGTGTTCCCAGGTACCGGGTGTTTCCAGCGGCGGCTTCTGGTCGCCGTCGCCGACGAAGTTCTTCATCATTTCACTCATGGCCTCGAGCGCAGCCGGTGGCATGGGCGCTGCCGGCCATGGCTTGATCTTCGCGAGGTCCCGCTGTTCTTCTAGTGGTGTACCCAGCCAGATGTTGAGCCCATGCCGGGCGAAGTAGCCATTGCGCAAAAACTCACCCGCACGTTGCCCGGTGATGCGGTACACCACCTCGCTCACCAGGTTGCCGTAGGTATAGCCGTGGTAGCCGTGTGCCGTACCCGGCTCCCAGTCCGGTTTGGCGGCAGCCAGACGGCTGGCTATCTCGTCGTATTGGTCAAAGCCATTGCCATCGAGGTCGAGGAATTCGGTGTATCCGGGCAATACGCACGAACCTGCCGCGTGGCTGAGCAGCATGCGCACGGTGGTGTTCTCTTTACCGTTGCAGCCGTATTCCGGCCAGTAGTCGCTCACCAGGGCATCGAGATCGAGCCTGCCCTCGTCCACCAGGATCATGGCAGCCATACCGGTGACGGCCTTCGACGTGGACTGGATGTGTACCCGCGTGTTGCGATTCCATGGCCTGTCGTGATCAGCCATTCCCGCCCAGAGATCCACGACCAACTCACCGTCTTTGGTTGCCGCAAAAGCAGCCCCACCGGTGCCCATGAGATAGGCCTCTTCTGAGAACTTCTCGCGCACCGACTCGTATCCCGGTGCCGTATAACCCTTGATATCCATGGCGTGATTTCTCCTGCGCGTTACACATTAGACGCAGGCCAGTCCTTGGGCCTCATTCTGAGGTGCGCCCAAGCCTTTTGCGTCTGTAGATGGCGCAACAGGACAACAGCATGAGCGCCGATACACAGCATTCGTACATTCTCTCCTTCAGCTGCCCGGACCGGCTCGGCGTGGTCGCCGTGTCCACCGGACTGCTGTACGAGTTGGGGGCATTTGTCACAGAGGTGTCCAACTACTCCGACCCGGTGACTGAGACCTTTCACATGCGTTGCGTGTTCGACGATCGGCAGATGACCGTCACGGTTGATGAGTTCGAGACCCGTTTCGGTCAGGTGGCGGCCGACTTTGATATGCAGTTTCACCTGCGCCCGAAAGAGCAGCTACCGAAGGTACTGCTCGCGGTCTCCAAACAGGATCACTGCCTGAGCGCTCTGCTCACCAAGTGGCGTGCCGGTGCCCTGCCAGCCGACATCGTAGGCGTGGTGAGCAACCACCCTGACTGCCGCTCGCTTACCGAGTGGTATGGCCTGCCCTACCACCACCTGCCCATCACACCGGAAACCAAACCACAGCAGGAAGCGCAGATTCTCGATGTCATGCAGCAACTGGACGCCGACCTGCTGGTGCTGGCGCGTTATATGCAGATTCTCTCCAATGATCTCTGCGCCAAACTCGAGGGCCGGGCTATCAACATTCATCATTCGTTTCTGCCCGGTTTCAAAGGAGCCAAGCCCTACCACCAGGCCTACGAGCGCGGCGTGAAAGTCATCGGCGCTACCGCTCACTACGTGACCGCAGATCTCGACGAGGGCCCCATCATCGTGCAGGAGGTGCGGCCGATTGATCACGAGGTCACCATTAAGCAGATGGTGCACCTGGGCCACGACATCGAGGCGACCGCACTTTCTCACGCCGTGCGCCTGCATTGTGAGGAGCGAGTGCAACTGAACGGTCAACGTACCATCATCCTGTGACCTGACCCGGAGGGGGATTCATGGCGAAGAAAACCATTTTTGGACTGGCTGGTGATGTGCTTGTCGATCGAGACGATCCGCCTGAAGTTTTCGAACTGGTGCAGCCGATGCTGGATGCCACCGATCTGCTGTTCGCCAATCTAGAAGGGCCATACACCGACAACCCCGTACCCGCAGTCAGTGCGCCCGTACAGGTGACCCCTGGCATCAAGAACCTCGACGTGTACGCCAGGTGTGGTTTCGACGTCGTGTCGATGGCCAACAACCACATCGTGGACGCGGGTCATGAAGCCATGCTTGACACCGAACGCCGGTTAGAGGATCAGGGCGTAGCCACCTGCGGTACGGGGGCGGACATCAAAGCCGCACGCGAACCCGCGTTTGTCGAAGTTGACGGACTGAAGGTGGCCTTTCTCTCTTACGCCTGCCTGTTTCCAAACGGCTATGAAGCACGCTCCAACATGCCGGGCGTGGCACCCATGCGGGCGCGTAACCTGTACCACGAGTCGGTGCCCAACTATCACATGCCCGGCGTACCGGGAAAGCTGACCACCGTGCCGTATGACGAAGATGTGCGCGATCTCGAAGCCGACATTGCAAACGCCCGTGAACAGGCAGACCTGGTCGTGTGTACCTTCCACTGGGGTGACTTCATGAAGCCCTTTCACCTCACCGACCATGAGAAACGCACCGCCCGGTTCTGCATCGACAACGGCGCAGACATGGTGATTGGCCACCATCATCACGTGCTGCGCGGCATGGAGTGGTACAACGGCAAACCCATCATGTACGGCCTCGGGCACTTCGTGTTCGACCTTCGCACTGAGTTTCCCAAGGAACTGATGGACGCCGTGGGCGGCATGGGCGACGACCCGGAGTTTTATGGCGTTGCCCCCCGAGAGGGATGGCCCCTGCTGCCATTGCACGCCGAATCACGCATGACGGCTCTCGCCTGGGCGACTGTGGCTAACGGCAAGATCGATGACATCGGGTTCGTACCGTGCCGCCTGCAACCGGATGGGCGGGTGCGGCCGGTGGACGTTGAATCCGAGGAAGGTCAGGAGGTGATCGACTACGTTGCCAAAGGTTGCGAAACCCAGCGGTTGAATGGACGCATCGAGGTCGGTGGTATCGAGCTCGGAGGACATGCCTCCGTACGTCTAGTTCCAATGAGATGAGGATTACCTCGGTCCTTCTTTTGGTCGTCCTGGCAGCCGGCTGCAGTGAGCCCGTCTCACTGTCACCAGAACACTGGCCTGAAGCGGTTCGAGAAGCCTACCTCGCACAGATGGAGAGCGGGACTGATCTCGGTGCGGCACTCGAAGCAGTGGGCTATTCACTCGAAACCACTGGCAAAACCGGCATTCTCGCCACTACATCGAGTCCAATCGCCATACGCGCCGGCATGAACGCCCTCGAACAGGGTGGTTCTGCGACAGATGCTGCACTTACCGTAGCGCTCACCCAGGTCGTGCTACACGGCGGGGGCGCCACTTCGTTTGCCGGACAGCTGTACGCGTTGTTCTTTGATGCTGCCTCAGGCGAGGTGAGCGCACTGAACGCAAGTTATGCGACTGTATTGGGCGAGGACGACCCCCTGGGCATACCGCCATACGGCACACCGTCCGGTCGCGCTGTGCTCACACCCGGCTTCATGGCAGGCGCCGAGGCTGCGCACGAGCGCTACGGAAATTTGCCCTGGGCAACGCTGTTCGAGCCCGCAATTTACTTCGCAAGAGCAGGGTTTCCGATCTCGCCTACTTTCCGAGCCCTTCTGGAGTCACGGCAAAACGTCATCACCCGTCTGCCTTCCGGTCGTGAGATCTTTGCGCCTGATGGCGAACTCCTCGCCGCAGGAACGCAGTTTCGACAGCAAGCCGTAGCAGGCTTTCTTTCCCGGGTTGCGGAACAGGGTGCCAGCTACATGTATGAAGGACCCTGGGCACAGCAGTTCGTCACAGCGGTTACCGACCAGGGTGGGAAAATCTCGACGCGCGACCTGCAAGACTACGAGGTTGCATGGCAAGAGCCGCTACATGCCAACATCAACGGCTACGACGTCTACGGCGGAGGTGCTGTGCTCGAAGTTCTGCGACTGGCAGAGCTCGCAGGTATCGGTGAAGGCGCTCACTATTCCGAAGATCCCAACCTGCTCTACGACATGATCCGCATCAGTCGTGTTGCCCAGGCCCTTGGACCCAACATCGCCGGGGACACCCTCAGCAATGAGGAGATACTCGAGATTCTGCCGGGCATCGAACTCGCTGCCCACAAACGCTACACCCCAGAGACTGCCCGCTTCATCCACGAGGCCATGCAAACGCCCGAGTGGGACGCACTGGTAGCGGCTGCAGAAAATCGCTCCATCGAGGCGGCACAGGCGGTAGCCAACCTGCTGAAGGGCTTTGGCGAGCGCGAGGCAGACCCGGAGGACGAAGACGCCCGTCCCAACCACACCGCAGGCATCATCGCGGTGGATGACGAAGGCAACATGGCGGCACTCGTACATTCCGTCACCAGCGCAATCTGGGGCGAGCTGGGACTGTTTGTAGAAGGTGTATCCGTGGTCGACCCGGGCGCCTTTTCCCAGCACAACATCGAACGCATCGGCCCAGGCAAACACATCCTGGACCTGGATGCGAGCCCTGGGTGCCCGGCCCTCGCGGTACGCGATGGCGTGGCCGTCGCTGGCTGTGGGGTGGTCGGCGCAAGCTACGACACTTTCGCCCACCAGGGCCTGGTCAACCTGCTGCTATACGAGATGTCGCCGGAAAGGGCTGTAATCCCGCCCATGTTCCGCAAGAACTGGCCGCCGGGTATCCCGGTGCGTCAGCCGCTGGGCGAAGGTGAGTTTTCTGCCGATGTACTGGACGCGGTCCGAGCGAGGGGAATAGACATCATGGGGGTCGAAGACCCCGCCCAGGCAACCCTCGGCAGCATGTTCGTCAGCGCCGGCAAAAACTACCAGTCCGGTGTAAACAGCGGCGGTGTCACCATGGGAGCCCGACACTCCCGCCTCATGCGCGACTCCTCCGGCCTGATCGAGGCCCGATAGCCCAAAATAAAACCTGCGTCAGACCCAGGTTTTCGAAACTGGGGTCTGACCCAGGTTTTTGCGTCCTGCGTAGAAGGTGTCAAAGACATTTTTTCAGGAGAGCAAATAATCCCTTTCATTCGTCCCGCAACATTGCTGTCTGTACTGGCCATTCTGTGGCCGGCGACGGCGCTCAACGTGCACGCCAACGGGCTACCCTCCTACGGGGGTGTAAACATGCTCGAGGCGCTCAACCTCGGGGAAGCAGCCGGGCTGCTCGAACTGGGCCACTGGTCGAAAAACGCTGAGAGCTTTCGACGCGCGAGTGAGCTGACTAATGCCTACTCCATTTCCTTTATCGAGGCGTTTGCGCCCCAGGTGCTGGAGCAGCGTTTTCCGGAACTCGACTTTTCACCAGAAGCGCGTCTGACGCAGGAACACGCTGACGCGCTGTGGGCCCAGATCGACGCTGGCAACGGTTTCAGCCAGTGGGCAGAAACCGGCACCAAACACTCCGACACCGTGGTCGCCATCGACCGCTGGGGCAACATGACCGCGGTGGTGCATTCCATCAACTGCGTGGTATGGGGCAAAACCGCCATCATCATCGACGGCATTTCTATCGGTGACCCCGCCGTCAGCCAGAAGCCAATCATGGCCAAAGCCGGTCCCGGCAATCGACTCGGTGATCCTACCGAGCTCGGCCTCGTGGTGAAGGACGGCGAGCCGGTGCTCGCCTTCTCCTCCATGGCCATGGGGCTGCACCAGGAGACCTTTCAGTCGATGACCAACGTGCTCGGCTTCGGCATGTCGCCGAAGGAGGCACTGGATGCACCTTCCATCCTCTATCCGCAGATGGACAACATCACCGACCCTACCCAGATGACCCAGACCATCCGGGTGATGGAAGGTGAGTTTGACGAAGCCCTGTTGCAGGACACCGGCTTGCCCTACAAGCAGATCCCGGCGAAAGACCGACGCTACGCGCAGGGACTGTGGGTCGGCATCGCGCGTGATCCCGATACCGGCGAACTGAAGGCAGCAAGCCACCCGTACACCAACGGGCAGGCGCTGGCGCTGGACCGATGAGGCGGGCAGCCAATTGGGGTAACGGTGCCCTCCTTACCCTGGCCCTATTCGCGTTCGGGTGTACCCAGGAAGCACCACCCGTTGCAGAACAGAGTGAACCTGCAGCCGCGCCAACAGCTGAAGAAAGGCTGCTGGCACTCACTGATGAGTACATGGCCCTGCTGACAGAGGTGTCCCCCTACCTGCAGATACTCGCCGGCCAGAAAGTCACCGGCCTGCCAGACAACACGTACGCCGGAACGGTGCAATACACCGAGCGCGTGCAGGACATCCTGCAACGACTCGGCGAGGTTGACCCGGACGTGCTCGAGCACGACGACTACCTAACCTACGCCATGTTCCGCGACATGCTGCAGGCCGCCGTCGAGGCCCAGCAATATTTCTGGCACGGCTTCAACATTACGCCGTACGCAGTCGGCAGTAGCGCCAGTATGGTGTTGCCCGTCGTACTGGGTACGTCCACGTTCGAAAGCGACGAAGATATCGATTATTACCTCGACTTTTTGAGTGATATCGCCCGCTACTTCTCCGATGACCTGACTCGCATTGCCGGCCAGGAAGAGCGTGACATTCTGCTCCCGCAGGGTGCACTACCGGGTGCCCGCACTGCCATCTCCGGGGTGGGAGACATGACCCGCGCCCTGACGGTGATTTCACCGGAGCGCATGACAGAACTTGATGAGACACAGCGCGAACGGCTGACGTCCGGCATCGATGAGATCCTCAACTCCGAGATCCAACCCGCGATCGACGCCCTGCTCGACTACATCGGTGAGGGATACGAGGGTCGCGCTCCGGTTGCCGTAGGTCTGGGTCAGTACCCCGGTGGTGATGAGGCCTATCGCTACGCCATTCGCCGGCAAACTACCATGGATCTAGACCCGCAAGAGATACACGACCAGGGGCTTGCCTACATGGCGACCCTTCAGGAGCGCATGGCCGAGATTCGGGCGGATATGGGGTTCGAAGGCACCCAGGCCGAGTTTCATGAGCAGATGCGCAGCAATCCGCGGTTCTATGCCGAGACGCCAGAGGAGGTTGAAGAAACCTATATGGCCTACATACGCAGGATCGAGCCGCTCATCGGTGACTATTTTTCCGTCATGCCGAAAGCACCCTACGGGGTGAAGCGTCTCGAACCAGCACAGGAACCGGGGCTAACGTTTGGCCTCTATCAACCGCCGAGTCCTACCGAACCAGTAGGCAACTACCGCTACAACGGATCGAAGCTCGAGAGCCGTCCGCTCATCTGGGCCGCGGCACTGATTTATCACGAGCTGATACCGGGTCATCACTTTCACATCGCCCTGCAGCGAGAACGCGAAGGCATCTCGGAGTTTCGTAGGACCACCTCGCTGATGTACGCCGCGTTCACCGAGGGCTGGGCCAACTACGCCGCCAGTCTCGCCGGTGAGATGGGTTTGTTGGATGATCCCTGGGACCAGTACGGATGGCTGCTGTTTGATGCCTTCATCACCAACCGCCTGGTGGTGGATACCGGTATGAACTACCTCGGTTGGTCGCTCGAACAGGCACGTGAGTACATGCTGGCCAACACTTTCTCCAGTGCTGAAGAAGTCGCGACGGAGACCCTGCGCTACTCAACCGACATGCCTGCCCAGGCGCTCGCATACAAGCTCGGCTTTGAGAAGATTCGCACCATTCGCAAGACCCATGAAGAACGGCTGGGTAACGCCTTTGACATCAAGGCGTTCCATGCCGCAACCGTTGGCAGCGGTGGCCTGCCCCTGCCGCTGCTCGAACTGCACGTCGACTGGTACATGAACGAACTGAATGTATCCGCAAACTACGATTAGGAGAATCCGATGCAAAAACTTCGACCGCTCGCCTTTATACTCGCCGCCCTGTTCGCAGGCCTGTCTTCAGTAGCGGGACATGCCGCCACGGCAATCGCGCACGATGGGTTGCCTATCTACTTCGAGGTGCACGGAAAGGGCGAGAAGTTTCTGCTGCTCGGTCCGGGTACAGCGTTGCCACGCACGCTGGGTCTGGCAACGGGGGTTGAGGCGCTCGATGGCGTGGAAGAAATGCTGGAAGGCACCAAGCAGGCCTACATCGAAGAACTGGGCGAGCGATACCGACTGATCTTCATGGAGTATCCCGGCCAGGAACCCAGGATGTACACACTCACACCGGGCGCCGTTGCACGCGACTACCTCGCCGTTGCAGACGCCGCCGGTGCAGAAGAATTTGCCTACGCCGGCTTTTCCTGGGGTTGCGTGACTGGCCTGCAACTGGCTATACGCTCCGACCGCATGAAAGCGCTCGTCTGCGGAGGCTTTCCCGTGATCGACGGCATCTACGACGACATGCTCCTCACCACCCGCACCATGAGCGAAGGTCCCGCCACCCTGTATGGAATACCCATGAACAACGTCGAAAGCGGCCGCCAGTTTCTCACCTACTACGAGGGGCTACGCAGCTTCGACGACCGTGCGGTTCAGGGTGCCCTGAAAATTCCGCGTCTCAGCTGGATAGGCGATGCCGACCAACCCACGCTAAACGGAAAAAACCTAACGCACATGGGCAAGGTCATCGCGGATACCAGGGACGAACTCGAGGAGTTCGGCTGGGACGTGCAGCTACTCCCCGGGGTTAACCACCTCGATGGTGGCGCAGCGGCAATTCACCTTCCTGTCCTCAGCAACTGGTTGACGGAGAACTACTAACATGATGCATGGGGTCAGAAGTTCGCCAGGACCTCTTCGGCAGCACGACCCAGTACACGGTCGTAAGTTACCAGCGGCACCTCCAACTCCACCGCCAGCTGCAGGTAGGCAGCGTCGTATGCCGACAGGTCATATGTGTGAGCAAGCCGCCACTGCGCCTGTCTGTCCGTCGGGCAACGGGTAAGCCGCAAGTGAGACAGGTACTCCAGGCCCTGTTGCGCGTGGCCAGGGGAACTAGTTGCTTTCTTCAGCGCAACACTCACCATCTCGTGATCAATCAACCAGGGTGCGCAAAGCGCTTTACCTGAGAGCACCTCGCGAGCGTTCTCCGCATGAGTCTCTTCGAACACTAATGCTGCCAGCACACTGCAATCCACAACGATTGGTGGCAAAGCCTGGTACTTACCACGCGGTTCCGCGATAAAAAGATCTTGCTCCGGCACTACCTCGCATCCCGTTCTTTGCGAATGATGTCGACCGCGAGCGGCGCGTCAGAAGCCGGATTGCCTCCGTTACGCTGCTGCAAGTCCCAGAGCTGATCCACAGACATCCACCCCGAAGTCTGGCGGTCTTGCCCATCGTGCCGAAGGTCTTCACTTTCGTCGCCAGCAACACGGCAAATGAGATCCATCAGTTCGCCTTGTAGCGACCTGTGGTTGCGCGCGGCGCGCTCACGCAAGCGGGCGACCACGCTCTCTGGCACATTCTTGATGGATAGGTTCGGCACACCAGACTCCGATGGAACCAACTTGGAGCCATTATAGCTCCATTTTGGCGCAATGTCTTTGTACCGGGAAACTAACCGAGATTCACGTACAAGCTCACGGACACCCACTACCAGAACCATCAATGCAAGGTGATAACTCGCCGGTATCAGAATGGCTGCGGGCCAGGTATCTGCAATGCCTCCGCAAAGGTGCGGTGGTAGTGATGGAGCGCGGGTTCGTTGCGGCCGAATATCACCTCGTCCAGCAATCCGCTCTCAACCGCCCGCTGGGTTGACTCACCCATCAGGTAGTCTTCCTGCTCGATGGTGCTGACAAACACCTCGGTGATGGCCTCCAGCGAGAAGATGCTCTGCTCGTCATACTCGTATACCTCGTCAGCACCCGAAACGGTGATAGTGGGGTCCTGTTCGGCCTGTTTCTGCATGTCGATGGCTTCTTGCGAAAAGTAGTGCCCAACCCTGGTAACAGATCTGCCTGCATCATCGGGATGCGGGTATATCTTGATCATCGAAACCGAACCGCCTCCGACGTTGAACTGGATGTTGGGAAACAGAAACCAGAGCAGGTTTGCATTCTCTTCGAAGTTCCACTCGCTCTCCGGCTGCTCACGTAGCTGGTCAATTGCACGGCTGGCGAAGACAAAGCGGTGATTGCGACCATAGATTTCATAGGCCAGGTTGTCGCCGTAAAAGAGATTGCCCAGGGTATCCTTGTGCAGCTTCTGGAAGTGATAGGTCTCCCCAAACGTGTCGTTGGCGAGCTTCCAGTTGAGGCGCATGTCGAGCACCGATTCACCCATGTACACGAGATTGCCGAAGTCAAAGCCGGCTATCTCCTCCGCCAGCGGACCCAGCTGTGCATCCAGATCAATCACGCCGTCCGGCTGCGGGTGCACCCACAACACGCCATCACGCTCCTCCGCTGGCAATTCCTTCAGCCCGTGGCAAGACTTGTCGATGTCACCCCACTGGTCCTGCTGGGGTATCGCGACCAGGTCACCATGATTGGAGTACGTCCAGGCATGGAACGGACAGGTGAACTTGCTGGCCTCACCCCTGCCCTCCGGTGCCACACGCACGCCACGGTGCCTGCAAGCGTTCAAAAAAGCGCGAAACTCCCCATCCCGTCCGCGCACCGCCAGAACGGGGACACCAAAGTCCGAGGTGGTGAAATAGGAACCCGGCTCCGGGAGGTCTCCAGATAGTCCCACCAGTTGGGTGTGACCCCTGAAGAAGGTATCCCACTCACGCTGAGCGATTTCGGGATCGTGGTAGTGGCGGGTAGACATGCGCAGCTGTTCACCGCAATCGATATTGCGTCCGCTTTCAACCTGCCGGAGCAGCTCGCTGAGGATCTCTACCTGTTTCTCGCGCTTCACAACCCCTTCCTCTTCATTCCGTACCAGATCACACAATGACGTTGCCACAAGATCTTGACCTCAGCCACCCCGGCTAGCGGCATCATCACATTCACCGAACCAGCGGTTTTAGCGCACAATGACCTGCGCCACTTTCTCGCATAAATTCAATGAGTTATCTGAAATCATACGCATAGAGGCAGGGCTCTTTGCTAGCATACGAAGGCGTTGCTATCACATGCCAGCAAACTCTAAAATGGTCCCGATCAAGCTCTCGGTGACCTCGGATGGGAAACATCAGCGTGCGCAAACTGGACGACGACACTATTCGGCAACTTCGACTGCGGGCCGCAAGACACGGGGTTTCGATGGAAGAAGAAGCGAGGCGCATTCTCGCCGCGGCAGTACGCTCGCCGGAGCGTCTGGGCGATCTCGCATTAACCCTGTTTGGTCCGGTGAACGGCGTAGACGTCCAACTCGACGAGAAAACCCCACACGAACCGATTGATCTCGATCAGTGAGTTTTCTCCTGGATACCAACGTCATTTCTGAGGTGATGCGTACATCGCCCGATGCGCGCGTGGTCGAATGGTTAAACATTTCAGCGAGCGCAGAAATCTACCTCTGCAGTGTGACTATCGCCGAGATCAGCTACGGCCTCGAGGCGATGCCACCCGGCCAGCGGCGCGAGGATGTAACTAGTCGCTTCAGGTCATTCATCGAGCAGGGGTTTGCCGGCCGCGTCCTGCCCTTCGACGAAAACAGCGCACACATCTACGGCGAGATCATGGCGCAACGCAGGAGCATCGGTCGGCCCATGAGTGCTCTGGATGGCCAGATTGCGGCTATTGCCCGGTTGAATGTGCTAACGGTGGCTACCAGAGATTTTTCGGGTTTCGAATCAACCGGGGTTGACCTGATCAACCCCTGGGCACATCGATAGTTCGCGAACTATCCCACCGCGCTACACAGCGATAGCCTGCGCAGTACGTCGCGGATCACCACAGGCACTGGCGACGCCCGCCTCGATGCGAATGCCTTCGAAAGAGCCATGGGTCCAGTTCCAGGGATTGACCTTCTCGATGACAGCTCCTGCACCGCGCAGGTGTTCGAAGGTCTTTTCTCCCATGTCGGCCTCCACCATCAACGCCCTGAAGTTGCTCATGGAGCTGCCGCCGAAGCGCGGTTTGTGCACGGCCGTTTCGATGTCGAGACCAAAGTCGAGCAGCGAGATGGAGGTTTGCACGATGTTCTCGGTGAGTGAGACGCTGGGTGATCCAGAGGCGAGCACCGGTTTGCCGTCAGCGGCGAACATGTTTGGCAATATGCGTGCGAATGCCCTGCCACCCGGCTCCGGAATACCCGAGCCCATGTGCACACCGCTGGCGCAGACATACACACCATCTACCCAGATGCCGGTGGTGTACGGCAGTGACATAACCGAGTGCAGGATGGTGGCCACGTTGCCCTCTCCATCCACTACCGTCACGTGATTCGAACCCGGCGGCGGAACAGCACCCAGGGCGTCGTAGGGTGAAGCCGGTTTGCCTTCGAGTTTCGCAAACCGCTCCTCGGCAAATGCCTTGGACATGGCGAGTTCCGAATCCAGTGGCTTGCCGGTCATGCGTCCGCCGATGCTGTCGCTGTAAACCCTGCCGATCATCTGCATGAGCTTGAGGGTGGTCTCCGGGGACTCAAATGCCGGCCCCAGCTTCTGGATGTCCAGCAACTCCGCCATGTTCATGATCTCGATGAACGCCTCGCCCCCGTAGTCGGGAGACGGTGCTGCGATAACCTCGTAGTCGCGGTAGCTGCCGCGCGCAGGTGTATCCCAGAACGCCTCGTAACCGGCCATGTCATCTGCGGTTACATAACCGTTTTGGTCCTGCACGGCTGCGGCATAACGGCGGCCAAAGTCGCCGCGGTAGAACCAGTCGCTACCTTCCGTGACCAGGCGTTCCAGCGTATCCGCGAGCTGGGTCTGCACCAGCGTGTCGCCAACGTTCAGCAGCGCACCATCGCGAAAGTACATCTCGCGGCTGGCATCAGCCCTGCCGAGATTGGCACTCTCGACGAACATCTCGCCCCAGAGAAACGGATGTATCTCGAAGCCCTCCCGCGCGTAGTGAATGGCCGGGGCCATCACCGTACCCCGAGGCAGGCGGCCGTGGCGTTCGTGGCCGGATTCAAACCCCGCCCAGAAACCCGGCACACAGGCGAGTTGCCCGTCGCGCGTCATGGTGGCCATCTTGGCGAGGTCTTCCGGCTTCTCGAAAAACGGGTGGCTCTTTGGCACCGCCATCATGCCGTTGACGTAGCTGTACTCGCCGCTCGCCGCATCGTAGTAGAGCATCGAAAGACAACCGGACAGGGTGGTCATGTGTGGTTCGACCACCGCCTGGGCAAGACTCGCAGCCATGATGGCATCACAGGCATTACCACCCAGCTTCAGCATATCGATGGCCGCCTGAGAGGCCAGGGGGTGCGTGCAGATGGCTACACCATCCTTGCTGCTCACGCCCTTCTTGCGGCCGAAGTGAGCCGCTTCCACCAGGCGCTGGCGTGACCGGTTACCCGGAGCGCGCCAGGACCGCGACCGGGCCGCAAGAGCCGAACCCGGAATGAGGGTAAGCGCACCTGCAGCGGCGGCAGCCTGCAACCAGTCCCGGCGGGTAAGGCCGCTAAATGTAGGGTCAGATGGGGTCATAGCGATCGCTCCCGAACATGCTAGATAAAATACTGAGATCCATCGGCGGTTCCTGCAGGTGAAAACCCGCCGGTGGCTCACAACCCATCAGGTGGCGGACGAAGTAGTCCCACCGCCTGCGGGTGACAAAAGCCTGCTTGCCGAGAAACATGTGCCCGGCGTTGGGCACGATGACCATATCGAAATCGAGGTCGTTCTGAATGAGCTGGTCCACCACCCGCAGGGTGTGGGCAGGGCTCACGTTGTCGTCGAGCTCACCGTGGATGAGCAGCAGTTTGCCCTGCAGATTGGCGGCGTGGGTGGTGTTCGACTGGTCGACATAGTCCGCCTCGTCTACCGGTCCGTGGTACTTCTCACCCCAGTTGCTCCAGTAGATGCGCTGGTCGTGATTACCACACAACGACACGGCCACCTTGTAGGTTTCAGGTTTGGTGAACATCGCGCGTGTGGACATAAAGCCGCCACCCGAAACGCCATAGATACCCACGCGGTCGAGATCCAGCGGGTAACGTTCGGCGAGTTGCTGCAAACCCGCGACATGGTCGTCCAGGTCGCTGCCATTGTGGATGTTACCGTACGAATGATCGTGGAACGCCTTGTCACGAAATGGGGTGCCACGCCCATCAAGCTGTACGACGATGAACCCAAGGGCGGTGAGCGCAAGACAGTCACCCCACCCGAATGCGGTATTCAGATTGATCGCACACTTGTTTATCTGCGGTCCCGGATAACAATCCTCGATCACCGGGTAGGTTTGCCCTTCTTCGATCTCCGCCGGCAGCCAGACGTTAGCCCAGATCGTGGTCTCGCCGTCAGCCGCGGTCAGTGACACACGCTCCGGAAAGCGAAACCCGAGGTCCTCGAGGCCCCTGGTTTCCGCCTCCTCCAGTTGCATGACGATCTCACCCGCACGGCTGCGCAGCACGCTGCGGCCAAAATCCTGCACATCGGCCATGTTGTCCACGAAGTAGTCACCAACGCCTATGACTGCGTGGTTGGTCGCTTCGGCATCGAGCAGCGATACCTCGCCCGTTTTTATCGCGACACGGTACAGGCGCTGTAGGTATGGATCCTCCGCATCTCTACCGCAACCCGTGAACCACACGAATTCTTCATCCGCTGCGAGCACGGTGTGCACCAACCAGTCACCTTCGGTGAGCGGCCTGATCAGCTCACCACTTGCAAGGTCGTACAGGTACAGGTGACCCCAGCCGCTGCGTTCCGACCACCAGATGACGCGATCTTCTAGAAAGCGCGCGTTGCAGGGTACGAGCGTCGGGTGCATATCCAGGTGGGTGTCGCTCGCCTCGGTAAGCACGGTGGTGGTCGCCCCGGTGGCGACTTCGACACGAGACAGCGTCGCTTTGCGATGCCAGCGGTCGCGATGTACGGCGTACAGCACATCGCCGGCAAAGTGGGTATTGCCGGCGCCCAGCACTGCCATGTACGGGGAGTCCAGCCCCCTGAGCCCGGTTTCGGTCACCTCACCCGAGGCGGCATCCACAAGTACGTAGTCGATGCGCGACAGGCGCTCGTCCCCGGGCATGGGATAAGCCTTGCTGCGCATGGTCGGCTTGCCCTGGTCTGCAGGCGATGAGCGCACATACCAGTGTTCGCCCATGTCGCGTTCGTCCATGCGCAGCGTTACGAACCTGGTGCCGTCCCGGTTCCACACGAGGGGTGGCGGCATGCTGAATCCCATGGCTTCCAGCTCGTGGCTCCAGGCAATACCTTCCGGATGCGTGGCATAGCTGCATCGCAGCTCGCCGTCCGTGGTCAGCTGGCGACGTTCGCCGTTCTGGAGACTACGGATGTACAGGTCGTGATTTTCGGCATATGCAGCCCACCGACCATCAGGCGAAGCCGCCTCGTTGAAACCGGTGGCCCCGTGCTCATCCGCGGTCAACTGAGCTGCGGTTGCATCCCACCAATAAAGCGCTCCGGGCAGGCGCAATCCCACCTGGCCCTCGCGGGAGAAATCGAGTCCCATTATGGGCAAAGCTGAACCGGAGACTTCCCGACCGAGAGTTGCGCCCAGCGCCTTAGCCACCGCATCGTGGTCAAAAGCATCGCGCTTCTCGGCCGCGTCAGCGTCCACGACCATGAAACGCGGTCCTTCCTGCGTACTTACCCGATACCAGAAGCTGTTGCTCTGGCCGATGCGCGCGGGGATCGCTTGAGCGCGAAAAATGTTGCCCTGGTGAAGCCGCACTGCCTGCAGCGCTTCCGCGCGCTGGTAGGTCTCTACGGAGAGCTGCTCAGCCATTCAGTTCGCCTGTAGTCCTGATTGTGAAATCGCCATACCGCCCTTCACCACCGTGTCGATGTACTGCGCGTTGCGGATGGTTTCCAGGGGATTTGCATCGAGAATGAGGAAATCCGCCTGCTTGCCTGGGGTGAGTGTGCCTAACTCCTCCAGCTTACCCAGCAGTTCCGCCGCGTTGTAAGTCGCCGCCCGTATGAGCGTCGCGGGAGGTAATCCAGCGTCTTCCAGCATCTGCATTTCCACGTGCATGGCGACACCGTGAGGTGTTCCAACGTGGGCCGCATCCGAGCCAATGATGAACTCGGCACCAGCCGCATGCAGGCGCTGCACGCTATCGACGATGGCGTCTTCTGCACCGCCGAGCATGAAGTCATAAACCCAGGCAAGCGTCTGGAACCGCAGGCGATTGAGCCAGCCATCGGGATAGTCGAAGTAGGTTTCGAGCACCTCGGGATCGCTGCACTGCTGCTCGATATCGGTGAGCTCGAGAGTGCGGTCGTACACATCGATCATGCGCGGGAAAACCGCAATCGTGGGTGCCACCTTGATTCCGCGCTCAACAACCTTCGAGATAGCGACGTCGCTGATGGGTTCATCGAAAGTAATGTGCGCAAACGCATCGAGGTCGCTGTCCACCACAGGCTCGAATTCGCTGGCCGCCATGACGTGGGTCAGCACCGGCATGCCCAACTCATGGGCTGCCTCCGCCGCCGCCTTGAGTACCGGCACGTACTGCTCCGGCGTTACGCCTGTATCCACCCCCATCGCTTCACCCAGGTAGCCAAGCTTGATGGCATCGGCTCCCCGCGCGTGGAAGTCACGCACGATGGCCGTTATCTCCTCCGCCGTGTCCGCAGAAAAAGTGGCGTGCTCGCCATCGAAGATCCATTCGAAGCCGCTATTGCCCGTCGGCCCGCCGGCAATCAACACGCGCGGTGCGTGGTCCAGTTCACGCGCCATCGCCTGCGCCCCGAACTCGATGTGTATCGGCCCACCGAGCGACACCACAGTGGTCACCCCGCTGCAGATGTAGCGACTCAACGTGTAGGGCTGGCGCTCCTTCAACCAAGCGACGTCATCGGCTTCGGTGAGGTCTCCGTCCAGCGCGCGCATTGCGGCGTCCATGTGGATGCGTGAGCTCTCCATGAAGTGCACGTGGGTGTCGATGAAACCCGGGGTAATGAACTTGCCCGTTACGTCCACTAACTGCTCTGTCTCAGGCACGTTCCCCGATGGCCCCACATACGCGATGCGGGATCCGTCGACGACTATTGCACCATCCTCAATCACGGTCTCCCCGGTACCATCAATGAGCGTTGCACCCACATAGGCGACGTCGGCGTTGGCAACCGAGGCCAACAGGCACATGCTCAAAGCAACAAATCGCATCAGGTCAGCCATTACGCATCAAAAATCGGTACGCGCGACAAAAAGCCGCCGGTACGACACTCGAGTGGGTTTCGCCTTCAAACTCCTTACTTTCGTACCGCAGGTTAGGATCGCCACACGCCGAGAGGTGTTTGTCGATCACCGCGTATGAACCTGCCAGGTCCTGGTATATCTCCTCCGGAAAGGCTTCACCAATAGAACCGGTGCGTTCCAGTTCTCCGAGACTCGCAAACACCCGGGTGGGTTGTTCGAAACCAGCTTCAAGTCGTGCTGGCAGCAGATCCAGCAGGTAATGGCCACAGCCAAGCACCCCGGGGCTGCCAAGCCACAGGCGATCGAACAGCGGGGTGCCTTTGAGAAGGTTGTAGTAGGTAAAGAGCCCGCCGTAGGAGTCGCCCATCAGCGCCGCCGTATCGCCCTCAACCCGGCAACGGCTGAGGATCTCAGGATGTAGTTCGTTGACCATAAAATCGATGAACGCATCTGCGCCACCACTCTCCGCGCGCCGGCCGGCAATCTGAATGTAGCTGTCGGCAAACCAGTCATCCACGGAGTTCTCCGGGGTAAAGTCCCGAACGCGCAACACGCTCATCTGCGAAGGATCATCGTACCCCACACCCACGACGATGGCTGGCGACACGCCGGGTTCAATGAGGTCCATTGAGCCCAGCATCATGCAGGTGGCACCGAGGCCAAACGACAGATCACCGTCTGTCACGTACATCACTGGAAAGCGCGCCTCCGGGTCAAGGTTGTAGGTCACCGGGTAGGCAATCTGGATGCGAAACACCTGGTCGATGTGCTTCGCTTTCAGGTCAAAAGTCTCGTGTTCGAACATTGGCTATCCAGTGTCTGCTAACTCTAGTTAAATGACGCTATCACGCCCGTTTCACCTCAGTTCTGGGACTGTGGGCACCGCGCACCCGCTGCGTCCTATTGAGAGGACCGCACATCTGTCACAGGGATCCTTTCGGTGTCGAAATACTCAATCTGGAACATTGCGCGCCATGCGGCGACCGGGCACCGTAACTGGGACCCTGCCTGGCGCTCACCAGAGCTGAAAGACAGCTACGACGTCGTGATCATCGGCGGCGGCGGTCATGGGCTCGCAACCGCCTACTTCCTGGCCCGTGAGCACGGCATTACCAACGTCGCAGTGCTCGAGAAAGGCTACATCGGCGGTGGCAATACCGGACGCAACACCCAGGTGGTGCGTTCCAACTACTTCTACCCCGAGAGCTCCGACTTCTACGACCGCTCGCTGCAACTCTACGAGCGGTTGACCCAGGACCTCGAATTCAACCTCATGCTAAGCCAGCGCGGCATCCTGTCGGTGGCACATTCCCGGCACGAACTCGAGGGGCAGCGTCGCTGGGCGAACGCCATTCAGATGAACGGTGTGGACTCTGAGGTTCTGACCGCTGATGAGATTGCGCGCCTCGAACCCGCACTCAACATGAATTCCCACTACCCGATCGTCGGCGGATTTGTACAGCGTCGCGGTGCAGTGGTACGACACGATGCGGTTGCCTGGGGCTTTGCCCGGGCAGCCAGTGACTTAGGGGTGGATATCATCCAGCAATGTGAGGTGACCGGCTTCGATATGGAAGCGGGACGCATCCGCGGTGTGCGCACCACTCGAGGCAACATAGCCACCGAAAGTGTGGGCGTCGCCGTCGCGGGACACTCCACCCAGCTTGCCGATATGGCCGGCATTCACCTGCCGATCACCAGCATGTCATTGCAGGCAATGGTCACCGAACCGGTGAAGCCGATACTGAACACCATCATCCTGTCGGCGGCAATTCACGTCTACGTTAGCCAGTCGGACCGCGGCGAGGTGGTCATCGGTGGGGGCGCAGACGTGCACAACAGTTTTGCCCAGCGCGGCACTGTGCCACCCATGGAGGCCAACATTCGCGCCATCGTCGAGCTGTTTCCGAGCCTGAGCCGACTGAAGCTCCTGCGACAGTGGGCCGGTATCGTCGATATCTCGCCGGACACCACCCCCATCCTCGGCAAAACCCCGGTGCAGGGGCTGTACTTCAATTGCGGCTGGGGCACCGGCGGTTTCAAGGCCATACCCGCGGGTGGCGAAACCTTCGCGCATACCATTGCACACGACGATCCACATCCGCTGGTGGAGGCGTTTTCACTCGAGCGTTTCTATACCGGTGCGCTCGTGGACGAGGGTGCCGCTGCCGGAGTTGCGCACTGATGCTGAAGATCGACTGCCCCCACTGCGGACCCCGGGATGAGGCTGAATTCAGCTTTGGCGGGCAATCGCACATCGCACGGCCCGATGAAAGCGTCGATGACCAGACCTGGGGCGAGTACCTGTTTTTCCGTGACAATCCCAAAGGTATGCACTTCGAGCGCTGGTGCCATACCTATGGCTGCGGCCAGTGGTTCAATGTCGCGCGCAACACAGTTACCCATGAAGTGACGCATGTGTACGGCATACTCGATGCGAAACCGGAGGTGAGCTCTTGACCGCACGCCTCCCGGGAGCCACGGAAATCGATACCACAGCGCCCGTTGAATTTACGTTCAACGGCCGACGCTTCTCCGGATACAAGGGCGACACGATCGCGTCTGCGCTCGCTGCCAACGGCGTGGTCATGTTGTCGCGCAGCTTCAAGCGTCACCGTCCCAGGGGTCTGTTCTCGCTCAACATCGAAGACACCGGCGGCATCGTGCGGGCGGGTGATGCGGCCACAGTCGAACCCAACGCACGTGCGACCATGCTGCCGGCGACGGACGGTTCGAGCGTACAATCGCAAAATCACTGGCCAAGCCTCGAAGTTGACGCGCTGCGCATCCTCGATGTTTTCAGCGACCTGTTTCCGGCCGGCTTCTACAACAAGACCTTCAAGTGGCCCAACTGGCACTGGTACGAATGGGCGGTACGCCTGACGGCTGGCTTCGGCGTCGCACCCGCACAAGCCGATCCCGCGAGCTACGATCACCGCCACCAGCAGACCGACGTGTTGGTGTGCGGGGGCGGTGCAGCGGGTCTCGCAGCAGCGCTCGCCCACGCCAACACCGGCAAGCGCGTGATGCTGGTGGAGCAGGACGCCACCTTCGGCGGCAGTCTGCGTCACGACCGGCAACAGATAGACGGCAAGGGTTCGGCAGAATGGCTCGCCGAGCAGATTGCCGAGGCGCGCAACCACGACCTGATCGAGTTGCACAGCAACACCATCGTGGCCGGTCTGTACGACCACAACTACGCACTGTTGGTGTCTCGTGATGGGGGCAAGGTGCGCGAAACCCTGCACCGGGTGCGTGCACAGCAGATCGTTCTGGCCACAGGCGCGATCGAACAGCCTTTAGTGTTCGAGAACAATGACCGCCCGGGCATCATGCTGCTGTCCGCCGTGCAGGGACTGGCAACCCGCTTTGGTGTCGCTGCAGGTGATGCGGTGGTCATCGCCGGCAATCATGATCAGATCTATCGCGCCGCCGCTGACCTTGCCGAGGCGGGGGTGAACATACGGGCCATCGTTGATGCCCGGCCTGATGTCGATGAGGCGCTCAGCAGTTGTGCGCGCGACAAGGGTATCGAGGTGCATACCGGGCACATGGTGGTAAACAGTCGCGGCGGTAAACGCGTTACTGCGATTGCCATCGCACCGACCGGTGACACCGACGGCGGCTCTATCGTCATCGACTGCGATACCCTGGCGATGAGCGGCGGCTACGCACCTGCCGTGCACCTGGCCTGCCACGCGAAAGCGAAGCTCGACTACTTTGAGTCCATTGCTGCGTTTGCACCCAAAGCCACCGCCGACCTCACCCCCGTGGGAGCAGCTGCGGGCGACTTCGATCTCCAACATACGCTCAACCAGATCGCGCAACCGAACAGCAACGGTGCCGGGATCCGGCCGTTCAGCTCGACAATGGGCCCACGCATCACGCCACGCGGCGACAAGCGCAACCAGTGGGTCGACTGGCTGCACGACGTGACGCTTTCCGATCTCGATCTCGCGGTACGAGAAAACTACCGCTCTGTGGAGCACCTGAAGCGCTACACCACCAACGGCATGTCCATCGACCAGGGCAAGACCTCGAACCTCAACGCGCTAACCCATCTCGCAGACCTCACCCAACGCGAGATTCCCGAGGTTGGCACCACAACCTATCGCCCGCCCTACGCGCCCGTCACACTGGGCACACTCGCAGGTGATCGCAAGGGTCGGTTCTACACGCCAATCCAGCGCCTGCAGATGCACGCCCAACACGAGGCCAAAGATGCCGTGTTCGAACACTACGGTTCGTGGCAGCGGCCTGCCTACTACGGCACGGGAGACGAACTCGATTGCATCAACGCGGAAGTGAAAGCCGTGCGCGAAGGCGTCGGCATCTTCGATGCCAGCCCGCTCGGCAAGGTGGAGGTGCGCGGGCCCGATGCCGCCGAGTTCCTGCACCGCGTCTACCTCAACAATGCGCTCAGCCTGAAGCCTGGCAACGCTCGCTACGGCCTCATGCTCAACGAAAACGGCATCATCATTGATGACGGGGTATTCGCGCGCCTGGCTGACGATCACTTCCTCGTGAGCACCACTTCCGGTAATGCCACCCGCATCTACAACTGGATGGAAGAGTGGCTGCAGTGCGAGTGGCCAGACCTGAACGCAACCGTGACAAACGCCACCACGGCCTGGGCCAACGTCACGGTGGCTGGGCCCAGGGCACGCGAACTGCTCAGCCGGTGCGACACCGACATCGACCTCTCGAAAGAAGCCTTTCCTCACCAGACCTTCAGAAGCGGTACGCTCGAAGGTGTGCCGGTGCGCATTCTGCGCGCCAGTTTCTCCGGCGAAGTGAGCTTCGAGGTCAACGTACCCAACCGCTACGGGGTGGCGCTGTGGGATGCCGCTCTCGAACGCGGGGCAGACCTGGGCGTGCGGCCTTACGGCGTTGAAGCAGTCATGGTGACGCGCATCGAAAAAGGCTACCTGCACATCGGATCGGACACCGACGGCACCAGCACGCCCGATGATGTTGGCTGGGGTCATGTCGCTAAACGCAAGAAAGCCCACTTCATCGGCAAGCGCTCATTGATGCGCCCGCACAACACCCGCGAGGGCCGGCATCAGTTTGTCGGCCTCGCCCCGGTCAATGACAGCCAGGCGATGGTCTCTGGCGCCCACCTGGCGCGGCCGGGTGTAAACGCATCCGATGGATACGTGACTTCCGCCGCCTACAGCCCGACCCTCAACCGTTATGTAGCGCTGGGACTGCTGAAAGACGGCCGTGCACGCATGGGGGAGACCGTCGACGTGGTGGATGCCAGTCAACGTCAACAGGCCCGGGTTGTCGAACCGGTGCACTATGATCCCGAGGGGGCACGCCTCAATGTATAGCCTCTCCGCCGCCCCGCTGCTGTCGATGGACACGATTACGGGTATCGACATCTCCCTGAGTACCGTCGAACCCGGCTCACTCACGCACGTAAAGGCGCATCAGCTCCCTGCGGACTGCTTCTCTCCGGATGCAGCCCCCGGGCAGGAAGTTGACGGTCTCATCTGGCTCGGCCCCAACGAACGTCTGCTGATCGACTGTGCAGACCCGCAACTCCCCGACACCGTCTTCGCAACCGACGTGATCAATCAGTTTGTCGTGCTCGAAATCTCAGGGACCAACGCCGAACGCCTGTTGCAGACCGGCACCTCTGCGTACCCCGCCCAGATTGGAGGTGCTACGCGCCTGCGTTTTGGTGACGTGACGGCAGTGGCGCGCCACACCGGCGCCTCTCAATGGCAGCTCATCGTCGACACGAGCGTCGCCCATTGGCTGAGCGACTGGCTGGCAGATCGAATATCCGTGCTGGAGCTCTGACATGGACAAGTCCTGGCTGACCGACCTGCTCACAGCCGCTCTCGATGAGCTGGACATTGCAGGTGGTGGACAGGTGGCCTTGTTCGACGGCGATCAGGTGCTGAGTGCCGCCTCGGGCATCGCCAACGCGAACGGCAACATTCCTGTGGTGGACACCACCCTGTTTCAGATCGGGTCGACCACCAAGGTCTACAACGCCGTGCTGCTGATGCAGCTGGTCGAGAAGCGCGAGGTCGATCTCGACACGCCGGTTGACGCCTACCTCGACATTCAGATATCACCCGATCAAGCGGAGCGCCAGATAACGCCGCGCCAGCTGCTGTCCATGTCGAGCGGCATCGACAACGGTCCCTATCACGACACCGGGCGTGACGATGACTGCCTGTCGAAGTATCTCGAATGCCTCGCCGATCTGCCCATGATCCACGAGCCGGGTGAAGGGTACGGCTACACCAACGCCTCGAGCGATGTGGCCGGTCGCATCACCGAGACCAGGCAGGGTGCACCCTGGGAACAGGTGCTCACCGACAAACTGATTCGCCCTCTCGGTCTGGCTCACAGTGACGCATTGATCGAAAGAGTCATACGGCACCCGGTGGCCGTGGGTCATCATGGCAGCAGGGCGGCGCCGAAGCTGTTGCCCTTCTGGGCGCTGTACCGTGGCCACGCACCGGCCGGCTCGAGTCTCTGCACCAGCGCGACCGACCTGGTGAATTTCGCAAAATTGTTTCTTGGCGAATCGTCCGACGTGCTGTCGAGGGAAGGCATTGCGCTCATGCACGAAAAGCAGGTCGACACGCCCACAGGCTTCATGGCCCATGGCTGGTGTCTTGGCCCCTACTACAAGGTATGGGACGGCGTGGAGATCTACGGGCACAGCGGCACCAACCTCGGTGGTTCATCCACGTTGTTGTGGATCCCCTCGAAAGGCATCTCCGTTGCCGTGACCTGCAACGATCCACCCAAAGGCTACCCGCTTGCGGAAAGGTGTTTTCGGGCTCTGCTGGCGGAATTCGGCATACGCATGCCTGGCAAAGCCACGCCGCTCGACGCTGCCGATCAGAATCTCGATGAACTGCCTGGACGCTACGAGGCGCACGGTGTGGAGATCAACATCACCAAAGTTGATGACAACACGCTGCACGCACGCAAAGTGAACCGCCAGCTGCCAGGTACCGAAACCGTGCTCGAGTCGAACCTGAGACCGCTGGGTAACGGCCGCTTCCTGATCGATGATCCGCTGTTCAGCGGTGGGCGCGACTGGGATATCGCCTTCTGGGGCGACCATCTCACCGACGGTGTTTTCACCCTGAGGCGTGCTGCGCCAAATTGACAGCCGGGCTGGAGAGCCCATATATTGCAACCACTTTGAAGCCGCGCCTGCCGCGGCTTCTTCGCGTCTGGATTGTTCGTGTCGTTTCTTTTGTGCGCTTTAAAAGCGCTTCATTCAACGAGGAACGAACACATGCTTTCAAAATCGAAACTACAGACCATCATTCTCACCGCCAGTATCGCCGAGGCGGAGACGTTCTATCGCGACGTGCTGGAGTTAAACCTCATTGCAGCCTCGGACGGAGCACTCGTCTTCGACGTAGGCGGGAGCGATTTGAGGCTCTCCCCCGTCCCTTCGACCGAACCGACTGAACACACTGTTGCGGGTTTTGCCGTCAGCGATGTGGTTGCAACGGTAGCCGGGCTTTCGGACCGCGGTGTCGAGTTCGAACGCTTCGCGGACTTTCCACACGATGAGGATGGCGTTCTGACAACGCCGGACGGGTCGAGGGTTGCGTGGTTTCGCGACCCGGATGGCAACCTGCTCTCGGCGGTGCAATTTCCGGCGTAACGACCTGGCTGGGAAGCACGGGGTCAGGGTCGAACCTCTTGGGGTTTGGGCCCGGCGCCCCGGGCGACGACCCCGCCCGGCGGG
>CAYMUT010000015.1:48610-126375 GCA_964393625.1 uncultured Pseudomonadales bacterium
GGGGCTTACCCTCGTGTGGGCTACGCGGGGGGTTTGGGTCTCAGTTTTGTTTTTCTCCCCGGGCACCCCGTGACTACGCCTCCGCACTCTCGGAGGCGATGTACTGATCCACGTGCCACTCGAGTGCGGTTAGCGGAATGGAGCCCACATCGAGAATGACATCGTGGAATTCCTTGATGTCGAAGCGGTTACCCAGGGCCTTCTGGGCGCGTTCACGCAGTTCGAGAATCTTGGTGTCACCCAGTTTGTATCCCAACGCCTGGCCCGGAATATCGCTGGAATAGCGCAGCGTCTCGGAGTTGATCTCCACCTCGGAGAAGAACGTGTTCTGGGTCATGTAATCCCGCGCCTGCTGCAGTGACCAGCCGAAGGCGTTCATACCCGAGTCTACCACCAGACGGCTGGTGAGAAAGGCATCGCTGATGCAGCGCCCGTACTCGTCCATCGGCTCGTCGTACATACCCATCTCGCCGGCCAGAGTGGCGGCATATTCCGCCCAGCCCTCAGCGTAGGACGTGAACATCACCTTGCTGCGAAAGCCGGTGAGGTCTTCGCTTTCGCGCACCTTGGACAGCTGAAAATGGTGCCCGGGAATCAGCTCGTGGTATATCAGCGCACCCGCCCAGGCCTGGGATTTTTCCTCCAGCTTGCTGGCGTTGAACAGATAGTGGCCTTCCGGTTTGTCCTTGCGTGGACCATCGTAGTAGCCGAACGTCATGGAGCTGGCGAGTTCTGCAGGCAATGCTTTAGGCGCGTACGGAGCTTCTACCAGCTCGTTGAAGTAGTTGGTCATCTCCGGCTCGATGCGTCGAAGGTACTTGTTGTAGTTGTCTTCAACCTCTTGCGCCGAACTCGCGATAAAGCGCTTGTCTGTTCTGAGCTTGTCGTGAAACTCGGTTTCGGTGCCCTCCCCCATGATCTCCCGTAGTTCCGCCATGCGCGCCTTGATGCGCGCCATACGTTCATGGCCTGCATCGTGCACTTCCTGCGGCGTCAGCTGCATGGTGAGGTGCATGGGTATGAGGTCGGCGTACACCTCCGCACCCCCTGGCAGCGACGCAAGACCCACTGCTTCGGGTGCGGCTTCTTCATAGTCGCTGTCGAGATAATCGGCCAGTGCGCCAAAAGCGGGCAACACACGCTGACTCACGCGCCGGTCGAGCTCGCGCGTAAAGGTTTCATGGCTGTTCCCGGAAGGGATTTCCGCGAGGCGGTCTGGGTCGACCATCAACGCGCTGCCTGCCGCCTGGGACATTCCGCCCAGCATCGCCCTCGCCTGGGCAAGCTGTGGCCGGTTGATACGTATGTCGCGTTCTGCCTGGCCGCGCGTGCGTTCCAGCATCTGCTCCACCAGTCGCGCGTAGTCTTCCACGATGCCGAGATAGCGATCGAGGTCGCCGCTGTGTGCAAACGGCTGGCGGGCACATGCGGTATGTACAGCGTTCAGCACAAAGCCGCCCGAATAGGCGGTCATGGAGAACATACCCGGGAAAGCACCTGCGAGGTCGTGCACGTGCCAGTAGTGTTTTGCCAGCTTTTCCTGTTTCTCGTATTGCTGTTTTGCAACCAGCACCGAGATGGCCATGTCGTGCGGCAACTCGGCGAGATCAATTTCTTTGATCATCGCCAGCATTTTTGTTGCAGCTTCACCTTTCGAGGTGGTCTCGCCTTCGGAGATCTGCGGCAGGGTGACCATGGGTCGGCCAGCCATGAACGCGCTGTAGAAGTTATCGTCTATCTCACGGTTGATCTTCCCGATCACCTTGAGCGCGAGGCCAATGGAACGGTCACGCATGGTTCGTCCTCTTCGGGTAGTGGGTCAGATTTTGAGACGCGTCTGAATCAGGCGAGCTGGGCCTGTGCGCGGCTTTCCCGCAACACCACCAGGGCGCTCGAGATGTACTTCTCGACCATGCTCACGGACACACCCATGGCTTTGGCGATCTCCGCATACGAGTTGCCCGCGACCCGATGGCGCACAAACGCGCTGGCAGCTTTGTCGCTCATCTGGGTGAGTGCGGTTTCCAGTTGCTCGAGTTGCTCCATCTGCTCGGACCACAGAGATGGTTCGAATTCGTCGCGATCTTCGAGGCCTTCGGCAAAGTCGTCGAGACAGTCCATCTGGTCGAGTTTGCGCACGGCACGGCGGCGCCAGCGGTCGCGCAGCAGGTTGGTGGCCGCTGCCAGCAGAAAACCCTTGCAGTTTTCCGGCGGCTCGCGGTCAACCTGGCGGATCAGCCGTATGAAGAGTTCCTGCACCAGGTCTTCAGCCTCAGCCTCATCGACGGTGCGCATGAAAAAACGCTTCAACAGTCCCTTGTGGGTGTGAAAGCAGTTAACGACGACTTCGTTGCGAATTGCCCGGTTTACCGTT
The DNA here is from genome assembly GCA_964393625.1 of uncultured Pseudomonadales bacterium. GTDB lineage: Bacteria > Pseudomonadota > Gammaproteobacteria > Pseudomonadales > Azotimanducaceae > UBA4421. The sequence goes on from CAYMUT010000015.1 coordinate 50,985, forward strand.
GCCAGATTGCTCACTCGCTATCTCCCTCCCGAAGAGTGGCGAAAAAGTACCATACATATGTGCATGGAAACAAGACACAAGTGTATTCGGAAAAGACAGTGGTGTTTGGGCCAAAATAGCGGTCCACCGTTTCACAATGAGATAAGCCTATGAGCCGTCTGCATATCGGGGGTTGGGTCATTGCGATCCTGCTGAGCTCTGCTCCAGCCGTCGCAGCGACAAGCGTGGATTCGCACTTTCACGTCATCAGCCCGGCAAACTGGGAGCAGTCACGACTAGCCACACAGGGACTGATCGACGGGCCGATCGACGGCGACGCTGCAATCAGGTTGCTGGATGCCGCCGGCGTGGATAAGGCAGTGGTGATCAGTTCCGGCTACCTGATCGGGGATACAGTTGCAGCGAGGGCCGAAAACGATTTCGTCGCCTCCCTGGTGGAAACCCATCCCGACCGCTTCTACGGCCTGTGCTCCGTCTCGGTCCACCACGAGGGTGCCCTTGAGGAAGTCGATCGCTGCATGAAGGAACTGGACCTCTCGGGACTGAAACTCCACCTCTTTGCCGATGCCATCAGCCTCACGGATCCCGAGGGTGTGGCACTGGTGGACAGTTTTTTCAAACGGGTGGCATCTGCAAAGCAGGGTGCGCCGGTGCTGATCGATTTCAACTGGATGGACGATTCACAGACTATCGCCATGATTCAGCTGGTGATGGCCAATCCGGAGACCACCGTGGTGCTGGCACACGGACTTGGTCACCACTTCGCCGAGCTCATCAACGTGAAGATTTTTCGCAACGCACTCGGGATGGACGTCGAGAATCTCTACCTCGACATCAGCGCCACGCTGTTGAACTACCCGCCCGACTCACCTCCCTTCCCCAACTACATCTGGCACCTGCGCATGCTCGGTGCCGACCGCGTTCTGCTCGGATCGGACTATCCGGCAGTCACGCCGAAAGACACGGTAGAGGCGTTTCTGAAGATGGGATGGTCGCCGGAAGAACAGCAGCTGATTCAGGGCGGCAATGCGATGAAGGTCTTCGGCAATCTCAGTCGATGAGCCGGTCTTCCTTGTAACGCCGGATGAGCAACACGTTGTGTACAAGGCTATAGAGGGTAGCGGCCACCACAATACCCAATGACCACTGCAGGGCCGTGGCCGAGCCGACCTGCGGGGCGAAGTGATCGCTCAATATGCCCACGATGAATGGCCCGCCACCCACGCCGATGACGCTGGCGACGAAACCGACAAAGGCAGAGGCGCTGGCCCGCATGTTGGGGGCCACTACCGTTTGAGTGGCTGTCAGCAGCGGTCCGAACGACACCCCGCCCACTATATTCACGACCATGATCAGCAACAGCGCGATGGTCTCGTTAGGTGCAAAAATGGCGAACTCGTAGAGCGGAAAGATGGTGATCGCCGAGATCATGGGTAACCACACGAGCCACATGAAGTTGCGCTTCACCAGGCGATTGGCCACCACGCCACCGAAAATCGCTCCCCCTGCCGCTCCTAGCCCGAGTGCAGTACCGAAGAAGAAGCCAACCTCTGCGACACCCATGTCGAACTGCCGGATGAGGTAGGCCGGCATCCACTGGATGACACCAAACATGGCGAGATTCGACAGCGCGCTCATTACCACGAGGTGACGGTAGCTCGGGATCCTGAAGAGCGTTTTCACCACCGACAGGAAGGGTGGCACTGGCTCGGCAACGAGACCGTCGGCCTGGCCACGCACGGGCTCTTTCAGCCACAGCCCCACGACCAGGATGACCGGCAAACCCACGACAGCCGCTGCCACGAAACTCCAGCGCCATCCGTAGTTCTCGGCCACGTAACCGCCCAGCGTGAGACCGGCCATCAAGCCGAGCGTCGCACCACTGGTAAAGATGGCGAGAATTGCCGAACGCTGCTCGGTGGTGAAGTAGTCACCAATGATCGAGTGTGATGTGGGTATGGCGCCGGATTCACCGACACCCACGCCAATGCGGGCGATAAACAGCTGCCAGAAGTTCTGAGCAGCACCCGTGATGGCCGTCATCACGCTCCAGGCAAGCATCGAGACGGTGAGAATGAGTTTGCGGTTAAAGCGATCGGCCAGCCAAGCGATGAAGAGCCCGGCTGACCCGTAGAAAATGGCGAATGCGAGACCCGTTAACAGGCCGATCTGGGTATCGCTTAAGCCCAACTCCCCCTTGATAGGCTCGATGACCACGGACAGGACCATGCGGTCCATGTAATTCACGAAGTTGACGAGGAACAGCGCTACGATGACAAACGTCAGGTAGGCCCGTGAGTGACGCTCTGCTTGTTGGTCTGGCATCTCCTTAGGACGCATGAAGTCCCGGCAAACCGCAACCTCGCGGGCCAATAGGCTGAGGTCAGCCCACGCCTCTAGCGTCAGATATTCCATGAGCAACCCACAATCTGACTCCCCGGCTTACGAACCAAGTCGGGGCTACCTGAACTACGTGCTGGTGATGCTGGCCGTGGTTGCGTTTTTCAACTATCTCGACCGCATGGTGCTGTCCATGTTGTTGGAACCGATCAAGGCGGAACTCGGCTTCAGCGACTCGCAACTGGGATTACTGACTGGCTTCGCCTTCGCTGCTTTCTACGCCACTTTTGGCATACCCATCGCACGGCTTGCAGACCGCAAATCGCGGGTGACGATACTGTCGATCTGCATGGCGCTGTGGAGTGCAATGACCGCAGCCTGCGGCATGGCGCAGAATTTCGTGCACATGCTGCTGGCGCGAATGGGCGTGGGGGTGGGCGAAGCTGGCTGTGTGCCGACCAGTCACAGTCTGCTGTCTGACTACGTCCCCCCCGAGAAGCGCGCGTTTGCGCTCGGTATCTTCCAGACCGGCGGTGCGGTGGGTGTAATGGCGGGCTTCATCGCCGCCGGCTGGATCGCCGACCAGTACGGCTGGCGGTGGGCGTTCTTTCTGATTGGTATGCCCGGTGTGGTGATCGCACTGATCAGCTGGCTCACGCTCAAGGATCCGCCACGCGGCAACTACATGGCCGAGGCCGACATCGAACCGCAGCCGTTTCGTGAAGCGGTGAAGGCACTGCTCGGCAGAAAGACGTTTGTGCACGTTGTGATTGCTTATTCCGTGGGACTGTTTGGCGTGTACGGCATCAACGGCTGGAAGCCCACCTTCTTCGTGCGCGTACACGAGATGAGCCTTACCGAGGTGGGCTGGTGGGTGGGTATCACCAGTGGTCTCGGTGGTGTGATCGGAACTTTCATCGGCTCGGTACTGGCTACACGTTTCATCTCACGCGATCGCCGCTGGGAAGTCTGGTGGCCGGCATGGGCTTACATCATCTCCATACCCATATTCGCGTTCGTGTTTCTGACACCTAACGTTACCGCAGCATTCGCCATGGTGTTTGTGGCGTCTTTCGTTACCGGCTCGAGTATCGGTCCCGGCATGGCCAGCGTTCAAACCGTGGCAGAACCTCGTCAGCGAGCCACGGCCGTTGCTTTCGTGATGTTTACTTCTGCCCTGCTCGGCCAGGGGTTGGGGCCATTTCTCATCGGCTACGGATCCGACGTTCTGACTCCATCACTTGGTGTGGACGGTCTGCGCTGGTCGATGGTGTTTTCACTCGCCATCTTCATCTGGTCGTTTGTGCACTTCATGATTGCGGCGAAACACCAGAAACACGACGCCATCTCCTGAGGTACATCCTATGACTGCTTACGAACGGGCGGCGGCCAAGTTCGCCGAGATCCAGAAGTTATCGTCCATCTCGACGATGCTGTTCTGGGACTCCAAAACCATGATGCCCGCCGCCGGCTCCACAAGTCGCGGTGAGCAGATGGGCGCGCTCACGCAGGTGCTGCACGACAAACGCACCAGCACCGAGCTGACCGACCTGATCGCCGAGGCCGAGCAGGAACACAACGAACTCGACCACTGGCAGCAGGCCAACGTGCGCGAAATGAAGCGGTTGAACGCTCACGCCAGGGCCGTGGACGGTGACACCGCCGTATCATTCGCCAAGGCCCAGAACGATGCCGGTATGGCCTGGGTTGCCGCGAAGGCCAACAACGACTTCGAGCACTTTGCACCGCACCTGGAAACTGTTTTCTCCCTGCAGATCGAGATAGCTCACGCCAAGGCCGAGGCGCTGGGTCTCGAGGTATACGACGCATTACTCGATGAGCACGACCCGGGCACGTCCACCGAGGAGGTCGATCACCTGTTCGGTGAACTCGAAGCGTTTCTTCCGAACTACGTGAAAACGATATCGGCCCGCCAGAGCGAACCGCTGCCGCTCACGCGTGTGGAGAAAGCACAGCAGGAAGCGCTGATACTAGACGTGATCGAGCGTATCGGATGGCCGAAGGAAGGACGCCTGGACCACACCGAGCACCCCTTCGCACTCGCCGGTGTGCCGGGAGATCCACGCATCACCACGCACTACGATCCCGACAACGTGCTGTTTGCGATGATGGCCGCTTTTCATGAGTGCGGGCATGGCATGTACGAACTCAACCTGCCGAAAGACGAGTACGCCTACCAACCAGTTGGTGTGTATCGCGGCGGTTCCACCCACGAGAGCCAGTCTCTCGGCGTGGAGATGATGGCGTGCCGGTCAGGTGAGTTCCTGCACTGGTTGTTTCCCCGTATGCGGGATGTGTTCGGCGCATCCGGAGACGCCTGGAGCGATGACAACCTGCTCGCACACTATCGCCGGGTGCAGCCGAGCTTCATCCGCATCAAGGCCGACGAGGTCACCTACCCGCTGCACATCATCCTGCGCTACAACCTGGAACAGAAGATCCTGTCGAAGAGCCTCTCCATTACGGACATCCCGGAGGCCTGGGATGCCGAGATGCAACGCCTGCTCGGTATCCGTCCCGACAGTCTCTCCAACGGCTGCTTGCAGGACGTGCACTGGTCCATGGGCCTGATCGGCTACTTTCCGACCTACCTGCTGGGCGCGCTGAAAGCAGCACAGTTCTTCGACGCCGCGAAGCGCGAGCATGCAAATCTGCTCAACGCGCTCGGAGAAGGCGACTTTTCAGCGTGGATGGCGTGGCTGAAGGAGAACGTGCATGCGCAGGCATCCCTACTGCCCGCGTCCGAACTGGTCTCGAGCACCACTGGCAGCCAACTCGGGACGACTGCGCTGCTGAATCACTTCCAGGATCGATACGGCAAAGCCGTCTGAGCTAGTCGGGAATCCGGAACGAGCACTTCGCGCCGTTTGCCGCGGCCATACGCTTGTCCAACGTAGCTAACGGGGATCCGGTTGCTTCCGCCAATGCGACATACGCTGCGTCATAGCGAGTGTAGTTGTTTCGGAGGTCCCATACTCGAGGCGCAAGTGGCTCATAAGAATACAGATGCACTCTCAAGCTCAATAGGTCGCCGTGCGCCAGGTCGGCAACCTGTCTGGAGATATCTCCTAGTCGTTCTAATCTACGAATAGCGCTAGCAGATTCAATAAGCATCATTTCGGGCGCGAGCAGACCCTGCTCACGAATCACTTGCTCACACCATCCCCCATAGGCTCCTGAGTTCACCAACGCGGCCACTACGACAGAGGCATCGACTACCGTGTTCACTTACGGTCGGCTTCACGCGCTCGCAATATTTTTTTTATCGGTACATCGGTCTTTTTCGCCGCTTTGCGCTCGATTACTTCCTTCAGCCAGACATCGATCGTGGGTTTCTGTGCCAGGCGTACGAGTTCGCCATGCAGATACTCCTGCATGGATTTTCCTTCTCCGGCGGCATGGCCAGCAAGCTTGTCCCTGACGTCTTCGGGGATATCCCGAATCGTGATATTGATGCTCATGCATGCATATTGCATGCATATTGCATGCACTATTCGCACCATTCAAGCAGCCGTTGCCTCCGGTGATCGTGGGATTGATGCTAGTCCGCGTGGCAGCTGGATGGCAGGTCCAACGTCGGATTGCGATCAAAGAAGCCAACCGGGATGAGGTGAAAACCGCAGTACTCCACCGGCATCACGGGCCAGTCCTCGGGTCGTGGAACGTGGGTGACGGCTACGGTGTGCCACATCACGAGGTCACATTCCGAGATGTCTCGATTGCCTTCGGTGTAGTCAGGAAGACCACCACTTGAGTGCATCACCGTATGCTGTCCAGCCGCGCTGAACTCGTCTTCGGCGTAGGGGGTGGCCCAGAGATTGTTGCGCGCGAACGCTGCACGTTTGCCAACTTGTGAGTCCGGGTGCGCGAACAGCGTGGGCGAGGCACCCGGCAGCAGCTTGTAGGCGACCGGCACACCCAGGCCGTTTTTGGAGTTTGGGTTAGTCACCTTCCAGGTACGGCTCTTCTCAGGTGCGATGTTGCGCTGAGCGGATGCTTCGTCGGTGAGGTGCGTGGCAACCGAGCGGAACTGTGTGCCTTCTGGGTTTGCGTCAGTTATCGGCAGTGGCTCGATGTCGCATTCGTACAGTGAGTTGGTACCGCCATCGAGATCCCAGTCGAGCCTGAAGCAGAAGGCGTGCTGGTGAACGGGAGACGCCAGGTTGGGTGCAATGAGTGGCGACTGCGACGGATTGTGGGTCTCATCGGTTACGGCACTCACACCCACGATACCGGTTAGCTTAATCTCCATCTGGATAGTGCCGTCGAGGTACAGGTACCAGTAGAAACCGTAGTCGTAGTTGCCGATGGAGAAGATGGAGCTCACCACCAGCCGACGGGAGCGGCGCACTTCGCTGCGCTGTAGCTCAGCATCGTAGTGTTTCCACTGAATACCGTAGTCTTCTTCGTGCATGCAGATGGCGTTTTTAACCGTGCGTGCCTTACCTTCAAACGTCACCTGGTTGACGTCGAAGTAGTGAATCTCGCCCAGGCAGTCACAACCGAGGGTCAGGCTGTTGATGAGCTGGCCCATGCTGTATTCGCTGGCATCGAGCACATGCTTCCAGCTGTGCATGGGATCGGAGTCGCCGTAAGGAACCACCATGTCGGATAAGGCTGCGCGATAGAGCACCGGCCTCCCCTGCAGGCTCAGCTGATGGAGCACCAGACCATGCGTTGGGTGCACCGAGACGCTGAACTCGTAGCCTTGCCATTTCACCCGGTAACCGTCGACCTCAAAACTCGCCCCATCGGGCTGCGTGATTTCGAGATCCTTCAGACCTTCGCGGGTTTCGTGATGGGCCCTGTCGTAGCGACCGTGAGTTGGAGGTAACGGCACTGCACCGTGGTCCTCCACCGCCACCACCTTGCCCTCGGTGAGATCGACGTGGGCGATCAACCCCTGTACCGGGCGCGCGTACGCGTTGTCTTCGCGGTCTTCCTTCACAAAGCAGATACAGCGAACTGCACGATGCCCCGCGGGTACGTTCGGATGCGCATAGCCACCCGCCGGCCACGGGTCCACCTGGATCAGCTTGAGGTCCTCTTCCGTAGCCACCGCAATGTCCCGTGCCCGCATGGCCGCCAGCCACTCTTCGTTCGATCTGGTGAGCTCAATCGCCATGAACAGCTCGAGAAAGGTGTAAGCCCCCTGAGCGGATGCATCCAACCGGTCGAGACTGACTACTTCACCGTTCGCAACATCCACATCGGCACGAAACCCACCATCGTCCTGACCGTCGACCCCAAGCACCCGGACCACTCGCGCCACGTCTCCCCCACCCTGCACCGCTTCCTTGGCAGGTTCGGCAAGCCCGGCAGAGGAAAAACTCGCATGCTCGCCATTCGGCAACGCTTCCCGCACCGCGGCAACAACCGCCTCAATTTCCTGGGATGAAACGGGGTCAAGAGCACCCATCGCGTGAACTCCAATCTGTCTATCAGGCTGACCACCCTATCAGGCAAGCCACACCGAAGGTATGCCCCAAAAACCTGGGTCAGACCCAAGTTTCTAAAAAGCTGGGTCTGACCCAGGTTTTTGGGGTTAGCTGATGAGGTCGTCGAGGAGATGGCGGGAGGCGAGGTAGAAGTGGACCACGCCCCAGGCGATGAAGGCGACGCCGATGACCAGGGCATAGCGGAGTGCGTCGGGACCGTAGGTGGGAGTCCAGATGTCGCTGAGGTAGCCGACCAGGAGGGGCCCTGCACCAGCACCGATGAGGCCGGCGGCGAACATGATGAGCGCAATGCCCATGGCTCTTGCGTCTCCCGGCAATACGCTTTGCACTGAGGTCATGATGAGGCCGGTAGACGAATAGGCGATAACGTTTACAAGGGCGAATAGGGAGAACACCAGCCACACCTGATCTGCCAGGAAGGCCACCAGGTATAGCGGCATGGCGATACCAAAAGCGAGCGAGGGCCACCAGAGTTCCCAGCGACGATCGCGTTTGACCAGCAAAGGTGCAAAAGCTGCGCTGATCAGTGTACCCGTGAGCGCTGCAACCCCAACCAGCAATCCCACCCCGGCCCCGACTTCGGTGAGTGTGAGCTCGTGCGTACGCATGAGAAAGGCGCCGAGCCAGGCACCGATACCCGTGCTGCCGAACGATGAGATGGCGTAGGCGACAAGCAGGTGGCGCATGGTGCGTGCACGCAAGACGGTGCGCACGCCATCCAGCCAGTTTTCGTTGGGCGGCGCTTCTACTGCCTGGAACTGGCCTCTCGACGGTTCTTTGACGGTAAGGAGCAGCAGTACAGCAACCAGGATGCCGGGCAGGCCCATCGCGATAAGCGTCACACGCCAACCGTAGGTATCTGCCATCACTCCGATGATGGCGAGCCCCAACGTCGCACCCACCGTGCCGCCCAGCGTGAAGAGGCTCAGACCTCGGGCGCGCGTCTCCGGCGGATAATAGTCGCCGATAATAGAGTTGGACGCAGGTGTACCCCCTGCCTCACCGATGCCGACGAACACGCGCGCCAGCGCCATCTGAAAAAAGTTGGCAGCGGCTCCCATGAGTGCGGTCGCCGCACTCCAGATCACCAGGCACACCGACAAAAGCTTGATGCGATTGCGGGTGTCGGCCATGCGCGCGAGCGGTATGCCGAACAGTGCGTAGGTGGTGGAAAAGGCGAATCCCGTTAGCAGGCCCATCTCCGTATCGGTGAGTTTGAGATCTGCCTTTATAGGTTCTACGAGAATGGATATCCCATAGCGGTCCATGTAGTTGAACAGCCCGACAAGGGCGAGCACACCGGTGGCGTAGTAAAGCCTGGCACCGCTCACGAGAGTACCGGTGCCCTCCGTTGAACTAGAAGTGTCGGTCAATCTCTTCGGGCGTCAGCTTGCCGGTGAGTACGTGCACGTAGATGGGCAGCAACGACATACGTTGATCCAATGTCTCGTTGTAGCCGATGGTGTAGTAGCCAACCTGGTGGAAGTAGGTGATGCGCGCCCGAATGAAGGCCTCAGTGTCGTCGTAGCCGAAGTCGAGAAAGATGCGCTTGATGAAGTCGATACGCTCTTCATCGACATCCTTCACCACTTCAGAAACCTGGTCTGAGCGACGCGCCCAGTCGCGCATCGCGGCTTCGAGATCCGGATCGAAACTGGTCTCATCCACCCACAGGTGCACCAGTCGTATGAACTCCTCCATACCGGAGGCATCCTCCGATTGCAGCAAACCCGAGAACATCTCGACACTCTCGGCATGCCACGTATCCAGCATCACCCCCAGCAGGTGATCACGATCCTTAAAGTGCCAGTAAAAACTGCCCCGGGTGACGCCCAGGTCTTCCGCGAGCGGGCCAATCTTCACACTGTCGATGCCGCCCGAAATCAGCCGACGGTTGGCCGCCTTCAGCCAGTCCTGTGGCGAGAGTCGGTTGACCGCTCGCAGAGGGGATGTTTTCAGACCATTCTCAGACATGACGACCGGCACATTTCCATCATTTGTCTCGTATAAATGTAGACGCATTCGCTGGTATGCGCCCCCATGTCGCGACGCGAAAAAACACGTCTGGATTGCGAATTGGGGTTATACCCCACCAGCGGCGTCGTTCTTTTACAGCAACCGGAGGTCGAAATGAACCTGAAATTGATAGATGCGGACGAAGTTGTAGAGCGCCTCACCATGCCCATCTGCATCGACCTCATGGCAGACACCCAGGCCGCCATCTCAGCGGGTGACATCACGCTGCCCCTGCGCGCTATCAACCCGGTCTCTGAAGGCGCGGGATTCTTCGGACTCATGCCTGGCGAGCTGGCTTCCGAAAACGTCTTCGGCGCAAAACTGGTGTCCCTGTTCCCCGCCAATCCGGAAATGCACCAATTGCCTGCCATCCAGGGCTACATATTGCTGTTTGATCGCAGCAACGGCACTCCAACCGCGCTCATCGACGCGGCTACCGTGACGGCCATCCGCACCGCTGCTGCAAGTGGAGCGGCGACCCGGGCGTTGGCCAACGACAGCGCAAGCTCGGTGGCTTTGCTGGGTTATGGCGTCCAGGCCACAATCCACCTCGCGGCAATGCGTGCCGTTCGTGACATTACCGACGTGTGGGTTTGGGGGCCAAGCGTCGAACGCGCCGCCGCTTTCGCTGAACGCGAGGCCGCTGAAGGACTGGTGTTTCATCCGGTTGCAGATGTGGACGAGGCAGTTACCAGCGCAGACATCGTCTGTGCGGTCAGCAACGCAGCAGAGCCCATCGTCAAGGGTGCATTACTGAAAACAGGGGCACACGTTAACCTCGTCGGAGCCCATTCCCCGACCACGCGTGAGGCAGATCCCGAGGTGTTCACGAGATCGCGGGTGTTTACGGAAATCACCGAATTTGCACTGGCAGAAGCAGGCGACCTGATCATCCCCATCAACGAAGGTGCCTACAACGCAGACGAGATCGCCGGAGAAATTGGTGCCGTGATCAGTGGCGATCTCGAAGGCCGTCAGAGCGAGGACCAGATCACTGTCTACAAGAGCCTCGGCAATACCGCCCAGGATCTTTCAGCGGCGAGCTACCTGGCTTAAGCCCAGACTTCTTTCGCCACGCGCACCAGGTTTAGCCCCATGATCTTGCCGATCGTGGCATCGCTGTACCCGCGCTCTCCGAATATCTGCACAACCTCGGGCAGTTTGTCCGGCCCCATGAAATCGAGCCCGGCCCGGTACCCCTTCTCGGGCGGGAACACATCCGGATGCTCCGCCACGTAGTCATTGAGTTCTTCCATGTCGAAAACATAGTCGAGCCCGACGCCGATGTGCTCATCACCCACCTTCTCGAGCAGGTAGTCGACGTGATCGGCAAAGGTCTGTGGGCGGGCCATCCCGCCGATCTCGAGTACGCCTTGCTCACCGCACTCATCGAAGCCGGTCTGCCCGTGCCGACACCGCTGCTGGTAGACACGAGTCGCAACCTGATACCCGACCCTTTCATCGTGATGGCGTTCATCGAGGGTGACACCGAGATCTCAGCCGGTCACGAACAGCAGTACGTGGCCGAGATGGCGGACACGCTGGCTATGGTTCACGCGACTGCTATCGATGGCCTGCCCTCGCTGCCCGTTCGAACCCAACCGCTACCCGAGTTATTCGAATATCTGCCCGTCGGCCAGGAGTGGAGCACGTTAGGCGCCTATCTGCGTTCGATGCCGCCCATCCCGTACACCGGTCAGACGTGTTTGTTGCACGGGGACTTCTGGCCGGAGAACCTGCTCTGGCAGAACGGACACATCGCCGGGATTCTAGACTGGGAGGATGCAGCTGTCGGCGACCCGTTGTCGGATGTGGCCTGCAGCCGCGTGGAACTGCGCTACAAATTTGGTCCCACCGCCATGCAATGGTTCACCGAGGCGTACGCGAGACACTGTGAAGTAGACCCTCGACGACTCGCACTGTGGCAGATCTACGCCGCCGCTGCTGCACAGCACTTCATGGGCCAGTGGAGGCTGCCCCGCGAACAGGAGAGGCACATGCGAAAAGAAGCACTGGCCTGCATTCGGGAGGCCGGGGATTTCCTCATGGCTCAGGCCGATCAATTCTGAGGAACCCCCACATAATGGCGTAGACTGTTGCGACTGAAAGATTTAACAAGCCAACTATCCTTCGTCGTGGACAACACAATTACTCTGCAACGCGGCACGCCGGAACAGGTAGGCATGAACCCGGCCCGCATCGAATTGATTAGAGACCGGGCACGCGGCTGGGTCGCTGATGGCGACATGCCGTCGCTGGTTCTGCTCGTCGCCCGCAAGGGCGTGGTCGTGCTCGAAGAAACCTTCGGTACCCGTGGGCCGCCTGACAATGAACAGTTACGCACTAGCAATTGTGAACTGACCGGTTCGAGTACCCGTAAATCCGGGGACGCCGCCGGGTTCGTGATAGCATCGAGCGTCTAACAACGGGGGAGATAACCGTGGGAATACACGGCGGCAAACTCGCGGCCCGGGCACTGAAAGAGGCCGGGGTGGAGTGCATTTTTACACTCAGCGGCGGGCACGTGATGGCGATCTACGACGGGTGTCTCGACGAGGGTATTCGAGTCATAGACGTACGCCACGAACAGGCCGCGGTGCACGCCGCCGACGCCTGGAGCCGGCTCAATCCCGGCAAGGTGGGCTGCGCGGTACTCACCGCCGGGCCCGGCGTCACCGACGGTGTCACCGGGGTGGCCAACGCGTGGCGCGCCAACAGCCCCATACTGGTCATCGGCGGTCAGGGGCCCTTCAACAACCTGCGCCGCGGCTCTCTGCAGGAAATGGATCACGTCGGTGTGATGAAGCCGATCACCAAGTGGGCAGATGCCTGCTACGACACCCGCCGTATCCCCGATTACATCGAGATGGGCATCCGCTACGCGGTTTCCGGCAATCCGGGTCCCGCTTTTCTCGAGATTCCGATGGATGTGTTGAGCGCGGAGGTGGAACCCGACGCGGTGCGCTTCCCGGCCATGCGCCCCGAAGCGCCGGTGATGGTACCTTCTGAGAATGACGTGGAAAACGCGCTCTCGGTCCTGGCGGGTGCGAAGAAACCCGTGCTGATGGCGGGTACCAGTGTGAAGTGGTCAAACGCCTCCGCGGCCCTGCAGCAGTTCGTTGAACGCACCCACATCCCCACATTCGTCAACGGCATGGGTCGCGGCACCGTCAAACCGGAAACCCCGGAGTTGCTCAACCGGGTGCGCAAGGAAGCCATCCAACAGTGCGATGTGTTCATCTGTGCCGGGGTGCTGCTCGATTTCCGACTGGCCTTCGGCCGCACCATCCCGGCCGATGCGAAGATCATCCAGCTCGACATCGAAAACGAGTTGATTGGCACCAACCGCTCTGCGGACGCGGCCGTCGTGGGCAACCTGGCGGCAACCTTCGAGAGCATGCTGGCCAGGGTCGGCGACCAGTTCGACTTCAGCGCCTGGCGTGACGAGCTGATCGAGCGCGAGACGCAACTCGAGGACGAGTTCACCAGCCAGCTCGACTCCGACGAGGTGCCGATAGATCCACTGCGTATGTGTCGTGAGATCCGTGATTTCGTGGCCGACAAGGACGTCATCCTCATCGGCGATGGTGGTGACATCGTGGCTCAGGCTTCAAAAGTGCTGCCGGTGCCCGCAGAGAATAGCTGGATGGACCCCGGGCCACTTGGCACGCTCGGTGTCGGCATGCCGTTCGCCCTCGCGGCACAGATCGCCCGCCCGGACAAACGGGTGCTCATTATCTACGGCGACGGTTCATTCGGCCTCAACGGCTTCGAATACGATACGGCCGTACGCTTCGAACTTCCCATTGTGGGCATCGTCGGCGTGGACGGTCTGTGGGGTCAGATGGTGCGTCCCCAGGCAGCGGTTTACGGCGCCAATCGCATCGTCGCCACAACGCTCAACTACACCCGCTACGACAAGATCGTAGAGGCCATGGGTGGACACGGCGAGTACTGCGAGCGCCCCGAGGAGATCGGCCCCGCCCTCGAACGTGCTTTTGCGTCAGGTAAGCCGGCGCTCGTGAACGTGGTCATACGCCAGGACATCGGCACGGGTATGAAGGGCAGCACGTACGCCTGAGTGACACTACCCGTCACCCGGTCAACTGTAGAAGTTGAAACCCACCAGGTTCCAGTACCAGTAGAACCAGGCGGTGAAGAGCGCGCACAGCGTGATGACACTGTAGCGGGCCCGCGTCCACACGCTGCCGCACAAACCACCGCTCCATACCTGGTAAGAATGAAACAGGTGATACAACGCCGCGATCACCGCCAGAATCGGAAAAACCAGCGAGAATTTCAGCAACCCGGGGATCTCATACATCAGTGTGTCTGCATTCAGGGCCAAAGCGAGGCCCATGAGAATCAGGAACAGCCAGTTCGCACCGGCGACATAGATCGAAGCATTGAACGCTCGCCGCTCCGCCTGCGGCAGTTGTTGTAACTGCTTACGCTGGTATGCCCAGCGCAGAAACACACCCGCAAACACGATGAATGAGAGCCCCAGCAACGGCCCTGCAAAGCCGATGCCCGCATAGGCCGGGGCCTTGTAGAACTGCATCACCGCGAAGCCGTCCTGAATGAGACCCGTGACGTTGCCGTTCTCATCTTCCTGAAACGTGTAGCGCTGTTCGCCGTCCAGTTCACGAAACAGATTCGTCTCTTCTTCGACATACTCCCGCCCGGCTATCATCAGCGTACCTTCTGGTGTCAGCATCACTTCCATGCCCATCGCCATACGCAGTAATGACTCCGCCTTGGTAAAGCTGCCGCGCCAGGGCTGGTAGGTGCCAACGTACTTCGCCCCCCGCTCCGCAAAGTCCGCCGGGGACGTAAGTGCCTCGCGCCCACTATCGAAAAACGCATCGTAGAATGGCCACACCAGGTGCTCGTAGATGATGCTGCCTGCAGCCGGGCCGCTGAATGAGGCGTAAAACATCAGGTTGTGTTCTGGCGCAAGGCCGAAGTGTGAGACAAACGCCGACGTACCGCCGTCATGACCGACCACGTCGATGCCGTTGTAAGGATAGTGCAGCGCACCTAAACCCACGCCCCGGGTACGAGCGTCATGGCTGAATTCTCGCGCAAGAAACCGATCCACGGTCTCCGGTCGCAGGATACGCCCGCCGTTGTACTCGCCCCCGCCCAAAAGTGCCCGCGCGAATTTCTCCATGGCACCAGCCGAAGCGGCGAGGGCTCCCGCCGGACCGAAATTGGCGATGATCTCGTAGGGTCTCTCCACGTAGCGACCCTGCTCCAGACCGTAGTGTTTGGCCATGTGCCCATCCAGCTCGGGTGGCAGAGGTTCTTCGAAAGTCGCGTGCTCCATGCCGAGCACATCGAAGATGTTCTGCTGCACGTACTGATTGAATTCAACGCCCGAAAGGTTTGCGACGATCAGTCCCGCCAACGCGGTTCCCCAGTTGGAATAGGAGGTATGCGCGCCCGGTGGATTCACCCGCTCGGGTTGGTAGCGCTCTAGCGATTCCGCCAGTGGCATGATGCGCGCAGGGTCGTCGATGATCAGATATCCCAGCGCGCCATCTTCGAAACCACCCGTGTGCGTGAGAATGTGCCGCAGAGTCACCGGTTGCCCGGGCCAGGTGTCCTCAACCTGGAACTGGCTAACGTATTCGTTGACGTCGGTGTCGAGATCGAGCTTGCTCTGCTCCTCGAGTTGCAACACGGCGACCCAGGTGAACAGCTTGGCGATCGATCCGGGCCTGAACAGGGTGTTGTAGGCATCTACGGGAATACGTGCTTCGAGGTCCTGGTAACCGTATCCCTTGTTGAGGATGACCTCGCCGTCCTTCATCACCATGACAACCCCGGACGGGCTGTAGGCGTTGCGCATCACCGGCTTCACGGCGCCGTCGATGAACGCCTCAACCACCTCGTGGTTGTTGATGTCGAGCGCCCAGGCGCATTGCATCATCCCCAGCAGTCCGCATAGCAAGGTTAGCTTCCTCATACCCGGTCTCTCCTCAGTTTTCTCGCTGCAACAGCCGCCCCCCGGTCGCCAGGTGCCCGGCTTTACCGCCCTCGAAGTTTACCAACCGGTAGACCGAACCGGACGGTCCAATCGAGAGCGCCGTGACAAAGGTGTCGTCAGAAACAAAACGAATCGGCACCGCCGGCGACCAGTCGAGACTCATCGAATCGTAAAACTTGAACTTGGGCCTGATGCGAACGGCATATCCATCGTCGTGCGCCAGCACTTCCGTGGTCATGGAACAGTTGCCATACGCTCCAACAAAAGACTCGGGGTCAGGCGCACCAACCTCGGGCATCGCGTCCGCCTCTTTCAGCGCATCCGCAAAGTAGCTGAGGCCCTGTTCCAGCAGGCGCGGGCGCATCAGTTCTTCAAGGATCAACCCGCCATGCTCGACGTTGGTGAGCACGGCCATGGCGAAATCCTTCTCGGGTGCGATCGTTAGCCAGGAGAGAATCCCGGGCCCGCCGCCACCATGACCGCAACTGCCATCATCGTTGAGCATCCAACCCAGGCCAAACCCACCAGCAAAGCCCACACCCTGATAGTCGATGGTCTTGGTGCGCATGGCACGTGCGCTCTCAGCGCTCAGGATACGCTCGCCATTGTCACCCACACCGTCGTTCAGATGCGCGCGAGCGAACGTCACGAGATCACTGGCCGACATCATCAGTGTGGCTCCGGCGGGTGCAAAGCTCAGGGGCAGGAACGCAAACGTCGTGCGCACACACTCCCCGCTTTCGGGATTCAGAAAATGCCCCACGCTCGCCCTGTGCAACAGCGCGTCCTCAGGCAAGGCCACCGCGTGCTCCATACCCAGCGGCGCGAAGATGCGCTGTTTCACCAGGTCGTACCAGCTGGTACCAGTGAGCTCCTGGCACATGTAGCCGGCAATGACGGTGGCCGTATTGCAGTACGCACAATCCTCACCGGGTTCATGTAACTGCTCCATCTCGGCGAATCGCGGTATGGCATGCGCGATGGTCTCCAGGTCATGACCGTGCTCCGGCACGATCTCACCGTCGATGCCGCTGGAGTGGTTAACCAGCATCTGCACGGTGATGCGCTCCAATGCCTGGCTGTCAGCAATCACCAGGTCCGGCAGGTGTTTGCTCACCGGGTCATCCAGGCTGACGACGCCGTCGTCCACCAGTTGCATGAGGAGCGTGGTGTTGAAGATCTTGGTAATCGACCCGATGTGCATCACCGTATCTGTGGTCATCTCCACGCCGGAGAAATTGTTGGCAAGGCCTGCAGCCGCCTGCACCAGCTCACCACCCTGGTAGATCGCCACACTCCCCCCAACGCCGTTGTGCTTTGCGAGCGCCGCCTCTACCTCTTCCTGCAACTGTTTCTGATCGATCATGTGTCCTCCTAAAACCTGGACGGCGAAAACTCCGCCAGGTCGTATTCCTGTTCTGAGTTGGTAATGAGATTGGCCAGCGCCTCGCCGCTGCCGCACCCAAGAGTCCAGCCGAGCGGCCCGTGGCCGGTATTGAGATACAGGTTGGGGATGCGGGTTGCGCCAATGATGGGTTTGCCATCCGGGGTCATTGGGCGAAAGCCGCACCACCCCTCCACTTCTGCATCCTCATATTCGATCTGTGGGTATACCTGGCCGAGCAGCCGTTTGAGGTTGTCGATGCGTCCCTCACTCAAGCGTGCATCAAAACCCGCAAACTCGGCGGTGCCGGCGACGCGCAGGTGCGTGCCACCCAGTGGCACTACGGCTGCATGCAAGGCATCGTCCACGATCGGGTACTTCGGAAATGGATTCGCGTTCGCCACGGGCACTGTGATCGAGTAACCCTTGGCGGGTCTCACGGGTACACGCACGCCAAACAGTTTGCCCACCGGCCAGGAGTGGGGTCCGGCTGCGAGCACCACCGCATCCACGGGTATCGCACCCTGGTCGGTGATCAGCATACTGATCTGCCCGTTGTGCTTCTCGACACCGGTAAGCGTGCAACCAAACCTGAACTCCACACCTGCATCCGCTGCAAGCGCCGCAAGCTGCTCGCAGAATGTCCTGGCATTGCCCACCTCGTCGTTCACGAAGTGCAAACCACCATGAAAACGTTCGATAACGGCTGAGAGGGCTGGTTCCGCCTGCAGCAGTTCATCCCGGGCGAGCGCGCGATGGGTCACTCCCTCAGCCTCCAGCCATTTAGCTGTCTGCCTCCCAGCCTCGAACGCAGCCCCATCGGCATACACTTTGATGGTGCCATCCGGTGCATAGGAAAACTCCATGGGATTGGCCTGCAGCAGGTCGCTCATGACCCGCTGCGAGTAGTGCGCAAAACGAACGTTGGCGAGAAAGCTGGCCTCGAACCGCGGGCGGGTGGCATTTGCCAGAAATCGCAGGCCCCAGCCAATCAGCGAAGGCAGGGCCTTGAGCCGCAGCAACATCGCTGAATCCTCTTTGCCAAGCGAATTGAGCAACGCACCCAGCACGCCCGGTGCATTCCACGGATCCGCGAGGCTCGGCGTGATCATGCTGCCGTTGGCGTAGCTGGTTTCCCGCGCCGGGGCATCGGCCCGATCGATTACGGTGACATCGACATCGCGTTCGCGCAGGAACCAGGCTGTGGTCAATCCCGCGAGTCCACATCCGACCACTACCACATGCATTTACAAAACTACCCCGCTCAGCTGGCTGGGATTTGCCAGTGGTCGTAAAACACACGCAAGCCACGAAGCATGGCACCCATGAACACCGACATATGGGTTTCGTAAGGCATGTTGAAACATTGCACCTTGAGCCCGGGATATCCCCTCGAAGCAAGCTTCTCGGTGATTTCCGGGGTTATCTCAGCCATCCGTGGCCAACCAAACTCATCGTAGGCTGCCGCGATGACGTCGCGCGCTTCAGGGGGCATTATCTCCGATGTTTTCACCTGCTCCTTCAACAGGTCCTGCGTTTCAAGCCCTCCCGCGCTGAAGAACACTTCAGCCTGCAGGTCGTCATGTTGTTCGGCATAGGCGGCTTCCCATTGCCAGACCTCTTCGTTGTTCCACCATATGGAGGGACTGATGCAGAGGTAGCGGTCGAAGGAATCGGGCTGGTTCAGCAGCACCCAGGTCGGGAACAAACCACCGAGCGAAGCGCCACCGAGAATACTGTCGCTCGGGTCCACGTCGAACTCGGCTTCGATCATGGGTCTGAGCTCTTCGCGCAGAAAGCGCAAAAAGGCTTCACCCCCACCGGGCTGATAGCGTTCATCTCCACCCGCGCCGGCCAGCGTCTTCGCCTCCAGTTCCCCACCTGCGTTGGGTGTCAGATCTCGCTGGCGAATGCCCATGGTTTCGGCAAACGAGTCGACCGGATACCCAATCGATACCACGTACATCTGCGGTAGCTCGAATCCGAGGCTCATCATGCGTATGGATTCCGCTATGGCGTAACTCCCGTTTCCATCCAGCGCATACAGCACCGGGTACTTGGTTCCCGGCTCCTGCATCAGGGGTACAGAAACCAGAATGCGGTATGTATCCCCGACATGGCTCGACTCGATATCGGCGTACAGCGTGTTGGTAATGCCTTCGATCTTTTTGAAATCTCCCACCGGGTGTCCTCCTGTTTCTGACCGTTAACCGCAGACCTGCTCGAATATCCGCAGGTAGTTCTCACCGAGGATGCCCTTGATCTGCTCATCGGTGTAACCACGCGAAACCATGCCGCGGGTGAAGTTGATGAAGTCGCGCGCGTCTTCGTAGCCGCCCGTGGTGCGGCGGATCGATATGCCGTGCTCGGGCCTGAAACCGAGTTCCGCCGTTTGCGTGCCGATGGTGATCTCCGCCAGGTGATGCGACAGCATGAACGGCCAGTCGGTGCCGATGCCGACATGTTCCCAACCCACCAGGTTGGCGACGTAGTCGATGTTGTCGAGAATCACCTCGAAGCCGGGATTCTCATGCGGCGGTGCAAGAAAGAAAGGCAGCGCATAGATGCCAATCAGCCCGCCGGTTTCTGCTATTGCAATGATCTCTTCATCCGACTTGGCGCGGTCATGATTGAACAACGCCGCAGCCCCCGTGTGATTGGCAGTCACCGGTGCCTTGCTGAAAAAACAGGCATCGAGCGTGGTCTGAAAACCACAGTGGGACGTATCCACGATGAGACCGATGTCGTTCATCTTGGCGACCACGTCTTTGCCGTAGTTACTCAGCCCCGCATTGGTGCGTTCGGTGCAGCCCGCGCCAACAAAGTCCTGACGGTTGTAGGTCAGCATGATCGAACGACAGCCGAGCTCGTGGGCTTTGTCGAACTGCTCCAGGTCCCGCGGTAAACCTTCGAGACCAGGCTGCGCAAAACCATAGGTCACGTAGATACCCTCGCGCTGCCCGCGTCGAAAGTCTTCGGCCGTTCGCGCAAGCTCCATCCAGGGGATCGTCTCTACCCAGGCGTTGAGGTTTTGCAGCGGCTCGAGCGCCGCTGCCGAAACGCCGCCCATGGAGAAGCTGGCCGCACTATGACCATTGCAAAAGGTTTGCAGCGTGTCGGTGGCACCTTCGGCGGTGAGTTCGTACGGCAAAACCATGCCCTTCGAGAAGCGCGCGAACGGGTGCATGCTCTCCGGCAGACGAGCCTCGATCTCATCCTGCGGCAAGCGCTCATAAATGGTCGGGCCACCCGGGCCCATACTGCAGAGGTCGATGCTGATGGAATCGGCGTGCAGGTCGGCGGCACGAGTCTCCTGCTCGGCACTCAGCCCAAAATCGTAATCACCTGGCATGGTCTGCCCCCTAGCCCAGTTGGTTCTTGATGACGTCGCCGCTGCGCACGATCAGCGACACTTCCTCTCGGTAGTGTTCGAACACCGACAGGTCATTAAAAGGATTGTTTTCCAGCACGATGAGGTCTGCTGAAAGGCCAGCCTCGATACGCCCCGTCTCCCCGTCGAGCTGGGCAATCTCGGCATTGACCGACGTAGCCGAACGCAGGATGTCGACGGGTCGGTCCACCTCGCTGCGAAAGCGCATTTCTGACGCCTGCATGTCGTGATACTCGGTACCGAAGATATCGGTACCCATGCCGATCTTCACCCCGGCTCGTCGACAGGCCTCGATGGAGGCGTACACCTGATCCAACATACCCTCAATCTTGGCGACACTTTCGGGCGGCATACCCGCCTCTGGGCCGCTCTCCATGATCTCCTGCACCACCGCAAGCGTAGGCACCGTGTAGGAGCCACCCGCCGCGATGTTGCACGCGGTCTCGTCTGAGACCTCGCTGGCGTGATCGATCGAGCGTATACCTACATCCACACAGCGCTGCGCGCCCTCGTCGGTATGACAGTGTGCAATCACGTACTTGCGACGGGTTTCCGCTTCTTCTACTGCCGCACGCAGTTCATCGTTGGTGAACTGCGGCATCCAGACAGGATCGCTCGGCGAGGCGACACCCCCGGAGATGAACACCTTGATGTGGTGTGCACCCTTGCGCAGTTCGTTTCGCGATACCTTGCGTACCTCGTCCACACCGTCGACCACCTGGCAGATCACGCCGGAGTATGCACAGTTGCACGGTTCTTCTTCCCACCCCGGGCGCATGTCACCGTGTCCGCCGGTTTGTGACAGCGCCTTGCCGCCATAGAGAAACCGGGGCCCGGCAACAAGACCTCGTTCGATTGCGAGTGCCAGCCCCACATCGCCGCCACCCGGATCGCGCACCGTGGTGAAGCCCCGCTGCAACGAATCCTCCAGGTGCTTCACCGCGTAGGAGACCAGCAACGGCTTTGGCATGGCGTCGAGTTCACGCATATTGAAGCTGGCGCTATAGGCGTGAAAGTGCAGATCGATGAGGCCCGGCATCAGAAAACGACCGCCGCAGTCGATTACATCTGCACCATCGAGTTTCACCTCGCCCTCGGTTACCTCGCGAATGCGATCACCCTCGACGATGACGCTCATGCCACCCGGCGTTTCTTCGCTCACGCCATCGAAAAGCGTGCAGTTAGTGAATACCTTCATCTCCCATCCTTTTCTTCAAATGCGTTCTGCTGGTCGCTCAAGCTACCACGGCATGGGTTCAAGAGCGGCTGCCTCTTCGGCGAACAGGTTCTGCAACGCATCGGCGTACGCTACCGGCATGACGGTAAAGTGATCACGGGCGGTGTACACGCGGGTGGTCAGTTGCAACGAGGGGTACTGTCTGAGCTGCAGATTTTCAGCCAGGATCATCGTGCGGCTGACGATACGCTGCGCCGACATGCCGACGTTGTTGGCTTCGAGATCACCGGCGTCGATGAAAACCTTTGCTGGCAGATCGTCGTTTGAGGCAGCGTATTCGGCTTCAAGGTCCAGGGTCAGACCGTTGGTACCACTGGAGATCATGAACCGCTGAAACCCGCCAGGTTTCGCGAACAACGCATAGCCGCCGAACGCACCACCCGCGGAATGCCCCATCAGCGTGTGGTCGTCCCGGATGCGGTATCGCTGGGCAATCTCACTGCGTGCACCGTCAAGCAGAAAGTCGAGAAACTGATCGCCTTTGACCGCGCTGAAGATCTGGTCCGGATCGCCGCCGAGACTCTTCATGTAGTCGGCAGCGGCACCCTCATCGGAGAGAATCGAACCGGGTGGAAACAGATCGAAGGTGCGCTTGCCGAGGCCCGCCATACCCTCCTCACGCGGATGGCCCACACCCACCACGATCACCTCGGGAATACGCATACCGGTGGCATACAAATTGACGATGCCCATCACCATATCGAATATCAGCGCTCCGTCCATCACCCACACCACGGGGTAGCTGCGATCGGGTTCCAGATCATACGAGGGCGGCAAACCCACCAGGATTTCATGGTCGTAGTCGTAGCCCGGCGCACGCAGGGAGAATGCGGGTTCGCTGCGCCCCACGTAGGGCAGAATGGCTTCGCTCAATGCAGTGTCCTCTAGCGCCAAAACGCTCATTCCCGTTGAGATAAAGACGCTCAAACGGGGTTGTAACCTCAGCGGTGGCGCGATCCCTGATGTTCGATCCAGCGGTCTATTCTCGCGTCGAGTACAACCAGGGGCAGAGATCCGCCTTCCAGGATGGCGGTATGGAATTCGCGCAGGTCGAAGCGCTCGCCCAGCGCCGCTTCTGCACGCCCGCGCAGTTCCAGGATTTTCAGTTCGCCGTGTTTGTATGCCGTGGCCTGAGCGGGGTAGGTGATGTAGCGATCCACCTCGGCAATGATGTTTGCCTCGGATAGTCCGGTATTGGCGAGCATGTAGTCGATGGCCTGCTGGCGCGTCCATCCCTTCGCGTGTATGCCTGGATCTACCACCAGCCGGGCGGCGCGCCAGATCTCGTAAATTAAGCGACCGAAGTGCTCATACGGCGTTGTGTAGAGTCCCATCTCCACGCCGAGCTTCTCGGCATACAGACCCCAGCCCTCACCAAAGGCGTGGAAGTAGTAGTTGCGCCGCCAGGCGGGCAGTCCCTTGTTTTCCTGCTGCATCGAGATCTGCAGGTGATGCCCCGGCACCGCCTCATGCAGGGACAGGGCAGGAATCTCGTAGAGGGGCCGGCTGCGCAGATCATAGGTGTTGACAAAGTAGTTGCCGGCACGCGTTCCATTCTCGGCGCCCGGTTGATAGTAGGCAGTCGTGGCCTTGGGTGCGATTTGTGCAGGTACTACCTTGATGCCGTAGGGGTTGGTCGGCAGGCGCGAGAAATACAGCGGCAACAAACCATCGATCGACTTTGTCACCCAGGCAATGTAGTTGAGATAGGACTGCTCGTCCGTGGGATAGAAGGTCGGGGTTTCGGCAAGGTACGCCAGAAACTCCTTGAGACTGCCGTCGAAGCCGACCTCCGTCATGATCTGCCTCATCTCGCCCTGGATGCGGGCGACCTCCGACAGTCCGAGCTCATGGACGGCTTGCGCATCCGTATCAAGGCTCGTGTAGAAGCGGATCAACTGGTCGTATGCGTCGCGTCCGCCAGGTAGCTGCCACAAGCCCGCGGCCTGTCGACATGCGGGCAGGTAACGCTCTTCGAAGTAATCCACGTACGCCTGGTAGGCCGGGTTGATCACATCACGAATGAGTTCGAGCGCCCTGGCCCTCAGGCGCTGCCGGTCATCGGCCGGGATGGACGCTGGCATGTTGTTGAAAGGATGAGCGTAAACGCTGGCAGCGGTGTCGTCCGCGATGTAGCCCGAAATTGTCGCACTGTACCCCTGCAATGTGTCGCAGGGTTGTGTGTATCCGGCGCGAATCGCTTCTTCCAACAGGTCGATGTTCTGACTGGCAAATCGTTTAACCTCTGCATAGCGCTCGAGCAGGTCCTCGAAGTGCTGCAGGCTCACGTAGGGCTGCGACAGGAGCACCTGGGGCAACGTGGAATGCCATCCCCCAAGGGTGTTGAACGTCAGCAGGCTGGTGTTCTGATCCAGGTTGGCTGCCTCGTGCTGCAGCATCCAGCTGAACGCTTCGAATTGTTCGCGCCCGTCGGTGGAGAGCTTCTGCAACTGCACCGCACCGAGATGGTCCTCGTAAGCACCCAGACGATTGCGCCTGGCGCGGCGCGCCTCAGACGAAAGGTCGTCGAGCTTGTCCCGCGCGCCTTCCGCGCCAAACACGGTGGCGGCCAGCGGCGACGCCTCGAGATACTCCGCCCAGTACGATGCCATCAGTGCATCGAGTTGCGCATCGTCAGCGTTTGCGACGGCGCCGCAGGTGCTGAACACCACCCATAACAATGCTCGGAAACCTGATCTCACCAGTGACGACTCCTGGGCATGCTCGACTACACGTCGGGAAAGACTGTCTTGAAGGTAGCAGCCGGTCGCGCTGCGGCGAAGGCCGCGCCGATAATATCCATGAGTTGGACGTTTCCACTTATGGCCAACGGTTGGTCCGCCTCGTCTGCTTCGCCTGAGGCCACGCGCTTCATAAAGCGAATGTACTCTCCGTAATCGCCGGTGAGCGTAAGGTCTGCCGTTTGTTTGGGTGCGCTGAGCGAAAACGAGACGCCACCGACTGGGTCGAAGGTCATCAGCCACCACTCGGTGCCGCCGTGAGGCCCGTCTGTGAGTTCGTAGGCCATCGTGTAGGCGCGGTCGAGCCTCGCGCATTCATCCAGACTGGCCGCATCCGCGGCCAGCGCCCGGTTCATCTTGAGCACATGGGTGTAGGACATGAAGCCCGGTTCCGGGCTGGATGCGGCCCATTGGCGGATGTTACCGAGATCGATATCCCTGACTTCCGGGTACTGGGCACGAAATGCCGGGCCCAGGCCAGGACCTTTTCCGCTCAGGTAGTGGTCGAAAAACTGCAGGGTGAAGTCGTTCATGATCTGCGACATGCGCCGACCATCGATGGTGCCCAGGGTCGCGTCGAAGGCCTCATCGGCCTCACGCACACTAGCCGGCGTCAAACTGGAATCGGTGTGACCGATGTGGGTCGATCCGACAGTTTCGATTCTTATCACGTCCGGGCGCGTTCCCGCCGACAAGAGGGGTTCGTACACGAATTCGGAATGGGGTTTCATGGTGGCGCCCGGCATGGCAAGGGTACCGTCACTATGGAACACCAGCACCGGCATGCGCACTTCGACATCGGCCAGATCGGCGTCGAACACGCCACCGTCAATATTGACGGCCGCTTTCACCCGGGCGTCCTTGTGGGCTGCCGCCGAGCCACTGGCTCCGAATGACATGCCGAAAGTACCGAGGCGGGACAGGTCGACCAACGGCAGGAGGTGTCTTGCATTTTCGGGTAGATCGGCGGCTTCGAGCCGGTCGATGACATGCATGAAATCTTCTTCCCAGATCAGGAAGTGCGGCGCCAGGATGAAGGTCTCGGCATTCCGCAGGAAGGCCTCCAGGCGTACGCCCGGATCTTCCGACCCGAATGCCGCCAGATACTCAGGATCCCCTGCCGACGCAAGCATCCCGTCCGCCAGCGCCTGGTCGAACGGAACGATATCTCCATCCTCATGGATGGTGCCGCTCGAGAGGTATGGGTGCGTGATGGACAGAACCAGGTATCCATGGCTGGCCAGGTGTTCCATCAATGCACTGTTGCTTTGGCGATAGGCGAATCCCCCGTGTGAAAAAATCACGGTCGGCACCGGACCAGAGTCCAGCGGCACGGCATCTTCGAAACTGTGTGTAGCTACATCGGTTAACGCCGCAATGCGCGCTTCGCTGATCGGAAGCAGGCGTGAAAAGTCCCGGATGGTGTGTTCAATTTCCCGATCGGTCGCCCACAACCGCGGCTCGCCGCTGACCGACTGCGCCGGAAACCAGGCGCGAACCGGAATTCGACGGGGTTCTCCTTGCGCGAAAGATTCTTCCCGGGTGTTGTCGATCAACTCGAAATCGACAACCCCGATCGCGTGTGGACCCGAGGGTTTCGGAAGCTCCAGCTTGGCAGCCGCTGGTTCGGCCGGCTCTGGTGTCAGGACTGTGTCATCGCTCTGGCGGTCACAGCCGGCGAGCGCCAGCAACAGAGTCAGGGGAACAATGGCCGTACATCTCATGTGGGTTCCTTGGACGATTTAGCAGCGCTTCAGCCCCTGTGCGACTAGGGCCAGAGCGCCCGGATACCCCGCGTGTAGGCGATGGGCATCACGGTCAGGTGATCTTCGTCGGGGAAGATCTTCACGGTCAGTTGGAGCGACGGATAGTTACGGACGGTGAGTCGCTCGGCCATGGTGGCAACGGTAGAGACGATCTGCGAACCAGACCATACGGGGTGCGCCGCTTCAGCCTCGCCGGCACTGAGAAACACCCTGGCGTCGAGATCTTTGTTTTGCTCGTACCAGCGCGCTTCCATATCGAGCCACGGCTGGTACGCGGCTGGGCTGCTGATGATGTACTTCTGAAAGCTCTCGGGCTTGTTCAGCAGCACGTATAAGCCGAACTGACCGCCACCGGAGTGACCGGCGTAGCCCTGGTCGTCGAGGTCGAGCCGGTATTCTTTTGCAAGCATCGGTCGCAATTGGTTTACCAGGAAGTCGAGAAAGCCCGGAGCACCACCCAGCATCTCGGCCGGCATCGGCTCGAACATCGGACCCATGAGCGACTTATCCGGAATGAAATCGTAGCTGCGGCGACGCTGGAACTCCGCCGGATTGGTGTCCGCTGGTGCCCCTACCGCCACGACGATCAGCTCAGGGGTGAAACCCAACGAATCTCCTGTCAGGGCCCCCTGGATCATTTCGAGATTGTTGTCCGTGATCCAAAGGGCCGGGTAGCTGCGGTCGGTGTGGTGATAGCTGGGCGGTAGATACACCCGCACCTCGTGATCCCACTCCCAACCCTTGGCTCGTACCGAGCGCGCCGGTTCTACAGAACCTCGAGAGGGGCGCTTACTCGCCGGATCGAACAGCGCTGCAGTCGCCTCCGGGAGAATCGCGAAGGGATCCTCATCACTGCCTCCACTACCTTCGTCTGCAAACGCTGCAAACGCCGCACCAACAGCGATACACAACACAATCAACGGCATGTTTTTCAAGGCAAATGACATTTAACGCTCCGATACACTTTCCCTGCATCCAGAGACGCAATCAACGATACCGACCCTCAGATGTGCAGTTGCCTACGGCGCTGAAACGCTCATTCCCGTTGAGGTCAGGACGCTCAAACTGCGTCATAACGGTGACCCGAGCAGCAGTAAGGCCAGCGATGCAGCACAGCACAGACCGCATTCTCTGCACCCACGTCGGCAGCCTGCCGCGCTCTCCCGAGTTGCTCGCCATGCTATCGCAGATCGAGGCTGGCAACGACCCTGATCGAGAGGATTTTCGTGCAGAAGTCCTGAAAGGATTACAGGAGATCGTTGAGCAACAGGCAGCCGCCGGGGTCGACATCGCCGGTGACGGTGAACTGCCCCGCATCGGTTTTTCGTTTTACGCCAAAGACCGCATGACGGGCTTTGGCGGGGTGGCCACACGCGGCACCGTCACCGACTTCGCCAAGTTTCCCGGCTACGCGGCCCTGGTTGCTGCCCGCTCCGCAAACATCGACGCCAATGCTTCCGAATCGGCCTCGGTATGGGCGACCCCCGAGTGCGTCGACGAAGTGCACTACGACGACGACCTCACGCAAGCCACGGAGGAACTGGATCTGTTTGGTGAAGCGCTCACCAGCAGTGATTTCGAGGGCACCTTCGTCACCGCGGTCACCCCGGGCATTCTTGCCACCACCCTGCTGCGCAACGAGAACAACCCTGCTTACGCTACCGATGAGGAATATGTCTACGCGCTGGCACGGGAGCTCAAGAAGGAATACGAGCTCATCGTCTCACGCGGCCACATTCTGCAACTGGACGCTCCAGACCTGGCACTCGAACGGCAGATCATGTTCGTTGATCAACCGATGAAAGTCTTCCAGAAGCGCATGGAGGTTCATGTCGATGCGCTCAACCAGGCTCTGGCCGACATCCCTCAGGATCGGGTGCGCATGCACGTATGCTGGGGCAACTGGGACGGTCCGCACTGCGACGATGTCGACCTTGTGGACATCCTGCCCATCATCTACCAGGCCAGGGTCGGCGGGCTGTCGCTCGCATGCGGCAACCCAAGGCACGCCCACGAGGTAGACGTGTTCCGCGACATGCCCCTGCCCGATGAGATGGTGATGTTCCCAGGTGTTATCGATGTCACCACCAACATGCTCGAACACCCGCAGGTGGTCGCCAACCGGCTGCTGCAGTGGGTGGACGTCATCGGTGACCGCGAGCGCGTCATCGCCAATACCGACTGCGGCTTTTCTACCTTCGCCGGCTACACCATGGTTGCCCCGGACGTGGTATGGGCCAAAATGAAGTCGATGTCCGAAGGGGCGGCCATCGCCAGCCAGGCACTCTGGTCTTAACCAACAGGAGAACATCCATGAGCGAAGATCGCAGCATGACCGCGGAAGAGATCCACAGCCGCGTGGCCCGCTTTGAGGGTCTGCAACCCATGTCCACCTCGAAAGATCTCGACTGGGTACCGCAGGACGCCATCGACATCATCTTCGCCCGGGACTTGCGCCCCATCATCATCGAGAACACCAAGAATCCATTTGGTGAGACTGCCGCCATCTACGGCGCCGGTGGCACCACCATGAACGTCTCCATCATGCCGCCGGGTCAGGGCCCCTGCCTGCACTCGCATGACGCCACCTACGAGACCTTTTTTGTGCTGGAAGGCACCATCGAATTTCGCGTGGGGCCAGAGGGTGAGGAAGTCGTGACACTCGGCAAGTGGGACACCTTCTCGTGCCCGCCAAAGGTCTACCGGGGATTTCGCAACGTGGGCGAAACCGACGCCGTGCTGCTGACCACCATCACTGGTCCTGTTGATGCCCGCGACGATGTCGGCGTACCCCCAAGCGTGGGTGAAGAAGTGCAATCGCGCTTTGGCGACGAGGTGCTGGACGAATTCAAGAAGATCGCCACTTTTCGCGATAGCTAAGCGATGAAACAGCTGTCTTTGGCCACGGTTCTGATTGCTTGCGCGCATATCGGGTTTGCCGCCGAAATCTCCCGGGAGAAAGTGGAAGCGTTCATCGACGGTGCCGTCGACACCATGATGGCCGAACATTCCGCGCTACCGGGCGTCACCGTCTCAGTGGTGTACGAAGGTGAGATCCTGCTGCTCAAAGGCTACGGCTACGCGGACGTCGAGGCCGAGACGCCCGTTGATCCGTCTCGCACCCTGTTCCGTATTGGTTCCATCACCAAAACGTTCACAGGTCTCGCTGTCACGCAGATGGTTGACCGTGGCCTGCTCGACCTGGACGAAGACGTAAACACGTACCTGCGAGACTTCAAAATACCAGAGGCATTCGATACGCCCATTACCCTGCGCCACCTGTTGGGTCACCGCGCCGGTTTCGAGGATTCCGCAGTTTCCCTGTTCGAGCAGAATACCGAAGATACATCCGCGCTGGGCACGTACCTAAAGGAGAAGATGCGCAATCGTGTGCGGCCAACCGGCAAGAGCAGCACCTACACCAACTACGGCATAGCCCTGGCGGGTTACATCGTCGAACGGGTCTCCGGACAGGATATCGCCAGCTACATGGAAGAGAACATCTTCGCGCCCATCGGCATGTATCACACTACGCTGCGCGAGCCGCTCGGACCAGGTCACCCACAAACGATGCGGCCTGAACTCGAGGCGTTGCTCGCCACCGGGTATGCCAAGGGTGCCGATGGTAAACCCGTCGCCAAACCCCAGGACCTGATGCTGCAGGTTGCACCCGCCGGTGCCATATCCTCAACAGCCGAGGACATGGCGCGCTACATGATCGCCCGAATGAATGACGACCGGGTCGAGAGCGGCCGGCTGGTCAGCGCGGAGATGACGGCCTACATGCGCGAGCGGCCCTACAACGATCGACCGCTGATACTCGATATGGGTTATGCCATGGCCGAAGGCGAGATGGACGGCCACGCCTACCGCTGGCACAACGGTGGCGGCTCCTCGTTCTTCTCCGACATGTCCATGTACCCCGGCCTGCAGTTCGGCGTCTTCGTTTCTACCAACTCGAACGACGGTGGTGCTCTGACTTCAGGCAGAATTCCGCGCCTGGTGTTCGAACGCTTCTTTCCATCCAAACTGACCACCGAACCGCCCACACCACCAGCCGACTTCGCAACCCGTGGCCAGAAATTCGCGGGTACCTACCTCGCAACCCGGCGCTCGTACACCACGCTCGAAAAGCTGCTCGCTCTGCCCCAGGCATACAACGTCTCGGTAGACGCCGACGGCTACCTCGTCGTGGCCGTGGGCGGTCAGGCGCGCAAGTACGCAGAGATCGACGAAGGTGTGTTCCAGAGTGCCGAGCCCACCGTTGCAGAGCGCAACCGCTACAGCTACCTGTACTTCTACGAGGACGGAACGGGTGTCCCGGTGCGCATATCCACGACAACCAGCGATCCCATCCGGGTCGGGTTCATGGAGAGCCCATCGTTTTTCTACACGGCGTTTGCGCTTGCCCTGCTGCTATCGATGACATCGCTCGCAGGCGCGTGGCGACGCGCCGGACGAGGACTCGACATGACCCCTGCAGGAGCCTGGGCATCGAGACTCTCTGTGGCTGGAGGCTTTGCAGTGCTGGTCGCTGCCGTAGGACTCGGCATGACGCTCGCAACTGTGGCGGGCGGCAACCTCGACCCCATCATCTTCGGCTGGCCGCCTGCGTCGCTGAAGACCGCGGCGATCGCCTCGACCATCATTGTGCCCGTTGCGATCGCAATGCTGGCGCTGCTGTGGAAAGCCTGGCAGGAGCCCGGCTGGAACACGCTTCGACGCGTCCACTACACGGCGTTTACGTTGGCGCTGCTGATGCTCGCCAACGCGCTCAACGAGTGGAACATGGTCGGGTTCCACTACTGAACCGGCTACAGCTGCGTCTGAAGAGGCAGCTCCGTCGTATTCTTGATTTCCGTGACGGCCATGTGGGAGTGCAGTTCACGGATAGACGGGTTGGGGGTCAGCGTGGAGCGCACAAACTTCTCGTAGTGCGCGATGTCACGTGTGATCACCTTCAGCATGTAGTCCCAGATGCCCGTCATGGTGTAACACTCCATCACCTCGGGGTGCACATTGATCTCCTGTTCGAACGCCTCGAGGTTCTGCCGCCCGCTGGCCGTCAGGCAGACCGTGGCAAACACCACCACTTCCATGCCGAGTGCACGCCGGTCCAGAAGGGCTACCCGGCGTTGGATGAGTCCTTCCGATTCGATTCGATTGATGCGCCGCCAACACGGTGACTGCGACATGTTGAGCCGCTCTGCCAGCTCGGATGAACTGACGCTGGCGTCCGCCTGAAGCGTCTCGAGGATTTGGATATCGGTGTTGCTGAGAGATATCGTCATAATCAATCTCTATATCGACCAGAAATAGAATAAATTATGCACCAATTTGCACCCCATAGGGATAGATCGAATAACCCCTTCCGGGCCGGAGAGTAGACTGTTGCCTGCAAAGGTGAACCTGACGCGAGCAGCCATGCCCACTCATTCTGCGGACCCTGCCCTGAGAACCGTCTCCCTCGACGACAAGTACGCCCTCGACACAACCCGCGCCTACATGACGGGTATCGAAGCCCTGGTGCGCTTGCCCATGCTGCAACACCAGCGCGACCTCAGCCGGGGCCTCAACACCGCCGCTTTCATATCCGGTTACCGCGGCTCTCCCCTCGGCGGGGTGGATGAAGCCATGTGGCGGGCCTCTCCCTGGCTTGCGAAGCACAACGTGCACTTTCAGCCAGGCGTGAACGAAGAACTGGCAGCAACCGCCGTGTGGGGCAGCCAGCAGACTACGCTGTTCGAAGGGGCGAGGTACGACGGTGTGTTCGGTATGTGGTACGGCAAAGGCCCGGGTGTCGACCGCAGCATGGACGTGATCAAACACGCCAACGCCTTTGGTACTTCGAAGTATGGCGGCGTGTTAGCCGTGGCGGGCGACGATCACGCCTGCAAGTCCTCTACCCTGCCACATCAATCGGAACACAGCTTCATAGGCGCTTCCATGCCGGTGCTCAACCCCTCCAACGTGCAGGATGTTCTCGACCTCGGCGTGTACGGATGGGAACTGTCGCGCTACAGCGGTTGCTGGGTGGCGCTCAAGGCCATAACCGAGAACATGGACTCGGCCATCGCCGCCGAGATCGACCCATCCCGCATCAATATCGTCATACCGGAGGAGTTTGAGCTGCCCACCGACGGCGTACACGCCCGCTGGCCCGACAAGCCGCTCGAACAGGAGCTTCGTCTCAACAAGTACAAGATCTACGCCGCCCGCGAGTTCGCCCGGGTCAACGGTCTCAACCGGATAGTGGTCGACAGCCCCAGACCGCGGTTCGGCATCATCACCACCGGCAAGGCATACCTGGATGTCACCCAGGCGCTGGAAGATCTCGGCATCAATGAGGCTGTTGCGAACGAGATCGGTTTGCGCGTGTACAAGGTGGGCATGAGCTGGCCGCTGGAGCCACGTACGACACACGAATTCGCCAGGGGTCTGGAAGAGATCCTGGTCGTGGAGGAGAAACGTTCCATCATCGAAGACCAGCTGACAGGTCAGCTGTACAACTGGCCGGTTGCCGAGCGCCCGAGAGTGTTCGGCGAGTTCGACGAACAGGGACGCGACCTGCT
Source organism: uncultured Pseudomonadales bacterium (assembly GCA_964393625.1). Classification (GTDB taxonomy): domain Bacteria; phylum Pseudomonadota; class Gammaproteobacteria; order Pseudomonadales; family Azotimanducaceae; genus UBA4421. Next base: position 83,904 of record CAYMUT010000015.1, read on the forward strand.
GCCCAACATGGGTGAGCTGACCCCGGCAATGGTCGCCCGCGCCATCGCCGGGCGCATCCAGCGCTTCTACACCTCCGAGGCCATGGAGGCGCGTCTCGATTTTCTCAATCGCAAGGAGCACTCACTTGCGCAACCGCGCAACGCAGCCGAGCGTGTGCCGCACTTCTGTTCCGGCTGCCCGCACAACACATCCACCCGTATACCCGACGGCAGTCGCGCCATGGCGGGCATCGGCTGTCACTACATGGCAACCTGGATGCCAGACCGCGATACCTTCACCTTCAGCCAGATGGGTGGCGAGGGGGCAGCCTGGATCGGCCAGGCACCGTTTACCGATACCCAACATGTGTTCCAGAACCTGGGCGACGGCACCTACTTTCATTCCGGGATACTCGCGATTCGCGCAGCGAAAGCCGCCGGTGTAAACATCACCTACAAGATTCTCTACAACGACGCGGTCGCCATGACCGGCGGTCAGCCCATCGACGGCGATCTGTCGGTAGAAAACCTCATCTACCAGCTGCGCGGCGAAGGGATTGCGCGCATAGCACTGGTGAGCGACGAGCCCGCAGCCTGGCGCAACCAGTTTGCGGACGTGCCCGGCTACAGCCTGCATCACCGCGAAGACATGGACGCCCTGGAACGGCAGTTACGCGAATACGAAGGTGTGTCGGTGATTGTGTACCAGCAGACCTGTGCTGCTGAAAAACGGCGACGTCGCAAGAAGGGGATTCTCGAAGATCCGGCAAAGCGCGCGTTCATCAACGATGCAGTATGCGAGGGGTGTGGCGACTGCAGTGTTAAATCCAACTGCCTGTCCGTACTGCCGCTCGAAACGGAGCTCGGCCGCAAGCGCATGATCGACCAGAGCGCGTGTAACAAGGATTTCAGTTGCGTGGAAGGATTCTGTCCGAGCTTTGTCACGGTACACGGCGGCGAGCTACGCAAACCCTCCATTTCACGCCAGGAAGTGGTTTTCGACCCGCTGCCCGAACCACAGATCCCGGCTCTCGACAAACCCTGGAACACCGTGGTCACAGGTGTCGGGGGTACCGGTGTGCTCACCATCGCAAGTCTCATGGCGATGGCGGCACATATCGAGGGCAAGGGTTGCGCCACGCTAAACCAGACGGGGCTTGCCCAGAAGTTTGGAGCGGTGATCAGCCACGTACGTGTGGCGCAGAACCAGGAAGACATCAAGGCCGTGCGTGTGTCCGCGGGCGAAGCCGACCTGTTGCTCGGTTGCGACCTGGCAGTCACCGCCACCGAAGAGGCCCTCGGCAAGGTAGACACCGAGCGCTCACACGCCGTGGTAAACAGCGCCGAAGTGCCAACGGCTGCGTTCATACTCGACCCGGATGCCCAGTTTCCAGCAAACGCCATGCAACGCTCGGTGCGCTCGGAAGTGGGGGATGAAACCAGCCACTTCATCGACGCCACCAACATTGCCACCAGCCTGCTCGGGGATTCCATCGCGAGTAACCTCTTTCTGCTCGGCTACGCCTACCAGAATGGACTGGTGCCGGTTGGCCAGCAGGCGCTGGAGCAGGCCATCGAACTCAACGGTGTGGCAGTGGAGTTCAACCAACAGGCCTTCCTCTGGGGTCGGCGCTACGCAACTCAACCCGAGCGGGTAGTAGGTGCTTTCGAACAGGGAACCGACGATACGGCGCGGCTACCCGGCACACCAGATGAACTGATCGCCGATCGCCACGCGCGGCTGGTGGACTACCAGAACAAAGCTTACGCTGAGCGTTACAGCGATTTTCTCGCAAGTGTCCGCGAGGCAGACAGCGGGCCTGAGCAGGCCCTGACCGCGGCCGTGGCAAAAAGCCTCTACAAACTGATGGCCTACAAGGACGAGTACGAGGTCGCGCGGCTCTACAGCAACGGCGAGTTTATACGCAAACTCAACGATCGCTTCAGCGGCAACTACCGGCTGCGCTTTCACCTCGCCCCTCCCCTGCTCGCAAAACGCGACCCGCTAACCGGTCATCTTCGCAAGCGCGAGTTTCCCGGCTGGACCCTCAAGTTGTTCTCCTTACTCGCGAAGTTCCGATTCCTTCGGGGAACGGCGCTCGACCTCTTCGGTCGTACCGAAGAGCGCCGTGAGGAACGTGCAGACATCGGCGATTACCGTCAGCTGATCGAAGAAGTGGTAGTAGCACTGAGCGAAGAGAACTATGCGGTGGCAGTGCAGATCGCCGAACTACCGCTGCAGCTACGCGGGTTTGGCCACGTCAAAGCGCGCAACCGCGAAAAGCTGATGCTGCAACGGAGTGCTTTGCTCAGCGAACTGCACAGCGACAACAGCCAGCCGGTAAAAATCGTTCAGCCTGCCGCCTGAAGCCGCCGACCAGCCCTGAAACCATTCTCAACCTCGCATTACCCGGGCGGTTCAGCTTGATACAGTAGAGAACTCAGGGGAGGCGCTATGGGGATCGCGCAGGGGTGAAGGATATCGGCAAAATCAGTGAGTGGCGGGTGCTGTGTTACGGCTCTCTGTACCTGCCAGTGTCCATGGCGCTGCTTCCAGTAAACCTGTACGTGCTGCCGTTCTACGCTGAACTCGGTATCAGCCTGTACGCCATGAGCATCGTGATATTTGCCGCACGCCTTTCCGATGCGTTCACCGACCCCTTGATCGGCATCCTGTCAGATCGTACGCGCAGCCGATGGGGACGGCGTAAACCCTGGGTTGTTGGCGGCGTGCCTTTGCTGCTGCTGTCGATCTATATGCTGTTCATCCCGCCCGCCGAGCCCACCATCTGGTACTTCACGACCTGGATCGTGCTGCTGTACCTGGCTTACACCCTGGTCGCCCTGCCCTACTACGCCTGGGGGGCGGAGCTTTCACCCGACTACGAGATGCGTACCCACATCAGTGGACGGCGGGAACAGTTTCACTTCGCCGGAAACCTGTCGTTCAACCTGCTGCCGCTGGTTGTGGCCCTTGCAATCTACCTGGGCGCCTCGACCGGTGACCTTGCCGAGATGGCGGGCAATTTCACCACCGAATTTCAGCAGATCATGAAGGCACGCGCCGGCAACATCGACGTGATCCTCGGCTGGCTCACCATGTTCGTGATGGTAATGATCCCGCTGACGGTGTTCCTGGCTGTCACCTTCACCCCCGAAGCAGACCAGGCCCATGAGCAGGTTCGGCGCCTGGATCTGAAGGCAGACCTGCGGCTCATCCGGCGCAACGGACCCTACCTGCGTATCGTCATCACCTATGTGATCACCACCTTCGGCATCGCCCTGGTTGCCGCGATGTCCTACTTTTTCGTGAAGCACGTGGTGAAGGCCGGCGAGTTGTACCCCATCTATGTGCTGACCTACTACACCGCCTCGGTTATCGGAGTGTCACCCTGGATGCGTGCATCGAAACGGTTTGGCAAACACCGGACGTTCATCGGGTGCGTGCTCTGGTACGCCGTCTGGGCCTCGTGCCTGCCATTTGTCCCCGAAGGCGAGTTTGGTCTGTTCCTGGTGGTGATGGCGCTCAAAGGCTGCTCGGTCGCTGCCATGCTCGCACTCGCGGCTTCCATGGCGGCCGATGCTGTCGACATCGACACCGCCCGCACCGGCGAGCACCGGGCCGGTCTCTACTTCGCAGTGTGGGGATTTTTGCGCAAGGGTGCTTACGCACTCGGCGGAGCAGTGGCGCTGGCCGCGGTGGCATTCGTCAACTTCGACCCAACAGCCGATGTAGCCCTTTCCGGTACGGCGCAGGGCAACTCGGAGGCGAGCTTGTTCTGGCTGACCATGCTCTACACCATCATCCCGGCGGCACTGCATTGCCTGGCTATCCCCGTAATGTGGCACTATCCCCTGACCGGGGAGAGGCACGAACGCTTCAAGCAGAAGCTGGAAAGAAAACTCGCCCGCCTGCAGGCGGGATAGGAGGAGTTAGATCCCAGTGGTCAACATCACGCGAACACCCATATCGATTGTCGCCATAGCGACTCTTTGTCTGTCAATGATCGCCTGCACACCCGCTCAGAGAGCAAATGATTCCCGCGCCCTCAAGCTGGTCAGCAAGGTGGACCACCTGGCAATCAACGCCGCTCGCGAGCCGATGCTGGCCGCGCATCCCGACGGGACACTGTTTGTTGCCGGTTATGGGCGTCAGGATACCGGTACCGACTGGACTGTCCCGCCTCTACTGTGGAGCAGCGACGACGGTGGCCAGACCTGGCAGCTCGTGGATGTGGGCAGCAGCGAAGATGGCGCCCAGGGGAACTCGGATACCGACCTGACCATCGCCGCGGACGGCACCATCTACTTTGTATCCATGGGCTTCAATCGCAGCACCCGCGCAGGAACCCACGTCACCATGGGGGTCAGCAAGGATGCCGGTAAATCCTGGTGGTGGCAGATGCTCTCCCAGACCGAATTCGATGACAGGCCCTGGGTCGTCGTCGCCCCGGACAACTCAGTGCATGCAATCTGGAACGATGGTGCGGGCATTCCGTACTTCATCAGCCGGGATGGCGGAATTTCCTGGCAGGAACAGCCACGCATTACCAACGCCGGTGGCTCCAGCCACCTCGCGGTGGGGCCAGGCGGAGAGCTGGCCGTACGGGTCTCCAACCTATCGGCATCGGGCAACCGTTTCGATGATAGCCTCGACTCGATCGCTATCAGCACGGATGGCGGAGAAACCTGGTTATTCCGGGACATACCCGGCAACATCGAGTGGGATCCCACCTTTTCCGATCCCACCAAGATCATGCGCTGGGTAGAACCGCTGGCTTTCGGACCAGATTCAACGCTCTATCATCTCTGGAGCGAAGGCGAAAACCTGATCCTCGGCCGCTCCGCCGACCTGGGTGAAACCTGGCAACAACAGGTTATCTTCACGAGCGACGGGGTATCGTTCTTCCCGCTGCTTACTGCCAACGACACCGGTCAACTGCTCGCAACCTGGTTCGTGATGCAGGATGGATCACTCACCGGGCACGTTGCCCATGTGGATGTCGCGGGCGACGACCCGAAAATGGTTGTTGCAGAGCCGTTGCAACTGCAGGCGTGGACCGGCGAATCACCCGACACTGCCGGTGAGTACATCACCGCGGAGTTCACACCCAGTGGCGATATCGGCGTTGTCACAACTATCCAGGACGGGGCGAACGACCGTTATGGATTCACGTATTGGCGCTTTCGTCTGCAGTAGCGCGAACGTGGCTATAATCTGGATCCACGCCAACCCATTTCTGAGTTCTGCGCCGGATCCCAGTCAAGACCCCGGCTGGCGAATGTGATGGGCCACGAGAGTTTGAACGTGCCTGGGATCGACCCATGACAATTCAGGATCTAGGCGCAATTGGAGAGCTACTCGGGTCGGTCTTCGTCCTTGTCACGCTCATCTACCTGGCCGTTCAGGTCAGGCAGAGCCGTGATCTGCTGGAAGAGAACCGGAAGATAGCCTTGAGCCAGGTCTACGAGGCGCGTGCAACCTATCGTGGCAACCTGGCAAGGTCTCTCGCGGACACTCCGCAGCTTGCCACCATCTGGGTGAAGCTCAGAGAAGGCGTTCATCCACAGCCATCGGACGTTCTGATCAAAAACTACGACAGACTTTCGGACGAGGAAAAGGCCATCTGGTCATTCCAGCAGCAAGCCGTTACCCAGGGCATTGATAACTCCCTCTACCAGATAGAACTGGGGCTGGTTGATGGTGTGGGTGCAGAGGGAATATACGACTACATACTCGCCGAATATCCCATGTGGGCACATATCCGCATTCCGATTCCGGTTCGAATTACCCGGTGGTACGAAGAAAATGTCGACGCCGGATCGTGATGGTTAGAACAAGGAACACGCATATGCATCCCGGCATGGCAGGACGGCCCATATGAATTGGGAGGCAATCGCCGCAGTTGCAGAAACGCTTGGCGCGATCGGCGTCATCCTGACGCTGATCTATCTGGCGACCCAGCTGCGTCAGAATACGCGCGCATTGAAACTCAACGCCGAGCAATACGCGGTCAGCGAAAACATCGAAAATTCCATTGGCATTGCGACATCGGAATTACCCTCCCTGATCACCCGTGCTTGCATGGACCTCGCGCAACTTAACGACGATGAGATCGCCCGGTTCGGATTCTGGGCCAATGGCACATTGCGGGCCTGGCAGCACCAACACCTGCTGTACAGCGAGGACAATCTCAGCGCCGAAAGTTGGGAATCTTCCGAAAAACTCATGAAGTCCTTTTTGGCGACCGATGGTTTTCAACAGTACTGGCAACTTCGAAGATCAACTTTCACGACCACGTTTCAGTCTTTCGTTGATGCACTGGATACGTCCGACGTCGTTTCTACGACGGATGCTGTGCAAGCACTTTCGCAAAGAGAATGAACACGCAACGGAGCGCATGCTGACCGCCACAAAAGTTGAAAAGATAAACTTCAGGCAGACGTTAAGGCCCGGCAAAGCGGCATCGAACGGTCAGCCTAGTTTCTGTAACAGCTCTCGCTCACGCTCGGGTTTGAGACCTACCAGCAGCTGCTCCGGATCACCGTGATGCCACTCGATGATGTCGCGCATGGTCTCAGTAATGGGTCGCGTTCGAAGCCCCTCAGCCTCGGCCCTCGCCGTACTCACCTGCATCATGCCGAGCGCCTCGTCCGGTAGCCACAGCGGCAGGTCCATCCAGGGCACCACTTCGTTCTCGACCAATGTATCGGCATCAATCCACACTGGTTGGGCGTCTGAACCGCTCACCTCGCGGGCGGCATCAAGCACGGTGCCCAGATCCGTGATCTCGCCGGTCACATTGAACACACCGGCCACGTTGCGCTGCATACACTCCACGATCCAGGCCGCCTGGTCACGGCCATCAATCACCTGCACCGGGTGTTCGGGTCCAACCGGGGCGATGTATTGGCCACCCCTGGCCACGCGCAGCGGCCAGTAGCTGAAGCGGTCGGTGGAATCGTACGGGCCGACAATCAGGCCCGAGCGCAGATGGAGCACCCGTCCAGGCATCGTCTCCTCGGCGGCTATCTCACAAAGCACCTTGAGACCGCCGTAGGTATTCTCATCGACCTCTTCGACCGTTTCATCCTCGAGAGCTGCGAGCGGCGCGCCCTCATCCATGCCGGCTTCGTACTCCGGGTAGACCGATATCGTGGAGACAAAGGAGTAGTGGTTCACCACGTCGGCGAGCAGTTCACAGCTGTCTCGCACCAGTCTTGGAACATAACCACTCGGATCGATACAGGCATCAAATGCTCGGCCTCTCAGAACGTCCAGTCCACCGTCTCGATCGCCAACGACGATTTCGGTCTCATCCCTGAACAGGTCGGGATTGGTCTGTCCCCGGTTGAACAGCGTGACCTCATGTCCGACATCCAGACACGCCTGAGTGATGTGCCTGCCGAGAAACTGGGTGCCGCCGAGAATCAGTACTTTCATTCGCCGTTTCCTGCTGCCTGCGCTAACTGTTCACGCGCTTGCGCAAACTCTGTTTGAAGAATGTCATACGCATCCGCTATGCGCTCTTTCGACCACCACTCCCCACGCACCATGACGCCAGCGATGGCCCTGGCATTGCCCACGTCCAGCAGCGGATTTTCATCCAGTAGCACCAGGTCGGCGCTGGCACCTTCCACGATCGTGCCGAACTCGCCTTCGCGATCAAAGTAGCGCGCTGGTTCGGAGGTGGCAGCGGTGAGGATCTGGTATGGGGTGAGCCCGGCTTCTGCCATGAGCACCATTTCCTGGTGCACGTCGTAACCAGCCGCAAGCGTGTCGGTTCCGAGCAGAAGCGGAACATCTGCATCGGATAGTGCTTTCACGATGGCAAGTCGCACCGTCCGCGTGCCTTTCAGACCAGCACGGCTGGTCGCCGGAAATATCTGGTACAGATACTCGCTGCCGCTCAACATGATCGGCGGAGTGTGCTTGAGCTGGCCCTCGTCGATAAGCGTGTAACGGTCGTACTCGGTCATCACACCTTCGACCACTATGAGCGTGGGATCCACCCACACCTCGTACTGCGCGGTGACCTCCGCAAGCGCCTGTATGCGCTCAGGTGTGCAATATGCCCATCCCTGGTAGACATCTCGCATGGTGGGCGTGAGGCCGGCGTCCTCCCCCGCACAGGCAACGTCATAGCCAGAAAGGTGTTCGATGCTGCGCATGCCTTTGCCGAGCGCATGCTCGAAAGGCACGGGCATCGGAATGTGTCCGCCGACCCGAATACCTTCTTCTCGCGCCGTGTCCATGATCGCATCGAAGGTTGGAACAGGAAGGGTGCTGTAGATTTTCACCATGTCGTAGCCGGCCGCAGCGGTCTGCCGAACGAACTCGGCGGCGGCGTCCGGCGTGGCAAACGGCGTTGTCACCGGATGCAGCGGTGGGTCGCCGTCCATGGGCACGTTTGAGGTGAACAGCCTCGGACCGGTCTTCTTACCGGTTGCGATATCGCCGCGCAGAGTCAGGTTGCTTTCGAGTCCCCCTGGATCACGCAGCGTGGTCACGCCGAACAAAAGGTACTGCAGGATGCGCTGGCGCTGCGATTCGAGCGCCATTTTTTGTACCAACTCGGGCACATCGTCGCCAAAGGGCGTCATCGCCACGTGTGCGTGCATGTCGGCAAGTCCCGGAATCAGGAACTTGCCGGCGCCATCGATGATGGTCTTGGCCCCTGCACCACAGTTATCCGAGTTCCCGCAGATTTCAGCTATGGCACCATCTGCAACCACTACTGTGTGATTGGTTTGCACCCCCTCGAACGTCATGGGGATGACCGATACGTTTTCGATGGCGTAGTCCGCAGCTGACACAACCTGCACGGCAACCAGCACCGTAACTCCAAGCAAAAAGCGCATTGCTATTCCTCCCGCCCCTCGAACGCATCGGCATAGGTGCGACCCGTTCCGTACATATGTAACAGCGAATCCTTGATGAACAGGGGGATCATGGTCGTATGCGTTTCACCTTCGTAGGTGAAAGACTTCACCGGAACACCCACCTTGTCGCGAATGTCGTTGATCATGCCCGCTGCGTGTTCCAGCATCTGCGGTGCCATTTCCCGTGTATCGCTGGAGTCCGCATAGATCACCCGCCGGGCCGGCAGCGACTCGGCAGAAACGGCTTTTTCGAGCAGCGCATCACCCGTGCCGAAAAGCAGGAAGGTTCCAGCCTCACCGATGAGATAGTCGCTGAACGGCGTGTCCCCCTCGAGTAGGGCTTCGATGAGAAAGGCACCACCAGCAGAATGACCAAAGATGCCGAGACGGGCTTCGTCGATTTGAACCATCGTCCGAATTTCGGGTAACAGTTCATCGGTCAAAAACTTCCGAAAGTCATCCGAACCCCCTACCGCTTCCTGCACGGTCAGACCCATCGCCTCAAAGCGCGGTAGAAACGTAAGCATCATCGGGTCTTTTGAAACATCCATATCCGAGTCAGCGCTGAAGTCCCTCAGCCGCCGGGTATTTCCCGCGGTAAATCCACCCGCGGGTGAAACCGCAGCGACGACGATGGGTTCGACCTCGCCGATCGCACCCATGAGACGCGCGGTCTCGATGGCGGTCATACCGAGTAGGTAGCCGTCCAGTACAACCAGCAAGGGCACCGGTTTGTCGGGTGCTATGCCCTCGGGCATGCCGGCGAGCAACACCTCATAGCTGAAACCTGCGTGCTTCGACTCGATGACAAAACTCTGTACATCATGGCTCGCAAGCGCGCCTGCGTAGGTGGGCATGGAGATCACCAAAGTTATTGTGAGAGCCAGGAATCGCAGCACGGCTCAGTTCACCGTGCCTTTGCCGTAGATCGCGAGTTCAACGGCCTGGAACTCCACCCCACTACCGAGCTCGGCGTCGTACATGAAGTCCTCTGGCTCGGCACGCTCGATGCGCGCTTCGGGCCCGGGTGGCAACGCGGAGCTCTCACCGTACTCAGCCTCGAGCGCTTCCACCTCTTCATCCGACATGCGGGTGACGCGACACGGAATTCCTTTCAGGTGCGGAATCCCTTGTTCAACGTCCATCAGCGACATGTCGCTGTCGTCGTTGAGCTGGGCGTCCGAGAACGTCCACATACCGGACAGACTCTCACCGCCGGCCTTGGATTCGGGTTTCCACCAGCCGTGGGGTATGCGCACCAACCCGGCCGGTATCTGCTCACGCACATCCGCCCGGTGCACGATGCGACCCATGCTGGTTTCGATGTAGCACCAGTCGCCGTGACCGATGTTCAGCGGCTCTGCATCTGCCGGGTTGATGAACAATGTCGGTTCGGGGGCTCGCTTGCGCAGTTCCGGCACGAAGCGCTGCCCGGTCTGGAAGTACTCGTCATCCCGCACGCCGACGAAACAGCGCAGCGGGTATTCCTCTGTAGGTTCAGCCGCCTCACGGTAGTAGGGCAGCGGATCGAAGCCGAGGTCTTCCAGCACCGAGGAGTAGAGCTCCACCTTGCCTGACGGCGTCGCAAAGCCGGTCTGCTCATACTTGCGTTCAGCCGAAGACATGGCCGGTAGTGCTCCGCTCGCCTGCGCCTCGGCCCAGGTTGTACCGCTGGGAGACAGGCGGTGATCGTAGAGCTCTTCGAGGCTGTCCCACGGAAAGTGCTCGGCCATGCCCATACGTCGGGCGAGCTGTGTCCATAAGTAGAATACGCTTTTGCATTCCCCCGGCGGCTGCATGGCCTGCGGGTTGACCCCACCCATCATGCTGGCCCGCTCGAGCCAGGCGTCACCCGGCAGCACGTAGTCTGCAATCTGGGCAGTGGGCGTCATCATGTGTTCGTGCACCACGATGAGGTCCTGGTTCATCATGCCCTTGTAGATCTGCTTGGTGTTGGCAAACGCCATGAGCGTGTTGTTGCCAAGGGAGAGCAGCGCTTTCACGGGATACGGATCTTCCTCAGCCATGGCGCGAAACACCGACGTCGGGTTGGCCATATAGCACCCACCGATGAGGTTGGCCCACTCGCGATCCCATACTTTTTTAGTTGCCTCCCGCAGCGGCTCCATGCCGGCATAGGTGAATACGGGGTGTTCTTTTGATCCGAGCTGCTTGGCCTTCTGCTCACCGGACAACTGGTCGTGCAGTTCCAGGTCTGTGTCAGAGATGATCCCGGGATTGAAGTCATAGAAGCGGTCGCCGCCCTTGATATCCAGGTTGCTGGTTAGCGCGCGCAGGATGCATTGCAGGCGGATGGCAGACGTGCTGGAAGTCTGCTGGTCGGTAATTGGAGACCAGGGAATGCAACTGGCCTCGGCGGTTGCATACATACGCGCAGATTCACGTATCAGCGCTTCATCGACACCTGTGATCTCGACGATCTTCTGCATGGAGTACTCATCGAAACGGGCGACCAGTTCATCCCACCCAACGGTCCACCTGTCGACGAAATCCTTATCGTAAAGCTCTTCTTCGATGATCACCTTCAACCAGCCGATGGTGAGAGCAGCGTCCGTCCCGGCACGTACCGGCAGCCAGAGATCGGCCACCTCGGCGTTTTCGCTCTTGCGCGGGTCGAGCACGATGAGTTTTGCGCCCATGGCCTGGGCCACGCGAATCATCTTGTACTCGGCGGTCCAGCTGTGCCGGCGCGGGTTGTGCCCGAACAGCACGATGCACTTGGAATTGATGATGTCGGCGCGCGGGTACCACCCGTACACCATGCGATTGACGGCCGCGGTGTTGCCCATGCAGTAGGCCACACCACTCACGAAGTTGGGCGAGCCGAGCAGGTTCATGAAGCGCCGGCACATGCCGTTGTCGACGGTGGTGTTCCAGTTGCTGGTCGCCACCGCAACAGCCTCCGGTCCGTATTGAGCGACTACATCCTTGAGCTTGTCGGTGATGTCATCCATCGCCTCATCCCAGCTCACCGTCTCCCACTGACCACTACCGCGAGGGCCTACGCGGCGCAGCGGCTGCGTCAACCGGTCGGGGTGCGCAAACGCCTTGGGGGCATAGGCGCCCTTCTTGCAGATGATGTCCTTGAGCATCGGATCCTTCCGGGACCCGACTTTCACCACCTGGCCGTCAACGACTTTAGCTGTGACCGGGCAGAATCCGTCGCAACTCGAACACACGACATCGATTTCTTTCACTTCGGACATGCGCTTCTCTCCCCATCTCCCTCAGATATTCAGTTCCTGCAACAGGTAAACCGCCTGCAGCGATTGTAGCCGGGCCTGTTGTACCAGGTCAGCGGCAGCACCATGGCCGCCTTCGACGTTCTCGTAGAACAGGTAGTCATGCCCCATTTCCGTCATGCGAGCGGCCATCTTGCGCGCATGACCTGGGTGCACACGGTCGTCCTTGGTCGAGCCGAAGAACAACACGCCGGGATACTCCTTCTCGGCACTCAGGTTGTGGTATGGCGAGTAGGTTTTGATCACTTCCCACATTTGCGGATCGTCCGGGTCGCCGTATTCGCCCATCCAGGAAGCACCGGCCAGCAACAAGTGGTACCGACGCATGTCGAGCAGCGGCACGCCGCATAACACCGCGCCATAGAGGTCCGGCCGCTGCGTAAACGCCACGCCCATCAGCAGCCCGCTGTTCGATGCACCCACGATGCCGAGTTTTGAGGGGGACGTAAATTTGCGGGCGACGAGATCTTCGGCAACTGCATGAAAATCGTCATACACACGTTGCCGGTTCTTGAACTTACCGGCCTCGTGCCAGCCGGGGCCATACTCACCACCGCCACGGATGTTGGCGAGCACGTAACTGCCGCCTGAGGTGAGCATGGTCTTGAACGGTGCACCAACGCCGAAAATGGTGCCCATGTATCCGGGTGTAATGGGCAAGCCAAAGCCACCGTATGCCCCGAGCAGCGCCGGGGCATTGCCGTCCTGTTCGAGGTCTGTGGGATGTACGATGAAGTACGGCACCTTCGTTCCGTCCGCACTGGTAGCGAAAAACTGCTCGGTGACATATCCGCTGCCGTCAAACCGCTCCTGAAGACGATCAATCTGCTGGGGGGTATCTCCCCCGCGAGTGGCAAACAGCGTGGGCGGCTGGGTAAAACTCTCGTAGCGGGCGATGACGGTGTCAGTTGCACCAGCAACCCCTGCAACCGCGGTGGTGCCGTTCGCCGGCAGTGAGACCTGTTGTGTCTGCCACTCGCCGTCATCAAAAGTGGCACGCAGCAGTTCGCCTTCCACGTCGTTCAGGATGCTGAAATACACACCCTGATCGGATTTCATCACCCCCATACCGAGAAGGGACTGCACGGCCTGCGACTCGCTCGGCTGAAACACCGTAGTGGCAGTTTCGGGCTCCTCTTCCAGGTCTTCGATGCGAAACCCGACCAGGGCACCCTGCGAGAAATCCTTCCAGTCGCTCTGCAGCAGGCCGACGACCCAGCCCTTGTGAATGGTGGAAAACTGAAACGACGCCGGCAGATGCAGTCTCGAAACATCGTTGTTGTCACCCAGCCGGTAGTAGTCGGACTGGAAGATCGTGACGGCGTCGCTGATCAGGTTGAACTGGTTGTCGCCGTCAACAACCTGCCGGGGCTGCACCGTCATGTGATCCGCGTCCACCTCGTGGATCACGCTGGCTTCGCTGAATGGAGTACCCCTGGTCCACAGGCGCACCTGGCGTCCGTACCCTGACGCCGTTTCGGTATCACCGCCTTGCGCCATCGTCACCATCAGGGTGTTCTCATCCCGCCATGCGAGCCAGGTTTTCGCCTCCGGCAGCACGAACCCATCCTCGACGAACGCCTTCTTCTCGAGGTCGAACTCACGCCATTCGGATGCGTCCGACCCACCGGGTGAGAGGTTGAGCATGCAGCGTCTGAATTCCGGAGCCAGGCAGTTGAGGTCGCGAAACACCCAGCTGCGTTTCTCTTTGGCATCAAGCGCATCGACATCCAGTACCGTTTCCCACTGCGGGTTGCCATCGACAAACTCAGCCACGCTCGCACGCCGCCACAATCCTCGCGCGTGATCTGCGTCCTGCAGCAGGTCGTAGACGTAGTCACCCAGCACGCGTACTTCGGGCAGGCGATCGGTTTGCGTCAGGTCCTTGAGCGTTTCGTCATAGATAGACTGATAGCGTGCGTCACCGGTTAACCTCTCTACGGCCCTCGCGTTGCGTTCTGCAACCCAGGCCAGCGCCTCCTCCGACTCGACTTCTTCGAGCCAGAGGTACGGATCGTCATCAAATTCAGTCGTCACAGTCCTGCCACCTCCATTAATTGCGACATTGCGCGTTTGCCCTCCATCGCGGCCGGTCCCCAGTGCTGGTTGCCGCGCAGTTCAGAGTGACCGAACGTGATGCGCCCCGCTGGCTGGCTGACAACGTCCCGCGCCGCAGGTGCTCCGTCACTGCCGAAGAAGAAACCCGGCTCGGGCACGATGTAGGCATGCCCCCAGCGGTTGAGAATAATGCCCTCGATGTCTTTTTTCGCATCGAAGCCGAACTGCCCGAAGAGGTCTGAAAGCTGGCGACGTATCTTGAGCTCGTAGTCGCGATAACTCGTACCGTAAAGCTCCCAGAGACCGGCCATCGCCTGTTCACGCGTTCCCATACCCAGCCGCGGAAAAGGCACATAAAAGGTTAGAACCGTTGGCTGGTCCGGGTGCAGCGGGGGTTTGTAGCCGGCCGTGTGCATGGGTTTGCGGATGCTGCACTCGTAACCGAACTCACCCTCGTACAGGCACGAACTGACTCGTGCGTTGTACATGAAGCGGAAGTTGTTGAGCGCAACGTTGGCCACCAGCATCGGCGCGTTCACGAAGGTGCCGTACGCATCGAGATGCGAGCGTGGCATATCGCGCACCACTTTGCGGTTGATCCAGCCGCCCCCCGCCATCACCACACCGCGCGCTAGCACGCGATACAGCCGGTCGCCCATCGCGTAGGTGATCGAGACCATGTCTTTCACCGTATGCTCAACGCGCACCACCGTCGCCGACAGCCGCATGCGAATCTTGTTGCCTTCGCGATCGAACGCGGCTTCGTTGAAACCGTTGGCAATGATGTCGTCAAAGCTGTCCTCACCCTTGATCGCATCCGGTATCAGACGCTTCAGGAAGTGCCGCGCGAATCCAGCGTTGCCTCCCGGAAAGGAGTGCCGTTCGCTGATGGAGAAAGCGCTGATCCCGCTGAAACCCGGCAGTGCGATGTTCATGCACGAGTAGGCAGACACACAGTCGGCGCCGAGGCCGATGCTGCTCGCTATCACCGGGTTGATGTACTCGGTGACGGAGCGATCCAGGCCCAACACACCTTCCAGGTACTGCTGATAGGTCATGGAATCGAGCCAGTGATTTACGTCCTGCGGCACATTGTCGGGCCCTGCCGTGAACCAGCGATTGAGATCATCGCGTTGACGCTTTGATAGTGGTGCTTTGGCGAACTGATCCACCATTGGGTTCTTCACCAGCTGCTGGCCATCCCCATTCCGGTAGAAACGCCCGGTGGAGATGTGTTGCTGGCGCCAGTGCAGAAAGCCGTAGTGATCACCACAGAAGGCCATGGGGTCGAGGTCAGCCGACCATGAAGGGTAGGTGAACTCTTCGGGGATACCTACCTTGCGATACCAGTAGGCATCGCCACCGGCAAAATCCTGCGCCTCGTTTTCAAAGTCGGGAACGGAAAAGCCATTGGCTCCCTGGGGACAGATCAGCCGCTCGCCGTTGACCATGAACTCGTTTTGCTTGGCGACACCGCCAAAGACGGGATGATTGTCGAGTACCAGGCAACGAGCAGAGTCTCCTGCCGATTCCATGAAGTGGTACGCGGCCCCAAGGCCCGCCATACCGCCTCCCACCACCACGGCATCGAATATCTCGGAGGTAGCCTCGGCTTCGATGTCTGCCTTGTCGAAATGCCCATCACGAATGGCGTGCGCCTTGGTCACCACATCGGGGGTGTGGCCGTGCGACCCCCTGTAGTCGCCCACACCGCCCGGGCCATACCAGCGTTCATCCACTACCGGCTTGTTCCAGACCGGGGATGAGGCAGCGTTTGCGGGGGCTGCACTTGCGAGCAGGCTGGCCCCAACGCCCAACGCGCTTGCATTGAGGAAGTCGCGACGGGTGATGTCACGATCCATACCCAGATCCGCTTCCAGTTCACGCGCCATAACTGTGGTCAGCACTCCTTTAGTCCGTCTATATAGGACGCACGATCTGCACAGTGCGCTCAATGAACCACGGGGGAAACTGAATGCCGAATTTCCTGTTCGAAAACGCCAACATCTTCGACGGCGTAAACGCAGAACTGCTGCCGGGTCATCACGTATTGGTAGAAGGTGAGCGTATCGTCGATGTATCAGCCACCCCCATCCGCAGTGCCGACGCGGTGAGCATCGACTGCAGCGGCAAGACGCTGATGCCGGGCCTCATTGATGCGCACGTGCACGTGTACATTGCCGACCTCGACGGCACCCTGCCTCGCGCACCGGCAACCTACTACGCCCAGTATGCGGGCAAGTTCCTGAGCTTCATCCTCGACTGCGGGTTTACTACCGTCCGCGACATCGCCGGCGGTGATCACGGGCTCGCCATGGCCATCCGAAAGGGTTTTCTGACCGCTCCGCGGTTCTACTACGGCGGGCTGGCACTTTCGCAGACGGGTGGGCACGGCGATATGCGTGCACCCTCGGACGCCACCAGCCTCTGCGCGTGCGGAGCTGAGTTTCCGTATCTCTCCATCATTGCCGACGGCGTGGATGAATGTACCCGCCGGGTGCGCGAGGAACTGCGCAAGGGCGCGCACCACATCAAGATCATGGGTTCTGGCGGCGTGATGTCGCCATCCGACCCCATCGACCGCTGCCAGTATTCTGATGCCGAGATCAATGCCATCGTGGATGAGTGCACCCGACACGGCGCGTATGTCGCCGCGCACTGCCACCCCGATGAGGCGATCCGCCGGTGTGTGGAGCTGGGCGTTCGTACGATCGAACACGCCACCCTGATCTCGGAGGAGACCGCGGACATCATGGTGGAGCGGGAGGCATTCACCGTGCCCACGTTTGCGGTGATGGGGGCACTTCGCGACGGTGGTCGCGGTGCATCGCGGCGCAACCGGGAGAAGCTGAACGCGGTGTGGGAATATGCCCTCACCGGTCTCGAGATCATGCACACAAAAGGTGTGAAAACCGGCTTCGGCACAGACCTGCTGGCGCACCAGCATGTACTTCAGGGCACTGAGTTCACCCTGCGCTCCGAGGTGCAGCCGGCCATCGATATCCTGCGGTCTGCGACCAGTGTCAATGCTGAGCTGCTGGGGGAGGAACACCAGCTCGGCCAGGTTGCACCGGGGTACTATGCCGACCTGATCGTGGTGAACGGCAACCCGCTGGCAAACATCGAATTGCTGGCCTCCAACGGTGAAGATCTCGACCTGATCATGCGTAACGGCGAAGTTATTCGCGGCCTCTGAGGCTGACAAAAGAGAACAAAATCAATGAATTACAGAACCATTTTCACTGTCTCGGCACTCACCCTCGTGCTTGCCGCCTGTGGCGATCAGCCGACGACCGAGGAGCAACAAGGCGCCGCTGCAAGCGAGACGCCAGCGGCATCAGACAAGCCAATCGAAGGGTTCGCTGAGACTGAAGACGGCGTAAAGATTCGCTACCGGCTGTACGGCCCGAGCGATGCACCCACCATCTGGGTCGGATATCCGTGGACCGATGGGTGGGACCAGATCATGGTCGAGATGGGGGCCGACAGTTACAGTGGTGAACGGATTAATCAACTCATCTCTGCGCTCACCGATCAGTACCAGGTGCTGCACGTGGACTATCCACGTGGCACCGGTGAAAGTACCGGGCCCCTGCCCGACGACCTCACACCCGAAACCGTAGCCAAAGACTACGTGGCAGTCGCAGATGCGGCTGGCGTCGACCGCTTCGTTGCGATGGGCTATTCCTGGAGCGCCGGATTCGGCATCCACGTCGCCAGCCGCACCAGGCGCTGTGCCGGTCTCGTGATCGGTGGTTGGCCCGTGGTCGGTGCACCGCATGAACAGATTGTGGGTATGTCCGCGGCAAACACAAACGCACTACCGCCTGGGCGAGCCAAAGAAGTCCTTGGATCCAACGTCAACTACTACCAGTCGATCATCGACTCGAACTGGGACGCCGAAGCAGCCGTCGACTACATGGAAGACCGCGCCGGCCTGCTCTACCTGTACGTCGGTTCAGAAGACAAGGGTGTGCCTGGTTTGAATATCCCACTACCCATTGCCGACCCGATCGTCGAACACCAGGAATATCTGGAGGCACATGGCTGGTGGGTAGAGGTGATCGATGGATACGACCACATGAATCTGACCCTGGATGCGTGGTTGCCCCCGGCGCTCGACTACCTGGAAGGCAAGACCTGGTAGCTATACGCCTGCGGGCACAGCCACAACGAAATTGAGCTCTGCCTTGCCTTCGCGCAGCGGGATGGCGGCCTGGTAGGCATCCGAGTACCAGAACGACCGGAACGCCTCCATCGACTCGAAACGTTCGATGGTAATGCCGCCCTCGAAGGGCCACTCACCTTCGAACACGTGGTCGTCGGGCACCGTGGGCATGCGTCCGAGAATCTCGAGCCCGTGTTCGAGTGCGAGCGGCGCGGCCGCCTCTGCATATGCATCGAGTCCCTCGGGTTCGAGAATTTGAGCGCCGTCGCTTGCCAGCCCTGGCAACGACAGCGTCTGGAACGCCTATGCCGCTATGTGACCCGCCCACCGCTGGCGCTCGAACGCCTGTTTCAATGACGGCCTGCTCAATCGACGCTCGCGAAACGAACGCAGACCAGCCAGACAAAGCCTCACACGGGATTGCTACCACTGAAGATGGCGTGGAGATTCACTATCGGTTGCTAGGGAGCTTCTCGCTGCCCTGTCAGCAAAATATCAGGTGTTACATGTCGACTATCCACGCGGCACGGGTGCGAGCACCGGGCCGTTACCCCGCGACCTGACTCCGGAGACGGTTGCAGCGGATTATATCGCCGTCGCCGACGCTGCCGGTGTGGACCGATTTGTCCCATTTGGCTTTTCCTGGAGCGCAGGCTTCGGTATCCACGCGGCAAGCCGCACCAAACGCATCGCTGGGCGTAGAGATGATGGCGTGTAGAAGCGCCGAGTTCTTGAGTTGGATGTGTCCACGCATGCGCGAGGCTTTCACTGTAGGAGGTTTGGCCTGGAGCGACGCCAACCTCCTCGCAACCTACCGGCAAGTGAAACCGGGATTTATCCGCATCAAAGCGGATGAGGTGACCTATCCCTTACACATCATCCTTCGCTATGGATTGGAGCGTAAAATTCTCTCGGGCGAACTTGCTATTGATGACATCCCCGAAGCCTGGAACAGTGAGATGGAGCGGCTTCTTGGCATTCGACCGGACTCCTTGGCTAATGGCTGCCTTCAGGATATCCACTGGTCTATGGGATTAATCGGCTACTTCCCTACCTATCTTCTAGGCGCGTTAAAAGCCGCTCAATTTTTCCGGGCGGCTTCACAAGCCCAGCCGGGCCTTCTCCCAGCGCTGGGAGAAGGGGATTTTTCGCCGTGGATGGATTGGTTACGGGAGAACGTGCATCAGAAGGCATCGTTACTCACAGCAAGTGACCTTGTCACTCAAGCCACGGGTGGGCCGCTGGAATGTGAAGCGTTGATCGAACACTTTCGCGGCCGGTATGGCTAGTGCCGGGAAGCGAAGATTCTGCCAAAAAACTATCCGGCTAGATGAGCTTGGCGATCTCCTCTGGAGTAAGCTTTCCAGTCAAGACGTGCGCATAGATCGGTATCAAACTTAACCGCTGATCCAACGTTTCGTTATAGCCAATGGTGTAATAACCCACCTGGTGAAAGTAGGTGATTCGCGCGCGTATGAACGCTTCAGTATCGTCGTAGCAGAAGTCCAAAAAAATGCGTTTTATGAAGTCAATCCTTTCCTCGTCGACGTTTTTGACAACCTCCGCGACTCGATCTGAACGCCGCGCCCAATCTCTCATCGCAGCTTCCAGGTCGGGATTAAAGTTCGTCTCATCCACCCAGAGATGCACCAGACGCAGGAACTCATCCATGCCCGATGCGCCTTCAGCTTCGAGCACATCGGAAAAAGATTCCACGCTGTCGGCATACCATTGATCAAGCATGACACCTAACAGGTGGTCCCGGCTTTTGAAGTGCCAATAGAAACTGCCACGCGTTACGCCCAGGTCTTCAGCAAGACGGCCGATCTTGACGCTATCGATACCACTCTCGACCAGCCGCGATTGTGCGGCGCGTAACCAATCCAGCGGTGTCAAACGGCGCACGTCACGTAGTGGCGGCGTTTCCACGGTTAAATCTGAGCTTACCTCTGACATCTACAACTCCCTTACTTCTATAGACGCAACGACGGCGATCTCACCCCAAAACAAGCGCGGTGTTCTCCAGGTATTTTCGCAGTATCGGCGTCCCATCCTGACCCTCTCGTTCCGCCACAATAAAATCAGCTAAGACCTGCTCGTGCGCGGTATAGTGCTCGTAAACCGACCGGAGTTCCGGAGGGGCTGTCGACTCCGCTGCTTTAAATCGGGTCAGGGCTTCGTCAATGATGGGTGCCGCCATATCGAGCATTTGAGACCAAGTACTCGGTGCAATTTCCTGCGCGCGCTCGCGCCCAAATTTTCGCAACGCCTCAACCTCTTCATCCGCTACCGGACTCAAGAGATGCGGCTTAAGATACGCCGCCGTAGCGGCTTCAACCTCCGCCAGGAGTTGCAGCGACTCGGCACATTCCGGGAGCGACTCCACCCAGGCTAGAAACGTTTCCTCGCCACCAAATTCACCTAAGTAGGCCTGCTTCAGGTATTCCTCCGGCGTCACGGTCTCGGTCATCAGTTTGCCCTCGCTTGTGTACTCGCAGTATACCGGTCTCGCCCACCACTTCGTATAAAAACCGCCCCTGCAGCGCGTCAAACAGCGCATGAAACACCACCGCCAGCAGGAGTGAGCCTGTCGAGACGTAGAGCCAGGCGAACACGGCACCAAGCAGGACAACAGAAGGCACATTCTTGATGCCCTGGTAGGCATGTCCCAGACCAAACAATACGCTGCTGACCACCACGGCCACCCACAATGGCATCACGAGGCTGAAATACCAGATGAGATAGCCTCGCCAGAGCACTTCCTCAACCACACCGGCTGTGAGCGAAAGCCAGTAGAACCGTCGCAGCTCGTCGCGCCGGTGGGGAAGCAGCACAGCAACCTGCGCCACACGCTCAAACCACCAGTCGCGATCCCCTTTGCCGGACTTCAGGCGTTGAATCAGAAATACATACACCAGTGCGACCAGAGTGATGACGGCAACATTCCAAACCTGCGCAGGATCGTTACTGATCGTGAGGCCCACTAGGGACCAATCTCGACCAGACCACCACCTCCCGCTTCGAGGTCGATCCTGAAATCTTTAATACCGATCCGGATCGCGCCCAGGATGAAATGAGCAAAGTTGTGCGTACGCTTTTTCGGGAGACGCAAGACGAACTGATGCGGTTGAAGGAACTGGACCCCGTTTCATCCCCGCCGCCCTCGCTCTTACCCCTGGTGGTCAGAGCCTCCGTGCGTGCCTCCCCGGCTCAGATCGAGGACCTTAGGGCGCGTTTGGAAGACTGGCTTGCTGAATGCCAAGCGCTCGCCGAAAGTGATGCGGAATCTGCTCCAGATGACCTGACCTACGGCGGACTGATCGCGTTTTATCCGCTCGTTGAGATCGAAGACAAGCAAAACACTGAGGGATAGTTCGCCGCTCGCGTCAGCTTCTATATAGAACAAGTTTGGCTAAGGGGTAACGGTATGACACTCAAACTCATTGATGCCGCCGAAGTCGAGCGCAGGCTCACCATGCCGATCTGCATTGATCTGATTGCTCGCGTACAAGCGGCCATCTCTGCAGGACGTGTGATCAATCCCCTGCGTGCGATTCATCCGGTGGCAGGCGGTGCTGGATACTTCGGCTTGATGCCCGGCGAGTTGGCAGACGAAGCCATCGTCGGTGCAAAACTGGTCACCCTCTACCCAGGCAATCCCGCAGATTATGATTTACCGGCTATTCAGGGTTATATCCTGCTCTTCGACCGTAACACCGGCACGCCCACAGCGCTGATCGACGCAGCAACGGTGACAGCCATACGCACGGCAGCTGCCAGCGGTGCTGCTACTCGAGTGCTCGCTAACGAGGATGCCACAAGCCTCGCGTTACTCGGATATGGCGTGCAAGCAAAGACCCATCTGGAGGCCATCCGCGCCGTGCGCAATGTTCGCGAAGTACGTGTGTGGGGCCCCAGCATGGACAAGGCATCGTTCTTCGCGGAACGCGAAGCCCACCCGGACCTTGAGTTCGTGCCAGTCTCAACCCCCGACGAAGCCGTTGCCGGTGCGAACATTGTCTGCGCGGTCAGCAATGCGCATGAACCCATCGTCTTGGGATCTCAATTACAGCCGGGTTGTCATGTCAACCTGGTCGGGGCCCACTCGCCCACCACACGCGAAGCTGATGCAGCTGTATTTCAGCGCTCGCGTGTCTTTACGGAGATCACTGAGGCCGCACTTGTCGAAGCAGGCGATATCTTCATTCCCGTCGAGGCAGGCGAATACTCGGCAGACCAGATTGCCGGTGAAATTGGTGCCGTCATCAACGGTGACGTTGAAGGGCGACAAAGTGCCGACCAGATCACCGTATACAAAAGCCTGGGCAACACCGCGCAGGACCTTGCGGCGGCCAGTTACCTCGTAGGCTAGGTTGCCCAAACCTCCCTGGCAACACGCATCAGGTTCTGGCCGAGGATTTTATTGATGGTGGATTCGCTGTAACCCCGATCCTTGAAGATGCCCAGGATCTCAGGGACCTGCTCGGGCCCCACCATATCAATCCCTGCAGCGTAGCCTTTCTCAGGAGGAAACACGTCCGGATGGTCATTTATGTAGTCGTCTAATTCCTGGGGATCGAAAACATAATCAAGTCCGATGCCAACGTGGTCATCTCCGACCCGCTCAAGCACGTAGTCCACATGATTCACAAACGTTTCGGAACTCGCATCGTTGTCACCCAGAAAAATCCCAATACCATTGAGACAAATGACGCCGCCAGTTTGAGCGCATGCATCTATCGCCTGATCGCTGATATTGCGCTCGTGCTGCCACATGCCCAGCGGGTTCGAATGCGAAAAAATCACCGGGTTGTCAGCGTGGGCCATGACATCCATGGTCGTACGTTCGCCGGTGTGCGAACAGCAAGCCACCATGCCCACACGCTTCATTTCTGCCAGCACTTCTCTTCCGTAAGCGGTTAGCCCTGAATCGTCGTCCTGACAGCCGCCGCCCACGAGATTGTTCTGGTTGTACGCCATCAACATCCAGCGCACGCCGAGATCATAGAACATGCTCACGAGACTCACCTGATCAGCAATACAGGCGGCGCCCTCGATGTCGAACGTCACTGCCAGCTTGCCTGCTCCAACCGCGCTCTCGATCTCCTCGACCGTGTGGACGAGCACAAAATCATCCTGATCCTGCAACCAACGACGAAAGTCAGCCAACACCTGAAACGTCTGCACAAAAGGTACGGTGTCAAAGCCAACATTGAGGCTGACCACATCCACGCCGTTGTCGGCATACCGTTGCAGCTGCGGTAGGAATGCAAAATCACCGGGGCGTAGCGGCATGCACCCGTGATTGTCCCAAACCAACGCGTTGTTCAGCATCTGCGACCTCCAAATGAAACGGGCTACCGAAGTAGCCCGTAGTCTGGCTCAGATTAGGAACACCCGTTAGAAGCTGGTGCGCACCGTTATCCCAACGGTCCGCGGCTGCTGGTAGATGTACTCAGTCAACGTTGCCGCTGGCACTGCGTTAGCAGCATCTTCATCGGTGAGGTTCTCGGCGAAGAGATAGGCGCTCCAGCCGTTGAAGTCAGCGCCAATTCGAACATTCAGCGTCTTCTGATCTTCAGTAATTGCGGTATCGTTCAGGTAACCGAAGCCGCGGAGGTGAGATTCGGTGCCATCAGAATGGAAATAATCGAGACGGAAGTGACCGCCAATGCTGTCAGTCCAGTTGAATCGATAGTCTGCTGCGAGCGACCAGATATTCTCCGGCACACCGTCCATCGTCTCACCCTTTAAGTGCGTCAACGTATCCTGCTGGAACTCTGAATCGTTGTTGCTGTACGACATCTTGAAGAACAGGTCTTCAGACACGTTGTACTGAGCCGCAATCTCGACACCGATCATGTCGACTTCACCACCGTTCAGAAACGCCTGCACACCGAGGGGGTTCGGCGTATAAACCTGAATATTCTCATATTCGGTGCTGTACAGAGCCACTTCATAAAGCAGGTCACCATCCGCCAGTACACCCTTGGCGCCTATTTCGTAGGTCACAAGCTCCTCCGGATCAAAGGTATTGGGGAAGAGTCCGCCACTGTCAATAAACTGGGTACCGCCGGACCGGAAGCCTTCCGACGCACTGACATACGCCATGTTATCAGCATCGATGTTGTACTTGAGCACAAGCCGGTAAACCGTGTCGTCGTTTTCGACGTTCTCGGTAATGCCGGTGGGTCCGCCAAAAATTGTGGTGACATGTTCAGCATCTCTGTCATCATCATAACGACGTGCGCCAACAGTCAACTCAACCTTGTCGTTAAACGCATAGGTGCCTTCGGCAAAGAAGGCCAGCGCCTGCGTCTGGTTAAAGAGCTGACCCTCCAGCGCAGTTATGGGAAGAGTATTCGGGTCTGGGTACCATTCCGTCGCAAGGGGTGCAAAGAACTCTGAATCCTTATAAAACGCCCCAACCGTCCAGAAAAAATTGTCTCCTGTTGTGCCGGAGACACGAACCTCCTGGGAGAAGGTTTCCGTTTCATTCCACAGGTTGTAAGGGATCGACGTTATCGGCGTTGTCACAGATTGAGGGTTACCAAATACTGGCGCCAGGTAAGTAGACCCTGGGAAAAATAATTCGGTAACAGCAGCAAATCCTGGTAGATCAAACGGTGATACATATTCACGATCGATATATCCGGTTGAACTCGTGATATTGATGTCACCCAGGTCCCATTCCAGGATCAGGTTGAACATGTCGTACTCATCGTCAATTGCCTCAGACAGTACGAAAGTACTCGGTCCGCCATCAATCGCAGAATACTCGAGGCCATCCTGTTCAAACTCGTAGTGCTGCCACATGAGAGACGCTGAAAAGGAGTCTGAAACATCCCAGACCGCCTTGGCACGAATCATCATGCGTTCGCCATCGTTGTAATCATCACCCTGCTGCAGTGAATCAACCCAGCCTGCCTTCTGACGGTAAAAACCAGCCAGGCGCAAGCCAAAGTTTTCGGTGTCAATCACATCACCGGCGAGGGTGACCCGGTAGCCGCTGTTACCATCTGCAACATCTCTAGCGCTGACCTCGAAGAAACCATCGGTCTCGCCATCCATGGTTGGATTTTGTGTCTTGTAGATCACCGTGCCACCCAGCGAGCCTTCACCCCAGAGTGTGCCCTGCGGTCCTTTCAGAACCTCCACCTGCTCCATGTCAATCAGCGGCACATTAACACCGTAGCCAGCGGCCTCTGTATTGATCGCCATGCCATCGACATAACGGCCTACGGTTGGCAGCAGACTACCGGCTGGTGAAACCCCGCGCAGCTGGAATGTCTGCGTAGCGCCATAACCGGCAATTTTAAAGCTGGGCACACTTGACTGGATATCTGTGATATCCGTGGCGCCCATCGCCTTTATCTCTTCAGCGGTTATTGCCGAAACTGACATGGGCACATCCATCAGTGCCTGTTCACGTTTCTGTGCCGTTACAACGATTTCTTCAATCACCTGCGACTCCTCGGCAACAGCCGGAAGCCATAGCGCACTGAAGATCAAAGCCACGAGCACGTTGAGCGCGTGGCGGATTATTGTTGAACCGGTTCGGATCATGTTTCCTCTCCAATGATTTGGTTTGCCGATCTCACGCCAAGATAATCGGCCCATTTTCTTACCCCATCGCCGCACGCTTATTCCGAAAAGGCATGAGAATACGGCTCTCGCTAACATAGACGCACGTCACTCCAATTTCCCTCAACTTCTTAGTTCGACAATTTGCGCAAAAACCAAGACGTGGCAGACATGCGGAAATTTGGTTGCGGGTGCGTCTTACTTAGTGCCAGACCGAAGCGCTAAACGCACACTGAAAGTCGCAAGGAGAGAACCACCATATGCCTGTTTTCACCAACGCCAGGGTCTTCAATGGCCGGGAAAGTGAGCTCAAGGACGTCAATATCACGGTCGAAGGTGATCGCATCACACGCGTCTCGGCCGAACCAGCGTCCAACGCACACGTCATTGACTGTGGCGGGCGAACATTGATGCCGGGGATGATCGACGCCCATATCCATGCCTATTTCTACGACCTCAACGTCAATCGCCTGCAGCATTTCCCGATGACCACGCTGGCCCAACACGCGGCCAACATGCTGGGCGACATCCTCGACCGCGGATTTACCACCGTCAGGGATACGGGCGGCGCGGACTATGGTCTGTGGATGGCCATCGAACGCGGGCTCTTGAAGTCGCCGCGTCTCTTCTACTGCGGGCATGCCTTGTCGCAGAACGGTGGCCACGTGGACATGCGCCACCAGCACGAGCACGGCGTTACCGACGATCATCTGGTCCTTTGCGGCTGCTGTTATGCGAATCCCTTAGGTATGGTGGTCGACGGCGTTGATGCGATCCGCAAGGTAGTCAGGGAAGAGTTTCGACGTGGCGCATCGTTCATCAAATTTACGGGTTCCGGCGGTGTTTCTACCACAGGCGATTCACTGGAAGGTAACCAGTTCTCGGCTGACGAGATCCGGGCGATGGTTGAGGAATGCGACAATCACATGAGTTATGTGACTTCCCACATTCACCCTGACCGGGCTTTGCGACGGGCCATCGAGCTCGGCGTGCACTGCATCGAACACGGCACATTAATAGAACCGGATACCGCCAGAATGGCCGCGGACCGCGGCACAAAAATTGTACCGACCATGGCAGTGATCGCGGCACTTGCTGAAGATGGCGAGCGGTTCGGGTTTCCGGCTGAGTCGATGGCGAAGCTCGCGCTCGTCAAAGACGAGGCTGTCGGCCGGATGGCCTACATGCGGGATGCCGGCGTTCACGTCGGCTTTGGTACGGACCTGATCGGGGCCCTGCAGCCACAACAGTGCATCGAATTCGCATTGCGGGCCAACGTCTTTTCCAATTTCGAAATTCTGCAGCAATGTACGCTGAACAATGCACAGATCATTGGCGCAGAAGGCGATATCGGCGAAATTGTGGAGGGCGCGTTCGCGGACATTATTCTGGTGGACGGCAATCCCCTGGAGAACCTGAGCTGCCTTGAAGATGACGGCGCCCACATCCCGCTCATCATGAAGGGCGGAGAGATGCATAAGAACGAGCTGGAGGTCGCCGCATGATCACGTTTACCAACTGCAGAGTCTTTGACGGCACTCACAATGAGCTCAAAGAGGTCGACGTCACCGTTTCCGGAGATCGAATCACCGCAGTGAGCGAAGCACTGGCCGACCCGTCCAGCGAGATCGTCGACTGCGGTGGTCGTGTGCTGATGCCGGGCATGATCGATGCGCACGTACATGTCTACGCGCTGAGTTTGAACGTCACAGAGGCCCAGGGATTTCCGAATACTCTCACCCCCCACCACGCAAGGAACATGATGGGTGACGCCCTGAATCGCGGGTTTACGACACTCAGGGATACCGGGGGCGCGGACTGGGGTTTGTGGCTGGCCATCGAACAGGGTCTGATCACCGCGCCGCGCCTGTATTACTGCGGCCGCGGCATCAGCCAGACAGGCGGACATCTCGATATGCGTCACCAGCATCACTTTCATCCGCACGATGATGACGTGGTTTCCTGCGGCTGCTGTTTCGCCAACGGGCTCGGGTGGGTGGTGGACGGCGTACCCCAGGTTCGCAAGGCCGTTCGCGAGGAACTGCGCCGGGGTGCATCGTTCATCAAGTTTGCCGGTTCCGGCGGGGTTTCCACCACGGCAGACGATCTCAACGGTATTCAGCTTGCTGAAGAGGAAGTGCTGGCAATCGTCGAAGAGGTCGAAAATCACAACGTGTACTGCACGGCCCACATCCATCCCGATCGCGCGCTCAAACGCGCCGTCAAGCTGGGCGTGCATTGTATCGAACACGGCACCCTCATCGAAGAAGACACCGCGAACATGGCAGCGGACGCGGGGACCAAAATTGTGCCCACGCTCGCCGTGATGGCTGCACTCAGCGAGCAGGGTCGCGCCATGGGCTACCCGCCGGAGTCGATGGAGAAACTCGACATGGTGAAAGACTCGGCTGTGGATCGGCTGAACTACATGCGCAACGCCGGCGTGCATGTCGGCTTCGGTACCGACCTTATCGGCGCTGAGCTGCAAAAAATGCAATGCATCGAATTCGGTATACGCGCGGAGGTGTTCAGCAACTTCGAGATCCTCAACCAGGCGACCGGTGCAAATGCTCAGGTGCTGAATACGCAAGGTGACATCGGTGAAATTATTGAAGGCGCCTACGCAGACATTCTGCTGGTGGACGGCAACCCGCTCGAGGACATCTCCGTGCTGGCAGCCGACGGCGCCAACCTCCCCGTCATCATGAAAGGCGGAACATTCCACAAAAACATGCTTTAAGGCAGGACACTTATGATACGCATCATCGCTCTGGCAACACTGCTGCTGGCCGGACAGGCGTTCGGGGAAACCAAACGCCCAAAATACGAGATTGACCTCTCTAACCCCTACTCGACCGACTCGGCACCCGCCTACACCGGCGATCATTCTGCTGTCTACGCGCACATCGACGACAACCTGGCGGATCACCTCGGGCACCTGCAGCGCTGGATGCGACAGCCTTCAATCAGCGCGCAGAACGTAGGCGTCCGCAAAATGGCCGAACTCGTCCGCGACGACTTCGAAGCGCTGGGGTTTGCCGAGGCGGAACTGGTGGAGACCAAGGGCCACCCGGGTGTCTGGGGTTACTACGACGCCGGTGCCGACACTACTTTGATGGTGTACATGATGTACGACGTCCAACCTGTGGAACCGGACGACTGGCGCTCACCGCCATTTGAAGCAAGGCTCGTCGATACACCCCAGGGTAAAGCGATCATGGCGCGCGGCGCCACCAACCAGAAGGGTCCGCAGCGTGCGTTTCTCAATGCATTGGCCTCAATCATCGCGGTCGACGGCACTCTGCCCGTCAACATCATGATTACCGCAGAGGGAGAAGAGGAATTGGGGTCACCCAACTACCCCGAAATCATCGACAAGTACGAGATGCGGCTCAAGACGGCGGATGGCGTCATCTTTCCGATGTCCGGGCAGGGTCCGACCGGTCAGACGAGCATCGTGCTCGGCGTCAAAGGCATCATCTACTGGGAACTCGAAGCGCACGGCGGCGCCTGGGGCGGTCCAACCGTCGCAGAGATCCACGGGTCCTACAAAGCCATAACCGATTCCCCGGTGCTGCGCCTGACACGCGCCATCAATTCTCTGGTGAGCGAAGATGGCAACACCATTCTCGTGCCCGGCTATTACGATGACGTACGCCCGCCGACAGAGGAGGAGCAGTCCCTGATTGCCGGTTACCTCGCTGAGCAGAACGACGATCAGATAAAACAACTCATGGGGGTCGAACGCTGGCTGGACGACATCGAGGGTGTCGACGTGATGCACGAACTCATCTACACACCGACAATGAATATCGACGGGATCTGGTCGGGCTATACAGGCGAAGGGGTGAAAACCATTCTACCCCATGTGGCCACCGCCAAAATGGACTCTCGTTTGCCGCTCGGCATCGATTCCTCTGAAGCGCTTGCGAAGATTCGCAAACACCTGGATGACCAGGGGTTTGAGGATGTGAAGATGACGATCAAATCGAACTACCCCGCCGCTCAGACTTCGGTTTACACCCCCCTGGTCGAAGCCGCGATTGGGGTTTACAAGAAGTACGGTGCAACGCCCACCGTGAACCCGCGGATCGCCGGAAGCGCCCCGTTTTACCAGTTTACCGAACGTCTGAAGCTACCGATGATCCCGGTGGGTCTGGGCTTCGGCCAGGGTGCTCACGCGCCCAACGAAACTTACCTGGTGCAATCGAATGGCAACATTGCCGGTTTGGCAGATATCGAGAAAGCTTACGTTGACCTGCTTTATGCATTTGCCAACCAGAAATAATCAATAAACACACAAAGGTCGCATCATGAAAAAACTCCTTTCCGCCATCTCTGCCCTCCTCCTTGCCGTTACAAGTCACGCAGCAGATCTGGTTACCCACAATAGTGTCCTGATACAAGCACCTGCCGGCGAGATCTGGCCCCACATCGTCAAACCCGATGCCTGGAAACAAGGTGCGCAACTGAAACCCGTGGATGACACCGCGATGACATTTCACGCGGTTATGCCCGATCAACCAGACACCCCACTATATTTCGTGGTTAACGTGGAGCTTGAACAGGAGGCTCGACGCACAATGCGCCTGTCTTCTTTAGATGGAGCACTCATGGGGTACGCAACCTGGGTACTTAAACCCGTTGACGATGCCACGCTGGTGACCTATGACGTCTACTCCTTTACCCCAGTTCTCCCCGAAGGCGTAGATGAAGCCCAATACGTCGCTTCGAACAAGCGACGTTTTCAAACCGAACTTGAAGCCCTAAAGAAATTGCTGGAGGCAAAGGAGTGAAGAAGTCAGATATTAATGTTTACCAAGGCTACAGCGATGTTGTCGCGAATGGCTACCAACGATCTTCAGTCTACGTGACCGTCGACGACGGCTGTCGAATTGCTGTGGACATTCTACGACCCACCATGGATGGCGAATTGCTCGCCGAGCCACAGCCCACCGTCGTCCAAGCGACAGGCTACCGCCGCGCTTACTACAAGAAAGAAAATGAGTTTAATGCGCCGAAGTACGCTGAGTTGACCGCGCATCTACCCATCGGTGCATTGGTGACCGCCTACGAACAGAGACCTGCTTGCCAACAGGTCATCCATTACGGGTACAACGTCGTGAGTGTGGACTTCCGGGGTACTGGCGCTTCATTTGGTACCCACGCGGGCGAAACCTGGCGTAACGGCTCCGATGTGGCCCAGATCGTTGATTGGATTGCGGCACAACCCTGGGCCACCGACAAAGTGGGCATGATTGGCGGCTCCTGGGAAGGTGTCATCCAACTCACGTCCATGGTCTACGCACCCAAACACTTAACCTGCATCGTGCCGCAGATACCGCCTTCGATGATGAATGCCACCTACGACGGTGGCTTAGCGATGGTCGGGTTTGCCAAGGACTGGTCCGCTATGCGCAGTGGTCAGGACTCTGTTGATACAGCGGCGCCGGTCGATGGCGAAGACGGTCAGGCGCTTCTGGACGAAGCTATGGCGGGTCGCGCGCCAACCTATCCGTCAGAAGCGAACGTTGAATCACTCACCAACATGACCACGGAGTGGTATCTCGCCGCCACTTGCAAAGATGTCCCGACACCTCCTGCACCGGAACTCGGCCCTGTTCAGGATGTGTTTGATGAGTTCGAACGGATGAATCAAACCAACACAGCGGTCTACCTGCAAACGGGTTGGTGGGACATGACCTTCCCTGGCCGGTGTATCGATCTTTATCGCGCGCTGACAACACCTAAGCGCATCATTGTCGGGCCCTGGAACCACGGTGTGCTGCCTACCATGGAACCCCTGCGGTGGTTCGATTACTGGCTACGGGGCATCGACAACGGCATCATGGACGAGCCCGGCATGATTTTCTCAACCTCCGACAAGACGGGTGCGGCCGTGTGGAAAGGCACCCAGGAGTGGCCGTTGCCAGAGACGGCATCCAGATCTCTGTATTTCACTGACGAAGCTCAGGGCACAGAGGCTAAGGTGGACGGTGGCTTAAGCGAGGTGAGTCCGGCTGAATCGTCGACCACCTACACTGTGGACTACGGCGTGGGTATGGGTGATTGCGGACGTATGCGCTTTATGCTGCGAGATTCCTATATCCGCCATCCCGATATGAACATTCGCGCAGCACGCTGTATGGCGTTTACCAGCGCGCCTCTAGAGCAGGATCAAGAAATAACCGGCACCCCCACCGTGTGGTTGGAAATGAGCGTGAACTCCGACCAAGGTGCGATCCACGCGACCTTGGAAGAAGTCACACCCGATGGCGCTGCAAACTACCTTGCCGAGGGTTGGCTGGCGCTCAAACACCGCAAAATCTGTGACAGTCCACGACCTCATGATGGACCCGCGTATCACTCACAAAGCGAAAAAGACCTGCTCGACGTGATTCCCGGCGAGCGGATGACGGTACCGGTCGGGTTATATCCCGTTTCAGTACGCGCTGGGCGCGGCAATCGCATTCGTGTTGTCGTCGCCGGTACTGACGCTGATAACCTGTACGTCACAAAACTGGATCCTGCTCCTGAGATCACGGTTTACCTCGGCGGCGAGAACGGATCACGCCTGGAACTGCCCATCGAAGATTCGGAACAACGCCCGGCGGAACGAATCTTGAAAGGCGCCTTTGCGGACCAGGATGCTGGTTATGCTTTTGGTGACCCCAAGTGACGGATCGGGAAGAGAAAGCAGCGGCCCTCGAATCGGAAAAGCTTGCTGCACTGTTCGCAAGCATTTGAGGCCCATACACCTATGGAACGTTCTTACTTAGAGTCCCTTTCATCCAATACCCATCCATCATCGGAGGCGACATGACCCTATCTATCAACCCTAGACCATTCCAATCGACCCAACACGATCAATTCGAAGTACATGCTGAAGGACTAGGCCGTTACGTCATCGACGTATCATTGCCGCCTAATATGGCGCGTGACACGACGAGTGGGATATGCAGGACACGCTCGGACAGACGCTGCACACCGTCTTCGAAGGCATGAAAGCGATGGAGGGTAACACCGAGCTCGAAATGCACGCTGGTGGGGCGCCACGTTTTCTTGAGTTTTTGCGTGATGAGTTGCTACCGCAACTGAGCGAACACTATCCTATTGATCTGCAGGGTCGACACACGCTCGTTGGTGACTCCTCGGGCGGCCACTTTGTACTGCGCACTCTGTATGACGCTGAGTCTCCGTTCTCCCGTTATCTATCTATCAGCCCCGGTTTTGGTTCAGCAAATGACTCAATCAAGGAGCGTGAAGCTCGGTTTGCTGCCGAGCATGATGATCTGGACGTAGATCTCTTCCTTTGTTCCGGTGCTGTCGAGGTCGACGGTGACAATGTGATGGGACTATGCCGATTCGGCAGCGGTATCACCTGGGTCGCGGAGCAGTTTGCGATACGTAACTGGTCTTCAGCGCGCGTGAACTGGGAGATTATGAACGAGGAAGACCACGGATCTATCGCTCCGCGAGCGGTATCAGCGGGCTTGCGTTCCGTATTCCAACGGCGCCCCGGCGTACACACAGCGGAGATTCAGGCGGCCATGGCCGAAATGGCTATTCAAGTACCCGCATCCGATTAGCAATTCACTCTCCATGAATAAACGCGATAAAGAACTGGGTCTCGACCAAGGCATCACCAGACGAGACTTTGTCGGCGCCACCCTAGTTGGCTCAGGTGCTACTCTTGTTGCCCCGCAACTCGCATTTAGCAGCACCACTGCTGATCCTTGGACCGGCTACGGCGGTGTCGGCGACTACGCAACCTCTAATGGCAACACCGCATCCGTACGCGACGCCGCTCACCTGATCCGCGACGGGTTGGCAGAAAATTTCTATAACAGAGCGGCCGACACAGGTGAGGTATACGACTGCATCGTGATCGGTGGAGGCTTTTCCGGACTGGGCGCCGCCTTCGAATTCCAACGTCATGCACCGGGAAAGTCCTGCTTGATACTGGATAACCACACCATGTTCGGCGGCGAGGCCAGAGAGAACGAATTTAACGTCGACGGTCACCGATTATGGGGACCGCAAGGGTCCAACGGTTTTATGCCACCAGCAGGGAACACTACGCTCTCGGATGAGGTGTGGCGCGCGGTCGGCATGCCAATGGAATATGAGTTTCTGGATCAGACCCATCCGGTCGAAGGCGTTCGCACGGCCTGGGACAGTTATGACGCCATGTTCTGGGGGGAGCGTCACGTCGACACTGGTCATTTCTTCGGCGAGCACGGTTGGATAAAAAACATTTGGGACGATGATCTCAAACGGACGCCGTGGGATGAACGCCTACGCACTGACATGTTGCAGGCTTTCAACGGTCGCAAGCGCTATCACGACAAGAATGGTTTGGAAGCGTGGCTCGATTCCATGAGCTACAAAGAGTACTTGGAAAAAGTGATGGGTCTGGATCCCAGAGTCACCGCCTACCTGGATCCGGTACTGGCCATCGCTGACTATGGCCTGAGTTCGGATGTGGTTTCGGCCTACGGTGCTTACCTGATCCAGATGCCTGGCATGCAAGGCTACACCAACGCGGACGCTTTCGATTTTGAAGAGATCAAGATCATGAGTTTCCCTGGAGGTAACACGAGCTACGCACGCCGCATCCTGCAACATTTAATTCCTGGCAGTATCGGGAGGAATGACAGCTTCATGGAGACAGCTCACGGTGCGGTGAAATTCGAAGCCCTGGACAACGCTGGCAGTTATGTGCGCATACGTCTGGCTGCTACCGCCTTCGACGTCGTCCACGCCAAGGATCATGTCCTGGTGCGCTACGTCAAAGATGGCAAACCTTATGCGCTAAAGGCAAAGTCGGTGGTCATGGCGACCGGCGGCTGGGTAGCGCGCCGCACTGTGAGTGATATGGGACAAGATATCCGCGAGGCCTACGATCAGTTCAACCACGGGCCTGTGCTTGTGGTTAACGTCGCTCTCAACAATTGGCGTTTTCTGGAAAAGCTCGGCATCTCCGCTGGACGCTGGTACGACGGCTTCGGCTTTTTCGGCTCCATACGCGCGCCGATGAAGATGGCGGGACAGACGGCACCGTTCCACCCCGATCAACCCATGGTGCTGACCTTCTATGTGCCTTTCATCCATCCCGGGCACAACGCTCAAGTGCAGGGAACCCTCGGCCGAAACGAACTGCTCGGCAAAACCTACGCCGACTACGAACGTGAAATTCGCAGCCACATGAACCGAGTCTTTGCGGACGGCGGGTTTGATGCGAAACGAGACATCGCCGGTATCATCCTGAACAGATGGGGTCACGCCTACATCGCGCCGCAACCGGGATTCTATTTCGGCGGCAGGGACGGCAAAGGCCTCACTGTCCCCATGAAGGCCGGGGAAGATCGGGTCTTTTATGGCCACTCGGAACTGGGTGCACGGATGAACTATCGGAACGCCATCGCCGAAGGGGGTCGCGCTGGACGGCAAGCGGCAGATAGAGTGAGCTAACAGAGGAATCCCACGGTCGCAACTCCTAGTCAAAGGTTCGATCAAGAAATGTGTGAACGATGGAAAGAGCCCTCTCAGGCTTAATGTCATCCAGGTGACCTGCACCTAGAATCCAGTGGATCTCCCAGCCCATATCGCGCAGCTCCGTTTCAGCCTGCCGAATCGGCTCTGCCAACTCGGTTTTATATTGTTCGCCAACGCCCTGAGCGATGTCGTTACTGCCAATAAAAACCATCCGTGGGACATTTATCTTTGACACTTCTGCCTTCTCAGGCCAGTCAGTCAGTGGTTCATAAAACCCGACAGATTGGTTCGCGAGCTTTCGACTGATCTCAACACCTTCCATTTCCGGCAGGTTTCCAGTTCATACTCCTGCACCAGGCGATCCGGTGTCATATCGAGCCCGATCGGGCTTGGGGTCTGACCCATACCACGCGGGTAATCAACCAGGATCAGCCGGTACCTGTCCTTCAACCCATTAATCCACTCATCTGTTGGGTCTTCTAAACCCTGATCCTCCAACTGCGTCAGGCGCAGGGATGCATAAAAGTGAGGGCCTATCAGCACGTTGGGTCCATCCGGATTACCATAGATCCTGTAATAGATCCCGGTGCCGTCTTTGGCGATGGCATGCCCCTCATCAAAGTCGTCAGCGAAGGCAAAATTGAAGGTGGTACTAAAATGACGATAACTCTCACAAAGTTGGGCAAAGCGGCACTCCTTATGGTCGCAGCGGTAGTATTGGGGTCAGAGTAACTACTCTGACCCCATTATTTGCATAGCTTGAAGCGACAGACCCTTGACAGGCGATCGACGCAAAAAATCGTTCATCGGAACTGTGTAGACGGACTAGTTACTCGGCGAAATCGTTGCGATAAACCGATCCTTCCTTCATCACAAACTTCACCTTTTCCATCACCGAAATATCTTCCAGCGGATCACCTACCACGGCGACCAGGTCAGCTAGCTTACCCGGCTCAACTGAACCCAGTTGTTCGTCCAAATCCATCATTCGTGCAGAATTAATCGTGGCCATAGCAAGAGCGTCCATGGGTTTGATACCCACCGACACCAGCGCCGCAAACTCTTTGGGGTTATCCTCCACGCCCCAGATAGCATCAACGCCAAAGCCAATTTTGACTCCGCGCTTGTAGGCTTTCATCAACGCCTCATCGCGCTTGGCTAATACAATTTTGATTTTCTCGCAATTGCTGGCCGAAGGTTTTATCGGGCCGTCGGTCTCACAGAACTCCGCTACCCGGTTGGCCACCCATACGGTTGGCACCAGCCAGACGTCATTTGTGATCATCAATTTGATCGCGTCATCTTCTATCATGGTGCCGTGCTCAATGGAGTCAAAGCCCGCTTTGGCCGCCATAACGGCAGCGGCATTGCCGTGCACGTGGGCGGTAATCTTTTTCTTGTAGCGGTGCGTTTCGTCGGCCCAGGCGTTCATCTCCTCCTGAGTGAAAGCGGCTACAGTGACATCGTCGTGTTGGCTCATCACGCCACCGGAGGCCGAGATCTTGACCCAGTCGGCGCCGTATTTGATCTGCTCGCGGACCTTTTCGCGCACATTGTCCGTGCCGGCCTTGACGATGGTGCCTCGTACCGGCCATTTCGCATCGGCAGGGTAATCGTTGTAATCGCCATGCCCTCCAGTGGGGCTAAGGTTATGCGGCGCCGTAAAAATGCGGGGGCCGAAGTAGAGCCCCGCGTTGATCTCGTTACGAACGTCCACCAGCGCGTAGTAACCCCATTCCGCGGTCGATCGAATCGTGGTGAAGCCATCCCGCATGGCGCGCTGCGCCTGGCGCATTTGGGTGAGCGCGGCTTTCGATCCGCTGATGGCCAACTGATTCGGTTTTCGCCTCCTATCCAGCGTCAGATGCGCATGCAGTTCGAACAGTCCAGGCAGGCAAGTGGCGCTGCTCAAGTCAGTAACTTCTGCACCGGCAGGCACTCTGCCGCCAGCGGTCACTTCCGAGAACCTGTTGCCTTCAATCTTGATGGTGACATCTTTCACCACCTTTTTATTGACCGGATCAATCAGGCTGCCACATTGAGCATACTGCACGTGATCCGCAGCAATGCTATTTGCATTTGAGCCCTGATCGCTGGCCAAAGCGGTGCTCACTATCAAAGCACTGGCCAGCAAGCCGCTGGTCATCAGTCTCAGTTGCAGTGACTTCATCATTTTTTTCTTAGCGATAACCAGCATTCTTCATCCTTTGCAGAGAATTTTCTAATCGTAGGTCACTTCCACACGTTCCATGTACTAAAGACGGTCGTGGGACGAAGTTTCCTCAGGAAGTGATGGAAGTAATGGGTCAGAGTAGTTACTCTGACCCCATTACTCAATCAAGAGTTTTATCAAGGAAGGTGCGGATGATGGAAAGAGCCCTCTCAGGCTTAATGGCATCCAGGTGACCTGCACCTAGAATCCAGTGGATCTCCCAGCCCATATCGCGCAGCTCCGTTTCAGCCTGCCGAATCGGCTCTGCCAACTCGGTTTTATATTGTTCGCCAACGCCCTGAGCGATGTCGTTACTGCCAATAAAAACCATCCGTGGGACATTTATCTTTGACACTTCTGCCTTCTCAGGCCAGTCAGTCAGTGGTTCATAAAACCCGACAGATTGGTTCGCGAGCTTTCGACTGATCTCAACACCTTCCATTTCCGGCAGGTTTTTGGCCATGTCTTTGACTACCCAGGTCATCCGCTCAAAAGGTGCATTGAGTGGTGGAAATCCGCCAACTATAAGCGCTGTCAGCCGATTTGAACGGGTCGCCATCTGGACGCCAGCCGCCGCACCAAAGGAATAGCCGATCCAGGCGAACTGTTCTGCACCGGCAGCATCGGCGACCAGTTCATACTCTTCAACCAGGCGATCCGGTGTCATATCGAGCCCGATCGGGCTTGGGGTCTGACCAATACCACGCGGGTAATCAACCAGGATCAGCCGGTACCTGTCCTTCAACCCATTAATCCACTCATCTGTTGGGTCTTCTAAACCCTGATCCTCCAACTGCGTCAGGCGCAGGGATGCATAAAAGTGAGGGCCTATCAGCACGTTGGGTCCATCCGGATTACCATAGATCCTGTAATAGATCCCGGTGCCGTCTTTGGCGATGGCATGCCCCTCATCAAAGTCGTCAGCGAAGGCGACATTGAAGGTGGCGACTAAAATGACGATAGCGCTCACAAAGTTACTCACAGCGATCTCCTATGCTTGCAGTTGTTGCGGTTGCAGCTGTTCGATCAGCCAGTTCTTCTTCAGCTCGTAGTTATATAGACGCAACAATACGGGGGTGACCCTACAGGGGTCTGTTGAGTGAATGGTCGATTGTTTGCGTCTTTATACTCAAATGAGCAACTACAGGAAAACATGGTGTTCAGGTCTCTATATGTCTTGATTCTCGTTCTGGTCTCGCTCACGGTAGCTGCAGACGAAGATGGTCATTGGCAACCTGGCTGGCTTGCAGATGGCGAGGTAGTTGTTGCGGACGGCGCCTGGGGTGTCCCAAAAAGTCAGGCGCTCGCAGTGGGTGGCAAACACGCGATTGCAGGTACCAGTGCGCCCTTTGCCATTCGTGCCGGGCTTGATGTGTTGAACCGGGGCGGTAGCGCGGCGGATGCTGCGATGACTACCGCTCTGGGACAGATTGCCATTTCGGTCGGCAGCTGGGTCAGCTACGCCGGTATTTTCCAGATGCTCTACTACGATGCAGAGACAGGCACGGTCCAGAACATCAATGCCGCCTGGAGTACAGTGCTTGATGAAAAAAACCCGACGTCTATTCCTGCACCGGCTTTCTTAACGACTGGTGATATGAGGTCACCTCCAGCTGGAAACATCGATGGCAGGGCGGTACTGGTACCCGGCTTTATGAAGGGTCTCGAAGAGGTACATGGCAAGTATGGCAAGTTACCCTTTGCCAAATTGTTCGAACCCTCCATCTATATCGCTGAACAAGGCATGGAAGTGTCGCCGCACCTCGAAGGCTACTTTGAATGGCGCAAAGGTCCACTGTCCCGCCTGGAAGAAACACGCAAGACGCTTCTAAAAGCGGATGGCTCCATTTACAAGACGGGTGAAATCTTCAAGCAGCCCGCACTGGCAAAGAGTTTACGCCGGATCGCCAAAGAGGGCGCTTCCTATATGTACGAGGGCGAGTGGGCCGAGAAGCTCGTTGCAGCGGTCCAGGCTGATGGCGGCAAGCTTTCGATGCAGGATCTTAAAAACTATGAAGTCATCTGGTCTGAACCACTTAAAACCGAGCACAACGGTTACGAGGTGCTTGGCACAAGTTCCATGGGTGGTAGAAATGTCATCACTGCGCTCAACCTCGCCCGAGACGCCAGGATTCGAGAGCGCGGGCACTATTCACAAAGCGGGGATGTGCTCTACGACATGGTGCAGATTGCCAATAAGAGTGCCTTCGGCGGCCTGGTTCAGGCCGATGCAGGCGGTGGCCATTCCGACGCCATTGTTGCGGTTGATCAGTGGGGTAACGTTGCTGCCATCACGCACTCGTTCAACGGCGTCTGGTGGGGTGAACTTGGTATGGTCATCGACGGCATCACTATCCCTGACTCCGGTTCGTTCCAGCAGGCCGGTGTTGCTGCGGCTGGTCCCGGCAACCGAATGCCTGATCCGATCGAACCCGTCATGGTGATGCAAAAGGGCAAGCCGGTGTATGCCTTCAGCTCAATTGCCAACGGTCTGCACTACCATACGGTGACTGCTCTGATTAACACTCTGGACTTTGGCATGGACCCGAAGTCTGCGATTGATACCCCCTCATTGCTGAATCCAGGATTTGCCGCTGCAGCCGATATAAACAGCGCTGCTGTGCTGAAAGGCGAATATGATTCGGCGGTCTTAAGAGAAGCCCGAGCGAAAGGAACCAACATTCGCGAAACCGATATGGAAAACGCTTTCTGGGAAGGCGTAGGCATTGTCGTTGGACTGGAAGTGGACGCCGAACAAGGCCAGGTAAAAGCAGCAGCGCCTTACTTTGGGCCTGGTGCGTCCTACGCGAGGTAGTTAGCTAAAAGTACAGTTGCCCTGATTGCCCGGGTCTACGGCTAAGGCGGAAGGAAGTATTGAGGCAGAGTTTGCCCTATAACCGCAGACGTGAGGCGAGGTGAGTTCCAGTGCGTCTGTTTGAGACACGAAATTGCGAGATGCTGTAAATGACTTTGAATAATCTTGGGCTGCCGGTTAAACCAATGCGAGATGTTACCGAGGAAGAAAGGCAGGCCCTCGCCACTGATGGTGTTGTCATTGTCAGGGGTGTCTTGCCGGATGAGTGGATCGAACCACTGAGAGGTGCTGTTGACGATCTGCTTGCGCATCCCGACTATCTCGAGCGTGGTTCGACGCCTGAGTCTGTAGCAGCCATGGGTGGCACCATGGTGAATGGCTTTATGGGCTGGATGTTGAATGATGTCTTTGAGGCGTTGGCGACTCATTCACCGGCTTCAGAGATTGCCAAACAACTGTTGCCGGGACAGTCAGTTCAGTATTTCTACGATCAGATGTTTGTAACACGACCGGGGGTTGATAGCGGCACGCCCTGGCACAGGGATCGAAACTACTACGCCATTAATGGCAAGGACTTTGTTTCGATCTGGGTGCCGTTTGATCCTGTGCTGTCTCACGAAACTGCCCTGACTTACATTAAGGGTTCGCACTTGCATGAAGATGTGCTGGATCAGTCGGGTAACGTGATTAAAGGCGGGCATTCACCAATGGGTTTCTTCGGTGAGATGGACAGTGAACCCGAGGGTGTCGACACTGTTTCGTGGGACATCAATATCGGCGATGTTGTGGTTCACGATCTGAATACAGTTCATATGGGCGGTTTTGGTCGAACCAATACCGCACTCAGGAGAGCGGTTGCTCTAAGGTACCTTGGTGATGACATCAGGTTTAATGAAAGTCTGCCTGGAATTCCCAATATACCGGATATGCTGGATCGCTATCGCGCCCGCTGGCCAGAATTTCAGATGATCGATGGTCAGAAATATGACTCCGAGGCCTTTCCCCTGGTGAAATAGTTACGATATGGCTTTCAACGCCATGTTGGCCGATAGTGTGTATGACTGTATTGGTGGATAACGTCTATGGAAGCACTCAGCACAGAACAGGTTGAGCAGCATGCAGCAGAAATCGAGGAGAAAGGTTTCTCTGTCATGGAGAACGCCATTCCTGAAGA
Source organism: uncultured Pseudomonadales bacterium (assembly GCA_964393625.1). Taxonomy (GTDB): domain Bacteria; phylum Pseudomonadota; class Gammaproteobacteria; order Pseudomonadales; family Azotimanducaceae; genus UBA4421. The sequence continues at coordinate 125,538 of CAYMUT010000015.1, forward strand.
ATTCTTGCTAGAGATCATGGCAGAGCTAGAGCGGCTCCAGCAGGTGCGCCCCGGTGGGGACATTCCACCGGCGCCGTTTACCGGTTTTGTCACCCGTCGTTGGTTTGACGTGTTGAATGATGGCGACGTCTGGCAGCGAGTCGCAACACATCCCTGGATTCTTCCCGTGCTTAACGAGATTCTGGGCGATGGTTTTCTGCTCTCAACAATGGGCACCGCGGTGGTTGGTGATGGTGAAGAGGCCCAGACCATCCACGGCGATGACATGTTGTATGCCATGCCGAGGCCACATCCCAACCTGGTGTGTAACACGATGTGGGCACTGTCCGATTTCACCGAAGAGACTGGTGCAACACGGGTTGTTCCCGGCAGTAACAACTTACCGGATGACCCTGACTTGATGTCGACCTACGACACCGTTCCCCTGGAAATGCCGCGCGGCAGTATCGCGTTTGTTGTTGGCACCTGTTACCACGGTGCCGGTAAAAACACGTCGGGTAAAGATCGACATGCCCTGACGATTAACTATTGTCGCGGCTCCATGAGGCAACAGGAAAACCTGATGCTGGGTGTTCACCCGTCACGCATGATGACCTTCCCGAAGGAACTGCAGGATATCCTCGGGTTTAAGTTATTCGGCGGTGCAGGACATATCTTTGCCCAGGACCCACGGGTCGAAATGGAGCGGCACTATGGTGATTCAGGTCAGGATGATCCGTATCTTGAGCGCCGTGATGGCCTGCACACTGAACGTACAGGCATTGAAACAGGGTAATCAGTAGTTTGAGACTGTACTGAATTCTGTGTAACTGCCTAAACTATGCCCTTTAGGGGCGAG
>CAYMUT010000016.1:0-115452 GCA_964393625.1 uncultured Pseudomonadales bacterium
GATGATGCCGCCATCGACAAAGCGATCGGCAAACAGCGCTTGTATGCGTCGTGCCGCGGTTGGCGAAATCGCATTGGCATCGATATAAATACCGGAGAAGTTCTCGTCTGAAACCGCTTCAGCCTGCTCATACGCGGCACCAGGCGGACAAACCGAGATCACCGCGTCTACGCTCTGTAACATCTGCGCCAGTGAGTCATAAGCGCTCAGCCCTTGCGCACGATCACTTGTCTGGATGCTACGCCCGGCGGACACCCAGCCGACATGATGAGCCGACGCCTGTAGAGCATGGGCGATGGTCACGCCCATTTCACCCGGGTGCAGCAGGCCAATGTGCATATCAGTCCCGATAATTCAGCGGCGGCTCGCGATCGCCCAGCAGCGCTTCGTACCTGAAGTTCGCGCCGCGGGCTTCTTTCAACTCCGCCTTTGCTTCGGCAATGATCGAGGGATCGCGGATCAGATCCAGGGCCGAGCCAGCCATCACATGTGCCGCCATGAGCATGCCCTTGTGACCGATACTCATGCCGCCGGCCGCGACGGCCTGCCAGCTGTGGGCCGGTGTGCCGGGTACCCAGGTCGCCGTGTAAAAGCCAACAGTAGGTACCAGCCAGCTGACGTCGCCCACATCAGTGGAACCCATGGTCTGCCGGAATTTGAAAGGTTGTACAACCGTCTGGCTGCCAATCACCTGTTTGGGATTGAGCAACGTAGCGTAAATTTCCTCGGCAAACTGCTGCTCGGCCGGCGTATAGCTCAGGCCGCCAATGTCTCGCATGTTTTCATCCACCAGTTTGGCCAGCGTGTGGTTCGGCAGCACTGGGTAGTTGCCGTGCATGACTTCAACATCGACTTCGGTTTCGGTGCCCATGGCCGCGGCCTGGGCCGCGTTGACCACCCGCTCGAAAAGCTGTTTCACCATTTCCGCTTTGGGGTGCCGCACGTAGTAATACACCTGGGCCTGTTCAGGGACAATGTTCGGCGCATCACCGCCATCAGTAATCACATAGTGAATGCGCGTGGTCTGGGGCACATGCTCACGCATCATGTTGACCATGTAATTCATGGCCTCGACACCGTCCAGGGCGGAACGCCCGCTGTCTGGCGCCGCTGCGGCATGCGCCGCGCGCCCGCGAAAAGTGAAACGACCGGACTTGTTCGAGGTGGTGGTCGCCGGCGAAGCAGAATTGCCACTGCTGGGGTGCCAGTGCAGCATCACATCGACGTCCTCGAACAGGCCCTCCCGGGCCAGATAGACCTTGCCGGAGCCGCCTTCTTCCGCGGGCGTGCCGAACACTTTGACCTGTGCCGGGGTGCCAGTAAGTTCCAGCCAGTCGGCAACCGCCACACCAGCTGCGGCTGAGGCTGAACCAAACAGATGATGGCCGCAGGCATGTCCCGCCGCACCGTCCTGACGGGGCTCGCGATATGGGCTTGCAGCTTGACTCAAACCCGGCAGCGCATCGAACTCGGCAAGAATACCGATGGTCGGTCCGCCTTTGCCGTAGCTCGCCACAAACGCTGTGGGAATATCTGCAACACCTGTTTGTATGGCGAAGCCATTACCCGCCAGATAGTCCCGCAGAGCCTGACTGCTGCGGGCTTCCTTGTAGCCTACTTCGGCCCACTGCCAGATCTGGGTGGCCAGTTCTATGCTCGCATCACGCTGGGCGTCCACCAGGTAGCCTATTTCCTCGTCAGCGCCGGCTATCGCCGCAGTAATACAAGACACTCCAGCCAGCAGGCCCAATAATGCACGTCTCAGCACGAACACATGCTCCCCTTCGTTTGGTGCTCTGGATGGTACCAGCTTTGCGGGTTCAGTTTTCGTTCAGGTAGTGTCGGACAAGATGACAACGTCGAACAAATGGTGAAACAGATGGATACCCCGTCATTCAGAGAATCTGCATTGATCGCCGGATTGTCCCTGAGCATTCTGCTGGCCGCCGCTGCCGCGAACGCCGTTACCCGGCAAGGGGTCGAGGTTGATCGAATTTTCGTCGCCGAGGAGATCCGCTCATGGCAGGCTGTCGATGCGCAACATATGCTGCTGAATATCGGTCCCCACGAGCGCTATCTGGTGGAGTTCGGCCAGGCCTGCCACAGTCTGCCGTTCGCCGAGCGAATCGGCGTCAGCAGTTCCAATGACTTCGTGTATGCGGGGTTCGACTACGTCACCGCGGGCAACCAGCGGTGCAAAATCAAATCGATCGTTACGTTGGCAGAAAGTGCACCGGATAGCGGATCGTAGTCGTTCCCACGTCCCGCTCGCCGAAATTGAATAAGCGCACACGATTGACGATCTTGTCGATCATGATCTGATCGGCAATCTCCGACGCCACTACTTTGCATGCTACAACCTGACCCGCCGGGTTGATCACCAGTTCCAGTACCACTTCGCCCTGCAGCGCCGGATTAGCGCGCAGCGAGCGATTGTAGATGGCGAAAATCGCTCCCTTGTTGCTATCGAATACTCTGCGGATCTCTTCGATACTGCGGTCCCGGGCCGTGGCTACCTGCTGAGCACGCACGCCGCCCGTGCCCCTGGCGCCTTCCGGCGCTTCCACCTTGGTGGTTTCCCGGCCCGCCAGCGCAACGCCGCCAGTATCCCGGGACAGCTCCGTCACGTTGACCCCGGAGCTGCGCGCGATGTGGTTTGAAGTCAGCACCGAGCGATCGATGGTAGCGGCTTCACCAGCACCACGCGCCAGCGCCTGGGTATCCTGTAACTTACTGGTATCTACTGCATCGCGCATATCGGCGAATGCGTCCTTAAACGCGAGCAAACCGGATACAGAGGCTTTCTCTTTGGCATCTGCGACCTTAGGCTCGGTTTTCACGATTTTCTCTTCCGGCTTCGCCTCAGCGATTTCCTGCGGCGGTTCCACTTCCTTCATCACCGGCGGCGGAGGCGGCGTCACCGGTCTGGGTTTCTCCATGACGATTCTGGCCAGTTGCGGCGGCAATTCTTCCAGTTCTTCGCGCTCCGGCTCAGGCAATTGAATGAACGGTATGGCGATGCCCAACACGCAGATGACACTCAGGCAGGTTCCCAGCCATTTCTTGAGCACTCTGCGATCGCTACGGCCACTGTCCCAGGGCAGGTCGAAGTAGTGCACATGTGCGTTGACCACGCCACTCACGAGGCAGCGCCCTCTGCCTCAGCACCTGCGGCTGCGACGTCACCGCCAGCAGGCACGCGCTCACCTGTACCCATATCCGGCGCGCTGATCTTGTTCACCGCCAGGCTGACCTTGGCAAAATCCGTGGCCTGGCAGGTGGACAGAATACGCTTCAACAGCCAGTACGGTACTTCTCTGTCGCCCATTACCGTGATCTCATAACCACCCTCAGGCATTTCACCTTTGCGACCGGCCTGGTAATGCAGTTCCGCCTGCAGCCCTTCGATGATCATCTGTTGACTGGCGGCAAGTTCCGCCACCTTAGCGACTGCTCGACCCTGTACCACCAGGTCTTCGCTGTCGACCATGACGACGAGTTGGTTCTCCGGCTTCTGTTCAGAGGAAGAATCAGGAAGCTTGATTTTCGAACTGGTCTGCAGCACTTCCACTTCGGATGAGTTGACCATCAGAAAAAATACCAGAATCGTGAAAATATCCATTAGCGAGACCAGATTCAGAGCCGCGCCGCGGCCTTTTTTCTGGCGGTCGCGCCGCATGCGGGAATGAAAATTCACGAGTTGCTCCCTCCCCTCGAAGCACTTCCCGAAGCGGCAACTTCGTTGGCATACGCCCCTGCCGGCGTGTCTCCCAGAGAGATCACCGGAAACAGTTCAGCCTGCACCACGGAAGTCGCCTGCACTGTCGGATAGGAACGGACCTTGTCCATCACCGAGACCAGCGTCTGATAGCCGGTGTCTTCCTGCAACAGCAGCGTTATGTCTTGTTTTTCCGGCATGCGGCGTTTGAGTTCCTGCATGACCAGCGACAGGCCTTCATAGTCGTGCTCTCCATCGGCCCGTACCGGCAGCGTCTTGATCGCGCCACCTCGTCCATCAGCAACCACCAGCTTATCGGCATATACCGCAACTTCGAGGTGCACCGCATCCGGATCAAACTCGCCGGTAGCATCGCCGGATGGGAAATTCAGGTCGATGACTGTGGTGTGCGTAAACACCATGGACAGCAACAGCACCGGCACCAGCACGATCATGAGATTCATGAACGGCGTGACATCCAGGTCCGCAGCTTCTGTGTGCTTGTGGCGGCGTCGTCGAACGCGTTGCATATTCGATTCCTTTCCGGAACTCAGGCCTTGGCCGCAGCGGCTTTAGCATTGCCAGCATTTTCGGGCTGGCTTTGCATCAGATTCACAAACTTGACCACCGCAATTTCCAGACTTTCGATGATCGCGCTGGTCTTGCTCTGCAACATGGAGTGAATCAGCAGCAACGGAATAGCCGCCATCAGTCCAAACGCCGTGGTGTTCATGGCGATGGAAATACTCTGGGACAGCAGCGTAGCTTTTTCTGCCGGATCAGCATTGGCCACCGCGGTGAAGGCCGCAATCAGACCGATGATGGTGCCCAGCAGACCCAGCAGTGTCGCGATGTTGGCGAAGGTCGCCAGGTACGGCGTGCGTCGCTCGATGTTGGGCAGCGCTTCCAGCAGGCCTTCTTCCATGGCCGATTCAATGTCGGCACGGCGCCGCGTATCGTTGGTCAGCTGTTGCTTGTTGACACCGTCCGCGACGATGCGCGCCATGGCTGAAGCGGAACTCTTGGTCAAATCGGCAATCTCGCGCAGCCGGCGCTGCTTGAGCAAAGGCAGAATCGCATTGTAATCCTTGCGGTTGATGCGCATCTGCTTTGCCAGGTAAAAGTACCGTTCCAATGCGATGGAAACCCCGATCGCCAGCACCACCGCAATGGGGTACATGAACGGGCCACCCTCCTGGAAAAAGCCCACGAACGTCGCATACATATCCATTTCCACTACTCCTGATCTGGATGTTCGTTATGCTGCAGTCCATTCAACGTTTCGAAGTAGCCAAGCTCCCTGCGATACGCTGGTGGATACAGTCGTTTAAACACTTCCTCTTCCGAGAAATCGCCGTCAACTTCTATTTGCGGCAATCCCTTCGGCTCACGCCAGGGCAAGATATACAACACCTTCGGCAGTTCTTGGTTGCCCGAGATCACGGTTTGGTCAAGTTGCATAACACCTCCGCGAGCGGGCTGTGGTTCTGTGACAGGGTTGGCGCCCGGCTGGGCCTGCAACGGCGCGCTGGCCAGACTCAGCAGCACTGATGACACACTGAAAAAATACGTTGCTTTACTCATCGTTTTCGTTCCCTTGACCCGGCTTCGCGGCTTCACCGTCGGGCTATGGCGGCGACCCGCCGTTCGAGATCGGCCATCCAGCCGGCCACCTGAATATCTGGTTCAGCCAGCAGCGCCTGATACCGGGCATACATCACCAGCGCATCGGTAAGGCGGCCCTGGTAAAGTTCAAACAGAATGCCGAGGTTCCGATACGTCGCCGCGTGCCCGGGTTGGGCATCCAGACAGGCAAGGTAATGGCGCTCGGCATCGGCGAAACGCCCTTCGCGTCGGGCCAGTACACCCAGCTGACTCAGTGCGTCACAGTTGTGAGGATTGGCAGCCAGCGCCGCCGCTAAAGCCTCACGGGCTTGCGCTGTGTTTTCATTGTGGGCGTGGATAATGCCCAGATTGACCCATGGACCGGCCAGCTCGGGTTGTGTTTCAGTAAGGTGTTCCAGCAATGGCCAGGCTTCCGCATAGGCGCCTACCCGCATATGGGCCAGGGCGGAATTGAATGCCGCCTGGGTGTTGGCGTGCAACCGGGGGATCTCTACCACAATCTCTGCAGGGCTCTGGGCACCGACTTTGGCGCCATCGCGCTCGTCAGGCACAGACTCGACACCGCGCTGTTGGTCGCCGCCGGCCCCCGGCAGCGACACATTCACACTGGAACAGCCGCCAACCAGCAGCGCCAGCAGCAACCCGGCCAGACTAGTGAATCGACTGCGCATAGCTTACCTCCGCCTCTCGTTTATCGAACCGGCCCGGCATCAGACGCGCCAGTTCCGTATATGATCGGCGCACCCACTCATCGTAAAGACCGTCCCAGGCACGCCGCATGTTGATCGCGTGCAGGTCGATGGCCTGTTCTTCGAACGGGAACGCCTGTTCTTCCAGCAGAATTTCATACTGAGCGAGTTCCAGCTCCGACAGATCCCGTGGCCGGTCGGATTTCATGATGGACTTAGACAATACGCTGTACAGGTCGGCGATCTCATATGTGGATGCCGTGGTGAACTCCGCGACTTCGTACGCCGCCAGGGTTTCATAGGCCTTGAGCGTACGCCTTAAGGCCTTCTGTTTTTTCTTCAAGCTGCGTTTGAGCGGGTGTCCCAGCCGTATCGCGGCAAATGCGGATTTTTCGTCCTCGGCAAACACCGCCTGGGCGTTGGCCGCCAGCCACCTCGACCGCCCGGTGACTTGATCACCCATTTCCTGATGCAGTGCGATCTTCTTCTTCAGCCAGAAACGCCGCTTGTCGGGCTCGTCAGTGCGCTGGTACAGCTCATCCATGTGATGCATGGCTTCCAAGCGCAGATCGAGGGGTTGCTTATAGGTATGCGCATAGTCACGGAAGTTCTCGATGGCGTTAAGCAGATCTTCCTGTTGCAGGTATATTTCTGCGGCGCGATACAGTGACTGGCGGCGCACATCCTGTTCTGCAGCGTGCTTCGAAAGCCCAACGTACTCCAGCGCTGCGGCCGACCAGTTTTCGGTTTGCTCGTACATGCTCGCCAGGCGCAGATCGATGCCGGCGGCCAGCTGGTGATCGGGATAAGTTTTGCGGAAGCTCGACAGCAGTTTGGCCGCTTCCACCGCACGCTGAGCACCTTCGAGCATCGCAACCGCATCGAAATGCCCCTGTATGGCAAGCTCCGCCGCCATATCCACCTCGGCAATGCGCAGATAATGCGCTACCGCCGCGTCTACCAGACCTTCGGCTTCTGCCGCTTCACCCTGCTTGTATATGGAGGCCAGCAGCCGCTCACGAACCTTGAGCGCCTGGTCTTCGCGCAAACCCAATTCAGCCACCTGACGATAGGCCTGTTCCGCGACCGCGTATTCAAGCTCCGCAAAACGGACATGGCCAATGATCAGCAGCGCTGTACGGCGCAGATCATCGGTTACGTCCGGCCACTCGGCCAGCAGGTTGTCCGCCAGATCCAGCGCCTCGGAAGCGTGCCCGAGACCGAACAGCGCATTAGCGGCATCTGCCTGCACAGCAGGTGCGCGGCTGTCGCCCGGGAACATCAGGGCAAACTCGATCTGTGCATCGATCTTGAGGCGCTGCCACAATTCGAGCTCGTCCGCGGCGGCGCTGCTGACAAGTTCGTGCAATCCGAGAATCGCCGCGTATCCAGCCTCATGGGCCAGGTCGTAGGTTGGATATTCCCGCACCACTCTCTGCAAGGCCGCAACGGCACGACCATGCTCGGCGGCTTCGGCGTACGATTCACCGAGTAGCAACAGATACTCTGCCGTGCGCGGGTCATCCGGGAAGGTGATGACGATCTGGTCGTACCAACCCGCCGCGCTCAGGAACAGCTCGCGGCGCTGCTCATCACTGATCTTACGTTTATCGCGCTTACTTCCCCGGGCAGATGCCTTCAGCAGATGCCCCTCGGGGTTCTGCGCTTTCGCGTGGGCCAGGGTGGCAATTTCAGTCAGGTAATCGTGCAGTGTCGGCAGATAGGTCTCTCGCACCTGCGAGGGGTGATGCTGCCAGAACTCGGAGTAAACACCATAGCGGAGGATGAACTCCTCTTTCTTGGGCAACACGTCGGACGGGAAACCCGCATCGATGAGGGTCTGAATCATGCCGATGTGGGCGCCCGGCGCGCGGGCATCCAGGGAGTTATGCTCGACAAAAGTCTGCCAGGTCTGTACCGAGTCAAGAAAGCGGCTCTTATCGAAATAATCCGCCGCCAGTCGCTCGTAGGCGAGGTACTGCCAGTGCGGCCGGGCGCGCTGCCGCATTTCTTCGGCAAGCGTCAGGGGACCATCGAGATAGGCCAGCGCCAGGGTGACGACCCGGAAGGTGTCTTCCAGCAACTCGGTATTGATGGCATCCAGGGATTGGGTTTCGCCTTCGAGCAGCAGGTAATCGACCACGTTGAAGAAATTTTCGAGGCCTTCAGCAAAGCGGGAGCGTTTGAACTGTGTCCACCCCAGCATGTAGGAGGCGTTGCGGTAGTATGGGGATTGCCCGCCCAGCTCAACCACGTAAGCATAGTCTTCGGCGGCCGCGCGGAAGTTTTCCGCGGAAAAGCGGATCTCTGCTCTACGGAAGCGTCCCTCACCGATATATTCGCTCAACGGGTATTCACCGATGAGACGGTCCAGATAATCAAGGGCGCGGTCACCGTTGCCCGCCAGGTCGTGGGCACGCGCAAGCTGGTACAACACCTCGTCCGCCTGCTGCAGATTACCCTTGCTCAGCAGTGATTCGTATAACGATATCGCCTGGTCGTACGGCTGCGCTTCACCAGCGATGTCCAGATTTTCACCAACTTCCATGTGCAGATCAGCGAGCCGCTTGCCCACCGCCTGATTGGTGCGCAGGCTGGGCAGCTTTCCGTAAACCCGGTTGTACGCCGCCATCACATCGGCGCGCGAAGGTTTGATGGCTTCAACCTCGGGAATGTCGAGTTCGGGAAGCTGGCCAAGACTTTCGCCAAGGGTAGGCCCACGGTGTACGAATTCGGGGTCTTGCGCTTCAGACCCGCCGAAGAACGGAAGCGACGGCATCGGCAGCGAAGGTCCGCCACTGCAACCGGCAATGAACGCAGTCAGTGCGAGCAGCAAGGCGCGCTTAGCTTGTGCTGCCTTAACTACCACTGGTCCGCCTCCGCGGCCCGTGCCCCTTCGCGGCTGGCAAGTTGATCGGTGGCCCGCGCAATCGCTATTCGCGTAGCCAGGAGATACTGCTGTACCCGACCGCTTTCGTTCCGCAGGCGCTGGCGTATCTGCCGTGCGAGCATGGTTTCGCGCGCGTTGCGTGCTTCAGCCACGGCCTGGGCAATACCTTCGGCACGGACCCGGAAGCCGGAGAAATCGCCGCCCACGCCTGCGACGAAGTTGGCTTCCGCTTGCTGCACCCGAGCGATGCGCTGATCCAGGTCGTCCACGGCGGTGACGATGCTCTTGTGGGTCTTGCGCAATCGCTGAATCCGTTTAGCGCGTTCATCTACGAGCCGGTAGAACAGCACGCCTTGCAGGCGTGCAATGCGCGCGGCCCATTTGCGCTGATCATGCGCGCTCATATGCACGAGCACCTCGCGCATGCCAGACAGATCCTGCAGCAACACCTGTTCCTGTGGGCCGCTCAGCAAGTACATCCACTCGTCAGTGGGTTCAGGCTGGGCGGCATCCAGCCAGGTGAGTTGCGCCGCCAACACATCAGCGCGCGCAGCCATTTGATCCCGTCTCAGCAGCTGGCCATCGCCCACCAGCATCCGTTGCGCAGCTACGCTGCGTGCGTGGCGTTCCTGCGCTACCTCCTGCAACGCCAGCAGATGTTCCGGTAAAGCGTCCAACCAGGTTTCCATGTATCCCAGTTCCCGCCATTGTTCCAGGGCCTGATTGACATCGTCCTTGGCCAGCCAGCCGATCCAGTCGGTGTGGGCGAATTTCTCCTGCCAGTTCAACATCACATCGCGGACCTGCTCGGAGTCAGCTTGATCCCGTGAGAACACGGTGAGCAGCTCTCTAACCCAGGCGCGATCTTCCGCATGCCCGGACAGCTCACTCAGCTCTGCAAGCCGAGTCTCAAAGCTACGCTGTGCCTGTTGATACTGAGCCAGCGCCGCAGACATGGTGGCGCGGCCGTCGTCAGCCAGATTCTGCAGGCTCAGGGGATAGCCGAAGCGCGCAGTGGTGCGGCTCGGGCTCCAGTAATCCTGTTGTTGCAGGGTCATCCAGATGCGCGCCGCCAGTTCGTAGTCTTCAGTATCCATGGCCAGTCGGCCAAACGCCGCCATGGCAACTTCCTGATAACGGCCAGCGGCGGGCAAAGCCTGCAATACCTCCTGCGCCGCAACACTGTCCTGCTGAGATCGCGCGATATAGGCCAGCGCCAGCCTGGCGCGCTGGGTCAGATCGTAGACTTCCTCGCTGGCCGGGCGCATATCCACCAGTTGCGTGAACGTCGCCCGGGATTGCGGCAGCTGACCAGCGGCACGGTGGGCAACACCCAGGTTGAATAGTCCATAAGCGCGCAGATCGGAATTCATCGGCATGCGGGAGAGCAACCCCGCCGCCTGATCAAACCTGCCCTGCTGAGTAGCCAGTTCCGCATTCATGAACAACACTTCGGGATGTTCCCCGGCCACTCCCGCAGAAGCTGGCGACAGCTTGTCCAGTTGCGCGACCAGCGACGACCAGTCGCTGCGACGGTGATATTCCCGCGCCAGATGAAAGGCCAGGCGTCGACGATCGAGACCGGTCAGTTGCTGTTCCGCCACCGCGTTGAACGTTCGGTTCGCGAAGCGGTACATACCCAGCTTGAAGGCAAAGCTACCTGCGGCAAGGTCAAAACGGGCGGTATTCTTTCCCCGCTGGCCCCGGGACTCGGCCACCAGCGCGTTGAGCAGGGCCGCCTCTTGCTGCTCCTGGAAATAATCGAACAGTACGGTGCCGTATATCAGTTCGTCCACCGGCGGTGCGGGGGTAGTGATCAGCGTACAGCTGAACAGGAGCTCGCAGAAAAAATTTTTGATTGCGCCGCCCATGGCCAACTACCCCCAATGCCTAATTGGAAACGTCGGCAGTAAACTCCGGCTGGTAGTCAGCGGTTTCATCGGAGATGGCCAGAGCAACGAAAGTCGGCTCAAAAGTCTTTTCAAACGACACCGTGGCGGCACGTTTGAAGTCGCGCCCGGAAGGACCCCGCCCGGTAAAGAAGGCAGTTACCCGGTTTTCACCCTGTTTGACGTTGCCCACGTACAGCTTCTGCACGCCGCCGCGGTGCAACGCGTCTACCTGGCTTTCGGTGTACAGATGATGGCTCACTTGCTTGCCGTTCACCTTGAGGGTAACCGCGTCCAGTTCGAACAGTACGCCAATGTCCATTGACAGAAACACTGATACCTGCGAGCTGGCGGGGAACAGCAGATCTTCTTCGAGAATCACGAGATCGCGCTTGAGTTCCAGCAGCGACGCTTTGACGTCTTCCATCTGCTCGCCGAGGGTGGCGGGGGTTCCACTATCTGCATGAAGGCTCGCACCGCCAACCCAGAGCGCCAGCACCACAGCAAGAGCTGCGCTGCGTTGACCTGTTCTGCTTAGATTCTTCGGTGACATCCGTTACTCTCCGCTTAGTCTTCCGCGTTCCTTATCGGGCGGTCATGTGAGTTATTCGCGAATCAGTCTCTTCACGACCTCGACGTATTTGGCCTCGTCACCGGGCTTATAGCCGCGGTGCACGTACCGTACGACGCCGTCCCGATCCACCACGACGGTGCTGGGCATGGCTTCGAGCTGATACATTTCGCTGACCGTCTGAGCCTCATCGATGAGCACCGGAAAGCTGACATTGGTTTTATCGACAACCTTCCGAGCGGGCCCCATCTCTCCTTCGACGTTGACGCCCAGCACGGCAAAACCGGTGTCTTCGTAACGTTGATGCAATTTATCGAGAATCGGCATTTCCTGACGGCACGGGCCGCACCAGCTCGCCCAGAAATTGATCAGCACAACCTGACCACGGTATTCCTCAAGGCGCACGTTAGGGCCATTGAGTGTCTTGAGGGTGAAGTCTGGAGCTTCGGTCGAGAGTTTTACCGATGAGGCCTGGGTGGTACCCATTACGGCGACAGCGCAAAGGGTGAGCGCAGTTCTGACGATGCCCCTGAACAATCCAGATACGGGGTGTACTCTTCCCGGCGTTAATAGGGTCATCATTCCTCCTGACCTGCCTGCTACGTGCAATCAATCCCTTTGGCAGTCGCGCCGTCGAAGAGAAAAAGGGGTGAGACTACTTCAGATGCCCGATGGACATCATCTTCACCCAATTACCTTGTATCCTTACAAGCCACATCCCTGTGGAAACATTCCTCGTAATCCCGGCTACGCCTGCTTATCGCGGTATCCTACCGCGTTACCCGACCACTCCTCGGCCGGTTCCGCCGCGCGTCTATCCTTGCCACGCTGAACGGTGTGGTTACGAGCCGGGATCCGCCGACTGCTCGGCGGCGCCACGTGTCCCCGCCGACGGCGGACCACGGCTCGAAGCTGGATACACAGCCATGGCGCGTAATTTACTTGCGTGAGGCATGCGATGATGGGTGCTGGTTCACAAATATCGTGAAAGGGCTCCGCTCAAGGTCTGAAAGGAGCGCTCAGGGCTGTTGCGGAGCGCTCAGGGCTGTAGCTCCGCGAGCTCGGCAGAGAATCTCATCCTGCCCTGGGGATCGATGATGATGGCGTCTATACCGGGCAACTGATCTATCAGTTCGAGGCCCTTATGCGGGCCGAGGACAAACACGCTGGTCGACAGACCATCTGTCAGGGTCGCTTCCGGCCCCAGAATGGTGACGCTCCAGGCGCCTTCGGCGGAACGCCCGGTGGTCGGATCAATGATGTGATGAAAGCGCACGCCGTCTTTTTCGAAATAGCGCTCGTAGTCCCCGGAGGTGGAGACCGCCGTGTCTTCCAGCGGCAGCAGCGCGACCACGTTGCCTTGTTCCCGGGGATGCTGAATGCCAACGGTCCAGGGCTGCCCCCCGCGATCACCTATGATGCGGCTGTCGCCTCCCGCGGAAACACTGGCCTGAGTAACTCCGGCGTGCCGCAGAATCTCGATGGCGCGATCTACCGCATGGCCCTTGGCAATGCCACCCAGCGCGACATAGACCTCCGGCCGGCGGAAGCGTACCCGCCCGTTCACGTGGTCCAGCTCAACGTATCGATAGTCGATCGCCTTGATCGCCTGCTCAATAGTCGCTTCATCCGGCGCTCGCCCCTTGCGATAGTCGTAGTAGCGGCCCACCGATGCATAGGTAATGTCGAATGCGCCACCGGAAAGCTGGGAGACCTGGTGCGCCCTGGTCAGCAGCTCGAGCATCTCGTCCGATACGGCGACCCAACCTGCGCCTGCCTCGCGGTTTAACCGCGACAGCTCGCTGTCTTGTCTATACGAACTGAAGGCGCGATCGATGCGGTGCATCTCCGCCATTGCAGCGGCGAGTAGCTCCGCCGCTCGGCCATCATCTTCGACAAACAGCTCCACGTGCACCCGGGTACCCATGACGGCTTCGGTATCTTCGTGCCATGCGGCCAGAACTGCACTCGGCAGAAACGCCCAGAGTAACGACACAAGACACAGCGGTGTCTTCACAATGTGCACCGCGCCGCTAGAGAGCCAATCGCCACGCCGCGACGCGCCTGACGGATGCTGTTGCGATCATGACCCGGGGTCAGATACGCCAGGGACAGGCCCGTAGCCGGATCGACCCAGGCCAGTTGACCGCCGGCACCGTTGTGGCCAAACGCCTGCGCTGAATTAGTCTTGCCGAAGCCACGGAAACTGCGACTGTCGTCGCCGCTGATAATGATGCCCAGCGCGCGGTTGGCCGGTTTCTTGAACATGGGGTCAGTGAGGTCGCCAGAGCGGATACGGCGTACATCGGCCAGAGTCTCACTGCTCCACAGTTCCACGCCGTCCAGTCCGCCATGCAGCAGCGCCTGATAAAACAGCGCCATGTCGGCAGCATTGGCCATGGCTCCGCCGCCCGGTACGCCTACCGCGCGAATTTCGGGTTTATTGAAATTGAGTATGGCTTCTTCGGTAACCTCGGTATCTGGCGGCACCGGCATGCCCAGCTTGCGGTAATCCTCCTCGGTAAGCGGGTCGCCCATGTATGAACAAGGTAACGAACGGTCATTTTCTGCTTCGGGCAGGCCGACAAACAGGTTAGTCAGACCCAGCGGCTCGATGACTCGTTCGCGCACGAAATGAGTGAAGTCCTGCCCACTACGGCGTTCTATCAGTTCAGCAATGATCCACATGGATGACGACGGATGATATTCGAATCTACTGCCCGGTTCCCAAGACAGGCGCCACTGCTGGTAGCGGGCAGCACGCTCTTGTTTCGACAGCCACTGCAGAGGTCGGAACGGCGCATGGGGAAAGCCCGCGGTATGGGCAAACAACTGCTGTACTGTAACCACCTCTTTGCCGTTGCTGGCAAACTCCGGAACGATATCGGCAACCCGTTCGTCTTCAGACAACTTGCCTTCCTGGATCAGCAACCAGGCCGCAGCCGCAGTAATGCCCTTGGTCGCAGAGAAAATTGGAATCAGCGATTCCGGACAGGCACTGCCGAAACATTCAAACACGCCCACCTTGCCATGCCGCGCCAGGGCAACCTGTACCGCGGGCAACAGGCCGTTGTCCACTTCCTCCTGCACGCGTCGCAGAAGCTTCGCCACTTCCTCAGGGTTAAGGCCCAGTTCCTCGACACTTGAAGTTCGATTGTCAGACATCGGTTTCTCCCGGATAAATTCATAAGCGATCAGGATATTACCAACCTGCCCGCGACAATTGCCAAGCCCTCGCCTAAAATGCGGCAAGATTTCCGGTTGTTGTTCATGAATATCGTCAAAGGTCTGGCCGAAAGCATCGGCAATACTCCCCTCATCCGTATCGACAGTTTGTCCGAGGAAACCGGTTGTGAGATTCTTGGCAAAGCTGAATTCATGAATCCGGGCGGTTCGGTAAAGGATCGCGCAGCATTGTGGATGGTCAAGGAAGCCGAAGCCGCAGGCACGCTCAAACCGGGCGGTACCGTGGTCGAGGGCACCGCCGGCAACACCGGCATCGGGCTGGTGCACGTGTGCAACAGCCGCGGTTACCAGACCATCATCTACATGCCCGACAATCAGTCTCAGGAGAAGGTGGAGCTGCTGCGCACCCTTGGCGCAGAAGTTCGAGTGGTACCCACCGTGCCCTACAAGGATGACATGAATTTCCAGAAACAGGCGGGACGCTTTGCCGAGACTCTGGACAACGCCATCTGGGCCAACCAGTTCGACAACACTGCCAATAGACAGGCTCATTACGAATCGACCGGCCCGGAGATCTGGACGCAGACCGATGGCACCGTCGACGTGTTCACCTGTGCGGTGGGAACCGGCGGCACCCTGGCCGGAACCGCCCGCTACCTCAAAGAGCAGTCAGAAGATGTGCGCATTGTACTGGCCGACCCGCTGGGCAGCGCTCTGTTCAACTGGGTCAAAACCGGCGAGGCGACGATGACCCCCGGACCATCCATTACCGAAGGCATCGGTAACTCGCGGGTAACTGACAACCTGGAGGGCGCACCCATCGACGACGCAGTGCAGATTCCCGATCAGGAAATGGTCGACATGGTGTACCGCATGCTCGAACAGGACGGCTGGTTTTTCGGCTCGAGCACCGGCATCAATCTATGCGCTGCAGTCGCCATCGCGAAAGAAATGGGCTCCGGCCACAAGATCGTAACCATGCTGTGCGACGACGGCAGCAAGTACATGTCGCGGTTGTTTAATCCGGAGTTTCTGGCAGAGAAAGGCCTGGCGCGGTAGGCGCTATGTGCCGGTGAACCGATTCAGCACTGCAGGAAACCCCACCTTGGCGCCGCAGAGCAGATCGGTACCACTCCATTGCGGGGCCACCGGGCTGCATAGAATCGCCAACAGCGGCACGGCGACGCGCATGGTTTTTTCATCCGAGTTGGGGATGCCAGATCATAACCCAAAAGCTGATAAACTCAGGGCTCCCCAGAACACCCTGCCAACGAAATGCTGATCACCGCGCAAGACCTCAATAACTATGTCAAAGACATCTTCGTACATGCCGGCGCCAGTCAGGAAATCGCCGCCGAAGTTACCGACCATCTGGTTGCTGCCAATCTGAAAGGACACGACAGCCACGGCGTCGGCATGACGCCGGCGTACGTGCGCAACATCCAAGTGGATCTGCTGAACGTCGACGCGCACGCCGAAGTCATCAAAGACAACGGCGCGGTGATGGTGCTCGACGGCCGCTTCGGCTTCGGTCAGGTGGTTGGCCGCGAAGCGGTGGACATCGCCAAACAACGTGTGGCTGATACCGGCGTGGTGTGCATGGGCGTTCGCAATTGTCATCACCTGGGCCGCATCGGCACCTATGCGGAGCATTGCGCAGCAGATGGGCTGGTGTCGATTCATTTTGTCAACGTCGTAGGTCACGCGCCTCAGGTTTCCCCCTGGGGCGGGCGCGACCGACGCATGACCACCAATCCGTTTTCTGTCGCGGTGCCGCGCAGGTCTGAGCCACCGGTGATTCTGGACATGGCCACCAGCGCCATAGCGCTGGGCAAAGTGCGGGTGGCGCACAATGCGGGCAATCAGGTACCCGAGGGCGTCCTGGTCGACCACGAGGGTACGCCCACTACGGATCCCTCAGTGATGTACAACGAGCCCTTCGGCGCACTTGGCCCGTTCGGCAAGCACAAGGGGTATGGCCTGGCGGTAATGTGTGAACTGCTGGGCGGTGCCCTTGCCGGCGAGTGGACCGCACAGCCGGACAACCCCCGCAACAACAATATCGTCAATCACATGTTCATGTGCGTGCTCAACCCGGAAGCATTCGGCGGGCTGGACAGATTTCAGCAGGAGGTAGACGCCATGGTCGAATACCTGTACAGCACCACACCAGCCAGAGGATTCGACCAGGTACGAGTGCCGGGCGACCCTGAGCGGGAAACGATGGCCGATCGGCTGGCCAATGGCATCAGCATCGACGACACCACCTGGGCCGGCATTGAGAAGGCGGCGGAAACTGTCGGCATAGGTGCATAAACCCACGGCGTCCCCGGCTTTACGAAAAAGCCCCGCGTCTGCGGGGCTTTTTTTGTGAATCGTAAAAGTGCGACTCAGTGTTGATAAACGACCTCGAATGCCCAGGTTCGCGGAGCGCCCCAACCCTGGAAGCCCGTATTGGGGCCGCCCAGGAACAGCGCCTGTTCCTTACATTCTTCGTCACTCAGATTCTTGCCAAATAACGAGAATGTGAGAGTGTCGTCGTCCCTCACGGTCATCTCGTAGGCAATGCGCGCATCGATGGACTGATAGCCGCCTTCAAAGAGTCGCTGCTCTGCGCCCCCACCGGTGTTCACCAGCAGGAAGTCGCCGCCCTTTTTCCAGCCTACGTTGGCCGCGAAGAATTCGTTGCCCAGAGCAGTTCCATAGGAGAGGCTTACGTTGGCATTCCAATCGGTTTGGCGGGAATCATCGTTGCCGCCACGCTGACGCAAAGTCCCGACCGGATCGGTGATGCCGGGCACGCCGGTGGCACAACCGTCGAGCAGCTCGCAGGCGATCGTGAACCGCTTGTTTTTTACGTCAACCGTGCCGTAGTTCGCGGCCAGAGTCCAAGCGTCGTTGATGCGCCAGCGTGTTTCTAGCTCGACGCCGTGATACTCGGCACCGGCGCCATTATTAATCAGCGTTGTCGTACCCGGTATGGAGCCCGGTGGCAAGGTGATGATTGAACTGAACTGGCTGTTTTCGACCTCAAGCTCATAGAACGCCAGGTTGACGCGCAGACGGCCATCCAACAATTCAGCTTTCACACCGAATTCGCGCTGCTCCGCGTTCTCGGGCGCAAAATCAGCTTCATCGGGCGATCTGGCCGAGCGGATGCTGAATCCTCCCGAGCGAAAGCCCTCAGAATAGTTGAAGTAGGAGTTGTAGACATCTTTTTCCTCCTCGATTCGTCGTGCACCGAGTGTGACTTCGACGCTCTCAATCGGGCGGAAGGTCAGAGCGGCAAAGAAGCTTGTGGATTCCACATCCTCTCCAGCCAGTGCGTACTGCGCGCGTTTGGAAACTGGCACAGCACGTCACCGAGCTCTGAGTCGTAGTAATACGCGCCCACCTGCAGGTCGACACGCTCATTGATATTGATGTCGAAGCGCAGCTCCTGCGTGAACACTTCGAAGTCCTGATCGCGCAGCGTATGCAACTGGGCAAAAGGTATGGCTGCGCCGTCAATGGCACCACCGTCGAAGTCCTGATTAACCTTGTCATTTGCTTCGTTCGATGCGGTTACACAGTGCAGGGAAATGCGATCATTGATGTCCCAGTCCACTCGCAGTGACCACTGATCGACCTCGTATTCGGTGGGCTCGCGCTTGTCCGCCAGATTTTCAAACGGGTAATCGCCGTTGAATCTGGGGTCTTGTGACATGGTCTGGGTGTCGTCATCGATACGGTCGTAGGTCAGTATGGCATCAAGGCGATCGTTGGGTTGATAGCGCAGCGCAATGGTTTGCGAACTGAAATCTATGTCGCCGGTAGTGCCGCCCAGCGTCAGGTTGTCGTAGAAGCCATCCCGTTCACGCTCAATGGCGCCGACCTTCAAGGCCAATGTGTCGCCAATGGGAAGATTGACACGGGCCTTATAGGTTCGCGAGCTGTGATTGCCTGCCTCAGCAGATACTTTGTAGCCGAACTCATCGAGTTGCGGGCGAACGCGATTGACCACGATGTTGCCGCCGATGGTGTTCTTGCCAAAAAACAGCCCCTGAGGTCCACGGTTGACTTCGATGCTCTCCACATCAAAGACATCGATCAGCTGACCGGTGCTGGATCCCATCTGCACGCCGTCTACGATCACTCCGACCTGGGGTGTCTGAGTTTTTTCAATGTCGGCATAACCCACACCTCTGGTGTACAGGGCGCTGGCGCCGGGCCCGGCGGTGTTCATGCCAATGTACACATTAGGCGCCAACCCGTCGAAATCACGCAGGGTACGGGGCTTTAATTCCTCAATGGCCTCGAGGTCGAAACCGGTCACGAACGCGGGCACGTCCTGTTGCGTTTCGTTTCGGCGCCTGGAAGTCACAACCACTTCCTCTACGACGCCACTGCCGTCCTGCACGGCGGTCTCAGCCTGCGCCGGCCTCGGCGACAACGTCATGGCAAACAATACTGCTGCGAAAATCGCAGTAACGATGATCTGAACCATAGCTCTCTCCTCTGTGTGCGCGGAAGTCTGCCGCGAAAGGCGACCCATGTAGATCCTTACTGAACCCCATGGCGCTCCAGGCCGCCGGGAGTTAGTCTTAGCCGTTTCTGCGCGGCCCGTGACAAGAACAATTGCCAATAGGTTCAAGGACAAGCTGATGAAAGTGGGAAGTTTCATACCTGAGCAGTCTGCGTCAGTGTTATACGCCATGGCGGGCGATGACTGCTCATTGCATCACGATCTCAAAAGCCTCACGCCGAAGCAGCAGGTCGATCATCAGGAGAATCAGGTACTCACCTGCGCTTTGCAGGTTGCCCTGGTCGGCTTAGGCAAGTCGATCGATCATGTTGCTCTGGGGACCCCGTTTACCGTGCCAGTATGGCGCGACATGCTCCAAGGCTATAGCGAGATGTTCAAGGCCATGGGGCTCGACTCAGTACCAGCGGCTCAGTGGCAGTTTCATCCCCTTGACGGCTTTTACGAGAACGTTGCGGGAGCCCTGCCCGAGGTCGACCTAGCCAATCTGTATATGATCAGCGGCAGTAACCAGCCCCTGCATCAGAATCCCGATGCGCTGGCGGTCAGCAGAAACGTGAACTCCAAGCTGCACTTTGCCGAGCATGCCCCGGCAGCGGGGCTGCCCGTGCCCCGAACTGAGGTTCATAGCAAGCGGGCGATACAGGAAGGTCTTGCTGACCCTTTGTTTTCTGACTTTCCAAATGGCGTGATGGTCAAGTTGTTGGGGCTCGCGGGTTCCAGAAATGTATTTGCCGTGAAATCGGTTGCGCAATGCCTTGAGCAGGTTGCGGAATATGACGACGATGTAGAAATCCTGCTGCAGGAAATGCTGGATATCGCAAGGTGGCGGGAGATGACCGTAGATCTGACCATCACGCCCGAAGACATCAGTATCAGTAACGTACGCCAGATCTTGTTTGCCGGGGGTAAATGGGTGGGAAACTACATCTCCCCGGAACTGGACGTGCCTGATGCTCACAAAAAGGTGCTGATGCAGGTCGGGGCCTATGCCCGACAGCAGGGCCATGTCGCCGACGAGGGTATCAATTGCGGTATTGACTATTTTATTTCCGGCGATGCGGTCATTGTGACCGAGATCAATGCCCGCTGGACGGGCGGGCTTTTTCCCGCCGAGTTTTTGCGGCGGCTGGGGATAACCCGGCCCGCAGTGGCTTTTTTTGACATGGTGCCTTGTGCGGACATGGATGCGGTGCAGGCTTTCCAGCTAAAACATCTCTTTCCTGCGTCCGGCGAGGCCTTTTCCTACGTGCCCATGGGGTTTACACCTTTCGCTATGGAGGTTGAGGGTGCAGAGCGCTATTTCGTGTGGCAGGTCGTGGCAGGAGACTTTGCCGCCTTTGTCCAGGCAAAGCGGCGAGCGCTTCCCGCGGATGCGTTTCCAACTGCTGATTTAATCTTGGAAGAGGCACTGTCATGAGTCGTGTTGATCTGGCCGGGCTGGCTTAGCAGGGATTGAACACGGCCCTGATTCTGACAACCAGGCCAACGCGTTGGCAAGCTGTCGTCGAAACGACGGGCTGGCAAAAGCCTCCGCAGTGTGGCCAAGTGCCGTGTAGAAACTGCGTCCTGCATCAATACAGTTGGTCCAGGCAACAGGATGGTCACCCATGCTTAGATCTGTTGTATTACCAAACAAATTCTGCACCGGCGTGTAGGTGCCCTCGTCCACCACTGAAATAATGTTCATACCTTTAAGGCGTGGACTTGCCGCCCAGGAATACCATTCCTCATGGGCTTGCCAAACCCCAGGCATACCCGCATTGATGGGATGTGCTACCTGTTCAGTGATTACATCAGCCGTCTGAAAATTGGGCCCGAGAATGTGCGCAGTAAACTCCGCGCCAAGCAGATGCTCAACGTACCAGGGCCAGCCCACATGTGAGCCATCACCCGCGGCGTGAATACCAAGCCAGCCGCCCCCTGCCTGCAGCCATGCAACAAACGCTGCCTCCTGATCAGAACTGAGCATGTCACCTGTAGCGCTGAGAAAAACCACCACATCGAAGCGGGCAAGATCCCGCCGGTTAAACAGCGCACCGTTTTCCGTAGCGAACAGCCCCATCTGCTTTTGCACAGCAATCTCTTCAAGCGCCTGACGACCTCCCGGGATGCCTTCCTTGTGGCGGAAACCGTTGGTTTTGCTGAAAACCAGGATAGACGGAGACTCCAGGTTGCCCGGTAACTCAGGGGCAACGGTGTCGTGCGCAGATGTCGGAACCAGGAGGTTCCAGGCACCAATCTGCCAGGCCATGAACAGCCCGGCCAGCAACAGCATGAGCAGCACTACGGCAAGACCAAGCAACAGCTTTTTCAGCATAGACAGCCTGTTACTCTTTGACCGGGACCGGCGCGCAGGCTGATGACAGGTTTCACGCGAGTCGTTCTTTATCCGCCCAATAAGAGTGCGTACCCACACAGATTCGCTGAGGCAACCTAATGGCACAGATGGGACCGCTGGTGATGTCATCCGCCGCAAAGATCTGGCACTCGGATGTATTCGTATTCATATTCGAGACAAAGGTAATGACATAGCCATCGTCTTCCGCTCGACTGCCAACACGTGGTGCCATTGGACTTTCGCTGGCAAACACCCCTTCGGGCCATTGGTAGCGTTGTACGTCACCGCTCTGCACGTTGAGGCGCATTAAGCCGTCAAACAGGAACCAGCCCGGCTTGGTCGTCATGGCCCAGGTGTACTCGTAGGGCTTACCCGCGATACTGGGGTTAATCATGCCGAATTCGGAGATGCCGTCTTCGAGTGGCCCCTCCTTTGTTTCACCGGTCCGCATATTGAAGCGCCAGCGATAAGCGTGCGCGCCAATGGCGTGCAGATCCAACATACTGAAAGGCGACAAGCTCTCCGGCAGCCCGGAGGTACGAGTGCCATGGCGAGGATCCTGGGTATAGCCATCGAGGATGACTTCGTCGCCATCTTCGTAGGCGTTTATCCAGTGCAGTACGAACGTGGGCTTTGCTTCGAACCACTTAACCTCGGATGACTGGCCTCTTCTCGGCACGATGCCAAAGCGGCTTGGCAATTCCGGGAAAAAGCGAACCGCGTGAGCGCCGTGCACCAGCGCTTGCGGATCCCAGAAGAGTGGCAGATCATTCAGGATCGCGTACTGATTCGTGAACGCCATGTCGTGGGGCAGGCGCGGCCCCGGCAACTCGATCGGTATGTAGTGTTCGAGATTGCCGGTAGCACCGACAACGCCATAGTGCATATAGGGCGCTTCTTTCGAGTAATTGAAGAAGAGCATTTCACCGGTGGCTTCGTCCACCTTGGTGTGGGCAGAGACACCCCAGCCTGGTGTGACGTCGTTGACCCAGCCTGCTTTTCCCCGGTGTTCAAGGGTACGAGGATCGAGTTCGTAGATATCACCGCACTGATAAAAGCTGCTGGCAGCGACACCGTTGTGCACCACAACGTCAGTACTCGAGGCGTCTTTAAGTCGCGTACGAGCACCCCAGCCGTCGCGCTTCGAAAGTTTGGGGTTTTCCCTGAGCCCGGCCCAGAGCGGTTCGCCTGCTGCAAGTTCTGCGGCAAAGCCATCGGTACGGATAAAGCGGTTGCGGTATTCGACATGGCCGGAATCGATGTATAGAGAATGCAACATGCCGTCACCATCGAAGGGGTGATAACGGCCCAACGAACCATGTAGAGGGTTTTCTGTATTGCGCAGATAAACCCCGGCGAGATCCTCGGGCAGATCTCCAACAACCTCAGGTTCAACGACGTCATACTCTTTTGTATTCGGCTGCCATGCGTTGGTGCGGTAAGGATGGTCGTCTGCTTCCGGAAGATTACCCTGAATGTCAGCGATCAGCGTGGTCTGCATACTATTCTCCAAGTGCTGCCGGCCATCGTCGCACGAACCGAAAACCGCGCGCAACCTGCGCGGCCCTGGGTTTGTCGAATCCTGATTGCAGACTCTTGGCGCTACCCCGCCATTGGGGTTAGTCTTCATGGTCTTTTGAGGTAATCAGCTAACGGGAAAAAGGAAAAAGTATGCAACCGATGAGTGGCGTTAAAGTATTGGAGCTCTCAACCATGATCACAGCGTCTTTTGCCGCCATGATGCTGGGAGAGCAGGGCGCGAGTGTGATCAAGGTCGAGCCGATTGAACTCGGTGACCCGATGCGTTTTCTGGGGACCCAGAAAGGCGGCATTTCGGGTCTCTTTGCCAACTGCAATCGTGCCAAAAAGTCGGTTCGCCTGGACATCAAATCCGAAGATGGCAGAAAGGTCGTCGAAGAGTTGGCGCAAGAAGCCGACATACTGTTGTGCAACTTTCGACCCGGTGTGATGGATAATCTCGGGCTGGGCAGTGATCATCTGCGGAGTCTTAATCCGCGCCTGATTTACTGCGGCGTAACCGGTTTCGGCACTCAAGGACCAGAGCGCGATAAACCGGCATATGATCCGGTAATTCAAGCACAAGCCGGTTTTACCGCGGTGCAGGCAGAGGGCCACGACGGCCCGGAGTTTGTACGCAACCTCACCTGCGACAAGGTCACCGCATATACAGCTTGTCAGGCTGTAACCGCGGCGCTGTACCAACGTGAAAAAACGGGAGCCGGCCAACACATTGATTTATCGATGATGGACGCCGGACTCTTCTTCCTGTTTCCAGATGGATTCATGCATAAGACACTTCTCGACGATGATGCCGAGCATGCCGCCCCGTTGAGCACTCTGTTGTATGACCTGACGGTAACCAAGGATGGCGGCATCACAATGTCGGCTGCAAACCAGGCACAACAAGTCGGCATGCTTACCGCCATTGATCATCTTCACCTGTTTGCAGATGAGCGCTTCAACAGCCAGGAGAAACTGATCAAGAACATTGAAGAGTTGCGCGCCATCCTGGCGGAGGCCTTTTCTAAAGAAGAGACAGATCAACTGCTTGCGAAACTCAAAGAGCATGATGTGCCGGCCGCAAAATGTCTGAGCTACGATGAGGTACTCGCGCATCCACAGTACGAAGCAAATGAGAGCATTGATGAGTTTGAGCACCCATATATGGGCAACATCGTGCGTGTAAAACTTCCCGCACAGTTTGGCGGAGAGCGAGTCGAACCCGGCGCGGCCAGTCCTGCACACGGTGAACATACAGTCGAAGTGCTCAAGTCGCTAGGTAGATCGGACGAAGAAATCGCCAGTTTGATTGAAGCTGACCTCGCGCGCGGCACAGGCTAGTCGTTTGCCTCGGAGGGCCACAGCCCCTACCCGGTCTGTGGCCCCGCAAACTGCACTTTGATACCGTCAGGATCAAAAAAGAACACAATGCCTATCTCCCGACTGCCGCCGATCGGGCCCAGCTGTTCAAAGCCCAGCTGGTTCATTATCCTGACCGTAGCCGTGAGGTCCTTCACGTAGAAATTGATCCGATCGATACCCAGGTGGTTCACCGGCGGCGGATAAGGCGGCTCATCGTCGTATGGGGTTTTCCACTGCCGCAGCTGAAGCGTCGCACCGTCGGTCCCCTCGCCGAGGCTGATGTCCTGGCCTTCGAACTCAATCGAGCCGTCAAATCCATGGGCCGCGGCGAACTCGCCGGATCCTGCTTGTGAAGCGGATCGGGACTCGGTAAATCCTATCAGTCGATAGAACTCACGTGATCGCTCGAGATCAGTCACGTTCATATTGGTATTTACCAGACGCTGCAGGTTCGGCACGTCAGCAGAACCGCCACCCTCGTCAGCCTCGACCAGCTTGAGAAACGCGCCATCCTGATCCTTCATAAACACGAACCGCTCGCCATTCGGCGCCGTAGCCGGGCTCGAGACAAATGCCACGCCCTTGGACTGGAAATAAGCGTAGTCGCCGTCGAGGTCGCTGGTTGAATAGGTCGCGTAGGCCATACCGATGTGGTTCAGATCGGCGTAAGGGGGCTCCTCACGATACGAATCACCCCGGAACTGCACGGTATCGACGAATGGCGGCGAGGGCGGCTCCTCGAGACTGTGCAGCGACACGCGGATCAGATAGTTATCCGCAAACCCGAGGGATCTGGCGAAGGTGGTGCTCGTCTCCGGGCCCGCCGGGTAGATCTCGCCGACGAACCCAAGGGTCTCGTAAAACGCCCGCTGGCGCTGCATGTCGGAAGTGTTGAGCCCGAAATAACCCTGACGCAGCACCCCGAGATCGGCCCGGGTGAGCTGGGTCACGCGAACCTCGAGGGTCTCGCTCGGCTTGCCGGCAACCCTTACTTGAATTGTGTTTTGCTGCTGCAGCTCAAGCGCTACGACCAGTTCGCCGTTCCCGGGAAAGTCCTCGGGCTCAACCACAGTACGGCCGTTGAGGTTTATCTGCGCGCTACCTGTGGTCCCACCCTTGAGGTGCAATTCCGCCGGACCATCGAACGCTTTGAACGAGGCCGAGAAGTCACCCGGGGTTTCTCGCCCGGCTTGGAAGGTTTCTGGCCCAAACCGGGTAAGGTTTGCTTCATTCACGCGCCCGCGACTCCATTGCGCCGAAACAGCGCGAACAACCGCTCCCAGTGGCGTTCGGCCGCAGCTTTGTTATACATGCCTTCGCGCTGAGGAAAGACAAAGCCGTGCACGGTACCCGCGTACCATTCGATCTGGTAATTGATGCCAGCCTGGGCAAGGTGCGCATCCAGACCGTCAATCATTTCTTTCGGGGCCCATTCATCGGTTTCAGCGCAGCCGAAATAGATCTCCCCCTGAACCTTGTGGGCGTCGCGGTGGGGAGAATCATCAGCATCATTAAACAAGCGTACGCCATGCAGTGAGGCGCTGGCTCGTATGCGCTCCGGAAACGCGGCGGCAGCGGCAAAAGCGAACGGCCCGCTCATGCAATAGCCAATGCACGCCGCAGGACCATCACAAGCAGCTGCGTCCTGCGCAGCATGTTCGAACAGCGTTGCAACATCACCGCATACCATGGCGTTGGACAGCGAGTTCATATGCCCGAACATCTCTTCGCGCTTATCAGGCCCCATGACAAATTCACGGGTGCGGCGGTAATACAGATTAGGCACCATCACATAGTAGCCCACGGTGGCAATGCGCCGCGCCATGTCATGCAGTTCTTCCCGCTTGCCAGGCGCGTCCATCAGAAACAGCACTACGGGAAAAGAGCCTTCTCTGTCCGGACGGGTCACAAATGTGTTCATAGAGCCATCTGGCGTCGTAATTTCCAGTTCCTGCTCGATCATCTGAGCGTCCTCCTGTTACAAAGCAGGTCATTCGAACTCAAGTAGGGCCGCCAGTCCAGCGCCCTCAACTAATCTAAATGTAAATTACTAGCATTTGGAGGGGCATCTGCAGTATGGTGGCGCCCGGTTAAGCAGATCTACACTGAGGAACATTTAACTGTGCCCGGATCAGACCTCAAGAAGGCCGGACTCAAAGTCACCCTGCCGCGGCTGAAAGTACTCGAAGTGCTCGAAAAAGCAGAACCGCACCACATGAGCGCTGAGGACGTCTACAAGCAGCTCATGCAAACAGACGAAAGTGTAGGACTGGCAACGGTATACCGGGTTCTGACCCAGTTCGAAACGGCAGGCATCGTTGAACGCCACAACTTCGACGACGGCCATTCCGTCTACGAACTCGCAGATGAGGCACACCACGATCACATGGTCGACATAGAGTCCGGCGCGGTGGTCGAATTCGTCAGCGAGCGCATCGAAGCGCTGCAAAATGAGATTGCCGAGGAGCACGGGTTCGAACTCGTGGATCACGAGCTGGTGCTCTACGTACGCAAGAAAACCTGACTTGAGCCTATCCGAACTCAATGCAGGCGAACGCGTTCGCATTACCGGCTTCAGCTCAGAATCTGACTACATCGCTCAGCTGCGACGACTGGGTCTGGTACCCGGTACGGAACTGACCATACAGCGCAAAGCCCCTCTGGGCGACCCGATAGAAGTACGCGTAAGGGGCTATTCTCTGGCGCTGCGCCCATCCGAAGCCGATGAACTGCTCATCGAGGTCATCGACCAATGACCACGGTAGCCCTGGCCGGCAACCCGAATTCCGGTAAAACCACAGTCTTCAATGCGCTGACCGGCACTCATCAGCGGGTCGGCAACTGGCCTGGAGTGACGGTAGAGAGGAAAACCGGCCACTGTCACCACGAAGGACGCCAGATCGATCTGGTCGACCTGCCCGGAACCTACAGCCTTGCACCCATCGGCAACGGCATCGACGAGCAGATCGCCAGAGAGTTCCTGGCCGAGGGGCAGGTCGATGCGGTAATCAACATCGTAGATGCGGCCAGTCTGAGTCGGGGACTGTATCTCACCAGCGACCTGCAGGCTCTCGGTCTGCCTGCCGTGGTCGCCATCAATATGATCGACGTGGCACAGAGCCAGGGTATTGAACTAGATACCGAGGCCCTGGCGGAACAACTGGGATGCCCGGTCATTCCGCTGGTTGCCAACCGGGGAGTAGGCCTGGATGCGCTGCTGTCAGCCCTCAGCGAGGCATCTCCCTGCAATGCATTCGCTACTGGCAACGACCAGGCCCGCTACGCACGCATCGACGCCATCGTCGAGGCTTGTACCAACCAGACTTCCGTGGAGCCCCGCACCTGGACCGATCGAATCGACACCCTGGTACTCAACCGTTACCTCGCTTTCCCGCTGTTCCTGCTGGTCATGTACCTGATGTTCCTGGTATCGATCAACGTTGGCTCAGCATTCATCGATTTTTTTGACCTGTTGGGGGCAGCACTGTTTGTTGAGGGTCCCAGGCAGTTATTCGAAGGCGTCGGTCTGCCCAGCTGGCTGACCATATTTCTTGCCGACGGTGTGGGCGGCGGAGTGCAGCTCGTCGCTACGTTCATCCCCGTAATCGGTGCACTGTTTCTCGTGCTGGCGATTCTGGAGGATTCCGGTTACATGGCCCGAGTGGCGTTCATCGTCGATCGGCTGTTGCGCAGTGTCGGCCTGCCCGGAAAATCTTTCGTGCCCCTCATCGTCGGGTTCGGCTGCAACGTACCGGCGGTGATGGC
Source organism: uncultured Pseudomonadales bacterium (assembly GCA_964393625.1). Classification (GTDB taxonomy): domain Bacteria; phylum Pseudomonadota; class Gammaproteobacteria; order Pseudomonadales; family Azotimanducaceae; genus UBA4421. The sequence goes on from CAYMUT010000016.1 coordinate 28,081, forward strand.
CACCCGGGCGCTGGACTCCCAACCCGATCGCATCCTTACGACGCTGATGGCCCCGTATATGAGTTGCGGCGCGCGCCTGACAGTCTACGCGTTATTTGCCGCCGCATTTTTCCCGCGCAATGGGCAGAACGTGGTGTTCGCTCTGTATCTCATCGGCATTGCCATCGCCGTGCTGAGCGCCCTGGCGGTGAAAAAACACCTGCTGCCCCAGGGACGCAGTACCTTCGTATTGGAGCTGCCCGCTTATCATGTACCCACTGTGCGCAACATCCTCACCCAGACCTGGCAGCGCCTGAAGGGCTTCGTGCTGCGGGCCGGCAAAGCCATCGTCATCGTCGTGATCTGCATCAACGTGCTGAATTCCATCGGTACAGATGGCACCGTGGGTAACGAAAACACCGAGAAATCGGTGCTCTCCGCAATCGGCATGAGCATCACGCCGGCCTTTGCACCCATGGGCATCGAAGAGGACAACTGGCCGGCCACCGTGGGTATTTTTACCGGCATATTTGCCAAAGAGGTGGTCGTGGGCACACTGGATGCTCTCTATGCGCCGGCACGAGGCGACGGTGCAGTAGACCCGGCAACTCTGGTGGTCGATGCTTTCGCAAGTGTTCCGGCAAATCTTGCCGATCTCGGCGGGCAGCTCACGGACCCGCTGGGGCTCGATCTGGGGAACCTGGAAGACCTGCAGGCCCAGGCAGAGGCCCAGGAAGTCCAACTCAACACCATCAGCGCCATGCAAGTGCTGTTTGGCGGCACCCTGGCGGCGTTCTGCTATCTGTTGTTCATTCTTCTATATATGCCTTGCGTAGCAACCATCGGTGTCATCTACAAGGAGATCGGCCTGTTCTGGGCTGGTTTCTCCGTCGCATGGTCGTTTGCCGTGGCTTATGGGTGCGCAGTGATCGTGTTTCAGTTTGGCGCGCTCTCATCAAACCCCGCTTCAGCGGCAGGCACATTGGCAATCACCATTGCCGTGATCGGCGCGGTATTCATTGGATTGATCCGCTGGGGCAAGAATTCCGCCGCCACCGGGTTGATCCCTCTCAAGACGATCGAGTAAACCGCGCACCGGATTCTCACGGGGCACGCGAGCATCTGCAGGCCTACGGCCTCGGCGCTGTGACCCCGCAAAAAAGCCTGCTGAGCGCTCTGCTTGATCCCGCTTCCCCTGCAATTCAAAATAGGCAAACTTTTTCACCCTCATACGCGACAATAGAAAGGTCGACGGAACAAGAATAACGGCATGCTAGGGACGGTGAGCGATGAGACGTTGGTGACCCGCGCACTTGCGGGGTCCAATCGCGCGTGGCTGAAATTGGTGAAAAGGTACGAGAAGAGAGTGTACAACTACGCATTACGCATGGTCGGACACCCAGACGACGCTTTCGACCTGATGCAGGAAGTGTTCATGGGCGTGCACCGCAACCTGGCGGGTTTCCGCGGCGACGCGCCCTTTCCGGGCTGGCTGTTCCGTATCGCCAGCTTCCGCTGTACCGATTATCTGCGCCGGAAGCGCGTACATGAAGAGTACGATGATGAGTACACTACGACTTCCGCGGAGCCCGGCCCTGAAGAACAAACCTTCGCCACCCACGCTAATCTGAAAATAACGGCGGCGCTGCAGTCGCTACCGCCTGAACAGCGCGAAGTCGTGGAACTGAAGTTTTTTCAGCACTTTACCTTCGAAGACATCGCTGGACAGCTGGGCATATCGCCTAACACGGCTAAAACCCGGCTATACAGCGCTCTGCGCAAGCTTAAGACTCATGAGGAACTGCGTGATGCAATGTGAGCAAGCAAATCCCTTACTCGTGGAACATGCGGCAGGCGAACTTTCGTCCCGGCTGCACCAGCAGATAGAAGCACACCTGCACGACTGCGAAACGTGTCAGGTCGACTATGCCGCCATCGGTGAATGGAGCAGTCTGGCCAAAGGCTGGCACGATGAGCGCGCGCCCACCTGGCAGCCGCCGGCCATGCCCGGTCGCGATTACTTCGAACTGTTCAGGCAGTGGTTCCCCAGTTTCGCCAGCGCCGCGGCGTTGGCCATGGTGGCCCTGGTGTACGTTCAGCAGCCGCAAAGCAACGGCGCCCTGCCTACCACCGGCCAGCCCATGAACGCAGCGGACTATCAGAACCTGCCCGTACTGCCCCAGGCTACCCAGGCGGCCATGGTCGAACAAGTCATGGCCGACAGCCGCGAGCAGCGCCAGGAAGAACTGCAGGCGTTACTGAAGATTCTGAAGAGCGAAATGGACAAGCGCAGCATCGAAACCGAAGAATCTCTGCGCTTCATTATCTCCCACCAGATTCAGGGCCAGCAGGAACTGGATGATCTGTATGCCCAGGTCGAGGATATGATGACAAGCAATGCCGACTCGGCTATGCCAGGCGAAGCGCAACGGCCCGGCCTCAACCAGCCCGATCAAGGTGTCAGCCGATGAAGAGCATGCTTTTCACCCTTGCCGTAGCAGTCATTCTGCTCACCTGTATAACACCTGCGCAGGCGCGCACACTGGAAAATCTCGAGCAGATTCAACGGGAAACCCGCATCATTGCGGATGTGTTGCGATCATCGCTGCGCAACGAGCTGCGTAAACAGATGCGTATCACTTCGGTGGCCGCGGAGTTTCTGCCACGCCAGGGTGTACTGGTGTCGATCAACATGAATGCGCCCTGGTTACGCATCAACGATGGCGAGAACGCCATCGAGATCAACGGCAACGTCACGCTGAGCGAAATACCGGCGATGGTGGAGAACATTCTTGCGGATCTGCACATAGACGTTGATACCTATGAACCCGAAGCTGTGGCGGAACTGCGCGAACTACGCTCGGAGCAGCGGGAAGTCCGCCAGCAACAGCGCGATCTGCGCAAATCACTGCGTGAACAGCGCCGCGAACTGGTGCGCGCAGAAGAATCTGACGAACGTGAAGAAATTGAGCAGCAGATCGGCGAACTGGAGAGAGATCTTGCTGCTGCAGAAGTACACTATGGTTCACTGGCGCAAGATATAGAGATGCAATATCAGGAGCTGAAGGATTTTCGCGGCGGCAGCTCCAAGCCCAAACAGGCTTTCGACAACGACTGGGATCAGCTCATGGCGCGCAACGCCTGCGACTATGGGCCGACTCTCAAGGGGTTGCGCAACGACAACTATCTTACCTTCGCCCTGCGCCGCAATGATACGATCCATTACTACACCTACCTGATGGAACACGTCAGCGATTGCGGTCAAGGCGATATGCGCACCGAGCGCCTGGCGGAACTGGCTTATCGTTACAGCAACTAGCTGCGCGGTGGCGCCCGGCTGATTCTATGAATTGCCCCGGCAGGCCATTAACATGGCGGCCATGAGCCAGACTGACCGCTTCGAACAAACGCTTTCCACCGATTCCAGCGCCGCTGCACGGCATTATCGCGATGCGTTGGATTATCTGTTCTGCATGCGCAGCGCAGCCCGCGAAGAAATCGACCAGGCCATCGCCCATGACCCCGAGTTTGCTCTGGCCCATTGCGTACGAGCCCGGGTTTTACTCATTGAAGGAGACACCGCGGGCGCGCGCGAAGTTGCCGCACACGCTGAGGCACTGGCAGGCAACACATCACCCCGCGAACAACAGCATGCGCTGCTCGTCGGGCGCGTGACCCGCAATGAAACCGCCGGCACATTGGCCATGGTGCGAGAGCACGCCGAGCAATATCCCCACGACGCCCTGCCCCTGTCCTTCGCCCTGGGTGTATACAGCCTGATCGGTTTCGGCGGTTTCACAGAGCACCATCAATTGCAGGTGGATTTGCTGGAAAGCGTGGCACCGGCCTGGCCGGAAGACTGGTGGATGCAGGGCTGGCTCGGCTGGTCGTATGTGGAAGCAGGCCAGATTGGCAGGGGCACCGAGTTACTCGAAAGGTCCTTCGAAGCCCGGCCTGACAACGCCAATACCGCTCACGGGCGTGCACACGGCTACTATGAAGCCGGCGACCTGAACAGCGGTAAGGCCTTTCTACGCGAATGGCTGCCAAGCTACGGCCAGCAAGAGCCACTGCACTGCCATGTGGCCTGGCATCTGGCGCTGCTGTATCTGTACGAGGGTGACTACGCTACTGCCACAGACCTGTACGAGCGGTACATCCGGCCCGGTGTTTCCAACGCTTTGCCGATGTTTACACACATCGACTGTGCGGCCTTCGCCTGGCGCAGTCGTCTGGTGGGGCAGCCGCTGGCCGCGGATCAGCGCGACGAAATCATGCAGTTCGCGGAACAGCATTTCGCCAGGCCCGGAATTCCCTTCGTCAACTGGCACACGCAACTGGTCAAAGGCGAGCACGATCCGGCAGCGGCTAGCGCATACGCCGAAGCGGTAGCTGCCCAGGCAGACACTGTTGACGGCCTGCCCTTCGCGGTAGCGGCCCGCCTGTGTCAAGCCCTCAGCGCTTACAGCCGGGAAGACTACGAAGCTGCGGCGGATATGTTCGCGGCAGTGTTACCCGCAAGCGCATCGATTGGCGGCAGCAACGCTCAACGGGACGCCATTGTCGCTACCTATGTTACCGCACTGGAAAAATGTGGCAGGGCCCGAAAGGCTGCAGGCGCGTTCAGGGGACGGGGGCTAATGTCGGTCTAATTACGGCCGAGGGCAGCAACACCCAGGTCAGTCGCCCGCATCCTGATCCACCAGGTCACGATAATAACGCATGTGGCGCCGTGCGTTGAATTCGTCCCCCTCTAGTTCCCTGATCCGCGCCAGGTTGTAGTGGGCATCGGGAATGCCCGGCGCATTCTCGTAGAAGTCTGCAGCTTTACGGATCTCGTCGAGTTCGTCGAAAATCGTACCCAGATTGTAGTTGGCAAGCTGATGGGCGGGGCGCGCCGTCAGCGCCAGCTCGTAGTGGCGTTTGGCCAGCTTCAGATCGCCGTTGAGCTGAAACAGGCGGCCCAGATTCACATGGGCATCAGCGTTTTTCGGGTCGAGCCGAATGGCCTGCTTGTACGCTTCCGGGGCTTTTTCGGGCTCGAGCTCTTCAAGGTCGAGGCCTAAGTTGTACCATTCATCGGTATCAAGGTCTTCGGCGCTTTGTGCCAGACGTACATGATGGTCGGCAATCTGCGCGACGTTCTGGGCGATCTGCGCGACATTCTCGGTGGCCGGAGTGATTTCCGGCTCGCTGGCCGGTGCGGCTTCGAAATTGAATTGCCCCTGCCCGGTTTCTACTTCCCACACGCGCTGTTCATCCTGCACCATCACTGACAATCCGTCAGCGTAAATGCGCATGGCGCTCAGGGAGTGATCCTGGGCAAGTTCTTTCTTCAGTTTGACCAGCGCGCGATAGGTTTTGCGGGCGCTTACAGACGCATCGAGCAGACCCTTGGCCGTGCGCAGCAATACCACGTCTTGAAAGGTGAAGCGGAAAACGCCGCGGGGACCCCGGCCAGGTTGCACCAGATTGCGGCGGACATAGTGCCTGACCTGATCTGTGGTCAATCCAATGAGTTCGGCAGCCTGTCTGGTGCTATAACCACTCATTTAGGGAATCTTGTAAACCCGGCCAATCGATGCAGCTGAATTCTGCCCGCATTGACCTGAAGTTTCCAGCGTCAGGGCGAATTTCTTACGAATAAACCGGATGAATCGACGCGACAGCCAGCAACTACAACCTCGCGCGCGGCCTGCGGACAGTCTCAATCAAACACAACGCTCCGGCGCGGATCGTCCCGCTGCGCCACTGCCTCGGCAACATCCGCAGCAATCGTCCGGCCGCGGGACAGTTCCGGCAGCGCGCCGGTATCGAAGTAGGCAACCTCCGTGGTTTCAGTGCCCGGTGTAGGCGGCTCCTCGCCCAACGACTCACAGATGAAGAACATTTTGTAGAAGTCCCGGGTATCCGGTCGATAGGCATGTTTCGCTTTATGGCGCACACAGTAAAGCCGCCGCGCTTTGACCTCGAGACCGGCTTCTTCGCTGATTTCCTTCTCCACATTCTGCGCCGCGGACAATCCTACATCCGCATAACCGCCAGGCATGGTCCACAAACCATCCACGCGTTCACGAACCAGCAGTATCTGATCGCCGGAAAATACCGCGCCCCGCACGTCTATACGCGGGGTGGCGTAGCCCTGCGCGAAATCCGGTACCAGTTCTTCTATGCGATTGATCGGGACATTGCCGAGTTCAGCGAGCATGGCGTTGGCGATCTCGGCAACTTCGGCATAGCGCTCGCGGTCGTATTCGGCATCGGTGAAGTACAAACCGGTTGAGCCTATCGCTTGCAACCGTTTGGCCCAGGCCAGCCATTGGTCTTCCAAGGGAGTATCGCTGCCGTTTAGATATTGCCAGGTTTATACCCTATCATCGACGCGGATAACATACCGGAGAATCAATAGATGGCCGACCTGCAACTGGGCCTGACGCTTGGGTACTGGGGCTCTCACCCGCCCGCGAATCACATTGAGCTTGCACAGGCAGCGGAAAAGCTGGGTTACGACTCGGTGTGGACCGCTGAAGCATACGGTTCAGACGCACTGACACCCCTGGCCTGGATCGGTGCCAACACCGAGAAAATACGCCTGGGTACCGGCGTTCTGCAGCTGTCGGCGCGCGCGCCCACGGCCACCGCCATGGCTGCCATGACCATGGATCACCTGTCGAACGGGCGCATGATCATCGGTCTCGGCGTCTCAGGTCCGCAGGTGGTGGAAGGCTGGTACGGCGCACCGTTTTCCAAACCACTGGCGCGCACCAGGGAGTACATCAGCATCATGCGCAAGGTGATCGCGAGGGAAGAACCTGTTACCGGTGATGGCCCGCACTACCCACTGCCCTTTACCGGAGAAGGTGCCTGGGGTCTGGGCAAGCCGCTGAAACCCATCGTGCATCCGCTGCGCAAGGAGATACCCATCTTCCTCGGCGCCGAAGGGCCCAAAAACGTCGCCCTCGCGGCGGAACTGGCGGATGGCTGGATTCCGCTGTATTACTCACCGTTCCGCCAGGACGTCTATTCCGCCTCGCTATCCAATGCCCAACCGGGATTCGAAATCACCCAGGGCGTGGTGGTTAACATCACCGACGATGTGGAGCGCGGACTGCAACCGGTCAAACATATGCTGGCCCTGTATGTCGGCGGCATGGGCGCCAAAGACCGGAACTTTCACAAAGAGCTGGTCAGCCGCATGGGTTTCGAAGCGGAAGCTGAGGTCGTGCAGAATCTGTATATGGCGGGCAAGAAAGACGAAGCGGCCCAGGCCATTCCAGATGCGCTGGCGGACGAAATCTCACTGGTAGGGCCGGTGGACAAAATTCGCGAGCGCCTGCAGGCCTGGGATGAAACGCCGGTTACCTCGCTGAATGTGTCCGCGCGCAGCCCCGCCGAACTGCAGACGCTGGCGGAGCTCGTGCTGGATCGTTGAGTTGCAGCCCTTTTAAGAGCGGTTCTTCTTTTTCCGCTGGGTGGCTTTGAGCGCGTCTTTGAGCTGCATCACCTGTTCTTTCGTGACGCTCTGAAAGCCTGGAATACGGCAGGGAATACCTGGCTGGTAGTTGCCCAGGCCCCATTCCTCTAGCGCGCGAATGGTATCGAGGCGACACAGGCGGCTGCCCTTGGGTTCGGTCATCACCGTCTTGTTGCGCCGCAGCCCCGGGCATCGGCGCTCGAACTGCGCCAGGAAGAACTGATCCCGGGGCATTTCAAATACCACGTGCTTGTCATCCAGCACGTCGATATGACGGATTCGGTTGCTGTCGATGCAACGCGGGCTTTCGCCATAATCCTCGGCTGAGGGATCCCGCTGAAGAATCTCTTCTACACTCAGCGCTTCCTGCGCAGACGGATCTTCCGCAGACTTCTCCTGTGCACACACCGGAACCAGCGCCAGCGACACGATGCTGAACAGCAATACCTGAACGCCGAATCGATTCATGTCGGTTCTCCTTTTGAGCTGTAATGATTAGACCGCGAACCCCTGCGAAAGGTCCATGGGTAGTAGCAGCCCTGACCCGCCACTATTCAGCCCACCGCTGTAGCACTGCACTGCAATCGCCCACCTCTTTGACGCACAACAAGTCATCCGCACGGGTGCGGCCCAGATTGATCGCTGCAATCGGCAAACCCAGCTCCGCCGCCCGCCGCACGAAACGGAAGCTCGAATATACCATCAGCGAACTGCCTACCACGAGCATGGAGTCGGCCTGGTCGACCCAGCCAAAGGCGGCTGTCACTACGGGTTTGGGTACGCTGTCGCCAAAAAACACGACATTAGGTTTAAGTACTCCGCCGCACTGAACACACTCGGGCACGGCAATGTGTGAAAAGTCATCAGCCGCCAGATCGGCATCACCATCGGGTGCGGCGGAAAAGGAGAGCTCCGGCGACAGGTGATTGTGTCGGTTTAACCACTCCTGAATCGAAGCTCGATCGGTCAGCAGGCCACAGTCCATACACACCACCTGGTCGAGTCGGCCATGTAGGTCGACGACGTCATCGTGGCCGGCCCGCTGATGCAACCGGTCGACATTCTGCGTGATCAGCCCACATAAGCGGCCGGATCGTTCCCAGGAGGCCAGCACACGGTGGGCGGCATTGGGCTGCGCCTTCATGAATTCAGGATAGCCAACCTGACTGCGGGCCCAGTAACGCTGCCGCCAACCCAGGCTGGTCATGAAGTCCTGATGCTGAACCGGCCGGGCGCGCTTCCATTTGCCGTGTTCGTCGCGGTAATCACCAATGCCGCTGGCGGTACTGCAACCGGCGCCGGTTATCACCAGCAATCGTCTGCTCGCAGCCAGGAATGCTTGCAGTGTCATGCACTAGCGACCCTGCAACAATGCAGACAGCCTGCGCGATGAAGTGTGCATGATGGCTTGCAAAGCCTCGTCGTCCCATGGCTTCAGCTGTTGTTCCAGCTGCAGATGGGCGAAGCCATGGATGTGGCACCAGCCGATGGCGATATCATCGAACACCGACTCGACCATGGGACCGTTAAGCACGTCTTCGCAGTCAATTTCCGGTTTGCCCGTCTGACGTAGAATCACATTGGTCAGCACAGTGAACGTCTGCGCTGCCGCCACCTGCAGCTCACGCGATTCCTGGTCCACCACGTCGCTGCGAAACATTACCCGGAAATGCTCCGGGTAATGTCCCGCGAAGCCTGCATAGGCCCGCAGGGTCGCTTCGAATTCTTCTTCCAGATCATTGGCCGGGGCCAATTCGCCTTGCAGTGCTTCGGTGAGCCGCTGGAACCCACGCGCCGCGATAGCCGTCAGCAGGCCCCGCACATCGGCAAAGTGGTGTTTTGGCGCGGCATGGGAAACTTCTGCCCGTCGCGCGCATTCGCGCAGCGTGAATCCGCGGAAACCGAGCTCCGCAAGTACCTCCTCGCCAGCATCGAGCAGCGCTTTGCGCAGATCGCCATGGTGATAGTTCGGTTTCTTACTCATCAAGTCAGCCAGAGCAACATGGTGCCATAATACGGCGAATCTTGACATTGTCAAAACGCCCGGTCAGAATCAATCTTTCCAGCGTCAAGTTTCCCGCATCAAAGCAGAACTGCGGCCCGCCGTGCTACGACGTTTATCGAACAAACCCTGGTGAGGATGAAATGACCGAAGTAACCGCAACGCCCGACACCAGCTCCGCTGCCGGCCTCAGCATAGTATCAGCAATCGGCCTGACCATCATGACCCTGATGAGCATCGTCATCGGCCTGTACGCCTTCGGCTTTCAATTTCGTCTCACCGGCGACCCGACGATTCATCTGCGCTTCGACAACATGCTGGTGGCATCCACCATGCACGTGGTGGGCGGCGGTCTGGTGCTGCTCACCGGCGCCCTGCAGTTCTGGCGCAGCCTGCGACTGAAGATGCCGGTGGTGCATCGCTGGCTCGGCAGAGTCTATCTTTGCTTCGTGCTCATCGGCGGTATCGGCGGACTCGCCCTGGCACCGGTATCCGACGGCGGCACAGTAGCGCATTTCGGGTTCGGCATGCTGGCCGTGTTGTGGCTTTTCTCCGGCGCGCGCGCATACATGGCCATCCGCGCCGGCAACATAGAAGTTCATCGACAGTGGATGATGCGTAATTTCGCCATGACATTCGGCGCAGTGACATTGCGCATATATCTCGGTCTGTTCGCCGTGGCCGGTGTGGACTTCGCCGACGCTTATCCGGCCACCGCCTGGCTGGCGTGGGTGCCCAACCTGCTGATCGTGGAATGGTGCCTGGCGTTTCAACGAGACCGGCTCAGTATTCGATAAAACTCTACTCCCACCCCAACCCGCTCGGTAGAATGCTTCGGCATGGCAATTCAATGGCGCAACTACGAAGCCCGGGACGTATGGGATGAACTGATCGCCCCGGGTGGCCGCGCGCGCAAAGGCGCAGCGGCCTTAAAGCGCCGGCTGGCCAGGCTCGATGACCATGAACTCAACGAACGCCGCTATGCCGCGCAACTCGCGATTCGCTCCATGGGCATCTCCTTCACCGTCTACGCCGGCGAAGAAAGCGCTAGCATCGACAGGGAATGGCCCTTCGACATCATTCCGCGGCTGATCCCTAAATCAGAGTGGGATCAGATCAGCAAAGGTCTGATCCAGCGTGTCAACGCCCTCAATCAGTTCATTGACGATATCTACCACGACCAGGAGATCCTCAAAGACGGCGTGGTGCCGCGGCTCTACATCGACAAATCTAAAGACTTCCGCGCGGAATGCATGGGCATAACACCCCCGCACCAGGTGTGGTCGCACATCTGCGGCAGCGACCTGGTACGCGGCGGCGACGGCACAGTCTACGTTCTGGAAGACAACCTGCGGGTGCCTTCCGGCGTGTCATACATGCTGGAGAACCGGGAAGTCATGAAACGCGTATTCCCGGAACTGTTTTCTGACTATGTCATCCATCCGGTAGATGACTATCCCGCGGAACTGGCGAAAACCCTTCGTTCGCTGAACCCCAACGACACAGACTCGCCGCAGCTGGCGGTACTCACGCCTGGTATCTACAACTCTGCTTACTTCGAGCACGCCTACCTGGCCAACGCCATGGCCGCCGAGCTGGTGGAAGGCCGTGACCTGGTGGTAGGCAGAGACGACTATCTTTATATGCGCACCATCGAAGGCCTGGTCAGGGTCGACGTCCTGTACCGTCGCGTGGATGACACTTTTCTCGACCCGGAAACCTTCAATCCGGATTCCAATCTTGGCGTAGCCGGCCTGATGCGCGCCTGGCGCGCAGGCAAAGTAGCACTGGCCAACGCCCCGGGCTGCGGCGTTGCCGATGACAAGGTCATCTACACATACGTGCCGGACATCATCCGCTACTACATGAACGAAGAACCTCTGCTGCCAAACGTGCCCTCTTATCGTTGCGTGGAGAAAGAACACCGGGACTACGTGCTGGCCCATCTGCACGAACTGGTGGTAAAACCCGCCAATGAATCCGGCGGCTACGGCATGCTCATCGGTCCCAAAGCCACCACAAAAGAGCGTCAGCAGTTTGCCCGACAGATCCGCGCCAACCCGCGCAACTACATGGCGCAGCCCATGCTCAATCTGTCCACCGCACCAACACTGATCGACACCCATGCCGAGCCGCGCCATCTCGATCTGCGCCCGTTCATCCTCAGCGGCGCGTCCAACTATGTGACCACCGGCGGCTTGACCCGGGTTGCCATGCGCAAAGGCTCTATTGTGGTGAACTCATCCCAGGGCGGCGGCAGTAAAGACACCTGGGTGGTGGATGTATAATGAGCGCGCAAACCCTATCGACCACCGCTTTTCGCACCTACTGGCTGGGGCGCTACATAGAACGAGCCGGCAGCACCGCACGGCTGGTCATGGTCAACACCAATCTACTGATAGATCTGCCGGTGCGCCTGCCGCTGGGCTGGCAACCGCTGGTGGAGATCCTTGCTCAGAAAGAAGGGTTCGCAGAACTGTATCAGGGGAGCGGCGCCAAACGGACACCCGAGGCCAGTGAACGCAACGTAGTGCGCTTTTTGCTGAGCGATCCGCGCAATCCCACCACTCTGCTCAGCGCGCTCAACTACGCCCGGGAAAACGCCCGCGTACTGCGCGGCAAACTGCCCCGGGCCGCGTACGAGTACATCAATGAAGCGCACATGGACGCCAAGGAGATGCTGGCGGAACCACTCAGCAGAACCCGCCGCAATACCGGCCTGCAACAAGTAATCGAACGGCTGGATCAGATCAACGGGTTCCTGTCATCCGCCATGTTGCACAACGCCAGCTGGCAGTTCTATCGGCTGGGCAACTTCGTCGAGCGCGCGGACATGACCACCCGCATCATCGATCTCGGCACCGCCGACCTGGTCGGCAGCGGCTCGGATCTTGCCCCTTTCGCTGATATACAGTGGCGCAGCGTGCTCAATTCACTGGACGCCATGCAGGGTTACACCGCCACCGTGCAGAAACCGGTCAATCAGGCAGACGTGTTGCAGTTTCTGCTGCAGAATTCCGAGCTGCCACGCTCCCTGCAGCGCAGCTTCAATACGATTCGCAACTGCCTGCGCGCCCTGCCAGACAACGGCGATCTGCTGGACCAGATCAACCCCATGCGCCGGCAACTGCAGCGCGCGCGGGTGCGCAATCTGGAAGGACAACGATTACAGAAGTACCTGGATGCACGACAGAAACAGTTGCTGGGTCTGCATCAGAGCATTACCAATCAGTATTTTGCCAAGCAATGAGCCGACGCTCTGCACACCGGCACCATGGGGTTCGACTCTGCATGACAAGGTAGACCTGAACTATCACAACGAATATAAAGGGCTGACAAAACCAACCCGCACAAGCCCCAAGGAGCGAACATGATTCAGCTATATGGACTGTCCATGAGCAACTACTACAGCCTGGTAAAGGCACTGCTCATCGAAAAAGGCCTCGATTTCGAGGAGGTCAAAGCCCCACCCACCCAGGACGAAGATAACCTGGCCCGCACGCCCATGGGCAAGATGCCTTCCATTGGCATCGACGGCCGCTACATGTCCGAGAGCCTGGCCATCGCAACCTATCTCGATCGCAAGCAACCCGAACCGGCACTGCTGCCGGCAGACCCGTTCGAAGCGGGTAAAGCCGTGGAACTGCTCTGCCATATCAAGCTGGACGTGGAACTGGTGGCGCGGCGCTGCCTGCCGGAAGCATTTTTCGGGCAGACCGTCAGTGACGAAACCAAGGCCGCCACCCAGAAAGACGTGGTCAGGGGCATGCAGGCGGTGGGCAGACTGATGGTATGCGACCCCTATGCGGCGGGCTCACAGATCACGCTGGCGGACTTCTACACGTTCTACAGCTTCGGGTTGGCCAACGGCATCACCCAGAAATTGTTCGGCCTCGATATTCTCGAAGGCTACCCGCAGATTCAGGACCTCATGGGTCGCCTTGCGGAGCAGCCGAGTATTGCCCGGGTAGAAGCCGAGAAGAACTGAACCAGGACACCGCCACATAGGTCACCAGCGAGGCCGACAACGCGGGGAACACTTCATGCAGTTCCCCGCGCAGGCCGGCACCAATCCAGGCAAACAGCACGGTGATGCCGACCGCCATCGACGCCAGCACGGCCGCGGCGGAACCGCGCTGCCAGTGCAGGCCCAGCACCACCGCGGGAAAAAAACAGACCGCATAAAGACTACCGCTGAATATGGTGATCTCGATGATGTCCCCGGGTGGCCGCAGCGCCATCACCGCGGCCATCAGCGCAAAACCAGCTACGGCAAACCGGGTCCACTGCAGTTGCCGGGTGGTTGCGCGGAATGGCGCGACGATGTTCTTGTACAGCGTCGACGCCGCCACCAGCAGCACACTGTCCATGGATGACATGGCGGCTGCCACGATCGCGACGATGAGAAAGTCAGCGGCCCAGAGCGGGAAGATACTGGCATCGTTGACCAGCGTGGGTATGATCTGATCGGTATCCGTCACGCCATCCATCAGAAGGCGCGCATAAAGACCGATGGGGAACAGGCAGGCCATCACAATTAACAAGCCTACGACTGCCACCCAGATGCCACGGCGCACTTCGCGCTCGTCTTTCAGCGCAAAAAACCTCGACAGCTGACGAGGATCGACCAGCAGCTTCAGTGAGCCGGACAGCGAGATGCCCAGCAGCACCACAAACGGCACACCGGCATTCAACTCAAACAGGTGACGGGTGTCGGCACGTTCACCGAGATCCATTACCGCACCAACGCCACCCGCCGCCCTGGTCACGAAGTAAAACAACGTCATCGCGCCCAGCACCATCAGAATGCCCTGCACGACATCGGTGCGCACCACCGAGACAAAGCCGCCAATCGAGGTGTACAACACCACGATCGACAGCGTGACCAGCACTCCACCTTCATAAGATATGGCAAGGAAGTGCTCAAACAGGTGTCCGGCTCCTTTGAAGATAGCGAGCAGGTAAAGCAGGCTGGCAAACACTATGACGGCAGCCGCAGCGATGCGCAGCGGGTGTCTGGCGGCCTCTCCTTCAACAAAACGCGAACCCAGGTAATCCGGCAAGGTCAGCGCATCCCATTGATTGGCAAACAGGCGCAGTTTCGGCCCAACCCAACGCCATGACACCCAGGTGAACAGCACGAGCATGGCGCCCAGCAGCATCCAGGCCACACCATACTCATAGCCCTTGCCGGCGTGACCGATATAGCTGTTGGTCGATGCCAGAGTAGCGAAGAACGACATGCCGATGGCGACGCCGCCCATGCTGCGTTCACCCACGTAGAACCCTTCCAGCCCATGGCTCACGCGGCTCCCTATATACGCGTTGCGCAGCAGCATCGTGGTATAGGCAATCAGCAATACCACTGCTACCCAATGTTCAGTAACCCAGTCTAAAGTCATGTTCTCTCGACGAGCTTCAAACGCCGAGGGACCAAGGTCCCTAGCGCTGCAGGCCGCTACTGGTTATGCTCGACATGTACCAGCGACAAGGATAACTCTCTAGTGCGCTATCTCATACAGTTTGCGATTCCCGCATTGATATTCCTGGGCGTGGTGTATGCGGTTACCCGCCGGCGCAGCCAACCCGGCTCGGGTCATGACGGCGGCGCAGGCGTATTTCTGACCATTCTGGTCATTGGTGCGGTGGTGGCCGTAGCCACACTGTTTGTTTTGCAGGTCAACTGGGACACCTGATACGCAGAACACCATGCGCAGTTCCACCCGCCTGCAGGTCCTACCCCATGCAAACGACTTCGGCGCGCGAATCACCGGCGTGGATCTGAGCCAGCAGCTGAACGAATCACTGACAGCCGAAATAAGGGCATTGTGGCTGCGGTATCAGGTCATCTATTTCCCGGATCAGCCCCTTGATCACCATCAACTCGAACAGTTCGCTAATCACTTCGGACCCTTCGGTGAAGATCCATATGTCGAGCCGGTCGATGGTCACCGCCATATTCTCGAGGTGCGCAGGGAGCCCGACGAAACGATATCGCCATTCGGCGCCTCCTGGCATTCCGACTGGTCATTCCAGGCCACCCCACCAAGCGCCACGATCCTGCACGCTAAGATCGTGCCGCCCACCGGCGGCGAGACCCACTACGCCGACAGCATTCGGGCGCTGCATAGCCTCGACCCGGCCTTACGCGACGAAATAACCGGGCTGACCGCCATACACAGCGCGCGACGCCCATACAGCCACGAAGGCTTCAAGCGCAGCGGCGGCGAGCGGCGCAGCATGACCATTGTGCCGAGCGTCGACGCCTGGGATACCACCGAACACCCACTGATACGCACGCACACAGAGTCCGGCCGCCAGGCACTGTGGATTAACCCGGTTTACACCATCGGCATAACCGGCATGCACCAGAATGATGCCGATGAGTTATTGCAACGTCTGTTTGCACATCTGCTCAAACCCGAATTCGTCTACCGGCACAGCTGGGCACCGAACATGCTGACCATGTGGGACAACCGCTCAGTATTGCACTGCGCCAACGGCGGCTATGACGGCCATCGTCGGGTCTTGCACCGAACTGTTGTGGCAGGCGAAGCGCCATGCTGAAGATTCGAGCAACATACTCATACATTTTACGGGGAGATCAACCATGAGACGGCAAGCGTGCCTATTGCTCTCACTGGCTGTGCTGACCGCCGGCCCGAGCGCCGCCGCCAACGACTATCTACCGACGGATCTGCGCGCGCGGGTCGATCAGTTGAAAGCCGACATGGTCAGTATCCCCACCAATGCCACCAACCTGCGCGCCCGTGCGGAGCTGACCTGGCAATGGCTCAACGCCTATGCGGTCAACGGTGGTTACATGCCTGTCAATGCGACCCAGGTGATCGCCTTCGTGCTCGGCCAGCGGGGTCGTAACGAGCGATTGATCGCGGCGCTCGATCAGACCATCAATGAGTTCGCCTTTCTCGACTCCAATCGCGATGCCATCGGCAATCTGCAGGCCGATACCGGGCCCCATCGAGCAGGCTCCATGGGCACCATCACCCAGACCTACACGGTGGGCGCGATGCCGGTGCAGACCGGCGGTGGATTTCTGGTGGCACGGCATTTCATGACTAATTTCGGTACATGGCAGGTAAACGACGCCAGTGCGCCGAATTACATATCCATCGACAGCAGCAACGACAAAGTCAGTTTCGTCGCGACCACTGATCCGATGAGCGGCATGCACGGGGGGTTCAGGTCCTCGCGCGCCACACTGGCGTTCAAGCTCGCCTCAGGCACCCTGCAGCCAGGCGACACCGTCACGATTCGCTATGGCGATACCCGGCAGGGATCACCGGGCATGTCCATGCCGAGCTTTTCCTCCGACCGAATGCCGCTGCCCATTTATCTGGCATTCGCCGATGGCGGCCACTATTACAGCCTGCCCATTCAACCCATCCGTATCGAAGGCTCGCAGCTCGCTGGAGTAACCGGATTTGCGCCTTCGATTGTTAAGCCCGGCGAGTCGTTCGAGTTGGCGATCCGTGCCCGGGACCGGTATTTCAATCGTGCCAGCGGCGGGCTGCCCAACTGGTTGGTACAGGCAAACGGTGCGCCATTGTTGGCCGCACCATCCAGCGGCGCCATTACTGTGCTGGAAACGACCCTGGATACACCGGGCACCTATTACCTCACCATCAACAGCGAAGACGGCAGCGTATCGGGCCAGGTCAACCCCATACTGGTAACCGACGAATCACGCCCACGCATCTACTGGGGCGATACCCACGGTCACTCAGGGTTTGCCGAAGGCATTGGTACACCCGAACGTTTCATGCGCTGGGCCAGAGACGACGCGCGGCTGGACTTCGTCACTCACTCAGAACACGACATCTGGCTCGATGATGCAGAATGGGAAGTGCTGCGCGACAATGTCCGCAAGTTCTCAGAGGACGGTCGCTTTGCTGCTTACCTGGGTTATGAGTGGACGGTGAATGCCACCGGCGGCGGCCACCACAACGTGCTGTTCCGCAACCCGGAAAACCGCAACCGCATACCCGCCCAGTTCTACCCCACTCTGAGTCGTCTGTATCAGGGGCTTCGCAGCAACGCCCGGCTCGAAGACGTTGTGGTGATACCCCACGCACACCAGTCCGGCGACTACCGCCTGAGTGACCCGGAACTGGAGCCGCTGGTCGAAATCATGTCACAGCATGGTAACTTCGAGTGGTTCGGGCGCCTCTACCTGCAGCACGGCCACCAGGTGGGATTTACCGCCGCATCCGACAATCATCTGAGCCAGCCCGGTTACTCCGCACCTCTCGGCGGCTCATTGTCCCAGCGTGGCGGGTTGGGAGCGATTCTCGCCGATGAACGTTCTGCCGACGCAATTTTCGATGGCATGAAATCACTGCAGGCCTACGCCACCACGGGCGACCGCATCATTGTGGATTTCAGCGTGAACGGTACGGGCATGGGTCAGCGAGCGCCATTCACCGAGCATCGGGCGATTGCCGGCCGAGCTATCGGTACGGCACCCATCGACAGTGTGAGCGTCTTACGCAACGGCGAAGTCATCTGGAGAAAAAGCTACCTGGACAAGGAAGCCACACGTCTCGGCAAGAGCGAAACGCTGCTGCTGTCGTTCTATTCCGATTCAGATCCGTTTCATCCCAACGACAATCCACGCGGCTGGCGAGCATGGGAAGGTACCCTGACGGTCAGCAATGCCGATCTTGTCAGCATCGAACCGGTGGATGCCAGCTTCCCCATGCAGGGCGTCACCGGTGAGGAAAGATCTCCTAACCGGGTCACTTTCGCCACGAAAACCCGAGGCGACACCAGCTCTTACCTGATCCGGCTGGAAAACGTAAAACGCAACACGGCCCTGCAGTTCGATATTGACGAAAACACCGAAACCGGCGGTGCACCTCCATTCTACCGGCCGGCGCAACTGGTGCCGCCAGACAGCTTCCGCCTGGCGTTAAGGGATTTCGCCGACGGCAGCCTGATTCACACTCAGACCTTCGACGGCTATCACGACACTACCACGCTGCGGAGGGTGATTACCGACGGCCCCAGGGAGGTCAACTTCGAGTTCACCGACACGGGCGCACGACATGGGGACTACTACTTCGTAAGGGTGGTACAGGCCAATGATGCCATCGCCTGGTCGAGCCCGGTGTGGATCGGCGGACACGCGACGCGATGAATGATTTCACCCTGCATCCACAACTTGCCGCCGATACCAACCTGGTGGCCAGCCTCTCCCTGTGCGAATGCCTGTTGATGAACGACAGCCGATTCTGCTGGTTGATACTGGTGCCACGACTGCCTGGCCTGCGCGACCTGCACGAGATACCGGCGGCTCATCGCGGTCAGTTGTTCGAAGAAATCGACGCCGCCTCAAGGGCTCTGGGTATTGCCGGCGCGCCCTACAAGATCAACGTGGCCGCCTTGGGCAATCAGGTGGAACAACTGCACATTCATGTGATCGCCAGGCATCGTGACGACCCGGCCTGGCCCGACCCAGTATGGGGCAGTGGCGCCGCAGTGCCATACAGCGCCGGCGACAGACAGGCGCTGAGCGACGCTCTGTGCGCAGAACTCGCGCCCGGCTGATCATGGACGGGGGATCGGATTGACGTGCAC
Source organism: uncultured Pseudomonadales bacterium (assembly GCA_964393625.1). Classification (GTDB taxonomy): domain Bacteria; phylum Pseudomonadota; class Gammaproteobacteria; order Pseudomonadales; family Azotimanducaceae; genus UBA4421. The sequence goes on from CAYMUT010000016.1 coordinate 47,136, forward strand.
CGGAACGTCATAACCACGTTGCACGGCGGGCCGGTCGGCAATGGCCAGATACCAGCGCAACAGATTCGGATACTCGGAAAAATCCACTCCCTGCCATTCATAGCGTGAGATCCACGGCCAGGAGGCCATGTCGGCAATGGAATAATCTCCCGCCAGGTATTCATGATCTGCGAGCCTGGTATCCAGCACCGTGTACAGCCGCTTCGCTTCGGCCGCGTATCGCTCCTGCGCGTATGGCGCCTTGCCTGGATTGAAGCGCAGAAAGTGATGGGCCTGACCCAGCATCGGCCCTAAACCGCCCATCTGCAGCATCAGCCACTCCAGCGTTGCATACCGGTCATCGCCCCAGAACCGGTCATGCGTGTCTGCCAGATAAACGAGAATGGCGCCGGACTCCATCATGGCCCGGCCAGTGTCACGATCAACGATTGCCGGAATCTTGTTGTTAGGGCTGATGGCCAGGAATGCCGGCGCGAACTGATCCCCTTCGCCGATATTGACCGGGTGGACCTCGTATTCGAGCTCGAATTCTTCCAGCGCAATCGAGAGCTTGCGGCCGTTAGGCGTGGGCCAGGTATACAGATCGATCACGACGAATTCTGCCCTTTCATATCGCGCATTTCCTCCGGCTCCCAGTGATGCCGCAGTGCCAGCAGCAAACCGGCACCGGAACGTTTGCGCAACGGCAGTTGCGCATCGGCGTCTGCCACCTCATTGAATTCATCATACAAACGGCGCAAACGCTCGACAAAGTGCTTGGCCGATTCTTCACTTAGCGTACCCCAGGCGAATCGGAAGCTGTCTTCGGAACGCACCAGTTTGTGATCGAGAAAACTGCTCAACACACTGCGCACGAAAAATCGCTCGATGGGTCCATTGCGACGCCAGCGAAAACCCCTGCTGACACGCAGCCGGTAGCGGTTTTCAGGCAGCAGTTCAATGATGCCGATACGATCGAGACGGGCGAAAATCCGTTGCAGTTCATGGGGGTCGATGCGATAACTGGCCAGCACATCGTCAAAGCGGTAACGGTTGAGCACACATATCGCGGCGATGAACATCGATATTTCAACAGTCAGCTCGCGCTCCTGATCTTCGGTCAACTCCAGCACGCGCCCCTTCTCATCATCCACCGACCTCACGAGCTCCAACAGGTCGGCTCCCGCAAGCTCACAGAGTTGCTCCACGCGCGCCACGCTGAACGACTGTTCTTTAAACAACCGTTTCACGCTCGCCTCAGACAGGCCCAGGTGCCGAGCCGCATCGGCATAGGTCAGCCCAGCCTGCTTGAGAACGCGTTTCAGGGCATCGGTAAGGTCACGGGTGCGCGTCATTGGCAAGCCGGCCGGTTACGGTAGCGGTACAGTCAGAGTCATTGCCCCGCCGCCACCCGGCACCGGTGCAAAGCTGATCTGCGGCCCATCTTCCTCACCTTCGAAAAATGCCTCATACATGAAGTGCGCGACAAACTGTCCCACGGCATACCCTACCAGCACGTCACTCAGATAATGCTTCTCTGCCTCAACCCTGGCCAGGCCGGTACCCAACGCCAGGCCACGCAGCGACCAGGTCGCCACATCCCGGGACCACTCGGGCATATCAAAGGCATCGAGATTACGAATGGCCATGGCGGTGCGCGAAGCGGCCTTTGATGCATGACCGGAAGGCATGCTGTTGTCATTGGATCCATCCGGCCGTACGCGACCCACAGCCTCTTTCAGGGCACGGTTGAGCACGCCGTCCACCACCATGGTGGCGGCACCAATGCTGAGCCCTCTGGCTTTATCGCCAAACGAGTCGCTGGGCGCCAGCAGCGCCGTCAGCACATAAGCGCCGGTGGCAACGTCGCGCAGATCATGGCTGACGTCTTCCGCATCGCCGCCAAAGATCTTGTGATCTTCAGCAAGGTCCCGGGACCATTTATCGTCCACATCCGCAGCCAGCAGCACTCCCGCCGTCGCAAGCGGCACCCAGGTATTGGCATCGCTCGCCGCTGACTTCGCTGCGGCAACCAGGTTCGCACCGCTCGGCCAGCGGGCGCCTTCCCCCCAGTTTCCGCCACTGACACAGCCTCCCATCAACAGACTGGCGCACAGCGCCCATGCAATTCTCAACCATCGTCTCCCAATTCATCGGCGGACTCTTCCCCTACTTCGACATCGGCCGATTCGTCGTCGACCGCAAAGTCCGTGTCGGTCATGAGAAGTTGCTCCGCGATGTATGCAGCGATCCGGAAGCTACCGGCGCGAGCTGTATCCTGCACCAAATAGTCGCCGTTTTCACCCGTTGTGGAGATCTCCAGAACAACCTCTTCATTCCCACCAGAGAGGGTCAGCTGTGCCAGGGCGGTACGAGTTTCGGCAACCACTTCTGCTAATCCAAGCACCTGCAGGGTCTTGAAGCGATTCACATAGGTTTCCGCAGCAGCCTGATCAGCGACTCCACCATTGATCAGCCACCCTTCATCACTGCGATGGAGTTGCGCATCCGCCAGAGCGAGGTCAGCAACATCGGCATCAGCCATGACTTTCAGCACAACCCTTTGTGGTGCTTCGGACATACCCAGCAATCCTTTGTCGAGCCAGCCGTCGAGCGTAGCGGGCAATTCATAGTTCGACAGCGCAATGCTGAAAATGTCGTCGCTTTCGGCGCGGCGGGCATGCACACGCTGAAAGCCCGGCGAGGTCCCCAGAAATACCAGCGCCACTTCTTCATCACCCGCATACAGACCAACCCGCCGCTGGAAAGATTCATCGGTCACTTCAAAGCGCTCCGCGCTGGCAGCGCTGGTGGCCACCGGCCATGGCGCGCTCAAACCGGCAAGCTTTTCAAGCAACTGAGCGACTTTGTCGCTGTCTGCGGGGACTTGCTGATCGGCCACAACTGCTGACCAGAAACCGTCCGTATCACTGATTTGCACTTCAGCTTCAGCGTCGCTGATCGCAATGCGCGTAACTGCACGATCCTGCAGATTCAGCCAACTCGCTACCTGGCGCTGGTCATCGCCGCCACCCAGCACAACAAAGCCGATGATCACGATCTGAGCCAGGGCGATCCCTGCAAGCAGTCCAATGCGATAGTTCATGCCTGACCTCCAACCCTGCTGCCCAACCAGGTACGGTAAACCTGCGCCTCGCGCCGTCCGCGCCGGCGGAAAATCAACATCACCACGCCAATGCCGAAGGCGGCCAATATGTAGTTGCTGTACTCAATGAAGTTCTGCTCGGGTTCGGTCAACCCCGGTAAAGTGCGATTGAAATTGCCCCGCGCACGGATACCAGTGAGACTGGCATCTTCCAGCGCCCAGTCCACCACATTGACCATCATCTGCACGGAATTGCCATAGCGCGCTCCTTCCGCGGCACCCACCATGCTCAATGTCTGGTCAGCCAGGAAATCGTTGGAACCGAACACCAGCAGGCGCGCCGATTCAGGAGAGTGCTCTATGACACTGGAAACGATACCCAGTTCGTTACCTTCCTGTTCCGTAGCCGCTTCTTCGTCTTGTACAGCCTCGCTCTCCTCTACCATCAACAGCGGTGAATCCTGCCCGGCAAAGTAGCTGTTGAAACGGCCCTGCAGGGCTACGGCCAACGGGTGTACAGCCTGATCCCCTTGCGGGGTGAAAGCCGATCCACCCTGCTCATCGAACTGCGGCATGACATCAGTGTCGCTCGACAGCCAACTGCCCTCACTACTCGAGAGCAGCACAGTCGAGTTCACCTGCTCGTTCTCAGCCACCTTCAGCGGCGAAGCCCATGACATCGTGATCTGGGGCAGACCCGCCACGATCGGTGATTCATCGTTGAGGCCGTCACCGCGGACATCGATGAAGTATGGATAATCGAGCATGACAAGATCCTGGAACGAGAAACCGCCGGCCTGACGGGTTACCGGTACCGGAAAAGCCGAGTTCTGTGGGTCCATCACCATCGCTTCACCGACCACCACGCCATGATGACCCAACCAGTCGGTCAAACCGCTCTGCCGAGGCACAGCACTCAGGCTGGCGGGTGTCGCCTGGGACGCAAACGCACCCGTGGCCAGCACCACGGTGCCGCCCTTCATGAGAAACTGATCGAGGGCGAACACCTGTTTCTCATTGAAGTTGTTCGGGTCTGCCACCACGACGATGTCCGCATCGGAGGGCACCACACCGGATTCCAGGCGATCGACGCTCAAGTCGAAATCGCTGGTCAGAAAATCCTGCAGTTGAGTGAACTGATTACCCGGCGGCTGCCCTTGCTGCTGCATATAGGGCGGCGGCGATTCCGGTGTGCTCAGCACCACGGACTTCAGCAGTCCGCTGGCGAAACGTTTCAGGCCCTCTTCGATTTCCCGCTTGAGGTTCTGCGCAGAAAGTGATTCGGGCAGGGGAATCTGCACAGCAATCTCGTCGTTGCGCAGCACCAGGTAGAAATAGAATCGGCTGTCGTCGAACAGGCTTGCCGCCATAGGTTGAAAGCCATACTGCTCGGCAATGTCCAGAGCCACCTGCCCGTCTCCCGCACCCGGATCGACGATCTGTGAAGACAGAATGGAGCCGCTTTCCAGTCCAAGTTCATCCAATACGCCGCGCAACTCGCCTTTCAGCACGCTCAGGGGTTCCGGTAGCGTTTCGTCCGCCGATATATAACCGACGAATTCCACAGGTTCAGCAATGTTGGCGAATACTGAAGACCCGCCCTGGAAGCCGTACATCACTTTCTTGATGCTGCGTGTGATGTCGAACTCAGGGTTAGTCAACTGCACATCCATCTGAGTTTCGCCTTCCACCTTCACTTCGATCAGGTCACGAAATCCCAGCACTTCATACTCGTCGCCATACTGAATCAGTACATCGAAATAGGAATTCACCAGACTCGCCTGATGTCGATCGGCCACCTGGAACGGCACCGAGCGGATACCATATTTGGTGTTGGCGTCGTGCTCTGCTTCCGGGTCATCCGCGGGGTCGATGATCTCAACCCGCACGCGGCCCCCACCGGCAACTTCGTACTCCCGCAGGAGGTCCTTCATGCGCGGCACCAGCGGCGCAAGATATGGGTGCGTCTTGGCACTGAAGTAGCCGCGTATCAGCAAAGGTTCGCGCAACTGACCCAGGTAACCGTGGGTGGCATCGGATATCGAGTAGATCTTTCCCTCAGTCGCATCGACGCGCAGGACATTGACACCAGCAAGCCATACATTGGCGAGCAGCAGATTCGCCACCAGCAGACCAGTACCCATACCCCATGCCCGATGTCTGGCGCGATCGCCATCTGCAGCCCAGCGTTCGCGCTCCAGCGCATAGACATTCAATGCCAGAAAACTCAGCCCGATGGAAAGGTAGAAATACAAGTCACGGATATCGATGACACCGCGGGTAATGGAGTCAAACCGTGCGCCGCTGCCGACGGCGGTGAGCAGTTCCTGCATGGGCCCGCCAAAGAATCCGGCAATCGCCGGGCTACCCAGCAGATAGAATGCCCCGCTGATCAGACTGGTAACAATCAGACTGACGATCTGACTATCGGTACGGGCACTGACGAACAGGCCGACACACAAATAGGCGCCACCCAGCAACATGGCGGCAAGATAGCCTGCCAGTACCGGGCCCCAGTCGATAGCGCCGATCAACGCCACGCTCAAAGGCAACGGCAAGGTCAATACCAGGGCGATCAGCAGCAGCACCCAGCATGCCAGAAACTTGCCCACCACGAACTCCCAGGTACTCACAGGCACGGTGGCGATAAACTCTAAGGTTCCGGAACGTCGCTCTTCGCTCCACATCCGCATGGTCACCGCGGCGCTGAGAAAGATCAGCAACACCGGCAACCATTCAAACATCGGGCGAACATCAGCAATATTGCGCGCGAAGAACGACTCTACCCAGAAGAATATGAACAGCGTCGCCGCCAGGTAAGCGCCCAGAAACAGATAGCCAATCGGCGATGCAAAGAACAGGACCAGTTCTTTGCGCTGAATCTGATTGATCAGGTTAAGCCGCATCTGCCACCCCCTGTTCACTGACCTGCTTGAAAATGGTTTCCAGGTCCTGCACCTGAGGTGTCAGTGCATAGACCGGCGCGCCTGCTTCAATCAACGCGCGTGCAATGCCGGCAACCTGTTCATCACTACCCCCGCCTGGCACCGCCTCGTCGTGCTGCAGCACCACCTGCCATTGATTGGCCTGCAAACGGCTGACCTGAGACACGCCGCCGTGCCCGGCAAGCAACGCACCGATGTCAGTCTGCTCATCGGTCTGCACCAGCAGGGCGTCGGTCTTACGCAGGTCTTCGAGCTGTTCATCCACCACAAGGCGCCCGCTGCGCAGAATAAGTGCCCGATCACAGATGGCGTTGACCTCCTGCATGATGTGGGTGGAAAGAATTACCGTTGCGTCCCGGGCAAGTTCCTGGATGAGACTGCGCATGTGTTGTATCTGATTTGGATCGAGACCATTGGTGGGCTCGTCGAGGATCAGAAAAGCCGGCTTGTGCAGAATCGCCTGGGCCACACCCACCCGCTGCTTAAAGCCCCGACTCAGCGTATGGATCGGATCCAGCGCCTTGTCTTCCAGCCAGGTCGCGGCGATCGCAGCAGGCACAGCCTCGGATTCATCGAGGCCGCGTAACTGAGCTGCATAGCTGAGGTACTCGCACACCGTCAGTTCCGGATACAGCGGCAGGTTCTCAGGCAGATAACCCATCTGCGCCTGCGCGGCCAGCGGGTCGGTCTGCACCTGAGTACCATTGACCGTTACGCTTCCTACGGAAGGCTCTATAAAGCCGGTCAACATCTTCATGATGGTGGTCTTGCCAGCGCCATTGTGGCCAAGCAAACCCACTACCTCACCATGCCCGATTGTAAAAGAGACGTCGTCTACGGCTGCAAATTCACCATAGCGACGAACCAGATTCTTCGCTTCGATCATGCGCACTCCTATTTCCGAGATCGAGAAAATATTGATCTGGAGAAAAAATTCAAGTGTCTTGAGCCAACTGAAGCGTTACAAATTGCTACCATGGCCTTCCACATCGACCAAACCAGATGATTACATGCTGATCGACGGACCATCGGGCGCTTTAGAAGCACAGTTCACAGCTGCACAGGCCACGTCCCTGAAGGGCGTTGCGGTACTGTGCCACCCTCACCCCCAGTACGGCGGCTCCATGCACGATGCTGTGCTTGGCTGCTGTGAGGACATTCTGCTACAGCAGGGCATAAGTTGCCTGCGTTTCAACTTTCGCGGTGTGGGCGCCAGTGCCGGGACTTTCGACAATGGTCAGGGCGAAGTAGACGATGTGCTCGCCGCGGTAGCCTGGGCAAGACAGGAAAGTCAGGACCAACCTTTATGGCTGGTGGGTTACTCGTTCGGCGCGGCCATGGTGTGGCAGACACTGCAACGAGCCGCACCGGCACGAACCATTCTGATCGCGCCTCCCGTAGGCGTGATGTCGTTCGCCGACCCCGGCGACTCCACCGGCGAGGTATTCGCGTTAGCCGGCGACCAGGATCAGTTCGTCGACGCACAGCAGTTCGCCAGCTGGCACGGCGTAGACAGCCGCCTGATCGCGGGAGCCGATCACTTCTTCAGCGGCACCTTCGCAGAATTGCAGCAGCACCTCGCCACGGTAATCAAACAATAACGGCGCCGCTGATCGTTTCGTGGAAGTAATACACCAGGCCATACACAATCAGACCCACGACGAGGGGTAGCAGCAGCTCTTTAAGCACCAGCCGATTGCGACCCGTGACAAGGGCCGCAAAGGGCACATTTGAGGTCACCTGCGCGTATGCAGCCCAGCCTTCACCCATGGTCTGCGACTTTTTGCGGTCAAGCAGCATCGAACCCAACAGGCTCAGCAAGCCAAACGACGAAAAGAACACCACGGATACGGCATCGCCATTGGCGACGATATGCCCGGCGGACCAGATGATGACAGCCCACTGGAAAGGATGCCGGGTAATACGGGTCACCCCTCGGGCCATTTCAGCGGCGCTCTCAGGGTCATCGATCTGCATGCCGACATTGCTGGGATTAGGCACCATGAAGCCCCCCACCATCAGAATGAAGGCTATGGGCATGGTGATCTTGGCCACCCAGTACAGGTCCGGATTCGGCAGCCACAGATACTCAAAGCGCGGCATGTCGTGGTAAACCCACACAAGATTCACCAACGCACCGACGGCGATGAGCGAGTAAAGACCAAGATAGGCTTTTTCGCCCATGGCATTCACCAGCATCTGGCGCAACGGCGTGCTGGATATCAACAGATGGCTGGCCACCCAGAAGGCTGCGGCAAAGATAATCTCGGTCATAAGCTCATCTCCTCATGATGAATTCGGCAAGTGCGTCCAGCACCTGGTTCGGTTGCTCGGACAACATGGAATGTCCACACCCCGGCAGCAGGACCGTTTCGGCACTATCCAGCGCATCGGCGACCCGACCGCCCTGGCGCGCCGGGGTCATTCGATCGGCGGTGCCGGCAATGATCAGGCTTGGCGTCTGCTCGACATGGAGTTCCCCATCGTAAGCATTACACGCGGCAAGATCCGCATAATACGCTTCCGATGAGCACCGCTCGAGCCAGCGCTCGCCGCTGTAAAGGTTACTCATTCCCGGGTTGCCCGCCATGCCCAGGCTGCCTGCACTGCTGTGGCTCCAGGTATTGGCCATGTCGATCGCTGCATGATCGCCGTCGCGGGCGGCATCAAGCAGCGGCGGACCAACCGGCATCGGCGCGGAGGTGCCCAGAAGCACAATCGCATCCACCAGATCGCCGTGTCGCGAAGCACAATCCAGCGCCACCAGACTGCCCATGCTGTGGCCCACCAAGGTTGCTTTACCACCGCACAGCACACGGATCAGTTGCGTCAGCCAATCGGCGATGGATTCTATGGTTTCCAGTGGCGCGCCGCTGCTGCGACCATGGCCGGGCAAATCCGGCGCTACCGCCTGAAAGCCATGGCGCGCGAAGTAGCGCGCCGGCATGACCCATACCGAATGATCAAAGCCCGCGCCATGTAAAAATACGATGCTGGGTGCCTCCGACCCTGCCTGACCGCTGCCGGTGCCGAAGTAGACCGTTTCATTGGCGATGGTGGTTTTCATTTCTTGCTCATCTTTTCTACGGCGCGCAGCCCGGTCTTGAGGTCAGCGATCAGGTCGGCGGGATCCTCCAGCCCGACACTCACCCGCACCATGCCTTCGCCGATGCCTGCCGCGGCAAGGCTGGCGGCATCCATACGATGATGGGTGGTGGAAGCCGGGTGAATGACCAGCGACTTGGCATCGCCGATGTTCGCCAGATGGGAAAACAATTTCAGCGATTCTATGAACACACGACCGGCTTCTCGTCCACCCTGAAGGGTGAATGAAAAGACTGCGCCAGCCCCTTCAGGCAGCAGTTCTTCAGCCAGAGCATGGTCAGGATGGTCATCGAGGCCAGGGTACACGAGCCCCTCCACCAGCGGCTGGTCCCGCAGAAACGCTACCACCATCATGGTGTTTTCCACGTGGCGCCGCATACGCAGAGGCAGCGTCTCGAGGCCCTGCAGAATCTGGAACGCGGTCATCGGTGCCATGCATGCGCCGAAGTCTCTTATACCTTCCTTGCGCGCCCGGGTAATGAACGCCTGAGGCCCGAATTCCTCGGCGAACACCAGGTTGTGAAAACCCTCGTAGGGTTCGGTCAGGGTCGGAAAACGACCACTGGCTTCCCAGTCGAAGGTGCCTCCATCGATCAGTACACCGCCGATCACCACACCGTGGCCACTCAGAAACTTGGTGGCCGAATGCATGACCAGATCGGCACCCAGCTCGATGGGACGGCACAGATACGGGGTCGCGAAGGTCGCATCCACCAGCAGCGGCAGACCATGCCCATGCGCCACCGCTGCCACTGCCGGAACATTGAGCACTTCCAATCCGGGATTGCCGAGAATCTCGCCGAACAGCAGCTTGGTACTGGGCTGGATCGCCGCGGCAAAAGCATCAACGTCCCGAGGGTCTACAAACGTAGTGCTGATGCCGAAGCGGCTCAAGGTGTATTCCAGCAGGTTGTGGGTACCACCATACAGTGAGCGCGACGCTACGATATGATCTCCCGCCCCCATCAACGTTACTACCGCAAGGTGCATGGCGGCCTGGCCACTGGCGGTGACAATCGCGCCGACACCGTGATCAAGGGCCGCCATACGCTCTTCGAGCACCGCATTAGTCGGGTTCGACAGGCGCGAATAGACATGACCTGCCCGTTCGATGTTGAACAGACCGGCAGCATAGTCGGAGTCGGGAAACACGAACGAAGCCGACTGATAAATGGGCGTAGCGCGGGCGCCAGTCGCAGGGTCCGGTGCTTGACCTGCATGCAGGGTCAGGGTGTCGAAACCGGTGGGCCTGGGCCCGGAGTGTTTCGGCTTGTGGTCTTCGCTCATCGTTTACTTCCAGCTGAGATGCCGCGCAGCGTGGCGGGTTCCATCTGGAAAATCAACATCCTAGTCCACCTCGAACACCACCCGTTCACCATTTAACGGACAATCAAACCCCAGCTCCACGGCAGTGAGCTGCAGGTCTGGATGCTGCGCTCCGCCGTACAACGCATCGCCCACCACCGGATGCCCCAGATGCGCCAAGTGCTGCCGAATCTGATGCTTGCGCCCGCTTTCGATCACCACCTCGACCAGCGTGGTTTCATCGAGAACCTGCAGCGGCGCGACGTGGCTGCGCGCCGGTTTGCCTGCAAGGGGAACATCGACGGTGCATGCCTCGCGCAGTTCGCCCACCACTTCCGCGCGGTAGACTTTGCGTGTAGTGCGTTCACGAAACTGGCGGGACAGTTCCGCCGCTACCCGCTTGGCGTGGGCAATCACCATAAGTCCCCGGGTATACCGGTCCAGCCGATGGACCAGCAACGAGGGCCGGTCCCAGTAACACTCCACATACCGCACAATGGAGTGATGGTCGCCATAGCGCGAGCCCGATGCAAACATCCCCGCGGGTTTATTCCAGACTGAGTATGTTGTTCGATCAGCCACCAGCACGGGTTCGGGCGGCCGCTCGGCGAGAATCGCCACATTGTAGTAAATTGCCAGTTCCTCGCCTGCATTTAGCACCCGGGATGCCCGACGCAACCGCACCGGCTTAGCCCCACGCTGAACCCAGACCGCACCCTTGGACATTGCATCCTTGATGCGCGCTCTGGGTAATCCCGTTGCCGTACTGAGCGCGTCCACGGCGTTGGCTGGTTCGGCGAGTTTCATGTGGTGGTGAAGTGTTTTCATAAGCTTCGGCCTATCGCTATGGCACTTGAATATCACTATGCACTGGAGTACCTTCGCGGTTTGGTGCAGGCGGCTATTTTAGTCGCCTTTCGTGTTTTTGGGAGCTAGCATTGACTCACGTAATGAATACCTATGCTCGTCTGCCGGTGGCATTTGTCAGCGGTAAGGGTGCCTATCTGCAGGACAGCGACGGCAAGCAGTATCTCGACGGACTCACCGGTCTTGCGGTCACCGGTCTGGGCCATGCACACCCCCGCGTCGCTGCAGCCCTCGCGGAACAGGCCGGCACCCTGACACACACATCAAATCTGTACGAGATTCCGCTGCAGACCCGCCTGGCGGACCGTCTGTGCGAAATCTCCAGCATGGAGAAGGTCTTCTTCGCCAATTCGGGCGCCGAAGCCAATGAAGCGGCCATCAAACTGGCGCGCATCAAGGGCAATAAGCAGGGTATCAAGACGCCCGCGGTCGTAGTGATGGACGGCAGCTTTCACGGCCGCACCATGGCCACCCTCACCGCTACCGGCAATCGCAAGGTTCACGCGGGTTTCGAACCCCTGTTGTCCGGTTTTGTACGTGCACCGTACAACGACGTGGAAGCCGTGCGTCAGATCGGCGAGAACAATCCCGACGTGGTGGCGCTGTTTGTCGAACCGGTTCTCGGCGAAGGCGGCATCATCATTCCCGATGATGACTATCTGACGGAACTTCGCAAGATCTGCGATGAGCACAACTGGCTGCTGATGCTGGATGAGGTGCAGACCGGCAACGGCCGTACCGGCAAATTCTTCGCTTACCAGCACACCGGTATTCTTCCCGACGTACTTACCACGGCGAAGGGTCTGGGCAATGGCATGCCCATCGGCGCGTGCCTGTCCCGCGGCGAAGCTGCCGGACTTTTCGTGCCGGGCAATCATGGTTCTACCTTCGGTGGCAATCCGCTGGCGTGCGCCGCGGCCCACGCGGTCATCGACGAAATCGAAGAATATGACCTGTGTGCCCGGGCAGCCGAACTTGGCGAACGTATTGTCTCTGCGCTGCGCAAGGGTCTGGCCGGCAACAACCGCGTCAAAGAAATTCGCAACCTCGGGCTGATGGTAGCCGCAGAACTCAACGATGACGCTCCTGAACTGGTGGAGCGCGGACTGGAAGCAGGTGTGCTCATCAATGTGACCCAGGGCAATATCGTGCGCCTGCTACCGCCGCTGAATCTGACTGACGCACAAGCCGATGAACTCGCCGGCAAAGTTGTCGATCTCGTTCAATCCTGATACGAAAAAAGGGGTTCGTCATGCCTAAGCAGGATTTTCTGTCGCTGCTCGATCTCCCATTCGGAGATCTCGACTACCTGATTCACCGGGGCATGCGCTTCCGCCAGATGCGTGAAGCTGGTGAAGTCTACCGTCCGCTGGTGGGCCTTACGGCCGCCCTGATTCTGCAGATGAACAGCACGCGCACCCGTGTAGCATTCCAGGCAGGTATGTCACAGCTCGGCGGCGATGCGCTTTTTCTCGGTGTCGCAGATACCCAGATCGGCCGGGGCGAACCTACGCCGGACCTGGCCCGCGTGCTATCAGAAATGGTCGATATCGTCATGATCCGCACCCACGAGCACAGCGATATCGAGCTGCTGGCCGAAACCGCCACCATCCCCATTATCAACGCCATGAGCAGCCTGCTGCATCCGTGTCAGCTGCTGGCGGACGTGCAGACGTTTTACGAAAAGCGCGGCTCCATCAAGGGCGCCACCGTGGCCTTCATCGGCGACGGCTACAACATGTGCCATTCCTACATCAACGCGGCCCGTCAGTGGGACTTCAATCTGAAGATCGCCTGCCCCGCCGGCTATGAGCCCAACGCCGATATTCTCGCGAGCACAAATAACGCCCAGATCGTAGACACCCCGGTCGAAGCGGTGGCAAATGCCGATCTGGTAGTGACCGACGTGTGGTCCTCCATGGGCCATGAAGCTCAGGAGGGCGACCGGCGCGCGACTTTCACAGATTATCAGGTCAATGAAGCGCTGCTTGCTCAGGCTGCGTCCGACGTACTGTTCATGCACTGTCTGCCGGCGCACCGCGGCGAAGAAGTCAGCGAAACCCTGCTCGAAGATCCCAGGTCAGTGGTATGGCATGAAGCGGGCAACCGCCTGCACAGTCAGAAGGCGCTGATGGAATTTCTGCTGATCGGCCGCGTCGATTGACGTTTCACGCCAGTGACCTGAGTTAGACGCGAAATTCCTGCAACGGACAGGGCTTGCTGACGCGGTAGCCCTGCACAAAGTCAACCCCGATCTCCGAGACACTGCGCAACGTTTCGTCGGACTCGACAAACTCCGCCACGGTGCGTTTGCCCATATAGTGACCGATTTCATTGATGGATCGCACCACCGCGTAATCCGCAGGATTTTCAGCAATGTCTTTTACGAACACACCATCGATCTTCACATAGTCGACAGGCAGATTTCTCAGGTAGCTGTATGAGCTCAAGCCCGTGCCAAAGTCATCCAGCGAGAAGCGGCAACCGATGATGCGCATGCGGTTCATAAAGTCCACAGCATTATCCAGATTGGCTATTGCCGCAGTTTCGGTGATTTCAAAACAGACCTTGCTGGTTGGCGCCTGAGTGTTGCCGAACTGCTCCAGCACGAAATCCGGGAAGGTGCTGTCGTTTACCGAGTGGCCCGACACGTTGATGGCGAAACCACCGAAGTCATCCAGCATGGCGCGGTTGTCCGACATCCATTGCAGCACCTTTCGAATCACCCAGCGGTCAACCGTGGTCATGCGGTTGTAAGTTTCCGCGGCATTGATCAGTTCAGTAGGCGCCACGACATCGCCCAGTTCGTCCTGCATGGTCAGCAGGATTTCGTAATGCTCGTCGTGGGCGACGGCATCTGCAGCAATCGGCTTGATCTTCTGGCAGTTGAGAATCAGGCGGTCTTCTTCCAGCGCGGCGTCCAGTTGCGTGACCCACTCCATGGCGCCGTGGCGTTTCATCATCCGGGTATCGCCCATTTCATATTCCTGCACGCGATTGCGGCCGGCATCTTTGGCGGCAAAGCACGCCTCATCCGCGTGCTGCATGAGTTCTTCCACGCCGCCGGTACTCTGATCTACGAACACCAGTCCGATGCTCGCGCTTACCGTGTAGTTGCGTCCATCCCATTCGAAACTGACCACACGGATGGCATCGAGCACGTCATCGGCAAGTTCGCGGGCCGGATAGCTGTCGATATGCTCTGCCAGAATGCCGAACTCGTCGCCACCCAGACGCGCGATCTTGACATCCTGGTCCGCGAATTTGTCGGCAAGCATCTCACCCACTTGCCGCAGCAGTTCGTCGCCGGCTTTGTGCCCGCTGGTGTTGTTGATGATCTTGAACTGATCCAGGTCGATATACAGCAGCGCATGCTGAATACCCCTGGTTTTAGCCTGAGACAGGCTCAGATCGACCACTCGTTCGAATTCCTTGCGGTTCATTAACTGAGTCAGATCATCGTGACTGGCCTGGAACGCGAGCTGGCTGTGCATGTTTTCCAGCATGCGCTGGGAGGCGCGCTCCATCAAAGGCAGATCGTAATCGTCGAGCAGTGTGATATTGCCTTTGTGCAGATCCTCGGCGATTTCACGCAGCGTGCGCTCCATGGACTTTACACCCTTACGGTTGACCAGCACGAAGGAGGACGACTCATCACCAACGAAGGCAACCGTCAATATGAGCGGACGCCCATCGCGGTCTGATGCGGCAAGCCACTCACCGATCTGAATTCGGCGCGCTCGCTCCAGCGCATAGCTCCAGCTCTCACGCACACTGGCATCATCAGAATCAGCTTCCGGATTCGCATCAGGCAGAACGCCATCCAGCCCCAGCAATTCCTGCACTTCACCGGGGTGCACCAGGGTTTTATTTACGGGTGTTTTGTTGCCCGAGGCATCACCGACCAGGGCACTCGACATACGCATGATCAGTGGTGTGCGCTTACTGGGATCGAAGGAAATGCTGTTCAGACCTTCCACGGCGCGGCGCAATAAGCCCTCGGGGTCGACATGCCCTTCATCGCCCGGCTTGATCTGGCCGCTCAGCTGGGCATTGAGCTGCTCTATGATGGCAACCTGTTCGCGGAACTCGTTGCTGTCGGGTCCATTGCGCAGGTGCGAATGCACCAGCAGATTACGCCATCCGGGGTTCAGCAGTTCGAGAGTCAGGTCCGGGACTTCCTTGCCCGCCAGTAGATCTTCCATCACATCGACTACGGCACGCCGGGAGCGGGCCAGTTTCTGCTGCCCCTCACTGGCGCGAATCGTACGTTCCACATTGCCACGATAGGTCTTGGATTGCCGGTCGATCAGTGGATGAAGCTCATCGACCACCTCACTGAACACCTGCGGATTATCATCGTAATCACGCACCACTCGCTGCAGCAGTTCATCTACGCGCCGCCCGACTTCGCGGTCAATGCCCTGACGCACATCGTTACTATTGCCCAGACGAGCCAACTGGTTGAGCATCTGTACAGCGCTGTGCGGATTTTCGAGGTCGCCGCTGAGGAATTCCGGATCGCGGGCGGCCAGCTTATTCAAGGTAATTTCGAGCCGGCCCAACCAGTCACGCACGCCGTCGGTGATGAAGCGGTCCTGGGCCAGCGACGCAACGAGCTCTTCCATCACCCGCAGTGTGTCGTAGTCCCGCTCCGTGAGCCCCTTGTCATCGCCGTGATGCGAACGCAACACATCCATGAGCTTGGTGCGAAGGCGCGTATCAGACAAGGGCGCATCGCCCATTTCGAGCTGTATGGTCTGCAAAGCGTCGACGATGTCCGACTCATTGAACGTTTCGTCAGGCCGGGCATCAGGCGCCGCAAGACTGGCTTCCCTGGGCTTGCCGAGCAGCCGTTGCGTTCTTCGGTCAAGGTTGAGGATCGAACGCGCGGTGCTGTAGGCGGGCGTGCCCGCGCCTATCGCCGGGACGAACGGATTCTCGCTGATCCGGCCCGCGCCCACGCCATCTGCCGCAATGGACGCGTCGCGCAGGTTCTGATCCATATCCTGATAATCCTGGGGCGCGACGCTAACGCCCGCAAGATTGCGAATCCGGTATTTGGGCTGCAGCGACTCCCGCAGTTCCTGCAGAGATGGCATTCGGCCGCTGTCTTCAAACAATTTACCCAAGCCACGATACAGTGCCGGCAAAATATCCTGCAGCTGGGTATCGAACCCCCTGAACGCTTCTCTGCGAAGCTCGGCATGCAAAGTCAATTCAGCCAACGCATCATCAAAAGCCCACCACAGAGCTGCCGGGCCAATCGGTATTACATCTTTATGGCTCCAGGGCTTGGCCAGAACCCCGAATTGCGCTCGCATGTCGAGCAGCTCGTCTTTAAAGCGATTTTCCGATCTGGAGATATGTTCAGCAACCAGCAGCCACTGCTCAAACTCCCCAGTATCCACTAGTTCGAGCTTGTCGCTGTTGCCGGACTCACGCTTGCGGCGGCGCTCCAGCACTGTGTCGAGGTCAGGAACCTTGTCCACCTGCTGCAGAATGGTAGAGACCAGGTGCCCCAGGAATTCTTCATTGTATTTGTCGAGGGCCTCCATGGCCTCGAAATATCTCGCTTGCACAGCGTTGGTGCCGGCATCACGCGCGCTGACGAAAAAGTCCTGTTGAATCGCGTCCAGATAAGCGCTTGCCAGACGAGAAACAGCGCGCTTGACGATTTTCCGAATATTCGCGAGCAGCTTTTTCGCATCTTCGCTGTGCAGCCGTTTATCGCGCATGGTTTCAGCGTCGTGGCCCGCGCCCAGCGCGGCTTCAGCGGACTCCACAGGCTTGAACCGCCCAGCCAGGCCACTGCCACCGGTCGTGGAAGCAGCCTCTGAAACTTCGTCTTGCTCGGACAGTTCAGGTACCGCCGTGCCAGTGGCGACCGCAAACTCAGCCAGATTCTTGAACGCTCGCTTATCCAGGCCATCGTTGAAAAAAACGCCCAGACCATTGCCACCGTCAAGCACCCGGGCCACCTGGGCCTGGGTACGGAAATGCTCATGGCCCGTCGGTGTGGCCACCGAAAAATGCAGTGCTACCTGCTCTCCCGGACCTATATCGCTACCCGTGGAGGTAAGCGAGCGAGAGCCACCACCGCCAGTGAGCAACATGCCCTCTTCGCAGAAGTCACGAATCGAGCAGAGCCAGGAGCGCCCCAGCTCTGGGTGCACCAGGGCAGAGAGCTGAATCGGTTGGCGGGTAAATTTGCGGCGGTTCAAAACAGTATCATCCATCTACACCTAAGCGAATTAAGGAAGGTACGGCATCAATCCATGACGATACCCGAGCAGCGGAATACGCGCCACCATGCAAAACCGCCCGAGTTAGCATCAAGCGCTTACAAAACCCTGACGATACGCACGTTTCCATAGAATCACGGGGAGGCTACGACGATACCGTCGCGGCCGCCGCTCTTCGCCGCGTAAAGCGCACGGTCTGCGCGGTTGAGCAGATCATCGATGCTTTCCCCGGGGAGATAAGCGGCAATTCCGACCGACACAGTCATTTCGAAACCATCCTCAGTGCCGGGCACCCACAGCCGCCGCGTGCGGGCACACAGACGAGTAGCAACCCGTTGCGCTGTCCGCTGGTCGGCCCCGCTCAGGATCAGCAGAAACTCCTCACCGCCAAACCGGGCCACATAATCTACATTACGTACCACCGTCTGCGCACACTTGCCGAATTCACGCAGAGCGACGTCACCCACCGCATGGCCATATAGATCGTTGATGGTTTTGAAATGGTCCAGGTCACAGTAGCACAGAGTAAATTGCTGACCGCTGCGCTGCGCGAGAGCCCGCTGGCGCGACAGCACTTCCATGATGTAGCGCCGGTTATGCAGCCCGGTAAGCTCGTCTTTGAGAGCCAGGTCCTGGAGGCGCTCCATGGCCTCGCGCAGCCCGTGGTTACGCTCGAGCAGACCATCGCGCAGCTGCAGGATCTCACGGGACAACACCGAGATGCCGCCCAGCATTAAAGCGAAATAAGCACCACTGAACGCCTCGAATGCAGCATCCATTGGTGTGTTGAATGACAGATACAATACCACCAGCACATAGGCCAGCCCGGTAGCCAAAACTAAAGCGATGAGACGGCTGCGCGATAGGTGCAAGGCCGCATACAGCAGACTGAACATCGGCACTGCCAGCAACACCAGCCGCACTTTTTCCGGCGCCAGAACCGCCAGCATCACGGCACCCGCATTGCACCAGGTGGCCGCGGGCAGCACCAGCACATCATTGCCCCAGTGGCTCAGCCATGCAGGATTCAACGCGGCAATGGCCAAGCCGCCAAGCCACACCGGCAGCAGCAGGGTCAAGACTTCGCGGCCCGGCCCGATCAGATACCCTTCAGGGATGATCAGCCAGGCAAGCAGAACGACACCGACGATGCCGCTGCACAACCATAGGGGGTACGTGAGCCGACGCCCTCCAGGCAGGGAAATATTGGTGTCCACGTTGATAATCACCCGCCAATTTTACGTTTCGAGTCCCCTGCTGGTGTAGCCACAGGGTATGGGTCTGTAATCGAACTGTAATGCCCGGCTCAGGCGTCGCTCAGCGCCTGAGTTACCGCCCGCTGATAACCGCTGATCAACTCCGCACGTCGCGCGTGCTCCATACGCGGTGCAAACGACGCCTCCAGCGCCCACGCCTGGCTGGCACCCTGTAACGTCTCATAGACCCCAGCGCCTACGCCGGCAAGCATGGCGGCGCCCAGGGCAGTGGTTTCAGTGTGGGCCGGACGCTGTACCGGCACATCCAACAGATCGGCAATGAACTGACAAAGGGCGTTGTTGACCACCATGCCGCCATCAACGCGCAGTTGTGTCACCCCTGCACCATCATTCGCCATGGCCGCCACCAGTTCCTGGGTCTGGAAGATCACGCCCTGCAGAAAAGCGGTGACAACCTGATCGCGCGTGGAGTCCAGGGTAAGACCTGTAATCAGTCCCCGTACTGACGGCTGCCAATAGGGCGCGCCCAGCCCGGTAAACGCAGGCACCACGTACACGCCGCCGGTATCGCCGCCACAGCGCTCGTAGGCAGCCTGGGTTTCGGCAGGATCGTCGATCAACTGCAGCTGATCCACCAGCCATTTGATCGCCACACCGGCAACAAAGATGCTGCCTTCAAGCGCATAAGTCGGCTTACCATCGACCCGATAGGCCACTGTAGTGAGCAGTTTTTCATCCGATCGCAATGGCTGATCTCCGGTATTGGTCATGATGAAACAACCGGTGCCGTATGTGCTCTTGGTCATTCCCGGTGTAAAGCAGCCCTGGCCCACCAGCGCTGCCTGCTGATCCCCCGCAACGCCAGTAACAGGAATTTCAGCGCCGAACCACTCCGCATCCGCCAGCCCGAACATGCCCGCGCTGTCGTTCACTCGTGGCAGCACCGCGTGGGGTATTTCAAAATACTCCAGCAGTTCATCGCACCACCGCTGGCGGTGTATGTCGAACATCTGAGTGCGCGACGCATTAGTCGCATCAGTGACGTGAGCCCCACCCTTGGTCAGACGCCATATCAGAAACGTGTCTACCGTGCCGAAACAAAGTTCACCATGTCTGGCGCGATGACGGGCATCGGCCACATTGTGCATCAGCCAGGCCAGTTTGCTGGCAGAAAAATAAGGATCGATGACCAGACCCGTGCGCGCCGCAAGAATCTGCTCCAGCGGTTCGCCAGCCAGCGTGTGTCCGCGCATGTGGTCGCAATAGTCTGCGGTACGGCGATCCTGCCAGACAATGGCGTTGTACACACACCTGCCGGTGTTACGATCCCACAACAGGGTCGTTTCCCGCTGATTGGTGATACCTATGCATTTGAGCTCCGCCGGATCAATACCCGCCTGAGCAATGGCATCGCGGCCCGCCTGCAGGGTAGTCTGCCAGAGCACCTCCGGGTCCTGCTCCACCCAGCCATCGGCGGGAAAGAGCATGTCGAAGCCGTGCTGGGCGATCCGTACCGACTCGCCTTGCTCGTCATAGATGATGGCGCGACTGCTGGACGTACCCTGATCAAGGGCCATGATATAGGTCAAAATATCCCCTTATGGCGTTTCCGGGCCTACCCTAATTGATTAAATTGCCCCGTCAACAGCTTACCCACACCTGAGCACACGCTACGCACAGGTTATCCACAGACAAATTCTTGCATTAGCAGTCGCATCCCATTATCTTGTGCATGTTTTCGCTGAAACAACTATATCTAGGGGTTAAATTATTGGATTAGGTCTAATAATTGATTCAGATTGAAGTCGAATGATGCCCCACAATAGCCTGAAATTCCGAGGAAATCCCCTTTCCAGGCGAGTGCAGGCTGCATTTCTGGTTCTTTTTTCGGCGAGGCAACGGGGACAATTTAGGATTTTCAGATCTATCGGCCCGGACCAGAGTCGGGTTATCAGTCGTGGATTGCCGGCATTGCTGTTCAAGCAGCCAATCTCTCATCCATGTGCTAGCGCTGACGGCCCAGGACATCTGGCCGGTAGATCATCAGGAGTATAGGAGCAGATAAGTACTCATGCAGACAGACACCCAGGCAGGCGCAGCAGCTGATCAGGCTGGACCAGCCGCAACTCAGGCAGACGAACTACCACCGCTTTCGCCCTCTATCACCGCAACCGCGCCGGGGCAGCTCAAGATAATCAAGCGTAACGGCACCGTCGTGCCTTATACCGCCGACAAGATCAACGTAGCTCTGACCAAGGCGTTTCTAGCTGTTGAGGGCGGCACTGCCGCCGCATCACCACGCATTCGCGAGCTCTGCATTGCGCTGGCCGATCAGGTCACCAACACCTTCAAACGGCGACTGCCGTCCGGCGGTACGCTGCATATCGAAGACGTACAGGACCAGGTGGAACTGGCGCTGATGCGTTCGGGCGAGCAAAAGGTGGCCCGCTCCTACGTGCTTTATCGTGAAGAGCGCGCCAGAGCCCGCGCTGAAAAAAGTGAAGAGATTGTCATCACCGAACCGGAAACGCCTGTCAATGTCCTGCAAAGTGATGGCTCTACAGCACCTTTGGATGTCGGGCGTATTCACACGATCATCACGGAAGCGTGCGAAGGCCTGTCAGACGTAGATGCGGAACGCATCTATAGCGAGTCGCTGAACAACATGTACGACGGCATTTCCGCAGAAGACGTGGCTACCTCTACTCTCATCACGGCGCGCACGCTGGTTGAAGAAGAGCCAAACTACACCTACGTCACCTCGCGCCTGCTGCTCGACGAGTTGCGCACCGAAGCGCTGACGTTCCTCGATGTACTGGGTACCGGCGAAGAGCTACGCGCCACCCAGACACAGATGGCAGAGTTGTACCCCCGCGCGCTGCAATGTTACATACAGCGCGGCATGGAACTGGAACTGCTCGACCCAGGCCTGAACGATTTCGATCTGGCGCAGCTGGGAGCGGCGATCAGGCCCGAGCGCGACCTGCAGTTCACCTATCTCGGCCTGCAGACCCTGTATGACCGCTACTTCATTCACAGCGAGGAGGTCCGCTTCGAACTGCCGCAGGCATTTTTCATGCGCGTTGCCATGGGCCTGGCCATTGAAGAAGAAGATCGCAACGGCCGCGCCATAGAGTTCTACGATCTGTTGTCGTCGTTCGATTACATGGCGTCAACGCCGACGCTGTTCAATGCCGGCACCCTGCGCCCGCAGTTGTCGTCCTGCTTCCTGACCACCGTGCCTGACGATCTGGATGGCATTTACGGCGCCATTCACGACAACGCCATGCTTTCTAAGTGGGCCGGCGGCCTGGGCAACGACTGGACGCCGGTGCGTGCACTGGGCTCGTACATCAAAGGCACCAATGGTAAGTCACAAGGCGTTGTACCGTTCCTCAAAGTAGTCAACGACACCGCCGTGGCAGTCAACCAGGGCGGCAAGCGTAAAGGAGCCGTGTGCGCTTACCTTGAGACCTGGCACCTGGATATCGAAGAGTTCCTGGAGTTGCGTAAGAACACCGGTGATGACCGGCGCCGCACCCACGACATGAACACCGCCAACTGGATTCCTGATCTGTTCATGAAGCGGGTCACCGAAGCAGGCGACTGGACGCTGTTTTCGCCCAGCGACGTCACCGATCTGCACGACCTGTACGGTCAGGCTTTCGAGAACCGCTATCTCGAATATGAAGCAATGACCCGTACCGGTGAACTCAAACTGTTCCGCAGAATCAAGGCCAAAGAGCTGTGGCGCAAGATGATCTCCATGTTGTTCGAGACCGGTCATCCGTGGATCACATTCAAGGATGCGTGCAACGTGCGTTCACCGCAGCAGCATGTGGGTGTCGTGCACTCATCCAATCTTTGCACGGAAATCACCCTCAACACGTCGGCTGATGAAGTCGCAGTGTGCAACCTGGGTTCCGTAAATCTGGTGCAGCACATCACCGACGGCAAGCTCGATATGAACAAGTTGAAGAAGACCATTCGCACCGCCGTGCGCATGCTCGACAACGTCATCGACATCAACTATTACTCAGTGCCCCAGGCGCGCAATTCCAACATGCAGCATCGACCCGTGGGTCTCGGTGTCATGGGCTTCCAGGATGCGCTGTACAAGCTGGGCATCTCCTACACATCTGATGCTGCAGTAGAGTTTGCCGACCGCTCCATGGAAGCGATCAGCTACTATGCCATCGCCGCTTCCAGCAAACTGGCCAAGGAGCGCGGATGCTATGCAAGCTACCCCGGTTCACTGTGGAGCCGCGGCGTTCTGCCGCTGGATTCACTGAAGAAGCTGCGCGCCGAGCGTGGCGAGCAGTATCTCGACGCCAACTACGATGCCACCCTCAACTGGGAAAAACTGCGCAGCAAGGTACAGAAGAAAGGCATGCGCAATTCCAACGTCATGGCCATTGCACCAACAGCGACCATTGCCAACATTACCGGCGTGTCGCAATCGATTGAGCCGACCTATCAGAACCTGTACGTGAAGTCGAACCTGTCCGGCGAGTTCACCGTGGTCAACCCCTACATGGTGCGTGATCTGAAGCAGATCGGACTCTGGGACAAGGTGATGGTCAACGACCTCAAGTACTACGATGGCTCCCTGCAGGCCATTGAACGTGTTCCGCATGAGATCAAGCAACGCTACGCCACGGCGTTCGAAGTGGAACCACGCTGGATCGTCGACGCCGCCAGCCGCCGGCAGAAGTGGATCGACCAGGCCCAGTCGCTGAACCTGTACATCGCCGGCGCCTCCGGCAAAAAGCTCGATATCACGTATCGCATGGCGTGGCTGTGCGGCCTGAAGACCACCTACTACCTGCGCGCGCTGGGTGCTACCAGCGCCGAAAAGTCGACGCTGGATCGAGGTACTTTGAATGCCGTGTCGGCAGGAGCACCGGGCGCAGCAGCAACACAAGCTGAACCTGCCAGCGTGCAGCCAGGTAGTGCGCCGGATACCGTCGCAGCGGCCCCGACGGTAGACCATTCAGAGTTCGAACTGGGAGATGCCGCTGAAGTGCCGCTGGCATGCTCCCTGGACGACCCCGATTGCGAAGCATGTCAGTAGTTGGCAAGTGCACCATAGCCAAGTGCATCCATAGCCAAGTGCATCAAAGAAGGACAAGGAGTAACAAGATGTTAAGTTGGGACGATTACAACGACGATCAACCCAAAGCACCCGCCGCTGCCAGCTTCGAAGCACCGCCGATGCCGGCCATCGAAGAGCCTGCCGTCGTGGTGGAAGAACCGCAGCAGGTACAGCAGCCAGCGGCGGCACCAGTGCAACCGGACCCGACTTCCGAACCGCAGGTAGCAGAGCCGATACCACCCGAAGACCTGCGGGTAGGCGCGCACTTGGAGCCGGAAAGCTACGAGCGCGTGACCGTCGATCAGAAGGCGATGATCAACTGCCGCGCCGACCTGAATCAACTGGTGCCGTTCAAATACGACTGGGCCTGGCAGAAATACCTCGATGGCTGCGCTAATCACTGGATGCCCCAGGAAGTGAACATGACCGCGGACATCGCGCTGTGGAAGTCAGAAGACGGCCTTACCGAGGACGAGCGGGTCGTCGTCAAGCGCAATCTGGGCTTCTTCTCCACCGCCGACTCGCTGGTGGCCAACAACCTGGCGCTGGCGATCTACCGCCTCATCACCAATCCTGAGTGTCGGCAATACCTGCTACGCCAGGCATTTGAAGAAGCCATTCACACCCATGCGTACCAGTATTGCATCGAATCACTGGGCATGGACGAGGGTGAGATCTTCAACATGTACCACGAGATTCCCAGCGTGGCCGACAAGGCCTCCTGGGCACTGAAGTACACCAAGGAGATTCAGGATCCGCGCTTCACCACCGGAACAGAGCAAACCGACAAAATACTGCTGAAAAACCTCATCGCCTACTATTGCGTACTCGAAGGCATTTTCTTTTACTGTGGTTTCTCGCAGATCCTGTCCATGGGCCGGCGCAACAAAATGACCGGCACTTCAGAGCAGTTCCAGTACATTCTGCGTGATGAATCGATGCACGTGAACTTCGGCATCGACGTGATCAACCAGATCAAGCTGGAAAACCCACACCTTTGGGACGAGCCCATGCAGCAGTTGGCCCGCCAGATGCTGCTGGAAGGCATGGAACTGGAAGTCGCTTATGCCCGGGACACCATGCCTCGCGGCGTGCTCGGCATGAACGCCAACACGATGGAAGAGTACCTGCAGTTCATTGCCAATCGCAGACTGGCGCAGATCGGCCTGGCCGAACAGTTCCCCGGCGTGAAGAACCCGTTCCCATGGATGTCTGAAATCATGGACCTGAAGAAAGAGAAAAACTTCTTCGAAACCCGGGTCACCGAGTATCAGACCGGCGGTGCATTGAGCTGGGATTAAGACCGCCAATGCGTTGAGCTGAGCGTCAGCGCAGTCTATGCTGGAAGCCCCCACCGTTCAGGCGCTGGGGGCTTTTTTGTCTTTTCTTGTCGGAGGGGAAATACAAGTGCGCCGACCATCCGTCTATGTTCTTTTTGCCGCAGCTCTACTGATCACCAGCAACGCAGCGGCTGAAGATTTACCCATTGATCGCGACGCCGTCTACACGGTGAGAGGGCTGGCTGAACCCGCCGAAATCATCGTCGACCAATGGGGCATTCCCCATATCTACGCGTTAGACCACTACGACGCATTCTTCGTACAGGGTTTCAATGCCGCCCGAGACCGCCTCTGGCAGATTGATCTGTGGCGCCGGCGCGGACTGGGGACGCTATCCGAAGTACTCGGCACCGAGTACGTAGCACAGGACAAAGCCGCGCGCATGTTCCTCTACCGGGGCGATATGTATGCCGAGTGGCTGGCTTATGGCAATGATGCAAAACGCATCGCCCAGGCATTCACCGCAGGCATCAACGCCTTTGTAGACCTCACCCGGGAAATCCCCGGGCTGCTGCCACCCGAATTCGAACTGCTTGGCTATGAGCCCGCACACTGGCAGACCGACGACGTCGTGCGTATTCGCAGTAACGGCCTATGGCGTAACGTCAACACCGAAGTCTGGCGCGCCAGGCTGGCCTGCAACGACCGCTTGGAACTGGCGGCAAAATGGAAGCAGTTGGAACCCCCATGGCAGGCCACCATTCCCGACGGTCTGGACCCCTGCGTGATTCCCGGTGACGTGCTTAAGAACTACAGACTGGCCAAGGCTCCGGTAACCTTCACCGGCAATCCGCAGCTCGCCATGGCTCTGCAGGACGAATTGAACCACGGACTGGGCAGCAACAACTGGGTAGTGGCGCCGGCACGCACCAGAACCGGTCGCCCCATACTGGCCGATGATCCGCATCGGGGACATGCCACACCATCGCTGCGTTACATCGCCCACCTGGTAGCCCCGGGGCTCAACGTGATCGGCGCAGGTGAACCCGCGCTGCCCGGCATTTCCATCGGACACAACGAGCGTATCGCATTTGGCTTGACGATTTTTCCGATCGATCAGGAAGACCTCTACGTTTACGCAAAAGCCGCAGGCGGTTATCGCTATCAGGATCGCATCGAGCCGTTCGTCCTGCACCGCGAAAAGATCACTATCGCCGACGCAACGGCACAAACCGCGACCCTCAAATTCACCCGCCATGGACCGGTAGTGGCAGAAACCGACAGCCACGCGTTCGCCGTTCGCGCCGCCTGGCTGGAACCAGGCATGTCGCCCTATTTCGGCAGCATCGAGTATATGCGCGCGGAAAATTTCCGCGAGTTTGTCGGTGCCCTGAACCGCTGGGGAGCGCCATCCGAGAACCAGGTTTACGCCGATATCGACGGCAATATCGGCTACAAGCCAGCGGGCCGCTTTCCGGTCCGGCGCACCTGGGACGGTCTGATGCCGGTCCCCGGTGACGGACGCTACGAATGGCAGGGCTATTTCGACATGGACACCCTGCCGGAGGAATACAATCCGGAACGTGGCTTCACCGGTACCGCCAATTCCATGAATCTGCCCGACGATTATCCGGTTGACCGCTACCGCGTCGGCTTCGAATGGTCGAGTCCGTGGCGTTACAAACGGTTATGGGAGGTATTGAGCGAGGATGCGCAGCACGATGTGAATGCATCGCTGGCTCTGCAGCGCGATAACCATTCGGTGTTTGCACGCCAGGTGATTGGCGCGCTGCCGGAACTGCAGCATAGCGCTTCCGGCCTGTTACACGACTGGAATTTCGACATGTCTGTCGATTCCGCCGCCGCCGCACTGTGGAACGTCTGGTACCGCGATCACCTTCCGCAAGCCCTCGCCCGATTGCTTACCGGTGACCAGCCACGCCCCGAAGGTACCTTGGATTCACTTACCGTCATCGACCTGCTGAAGACCCGCCAGGGGCGCAAAGCGGCGCTGCAATCGCTGCAGGGCGCCGTAGATCAGACCATCGCTCAACTGGGGGCAGACACCTCTCAGTGGCGCTGGGGCGACCTGCACAGAGCACGCTTCAGTCATCCCCTTGCCGAGCTTGCGCCCACAGCCCTCAAAGAACAGATGCGCATGCTCGATTACCCCATCGGCGGCAACGCTAATTCCACCAACAGCGCGCGTTACGGACGCGACAGCTGGGATGTAGTGGCCGGCCCTTCCTTTCGCATGGTGGTGGACGTCGGCAACTGGGATGCCGCGCTGGCCACCAATACGCCGGGACAATCCGGCGACCCACGCTCGCGGTTCTACGACAATCTGTTACGGAACTGGGCTACCGGCAGCCAGTTCCCGCTGCTCTATTCGAAAAAGGCAGTACAGCAACACCGGGCGTTCACGATCTCGCTGCAACCAAAACGGGTACCCGAAGCCGGCGGTGTGGTGTCAGCGCAGTAAATCCCGGCTCATGCTGCGCAGCGCGTCAATGAACGCCAGAGGCTGGTCGAGGAACACATGGTGCTGCCCGTTTTCGATACCCACCGCGGGAAAGTCCTGGGGAATCAGTTCACGCATGTACGTCAGCGTATTCTGTGAAAACAACTCGCTGTCATCTCCGTATATCAGGCCGAGCTTCAACTGCAGATTGGCGTATTCCTCGGGCTGACGCTCGCCGTCCTTGAGGGTGGTCATCAGGTCTTCATCGAACTTCCAGGCCCAACCGCCGCCATCTACCGACATCAAAGAGTTTCGCGCTATGTACTGGACGATATACTCATTGTCGCAGGGTTGCGGAGGTTGCAGGCGAAAGCGCATCAGTGCGGTTTCGCGATCCGGGTAAGTCTTGCCGCGGCCGCCACCCATAAGCGGCGTGTCCGGCGGCGGGTCATCGGGATGGCGGATGCCTGAATCCACCAGGATCAGCGCACCGAACCGGCCCGGATATTCATTGGCGGCACGTACCGACATATAGCCGCCGAAACTGTGGGCCACTACGATACAATCGTTGTCGAAGCCTGCATGATCGAGTACCGCCTTGATCTCGGCGGCAAAAGTATCGGTATCGTATTCGTAGCGATAGTCCGAATCGCCCATGCCGGTGAGATCCATAGCGGCGATTTCGTATTCGTCGAGCAGTTGCGGCGCAATGAAATCCCACCAGCGGGAGTGGGCGTTCATACCATGAATGAGCAGCATGCCCGGCTTGCCGGGAGACGGGTAGAAGCGGTAGGCAACATCGCACTCTTCAACCTCCACCGAACGGGATTCCGGTTCGGTCTCTACCGCCTGCCAGAACCAGTCTGGTATGCTTTCGCTGCTCTCGCCTCTATCCCAACGAGCCATTTGTACTCCCCTTTTTAGCCGGTAGTTACAGCGCCCCGAACCGCCTCAGATGGAAATCAACATTACCAAACAGAGTGTCAATGATGGTCAACCGCTTGAAGTAATGACCGATGTTCAACTCGTCCGTCATACCCATGCCGCCGTGCAACTGCACCGCGTTCTGACCGACAAAACGACCGGATTTACCCACCTGTACCTTGAACGCGCTGACCGCTTTCTGAGCTTCAGGGCCATAGCCCTCATCCATACGCATGGCAGCCATGTACATCAGCGATTTGGATTGCTCGTGCTCCATGAACATGTCGACCATACGGTGTTGCAGCACCTGAAACTTGCCGATGGGCTGGCCGAACTGCTCACGGGTTTTACAGTATTCCACAGTGTCTTTGTATAGCACCTCCATGCAGCCGACCGCTTCAGAGCCGACCGCCATGATACCGTCGTCGATGACCTGCTCGATAATCCCAAGACCCTTGCCTTCTTCACCGATCAGCGCATCGGCACCGACCTGAACGCCTTCCAGGGTGACTTCCGAAGCACGCAGGCCATCTACCGTAGGGTAATCCCGACGGCTCACGCCCTCTGTATCGGCGGGCACAACGAATACCGATACGCCATCTGCGTCGCGCTGCTCCCCCGAGGTGCGCGCAGTAATCACCAGCAGGTCTGCGGCAGGGCCATTGAGCACCACAGCTTTGTAGCCGTCGATACGATAGCTGTCACCGGCTTTGCTGGCGGTGGTTTTGAGGTCGCTCAGATTGAAACGGCCGTGGGGTTCGGCATAGGCCAGTGCCGCCTGGGTCGAGCCATCGATGATGCCCGGCAGATACTGCGCCTTCTGCTCAGCAGTACCGCCATGCTTTAGGGCGCCGCCCGCCAGCACTACGGTAGCCAGGTAGGGTTCGACCACCAGGCCGCGGCCGAAGTTTTCCAGCATGAGCATGGACTCCACCGTGCCGCCGCCAAAACCGCCGTCGGCTTCCGCAAATGTCACGCCGAGCCAACCGAGTTCAGCAAACGTAGACCAGTTGTCGACACTGAATCCGTTCTCCGAGCGCACCAGCTTCTGACGCGCTTCAAAGCCGTAGTCGTTGCGTATAAACCGCGCGACGCTCTCTTCCAGCAGTGTTTGTTCTTGTGTAAATGAAAAGTCCATTGCTAACCCTTATTCATTATTCCTAGTTGGTATGCCCATCATCATTCCCCTGCCGCAGATTGAGCTGTGCGGCGAATTCATCTTTCAAACCATCAAGCGTATCAGAACCGTGAAGCGCGGTCTCATATTGCGCGGAAATCTGCCGGGCAAGAGTATGCCGTATGCCCGCCGTTCCGCCAACGGGGCCGATCGGACCTTCATTGTGCAACAGCGCCTCATCGGGGTACGGCAAAGCGTAATATCCGAGGCAGTTGATCTGCAGTTCACCCAGGCGCAGCAGCACATCGCGCCCCATCAGGCGCAACGCCAGAGGAGGAAAGGGCTCCGGCTGGTCGCGCCGCACAGCATCGACACAGCGCAGCTCCATGGCTTCCAGCGCGCACAATGCCAATTCCACTTCATGCGCCTGGGTTTGCAGCTCTGGATCGGCGAGCACCTCCAGGGCGCCTGCAAGCACATCATACTGAGCCCGCGCGAGGGCAACGCCAGCTTCAGCGATGGGCTCTGCAACGGCGATGGCCGCAAGCGCATCGGCTGCATCTTTGAACTGCACAAGTTCGACTGCCGGTACGTCCACCAGCCACACATCGGCAAAGTCATCACCACCGTCCCAGCTGACCATGGCTTCACGCCCTACGCCTGCGCCCTGCAGATCGATCGCCAACCCGGCGAACCCGTCAGCACCCGGTCCGCTCCGCGCCACACAGAGCATCCATCGGGCGCCCATCCCGCCGGCAACCCAGGCTTTGGCTCCACTAACGCGCACCGTGCCTGCTTCGTCGGACCACGCCTTGGTCGTCGACTCCTCCAGATCCGCACCGGTTATGGGTTCCGCCCAGCCGACACACCATCCTCCGCGCAGTCGTGATATGTCGCTGAGCAAGCGAGCCGGCGCCGAACCGCCGGCATCCGGCAAAATCCCCCGGGCGAGCATCATGGGGCCGACCACACTGACACCGACATCCACCAATGAGGGCGCCCCCCTGGCGGCACAGCTACGCGACCAGATGTACTTTTCTGTTGCAGACCAGCCGGGGCCTCCTGCTTCCACCGGCCAGTTGGGCACACTCCAGCCTGCCGCCACCAGCGCGCTGCGCCAGCGCGCCTTATCGCCCTGCCAGTGCTCGGCCACGAACGCATCTACCTGCGCCTGAAATGCCTGATCTGCTTTGCTCAATCCGAGCTGCACGCCAATTAATCGCCTGCTTCGAAGACTACGGCAGTTTATCACGTGGAAAATCAATCCAGACCCAGGCACCATTACCACCGAAGCAAACTGGCGAACCGGCTAATGAGCTACA
The DNA here is from genome assembly GCA_964393625.1 of uncultured Pseudomonadales bacterium. Classification (GTDB taxonomy): domain Bacteria; phylum Pseudomonadota; class Gammaproteobacteria; order Pseudomonadales; family Azotimanducaceae; genus UBA4421. The sequence continues at coordinate 78,104 of CAYMUT010000016.1, forward strand.
ACACCATCAGATACGAAGTCGAAGACGGCATTCTCACCTTGACCCTCGACCGGCCGGAGGCACTCAATGCTTTTAACCGCGAGATGCGCGGCGAGCTGATCGATGCCTGTGACCGCGCCGACGGGGACGACGAGGTAAAAGCCATCATCGTCACCGGCGCCGGCCGCGCCTTCTGTGCTGGAGCCGACCTGGCAAGCGGCGGCGATACGTTTAATGCGGATGCCAGAAGCGACCGCGAAAGCGGGCTGAACCCCGATGGCGGCGGCCAGCTCACCCTGCGTCTGTATGAATTGAACAAGCCCGTTATAGCGGCGATCAACGGCGCGGCCGTGGGCGTCGGCGTCACCATGACTCTAGCCATGGATATCCGGCTGGCCGCCGACGTCGCCAAGTTCGGCTTCGTGTTTGCCCGCCGCGGTATCGTGCCCGAGGCTTGTTCCAGTTATTTCCTGCCCAGGGTGGTAGGCATCAGTCAGGCCCTGGAATGGTGCTACTCCGGCCGGGTGTTTCCCGCCCAGGAAGCCCTGCAAGGTGGGCTCGTTAAAGCGCTCTACGACAAGGACGACCTGCTGAGCCAGGCGCGGACCATTGCCGCAGACATCCGCGACAATGCCGCACCGGTGTCTGTTGCCCTGATTCGGCATATGATGTGGCGTATGCTCGGCGCCGACCACCCCATAGAGGCCCACAAGATCGACTCGCGAGGCATTTACTACCGCGGTCGGTCCGCTGATACTAAAGAAGGTGTCGAGTCGTTTCTCGAGAAGCGCCCGGCCGTCTTTAGCGAAACGGTTTCCAAGGATATGCCTGAGTACTTCCCGTGGTGGGAAGAACGTAAATTCGACTAAAATCATCGGCACTGCCCAACGCTGCAATCATAAAATGGACCTGCCAACTTAGAGAGGAGTCGAAATGAGTAGCCCGACAATTGCTCAAAAAGCGCCATACCCGGTAGATGTAGAGGATGGCAAGAAATACTTCTGGTGCGCCTGTGGCAAAAGTAAACGCCAACCGTTCTGCGATGGTTCCCACGAAGGCACCGGTATGACGCCGATGACCTGGACTGCGCAAGCCACAAAGAAGATGTTCTTCTGCGGCTGCAAACACACCAGGGGCGCGCCTTTGTGCGATGGAGCCCATAACGGCTTGTAGCCGGCCCACAGCAGGCAAGTCCTCGAGGCAACCCAACCATGATACGTCGATGGTTTAATCGCAGCTCCCGACTCGACGATCCGGACCCGGCCCGGCGTCTGCAGGCAGTGGCCCAGCTGACGCCAGAGCAGGCCAACGACGCCCAGCAGATGTTGGCACACCTCGCCACCGAGGATGAATCTACCGAAGTGCGCGCTGCCGCCATCGCACACCTGACCGATGAAGCCCGACTGCAGGCCCTGCTCGACGATGAGCGCATCGCCCGCAAGGCGGCGCGCCGTATCGCGCAACTCTTGAACAGTGGTAGCCGCTTCAACTGTAGCAACCACCCACTGGTGTTCGAGGCGCGCATTGAAGCCTGCCCGGCAGAGCGCCTTGACACGCTGATCGCAGATGTCACCAGCGCTGAGCAGGCCGCCACCCTGGCTATACGCGCACGCGATGCCCAGCGTGAACGTTTCCTGGGCCTGGCGGTGCTGAACGACGAAGACGGATTGGGCACGCTGGCGAAGCTTGCTAAAGGCCACGACAAGGCATGCCACCGGCACGCACGGCAGCGGCTCGAGGTAATCAGACAGGCCCGCAACGCCTGCACAGAAGCACTGCAGCGCCTGGCCGAAATTGACGACTCCATCGACCGGCAACTTGCCGCGGATGGTCCGGATTTCGGATCGATGAGCGAAGCGGCGCGCCGCAAACTCGAAAAACTGGGCATCATGCGTACAGAAGTCGCAGAGGCCTTACATGCCCACTGCGCCAGTCTCACCGAGGCTGGCGGTACCACTGATCAGTTCGCACAGCCCGCAGACCCGCTGGCGGATATCGACCTCACCTTCACGCCGCCGGATAATGATCCTTTCGAAGGGTGCGTCGAAACACTGCATCGCCTGGCAGAATCAATGCGCCGCGGCGAAGATCCGCAGAAGGTTGCCGACCAGCATCAGGACATCATCAGCACCTGGCTGGCACACGCTGACAAACATCCGCCCAACGCCGCGCAGCACGCCATCTTCGAAGCCAGTTCCAGCCAGTTCCAGACCTACAAAGAAGCCTGGTCTCGCCTGAATCGATTGAGCGAAGGGTCGATCTCACCCCCGGACCCTCTCCCGGAAAACCTGCATGCCTCTGAAATCGGTGACCTGCTGAAAAAGCGGCGCGCCTGGCTGAAGAAATGGCACAAGCCCATCGATGCGCTGAACTGGCCCGACGGACACGATGTGCCCGAGCGACTCAACCAGGCCAGGCAGTGGTTGAGCACCAACCAAGCTAACATCGCCTCGCTCGAAGCACGCCTGGAAGCCTCGGAAAAAGACCTGCAGAACTTCGTCAAACAGTCTCAACGGGCCCTGGACGATGGCCATGTAAACGATGCCATCGCAAACCTGCGCAAGGCTCGCGATTTGCAGAAAGCAGGCCTGAACGAATTCAACCGCGAGCTGACTGCTCTGTCCGCTCGGGTCGACGAGTATCGAGACTGGCAGCGCTTCGCCACCAACCCCAAACGGCAGGAACTGCTGAACGAACTGACCGCGCTGGCCGACGCACCCAAGGCGCCACAGACGCAGGCTGACCGCCTGCGCGCGTTGCGTGATCAGTGGCGCCAGCTGGGCCGCCCGACAAACGCCGCCGAAGCCCAGCTAATGAAGGACTTTGATGCTCTCGCCGAGCGCGCATTTGAGCCGTGCAAGGTGTATTTCGCCGACCAGGCAGAACAGCGCGCGGCAAATCTGAGCAAACGCCAGGAACTATGTCAGCAGTTGCAGGACTATCTGGAAAATACAGATTGGACGACCGCAGACATGCAGGCGGCAGACGCCATATCGCGCACGGCCCGAGCAGAATGGCGCAAATACCACCCCTGCAATCGCAAGGCGTTGAAGCCGGTCGAAGCCCGCTTCGAGGCACTGCAGAATGAACTGCATGGCAAACTCAAATCCGCCTGGGACGCCAATGCCGCCCGCAAGCGCCAGATCATAGAACACGCGCAGGCACTGCTCAGTGGCGCAATCGACGAGCAGATCAGCGGCGCCAAGGCATTACAACAGCAGTGGCGCGAGGTAGGGCCAATCCCACGGGGCACCGATCAGAAGCTCTGGCGGGAATTCCGCCAGATCTGCGATGGCATATTCGAAGCCCGGGACGTCGCCAGAGCGCAACACGATGCCGAAAAACAGGCCTGGTTCGAATCGATACAGGCGGCAGTGGCAAGATTCGAGCACATTGCCGATGCGCAAGACCAACCGGCTACCCGCAAAGAGCTGGACACTTTACGCGCGGAAGTCGACACAGCGGCAGACGGTCAACGTATTCCTGGTGCCCTGCACAAACGCTTGCAGAGCGCTACCGATGCGTACCAGCGCCGCATAAACCAGGCGCAACGCCAGACACAGATCGACAAGATCGGTCAATGGGCCGTGTGGGATGCCGAACTCAGCAACGCTGAGCAATGCGGCGAGCCATTCGAGCCGCCCCATGCGGTATTCGCGCAACGCGCCAACGGCAACGGCCAACCCGCCGACTGGCATCGACTGGTCATCGAAGCGGAGATCGCTGCCGACCTGCCAAGTCCGCCGGACGAGCAGCAGCTGCGCATGGCACTACAGATAGAACTCATGAATGACGGTATCAAACCCCATGAGCGACCCTATCAGGACATGTTGAAGAGCTGGTGCGCGGCGGGTCCGAAAGATGCTGAAGCAGACGCCCTGCGTGAACGGTTCTTCAGCGCCGTGGCAGCACGGGCGCAGGCCGACTGAGGCGAAAAGATCAGCACAGCCGCTGCCCCCGATACGCGGCACTCAGCTCAGTTTGACTACGATGCTCGCGCCGCCCAGCACACTCGAGCCGATTTCCAGGTCACCGCCATACAACTTGACCAGATCCGCAACTACCGCCAGCCCGATGCCCTGGCCAGTCTCTATTTCGTCCAGCCTGCGGCCACGGCGCAGCACCTCTTCACGCAACCCCTGGGGAATGCCAGGTCCGTCATCTTCGACCAGCACGTCAACACCACTTGTCCCCTCGTCCAGACCGTGCACGGTGATGCGAACCTTGCCGTCACAATACTTGAAAGCGTTCTCCAGCAGATTACCTAGAATCTCCATAAAGTCACCCTCATCGCCACGCGCAGTTGCCGCCTCGGCGCACTGCAGTTGCACATCTACTCCTCGCTCAACATAGGCGGTACGCAAGGCCCGCACTAATCTCCGGGTCATTTGAGTGATATCCACTGCCTTGCCCACCACCACCGGCCCCTGTGCCGAAGCTCGCGATAACTGATGCATGACGGTACTTTCCATGCGCTCGAGCTGCTCGGTGAGCAGCGATCTGTTGGGCTGGTCTTCCAGCAGGCTGTTGCGTACCACCGCCAGTGGCGTCTTCAAACTGTGGGCAAGGTCATCCAGGGCGTTGCGGTAACGGGTGCGACTGCGCTGTTCATGAGCGACGAAACGATCGAGATTTTCAGCCAGTCCCTGCAATTCGCGGGGATACGCCTGGCTCAGGGCTTCCCGCTGGCCAGCTTCCAGTTCGCTGACTTCCCGGGCCATGTGCCGCAGCGGCCACAGCCCCCAGCGCAGCGCCAACAGCTGGGCAATGATGAACACCACAGTCGCTCCGCCCAGGCCCAGACCAAGGCTGCGGCGGAACTGATTGATGGCTGTGCGGAACGGATACTGATCGGTGAGCGCACTGAACACCACCTGTTCCGGTTCGGCGTCCTCCCAGATCACCATGTAGCTGAGTTGAAACCGCGGAACTTCCCCGCGGATTTCTCGAAACACGAATGCGCCGGGTTGCAGCTGTTCTTCGAGAAATTCCACCGCGGTAGTATCTGCCGACGGAGACAACCACAGGTTCTCACCCAGATCGCTGGCGATTTTCGCATAGAGTCCCGATTCCGGCTGCGCCAGCCGCGGTTCGGAAAGCCCCTGACTGACAGTCAGGCGGGCATCTACCTCAACGACCGCCCCCATCAGGGAATAGATGACGAGCCGCAGTTGCTCTTCGGCACCGGCAATGACGCTATTGCGATATGAGCGATCGAGCACCCAGCCGATCAGCGCCAGAAACAGCACCAGCACCACCGTAGTGGTGCCAAGCAACCGTTTCTGTATGGATGTGTTCAAGCAGCCGGTTCGGTGAGGAAGCGGTAACCCTGGCCGCGTACCGTGCGTATCAGATCAACCGGCTGTATTTTCTTGCGTAACCGCCCGACAAAAACTTCGATGACGTTGCTGTCTCTATCGAAATCCTGATCGTACAGGTGATCGGTCAGCTCAGCCTTACTCACCACACGATCCGGATTGAGCATGAGGTACTCAAGCACTTTGTATTCGTAGGCCGTCAACTCTACCGCGCCGCCGCCGACCCGCAGTTCTTTCTTGGCCGTGTCCAACTGCAGCTCGCCCTGGCTCAACACCGGCGAAGCAAAGCCTGCGGAGCGGCGAATCAGCGCATTGAGCCGCGCCAGCAACTCCTCCATTTGAAAAGGTTTGGCCAGGTAATCGTCGGCACCGGCCTCCAGGCCCTGGACCTTGTCCTGCCAATGCCCGCGGGCGGTGAGCACGATAATGGGAAAACTGCGCTTTTCGGCGCGCAGCTGGGCAATCACCTCGATGCCATCGATCTTCGGCAGGCCAAGATCGACGATAGCGGCGTCGTATTGATATTCACGGCCGTAGTAAAGCGCTTCTTCGCCGTCCGCCGCACTGTCCATGGCATAGCCTGCCTGCTGCAGGTGTTTTTCCAGTTGCTCGCGCAGCGTACTTTCGTCTTCAACAATAAGGATGCGCATGCCACCTCCAAAACCTGATCTGTTATCTTTTCTTTCTCAGGCGTCCTTCGCCATCCACAGTAACGGTGACCACGCGCTCGCCATCGACAAGCAGGCGGACACGGTACTCGACCCCGCCGGGACGGAATCGCTCATTGGCGGACAATACGCGCCCGCCAACGTCGCGACGGGCAATGGCAGTAGCCTGGCGCAGGGTAATGCCCCGGGGCACAAAAGAACTTTTACCGGCCGGCCGGCTGAGTTCTTTCAGCTGCTTGCCACTCGCGGGCGCCGCACTCGCCGGCACGCTCACGCTCAATGCCAGCAATACCACCGCTGCGCGCAATGCGACTCTCGATGAAAGGAGGGCCCGGGCTGTGTGTCTGCGTTTCACTGACGATACCTCAAAAACGTCTCTAAGCTATTGTACGCCACTCAATCTGCCGGGCGTACACTCACGCGCACGCGAATCGAATCACCCGGGTCACGATGCATACGCGTGGTATAGGTTTCACCCGCATACACATAGGTTACGTTGTAACCCGCAGCGCGCTCTTCTTCACGCACTTCATGCACCACGTTACAAATCTGCTCAGTTGCATAGCGTACGGCGCTGCCATGCTGGTTGCGGTGTCGTCGGGAGATGTCCGCTCCGATTGAACCGCCCAGCAGGGCTCCGACCACTGTACCTACCTGTTTGTTGCGCTTCTCGTGACCCACGGCATTTCCGATAGCGCCGCCGAGGATGGCACCCAGCAACGGACCCGTGGCGGAAGCGCGTTGACGACGCGGTTCCGCATAGCGCACGCGCTCTTCCCGGCACTGCTCTACCGGCACGTTGTAAGAAACCGTTTCGTAGACTGGGTCTACATTGACCACTCTGGCCCGGTCGTAGGTTGTGGCGCCCATCGCCGTCGCTGGTATCAGTAGAAAGGGCAGCAGTGCTCTTGCCTTTATGTCGAACTTTTTGCGGAACATCGTCGAAGCCTCGTGTTGTTGGGTTAACTCAGACCTGGCCGCTATCATATGGACCGTCAACTGAACCGGGTCTGAATGAATCCAGGCCATCGTCCGAGACTTACTCCAGCAACGTGACCTCCAGCACATTGCGCGCACGGTCCAGGGCTACCGCATAACCGGGTCCATCCGGGTCACTACCCAACTGCCAGCGGGTCAGGCGTTCATAGTGAGCGATGAAACGCTCGAGTTCCCCGTCCGTCATACGCTGAGATTCAGGCAGAGCCTGTTCCTGCTGGCTGCGCCAGGCGCGCACCACGGCGAAATCCGGCGCGCGCAGGTGCACCCACAGATCGACCATCGACCAGACCGGTTCGTAGTTGTCCCGCAGCTGCTCGTTCACCCAGGTGCGCCAGCGCCGATCAGCATCCTCCAGTCGCTCAAGCTCATTGCAGGGTTCCTGGAGGAGCACCGGCGGTTGATGATGAACACCAACACACCAGCCTTCGAGGATGAGCACATCCGCCACCACAGACTCCTCGCCCACCCGATCATCCAACCCTTTATCGAAGCGCGGTACCAGGACCTCCCGACGATTTTCATGCATGGCGTGCATCACCCGCCGCAACCACGGCCAATCATGGGTACCGGGTACGCCCCGGGTCGCGAGCAACGGGTGGACGGTTTCGGCAAGCAATCTGCGCTCCTCTCGGCGCAGATAAAAATCGTCGATAGACACCGCACGCGCTGCGCCATTACCATCAGCGCCAGATGCCGAGATTAGCTCCGCCAGGATCGACGAAAACGTCGACTTGCCGCTACCCTGACAACCGTTCACCCCCACCACCCGGCACGAGCTTGCGTCAACCGCCTCAGCAACGGTTGCGGCAAGCCTGCGCCAATGAGCAAACTGGTCTTCCGGGGACAATGGCTACTCCTTCGTGGAACCTTATTCGAAATCGCAGTCTAACCAAATCAGCAGCGGAACGAGCAAACAATTTTATGAACAGAATTCTTCAGATGGCATCGGTCTATGACCGCGTCGTAGCATGGTGTAGCTCGCACTTCAGCGGCATCGTATCTCTTGGCCTGCGCCTCATTCTGGCGCCGGTGCTGATCGGCGCGGGCTGGGAAAAAATTGCCGGCAGCAACTGGTTCAGCCAGGAGCTGCTGCCTTTTCCGTTCAGCGTATTGCCCATTGAGCTGTCCTGGTTGCTGGCCGGTTGGACGGAATTCATCGGCGGCATATGCCTGTTGCTGGGACTCGGCACGCGCTTGTGGAGCATTCCTCTCGCGATCACCATGCTGGTCGCAGCGCTGTCAGTTCACTGGGACAACGGCTGGCCCGCCATTGCGCCTTCGAATCCGCCTGCCATCTGCATCGAGGGCACCGATGCTCATGCCGGCAGCCATGCGCTGCAACGATACGTGAAGTGCTACAACGTCAACGAGCGTACTATCGAGGCCTCGAAGCGTCTGGCACGCGCGAAATCGATCCTGCGCGAGCACGGCAACTACAGCTACCTCAACGGCAGCGGCAGCATCGTCAAACTCAACAGTGGCGTCGAATTCGCCATGATCTACCTGGCAATGCTGCTGGCGTTGTTCGTTATCGGCGGAGGGCGCTATTTCAGCATCGACTATTATGTGAAAATGGTCACCCGATCGACCGGCTAGTCTGGTAATACTATCCGGCCCGGGGAACAGTACGCCCACGTTGAGGGAAAGACCCTTACAACAACATCAAGTTGGAGCCTCCTACTTTTGTACACGCAAATGAATTCTCAGACATTTCGAACCATGTACCGGCGCAGCGCGCCCACCGCTTTGACCGTGGCAGCATTGCTGGTGGCCGGCGCCTGCACTCAACTGCCCAACGATGTCGAGGGCAGCCAGGCCGTAGCGCAACCACCAGCCGTAGTCGAAATCCGCAAGAGCCCCAACGATCAGCGCAATTACCGTTACCTGGTACTGCCCAACAAGCTGCGTGTCGTACTGGTGTCCGACCCGACTACCGAAAAAGCCGCCGCCGCCCTGACAGTTTTTCGCGGCAGCCAGCACGAGCCGGAAGGCCGCGCCGGGCTCGCGCACTTCTTGGAACACATGCTGTTTATTCAAACCGAAGCCTACCCGGAGATTGATGGTTTTCAGAGTTACATCGCCGCCAACGGCGGTTCCACCAACGCCTATACCGCACTCGATCACACCAATTACTTCTTCGATGTAAGGCCAGCCGCGTTCGGCGAGGCGCTGGACCGCTTTGCACAGTTTTTCATTGCACCGATCATCTCCGCCGAATACTCGGCGCGGGAGAAAAACGCGGTGCACTCAGAATATCAGATGCAGATGAAGGACGATGGCTGGCGCGGTTACATGGTGGGCAAACAGGCCATCAACCCGCAGCACCCGGCTTCGCGATTCACCATTGGCTCGCTGGATTCACTGGCCGGCGACATACACGAAGATCTGATTGAGTTCTTCGAGGCACACTACTCCGCCGATCAGATGGCGCTGGTCGCGCTTTCCGATCAATCTCTCGACGATATGCAGCAGTGGATCGCGCCGCTGTTCGGCGATATCGTCAACAACGACATTGGTCCGGCGCACCCGACTGTACCCATGTACACCGCCGATCAGTTGCCAGCGCGGCTGAATATTCAGACGGTCAAAGACGGCTGGCAGCTGGGCTATCTGTTCCCGATGCCAAGCACCAGACCGCTATATCACAGCAAACCGCAGCAGTACTTCGCCAACCTGCTGGGCCACGAAGGCCAGGGCAGCCTGTATCAGTATCTGAAAGCTCAGGGCTGGATCGAATCATTGGGCGCCGGCATGACTGATATGGATCACAACAGCAGCGCGCTGAGCATCACCCTGGAACTGACCGAGAGCGGTCGGCATCAGACCGACACCATCTCGGCCCTGCTGTTCCAGTACATTGATATGCTACGTAACCTGGACCCGCAAGAGTGGCTGTACCAGGAGCAGGCAACCGTTGCCGCCATGAACTTCCGCTTTCAGGAACAGTCCAGGCCCATGGGTCTGGTCTATCAACTGGCGCCAAGCATAGACGACTATCCACCCCGGGAACTGCTGGTTGCCCCTTATCTGATGGAAGCATTCGACGCTGAAAAAATACGCGAACTGATGGATTACCTGCGTCCGGACAACGTACTGGTCAGTATGCGCGGGCCCGGCATCTCCGGCGAGTCGGTGGAACCCTGGTTCGAGGTGCCCTACACCCTGCGCAAAGGCACTGAGAACATTGCCGAAATCGATCCGGCGCCATTGGCGTTACCGCAACCGAATCCTTTCCTGCCGGAAGATCTGGCACTCAAAGCAGAAGATGGCATCGCGATCAGCAAGCCCGTCGATACTGCCAAGCTGCAGTTGTGGCTCGATACCGATACACGCTTCGGCAGCCCCAGGGCCAGCCTGTACCTGCAACTCGCCGTCGAAAACGGGCTGACTACGCCACGCGACCGGGCCATGGCGCAGCTTTACCGGAGCATGGTTGAAGACAGTCTGAGCGAACTGGTCTATCCGGCTTACCTGGCAGGCATGGGCTACAACCTGGCGGTACCCCATACCGGCTTCGAGATACACATCGGCGGCTACCACGACAAACAGACTGAACTGCTGCAGCCCGTAGTGCAGGCATTGATGTCTGCACCGTTAAAGCAGGCGCGCTTCGACACTCTGAAGGCATCGCTCATTCGTGACTGGCACAACGCCGCCAAAGAACGGCCTTTCAGACAGACCTATTCCGCAGTCACCGAAGCCCTGCACAGCGGGCGCTTTCCGCCCCCTCAGCTGATCGCTGCGCTCGAGCATGTAACGCTGAATGATCTGCAAGCATGGCGTGACAGTAAGCTCGCAGGTGTGGCAGCGCGGGGCCTGCTGCACGGCAATGTCGACGGTGAAAACCTGGCCCAGCTGCGCGACATGCTCAACAGCACGCTGCCCCTGAGCGACAACGACTTCCTGTTTCCCCAGGTAAGAGACATCGCCTCTATGCTGCGGCTGCAGCTGCCGGTAGATCACAACGATGCTGCCATGGTAATCCACGTACAGGACGCCGACGAAAGTCTCGAAAGCCGCGCCCTCAGCTCCCTGGCAGCGCAGATCATTCAACCACAGTACTTCCAGGAGCTGCGCACCGAGCAACAGCTGGGGTACGTGGTGAGTGCCACCAACCGCCCCATCGTCAAACGCGGCGGTATCACCTTCATCGTGCAATCGCCGTCCACCTCGGCGCAGGGGCTGGAGCAGGCTACCCTGAAATTCATAGACGATTTTGTCAGCGCCTGGCCTGATGCTGACCCCGACGAGTTCGAGCAGCACAAAGCCGGCCTGCTCAACCGGCTGCTGGAAGCGCCCAAGAATCTCAACGAGCAGTCGCAACGCTACTGGGGTGACCTCGTACACGACATCCATACCTTCGACCAGCGCCAGCAGATTGCCGCACGCGTGCGCACGTTGACCATGCAGGACATGGCAGAGTATTTCGCCTCGATTCAGCAGAAACTGGCCAGCAAGCGGCTACTGGTCTTTACCCGGGGCGGCTTCGACGAAGTGCCCCTACAGGGCATATTACTCGACAGCGCCACCGACACCCGGGCTGACGCCAGGTAAACACCGCAGCGCTCATGCACTGATCTCGCGCTTGAAGGGCGGCAGCGAATCGAGCAATGCCTGGCCGTAACGCTGGGTGACGATGCGTTTGTCGAGCATGGTGACGCGGCCGTAGTCGTTTTCATGACGGATCAACCGCCCGCACGCCTGTATCAGCTTCAGTGCAGCATCCGGCACGGAAATCTCGTAAAAAGCATTGCGCCCCCGGGCTTCGGCCCACTCCGCCATGGCCTGGTCTACCGGGTCGTCGGGCACCGCGAAAGGCACCTTAACGATGATCACATGGCGGCAGTATGCATCGGGCAGGTCGAGCCCCTCGGAAAAACTGGCCAGCCCGAACAGATAGGAAGATTCACCCTCATCGATACGCTTGCGATGTTCCCGCAACAGTACCTGTTTTGCCGACTCCCCCTGCACCAGCAGTTTGTCGTTGAGCGTGGCGGGCAACGCCTTGACCACCGTGTTCAACTGCCGCCATGAGGTGAACAGCACCAGCGCGCTGATCTCCCGGCTCATCAGCTCCGGCAACAGTTCGGCGACTTCGACGCTATGGGCGTCGAAATCACGAGGATCTGAGGTCATGGCCGGTACGTGAAAAGTGGCGATGTTCGGGTAATCGAACGGGCTTGGAATACGCACCCGCAATACGTCTGCATCAAGGCCGGCGCGTTCAAAGAAACGGTCGAACCGGCCCAGCGCACTTAGGGTTGCAGACGTACAGATCGCCCCATAGGCCCTCTGCCAGAGTACTTTGTGCAGAATATGGCCAGGCTCGATGGGCGCACTGACCATTTCCACATCGTAGGGTGTGCGATTGATCCAGCGGGCATGGCGGTATTCGGACTGCTGCGCGAAATCCTCGAACAACGCGAGATTGGCCATAGCCCTCACCTGTACCTGCCCTACGGGAACCAGCCAGTCTTCCGCCTCATAAACGTTCTGCCAGGCTACCTCCCCCGCCACCGCGCTCTGCACCAGCTCATGGGTATGTTCGAGTTCCTCACAGAGCTTGCGCATCGGCGTGAGCAACGCCTGGGCGGCAGCGGCTATATCGTCCGGCACCTCGCCCAGCGCAAAGCGACAGGTTTCGAGGTCTTCGGCGCGCGCTTCGAAGGGCAGCGCCTGCAGCAGCTGCGCAAGACTTTCCAGCACCGGCCGCAATACGCCAATCTCAGTGGCGACGCTGGTGGCCCGGGCCACCAGTTCCGGTGGCCGCGAGAAACGCTGAGTCAGGCTGCCCAGTACAGTATTTACGTGATCGAGCCACTGCAGCGTGCCACTGACCCGGGCCCGGGCGGAAAAATGATTCTGAGTCTTGTCCGCCAGATGATGGGCCTCGTCGAGTATATAGATACAGTCTTCCGGCTCGGGCAACACCGCGCCGCCGCCCAGCGCCAGATCGGACAACACCAGGTCGTGATTGGCGACAATGACATCGGTACCCTCGAGCGCATTGCGGGCTTTGAAGAATGGGCACTGCTTAAAGTAGCTGCAGCGGTTGTTGCTGCAGCCACGATGATCTGTGGTCACCCCCGACCATGCACCGTCGGCAAGCTCGTCGGGCCAGCTATCCAGTTCGCCGTCCCATTGACCCTGCATGAACTTGTCCAGCATCGCCTGGTACAGCGCGGTATGGTCATCGCTGAGGGTATCGAACAGCGGGATTTCCTGCTGTTCATGATACTTGAGGTGATCGTCCAACCGCTTCAGACACAAGTAGCGGCCACGCCCCTTCGCCAGCGCAACGGTGAACTTCAATTGCGCATTACGTTTGAGGTCGGGTACGTCGTGCAGTGTCACCTGTTCCTGCAGCGCTACGGTAGCGGTGCTCAGAATGACCGTTTTGCCTAAAGCCTGGGCAGCAGGAATTGCCGCCAGACAATACCCGGCGGTCTTGCCGGTGCCGGTGCCGGCCTCGATGACGGCAATGCGCTGACCGTCCCCCGTGAGGGTGCGGGCCACATGAGCAATCATCTCACGCTGCCCCCGTCGCGGATTGAAGCCACGCGCCTCCAGCCACGCGCGGTACGCAGTCTGGATGGCATCTTTCAATTCGTCTGTAAGGTGGACAGCTGGCCCAGCAGCAGATGGCACCGAGGCATTCATGCAGCAAGCTTACCCCCCCGCCAGGATCAGCACCAGCAGCCGCCGGCCCAAATCCGGTAAGACTTCGCCCTGACTTGCGTTCTCACTGGCACTGACGGCTTGAGCAAAAGAAGTTATTCTCAAGCATTCCGAAGGGAGGAATGAAATGAGCGATAATCACAACGGATCCTGCTTCTGTGGCGCGGTGACCTTTGAGCTTGCCGGCGCACCGGAAATGATGGGCTACTGCCATTGCACAGATTGCGCGGGCTGGGCCGGCGCGCCGGTGAACGCCTTCAGTCTGTGGAAGCCGGAATCTGTCAACATTACCAACGGCACCGAGCAGATCGGCACGTTCGCCAAGACCGAAGCCAGTCACCGCAAATTCTGCACCAAGTGCGGCGGACACATCATGACCGACCACCCGGGCATGGGCATGGTGGATGTGTATCTGAACTGCGTCGATGGCCTTGAGCATCAGGGTGCCATGCATATCTACTATGGCGAGAAGACTATGTCGGTGCCGGACGGGCTGCCCAAGTTCAAGGACATGCCCAAGGAGTTCGGTGGGTCTGGGCAGATGGCGGCGGAGTAACCACCGCCCGATTGCGCTGAGTTCGACGGTGCAGGCTGCCAACGAGTACCACGAAACTCCCCTTGGCGCGCGCATCGCCTAACGCAAGCTCGAAGGCGGCACGCCGGGAGTCGTCTTGCTATGCGGCTTCATGTCGGCTATGCAGGGCGAGAAAGCTACCGCTCTGGAACACTGGTGCCAACAACACGGCAGGGCCATCGTGCGCTTCGACTACCAGGGCCACGGCAAATCTTCCGGCAGCATGATCGATGGTTGCAGCAGCATGGGAGGGTGGATCGCAATGCTGGTCGCGCGCGCCCGTCATCAACGAGTGGCGGGGCTGACCGGCATCGCTGCGCCACCCGACTTCACAGTGCGTCGCTGGCAAGACCTGTCTGAGGAACAGAGGGACACTATCCTCCGCGACGGATACCTTAGACTGCCAAGCGCCTATGTCGATACGACAAAGACCGCAAGCCCGGGGCCAGTGCTGTCATGCGCGCGTCATCAACCAGAGCGCCGTTGCCGGCGGCGCAACACTTTTTCGGCAATGACGGGCGCTCGATCGGGAATACTCCACGGACATACAGCCAGGCACAGCGCGCAACCATTGTGCTCATTGAAGAACGGCAGGCATTTATCGAAATCCACGTACCATTTGCGCTCACCGCGCACCAGAGTCTTTTCGTCGGAAATGGCGCCGGCAGGACAGTCTCGTTCGCAAAGCTGACATCCCACACAGATGTCATCTACATGAATCACATCCGCTGGGTCGGCCTGCAGCGGCATATCGGTCAGCACACACGCCAGGCGGAAACACGCGCCGTATTGCCGGTTGATGATCGAACCATGCTTGCCCAGTTCCCCGAATCCACAGGCCAGCGCTGCCGGAATGAGATTGACGCTGCCTGCCATGGGCCCGCAATGACCCTCGGCATCGTAGCCCTGCGCACGTATCCAGTCCGCAAGGTCCCGCGCGATCCGCTCACCGCGGGTGTACTGGCGAACCACCTCAACCGAGGCTTCCGGCTGGGGCGCCTGTTGCAGCACCCCATGATCCATCACTACGCCAAGCATGATGATCCAGGGCATGCTCACCTGTTTACCTTCGAATACCCATAGGGGATCCAAAGCGGTTATCCCGACCAGTTCGGCGCCAAGCGCCGCCGCCTGCTCGTGGATGAGTCCCGCCTGCTCCGGCGCCGCCCCGCGGTGCCCCCCCACCGCGCTCGGCCCCCGCGGGCGGCCCAACACAACTTCGCGCTCGCGCGTCTGTTCTTCACGTCCCGGCACCGCTTGCCGCGCACCATGCTGGAACATCCATAGTTGCAGATGGCCGTGCGGGGTAGCGTCGGGGTCATGCCAGTAGATGGGCGTCGGCCGCCTTGATCGCGCTTCGCCAACACCGTTGATGGTGTTACCGGAGATATCGGGCCACAGTGCCATTTGCTCCGGGTCGGGCGAATAACTTTGCTTTTCTACTCGGCGATGTTTAGGCATTGACCCTCCTCCCGACCTGCCTGACGTACGAATCAGCGCAATGAGGCACCCAGCAGTTCCCGCGCAATGACATGACGCTGCACTTCGTTGGGCCCTTCACCAATGCGGCGGATGCGCATTTCCCGATACCAGCGTTCAAAAGGCAGGTCTTTGGCCACGCCCAGGCCGCCAAACATCTGCATGCAGCGGTCCACGACCCGCCCACCGGCCTCCGTGGCTACCAGTTTGGCCATGGCCGCTTCTTTGCGGAATGGTTCGCCGCGGTTGGCTTTGTTGGCAGCCTCTAAGGTGATCCAGATTGACTGCTTAATATCGATTTCGTTGTCCACCAGCATCCACTGAATCGATTGTCGGGTGGACAGCGGCGCGCCAAAGGTTTCACGCTGGGGTACATACTCCAGCGCCATTTCATGGGCCTTGATGGCCACGCCGATACAACCTGCCGCATAGGGAATACGCTGCCGGGTGAGGCGGTCGTTGGCGATGGCGAAGCCGCGATTGAGCTCGCCCAAAATATTCGATGCCGGCACACGCATGTCTTCGAACTGCAGTTCAGTGGCGTAGTGTGCCGAGCGCAAGGTGTGCACGATGCGGCGCACATGGAAACCCGGCGTATCGGTATCGACGATGAAACAGGTCACACCGTTGCGCCCTTTGTCAGAATCCGTGCGGGCGAACACCAGGCCAAAGTCAGCACGATCGGCACCACTGATCCACAATTTGCCCCCATTGATGATCCAGTCGTCGCCATCCTGAACCGCCTTGGTCTGTATCGCCCGAGCCGGGTCGGAACCACCGGAGGGCTCCGACAGACCGAAGAAACCGCGTTTTTCCCCTCTCAGTGTGGGATAAAGATAGCGTTCCTTCTGCTCATCAGTGGCTTCAAACAACTGGGCCAGACCGGCGCCACCGAACGTGCCGTAGCATGGTGCGTAAAGCCCGGCACGATGCTGAGACATTTCAATCGCGACCAGAGTGCGGGTGACCAGATCGATTTCCGGCCCGCCATACTGGGGCGGTATGTCGAGGCCGTACAGCCCCATCTCCTTGGTCTTCTCAATGAGACGGGCCTTATCGTCCGGCGCCAGCTCATCGGCATCGGGGTCGAGGTTCAATTCCAGCGGCAGGACTTCTTCGCGAACGAAACGGCGCACCATACCGACAATCATGTCCTGTTCTTCGGTTAAATTCAGATCCATCAGGCGGGACTCAGCTTTCCTAGGTTGACGGGCGGATTAGCCGCGGGCGGCACACCATGATCCGCTATATGCGCCATCATCAGCTCGCGGAAACGGCTCATGTAGGCGGTAGTAATTTCTACGCGAACAAGACTGGCACCGCTGACGGCTTCCAGGGCACCACTCACCTCGCCGCGCAGACCCAAGCGGCTGGCGCCGCCTGCGTAGCCGATATAGATGACGTTTTCATCGGCATCAGCAAGCTGAAATACACCGAGATGGCCGTGCAGGTGCTGCATCGCTTCGCTCTCGGTCATCCAGGGTTTGGTCAGGCGTACGGCCATTGTCTGTTGCTCGCTTGCTTTGTAGTGCTGCTATTTCTTTTTCGGCATCACCGAAATCTCCATGGGCTCGAAGTGCTCCATGTCTACGTCTATGAGATACGGCCCATCCGCATCCATAGCGGTGTCCATGGCGGTCTCGAACTCTGCCACGCTGCGCACCCGCTCACCCGGCACCCCCATGCTCTGGGCCATCATCGCGAAGTCCATCTTGCCCAGATCGGTTTCATTGATCCGTCCGAAGCGATTCTGCTGCAGCCAGCGCAGTACGCCATAGCCTGAGTCGTTGAACACACAGACCACCAGGGGCACTTTGTACTGGGCCGCGGTAGCCAGTTCGGTGGCGTGAAACATGAAGCCACCGTCGCCGTGGATGACCACGGTCTTACGATCTGTAGCTATAGCCGCACCGACGCTCATCGGAAATCCGGGGCCTATGGCACCGGAAGTTGGATTAATGGAGGTACGCGGCTCATAAATCGGAAACTGCTGATTACCCCAGTTATAGGCCGATACGGTCTGGTCGCGCACGAACATGCCATCTCTCGGCAGTCTGGCGCGGATCGCATCCATGACCTGGGGCCAGTCCGGTCCCAGGCGGTCGCGCATGGCTTTGCGCACGCCGTCCCGAGCTTCCCAGATGACCTGATTGAACTGACCGTCGTTGGGCTGGATCTCATCCAGGCCGGCATTGATGGCCCGCAGCGCCGAACCGGCATCGGCATGAACTGCCAGATCGGCTTTGTGGGTACGACCGATCATGTTGCCATCGATGTCGATCTGGATCATCTCCCCCGGCGGCGTCTGAGCCTGGAATTGACCATCGACGCCCACCGCGAACTTGGTGCCCACGGCGATGGTCAGATCGGCTCCCTGTACCGCGCTGTAGATCCCGGCACTGTTGTAGTAGTTGCCAACGCACAGCTCATCGTCTTCGGGAATGACACCGCGACCGTCTACTGTGGTCAGCACCGGACAATCGAGCCTGCGCGCCAGTGCCTGCAGTTGCTCCCCGGCACCCGCCGCAATCACACCCCCACCGGCAATGATGATCCGCCGGGACGCGTTACTGATCTTGTCGACAGCGCTGGCGATATCGTTCTCATCGGGTTCGAAACCACCGATGCCGGGATACGCAAACGTCTGCGTCTCGGTCTGGGCATACTGAATGTCGATCGGGATTTCCAGCGCGCCAGGGGCACCACGGCCGGTGAACATGTCATTCAATACCGCCGCAAACGCACCGCCCAGCTGGGAGATATGCCGCGGACTCTCTACCCGGCGACAGACTGTGGCGAGCATGGGGACCTGATTCTCAGCCTCGTGAACGTACGACAGACCCTTACCATAGAACGCCGTCTCAGCCTGACCGGTAATCACCATCACCCGGGATGACCCATACTGAGCCTCATACAGGCCGCTGACCGTATTGGCGGTGCCCGGGCCGGTAGAGGCGATCATCACCCCCATCTTGCCCGTAGCGCGGGCATAACCATCGGCCGCGTACGTGCCCGCCTGCTCATGGCGCACATCGATGATCTTCGTTCTGCCGAGGCGGTTGATGGCGTCCATAATGGGCATGTTGTGAATGCTGACGATGCCGAATACGTGCTCGACGCCCAGTTGCGCCAGAGCATCGGCGACCAGGTCCGCGCCGGTATAGCTCATGTGGTGTCCTCAAAATTGGATGTAGTGAAGCCGTGCAGGCCGGCAACTGTCATGCGCCCTCCTCCGACTGAACTGACAACGCTGCAGCCATCGACTATCCAGCCCAACTCCCAAACTGTCAAGGCGCCGCGATGCAATGTATGCTGTGACGGACCGGGCAACGGATGAGAGAGTGAAATGAAATTCGGAATCTTTTACGAACACCAACTGCCACGACCTTGGACGGACACCAGCGAACAGGAACTGCTGAATAATTCTCTGGCGCAGATCGAACTGGCGGATCAACTCGGCTTCGACTACGCGTGGGAGGTGGAGCATCACTTCATGGAGGAGTACTCGCACTCTTCCGCACCCGAGGTATTCCTGGCAGCGGCCAGCCAACGCACCAAGAACATCCGCCTGGGCCACGGCATCATTCAGCTCACCACCAATCACCCGGCACGGGTGGCGGAACGGGTGTCGACCCTGGACCTCATTTCCAACGGCCGGGTGGAAATGGGACTCGGCGAAGGTTCATCGGTAACCGAATTGCACCCGTTCAACCTGCGTTTCCGCGATAAGCGCGACGTGTGGGAAGACGCGGTACGCTGCACCCTGCCCATGATGTACAACCATGGCTGGGAATATGAAGGCGAGTACTTTCACTTTCCCCACCGCGCGGTGTTGCCCAAACCGCTGCAGAAGCCACACCCGCCGTTGTGGGTAGCCTGCTCACAACTCGACACAATCAAATACTCCGCCCACCGCGGCATGGGCGCACTGTGCTTCAAGTTCGTCAACCTGGCTGCGGCGCAAGCCTGGGTAAATGCCTACTACAACACGTTTCTGCACAAGCAGGAGAAACTCACCGACTATCAGTCCAACCCCAACATCGCGGTGGTAGGTGGCTTCATGTGCGCGGAAACCGACGAAGAAGCCTGGCGTAAAGCCGACGGCTGGACATTCTTCCAGTTCGCGCTGCAGTTGTACGGCAAAGAAGGACCTTTCGAGCCGGGTCAGGTGAACTTCTGGGAGCGCTATCAGGAATGGAAGCAGACCCCGGAAGGATCTAAGCGCAGCGGCAGCGAACTGATCGGCTCGCCGGATACCATCCGCGAGCGGCTCAAGGAACTGGAAGATGCCAACGTCGACCAGGTGATTCTGCTCAACCAGGCCGGGCGGAATACTCATGAGGACATCTGCGATTCTCTGAAACTGTTCGCCGCAGAGGTGATGCCCGAGTTCCATGCCCGTGAAGGCGAACACCAGCAGTGGAAGCAGGCCGT
Source organism: uncultured Pseudomonadales bacterium (assembly GCA_964393625.1). Classification (GTDB taxonomy): domain Bacteria; phylum Pseudomonadota; class Gammaproteobacteria; order Pseudomonadales; family Azotimanducaceae; genus UBA4421. The sequence goes on from CAYMUT010000016.1 coordinate 98,233, forward strand.
GCTCAATGGCGAGATTGAACTGCCTGACATCGATACCGAGCCGTTCAATTTCTCCCGCGGACGCGAGCCGACCAAGATGTCGACTAAGCAAGCACGGAATATGGTGGCCGGTGTCGGCGGCCGGGTGGACGCCGAGAAGATCAGCTAGCCGTTCTGAGGGCGGTCATTTTGCGGAAAGCTACAGCGCGCTTTCCGGCCGCCCCTTCATCATGCGCAACGGATTGTAGGCCATGACCGTTTCGCCCTTGTGATTGACAACCTGATTATTCGTGCGCACCAGCGCACGGTTACCTTGTGACGCGGGCTTGATCTGCACCACACGACCCTGCACGTGCAGGGTATCGCCGACGAAGGTGGGGCCGGTAACATTCATTTCGCAGCCGAGAAACGCAATGCCGGTACGCGAGATCGTGGCGGGCACCACCAGACCTTCGGCGAGAGAGAAAACCAGCGCACCAGGCACCAGCTGGCCCGGATAGTCCGTGTGTTCCTCCAGGTATTGGCGTGAAGTGAACAATTCCTCGGTCATGCCGGATACGCCGACAAAATTCATCACGTCGGTTTCGGTGACAGTCCTTGTCATGGTGTTGAATTCATAACCTTCGTGCCAGTCCTGAAAATAGAACCCGTGTCCCAATGGTTCCATAGCGCTCCTCCCCGTCTCTAGAACTAGCCCCACAGTACAACCTGGGGGCGAAAGCCGCTATGATCGGTGGTTTGCCACTGCAGGTTCAACAGGGCGCTTCAAGCAAAAAAATCATGCCGCTTTTACTGCACAGGCACCCATGATGAATCGTCTACGCTACCGCTTCTTTTACGGTTGGATAATCGTCGCATTCACGTTCGTCCTGCAGTTCGTATCCATTGGCCTGGCCTATTACTCGCTCAGTGTTTACCTGAAGCCACTCAGTGAGGCGCTGAACACCGACCGCTTTGAGATATCGCTGGCCATGTCGATCCAATCCATCGTAGTGGCGTTACTGAGCCCTGTGGCGGGACGCCTGTATGCCGAACGGTCCATCAAGATACTACTGCTCGTCGGCACCGCTGCCCTGGCGAGCGGCCTGCTGCTGCTGTCACAGATCACTGCTGTGTGGCAACTGTACCTGCTGTTTGGCGGCGTCATGGGCATCGGTCTGGTCATGCTGGGCGTCATTCCCTGCAACATGCTGCTCGCGAACTGGTTCCACGGGCGTCGCGGCACCGCCATGGGCATATCCCAATTCGGCATTACCATCTCCGCCACAGTACTGGTGCCACTGGTGACCTGGGTACTTCTTCAGTACGGTTGGGAGACGGCATTCGCGGTATGCGGCATCGGCGCGTTGATCATACTCACGCCCCTGATTATCACCCTGGCCGTGCGCAGCCCGGAGGAACGCAATCTCTACCCCGATGGCGCCAGCGAGCCACCTGAAGATCAGCTGTCGGGTCACGACAGTGACTGGACCACATTACGCGCCATAAAACATCGTGACGTCTGGGCTCTGACCCTGGTGGTCGGCCCGTGCTACCTCGGCATAGCTGCCGTGGTGCTGTCGCTGCCGTCGCATATCACCGACATCGGCATCAGTGCTATGGACGCCGCGGGCGTGGTAGCCATTACCACTTTACTGGGCGCCATCGCCAAACCGCTGTTCGGTATGCTGTCGGACTTTTTCAACAAGAAACTGGTCCTGGCCTGTTCTGTCGCACTGCAGTTCGCCGGCGTCAGTATTCTGCTGGTGGCGGATGATCTTACGACCCTGAACATCGCCGGAGCCTGCTTCGGGCTCGGTTATGGCGGCGTCGCCACGCTATGGTCGGTCATGCTGTCTGTGCGCTTCGGCAGGGCGGCTTTCGCCAAAGTAATGGGCGCCAATATGCCCATGCTGCTGCCGTTCAATATATTCGGGCTACCGCTGGCTGCCTATGTGTACGAGTCGGCGGGTAGCTACCTACCGGCATTTACCGGGTTGCTGGGCGGCTACGTCGTGGCGTGGATCGCACTGGCGCTGTTCCGTATGGAAGATCACAAGAGCTGACATTCAGCGTTCCCGCATTGGTGCGGGCGCTTAGACTCCCATCTTTGCCAGCGCGGCGACGATCTCACGTAGTAACGCTTCCGCGTGGGGGTGATCCGCCGCAAAGCGCGCCGCCAGAGACTCTGCCCGATCCATTACGCCTCGGGCATGCTCTGCCTGGGGCGCTGACTCGGCAGTCATGAGATGATGAATGTCGCCATCCAGAGTAACCAGCATGTCACGTAGCTCGGGGTCGACATTTTCGGCGCTTTCGAGATGCTCGTGCAGGCCCTGAATGGTGGATTTCAACTGCTCTTTATTCATGCGATATCAGTTCTCACCCACAACGGGATTGCTCAGGGTACCGATGGGTTTGACTTCGATTTCAATGAGATCGCCGTGATCCATGAACACCGGCGGCTTGCGTGCCGAACCTACACCACCCGGGGTACCCGTAACGATCACGTCGCCGGGTTCCAGTTCGATGAACGTCGAACAGTACTCGATGATCTCCTCGAAACCATGCACCAGCATGTTTGATGTGGCGTTCTGCATCACTTCACCGTTGAGCCGGGTAGTGAGCTCCAGCTTGTCCAGATCGCCAACCTCATCCTTGGTCATCATCCACGGGCCAAAGCCGCCGGTGGCAGTGAAATTCTTACCCGGCGTGAACTGGCTCGTCTGCCGTTGATATTCGCGCACGCTGCCATCGTTATAGATGCCAATGCCGACCACATGGTCGAGCGCATTCCGGCGGGAAACACGGCGCCCGGCCTTACCGATGATCATGGCGATTTCGCCTTCGAAATCCAGGGTGTTGGATTCCCGCGGTCGGATCATCGGTTGGTTGTGGGCCACCTGGGCCGCGGCAAAGCGGGTGAAGATGGTGGGCACGCCCTCGCCACCGCGCCCGGTTTCTTCCTGGTGCGCCTTGTAGTTCAGCCCTACGCACAGAATCTTGCGTGGGTCTGTTATGGTCGGCGCGTACTGCAGCCCCTCCAGGAGCAGATCCGCTTCATCACCACATTGGTCGGGCAGCGTACCCAGCGCATCCGCTTCAATGGCCTGACGCAGCGAGTTGAACTCCGAGCGAGCGCCCGCATCCACTACGCCTTCACCATCGCAGGTGACGTAGCCGAAGGTCGTCTGACCGTCTCTAACGAACGACAACCAGCGCACGGCGGTCAGTCGAACATGATGACGCTGCGCGCCACTTCACCGGTTTCCAACGCGGCCATGCCTTCATTGATGTCTGCAAGCTTAATGCGGGCAGACACCAGATCATCCAGATGCAGGCGCCCCTGCAGGTAGAAGTCGACAAAACGCGGCATATCTACCCGGAAGCGGTTGGAGCCCATCATGGAACCCTGAATCTTCTTCTCGAACAGGAAATCGGTGCCATGCAGAGAAACCATGTCGCCCGGCGGGATCATGCCGATGACGGTGGCGGTACCGCCGTTGCGCAGCATCTGGAAGGCCTGCTCCGCGGTGACCTTGAGGCCGATGGCTTCGAAGGAGTAGTGCACGCCGCCGCCGGTCATTTCAATGACGTTCTGCACCGCGTTGCCATCACTGGCATTGACCACATCGGTAGCGCCGAACTTTCGAGCCAGTTCCAGTTTGGAGTCAACCATATCCACCGCAATGACCCGCGCCGCGCCGGCGATCGCAGCACCGTTGATGCAGGACAGGCCAATACCGCCGCAACCGATGACCGCCACGGTGGAACCCGGCTCCACGGCGGCGGTGTGAATCACCGCACCAACGCCGGTGGTCACGCCACAGCCGATCAGCGCTGCGCGGTCCATGGGCATATCTTCGCGGATCTTCACCAGGGCATGTTCATGCACCAGCATCTGCTCGGCGAAGGAGCCAAGCTGCGCGAACTGGGTGAGTCCTTGGTCGTTCTGGCTCAAGCGCGGCTCATCGTCCGGCGCCCGGTTGACCTCCGGCTCCTGGCACAGTGAAAGGTGCCCGGTGAGACACTTTTCGCAATGCCCACAGAATACCGACAGACAGGTAATGACGTGATCGCCCGGCTTGACGTAGTGCACATCTGAACCCACCGCTTCCACCACACCGGCGCTCTCATGGCCAAGCACCATGGGTACCTGCCCCGGGTAGGTGCCATTGAAAAAATGCATGTCACTGTGGCAGATGCCTGCTGCCCCGGTACGTACCAGCACCTCTCTGGGCCCCGGTTTGGAGATGGAGATGTCCTCGATCTCCATGGGCACATTGACTTCACGAAATACAGCTGCTTTCACAAGCGTCTCCCCAGCAATTCAGTAAGGCCACAAGTGTGCCACACTTTCATCGCGGAGGTAACGTCAACGCCTTTCAGGCGAGCGTGCCGGCGAGGATCTGTTCAGCGGTATTGATCGCCGCACGCAGGCCCTGCGGGTTGGCCCGGCCAGTACCGGCGATATCGAAGGCGGTGCCATGATCGACTGAGGTGCGTACGAAGGGAATGCCGAGGGTCGCCGTGGTGGATTCGTGGAAGTTATGTACCTTGATAGCGATGTGGCCCTGGTCATGATAGAGAGCCAGCACCACGTCATACTCCCCGTCGACGGCGCGATTGAACACCGAATCGGCGGGAATCGGGCCCGTAGCATCGATGTCCGCCGCTACCGCGTCGGCTACAGCCGGCGCTATCTCATCGATTTCCTCCCGGCCCAGCATACCACCTTCACCGCCATGAGGATTCAGTGCGGCCACGGCAATACGCGGTGCGGGAATGCCCCACTGCGACAGGGTGCGATGCAACAGCTGCAGCTTCTCCAATACAGTCTCGCGGGTGACGTAGCGGGCCGCTTCGATCAGCGACTTATGCGTAGACAGGTGCGCCACCCGCAGCCCTGGCGTCATCAGCATGGTGGCGGTCCAGCTCGCGCCGGACAGTCGCGCAAGAATCTCCTGATGCCCGAGATCGTCCACGAAGCCCCCTGCTTGCAACGCTTCCTTGTTCAACGGACAGGTCACCATGGCCGCAACCTCACCCGCCAGGCACGCCCGTGCCGCCCACTCCACCGCTTGACCGGCTATACGGCCACAATCGGCATGGATTGCGCCAAACGCAAAGCCCGCAGGTTGCGGGATGCCTATGTCAATCAGACCGATCCCATTGAGCTGCGCCACTTCCTGAACCGTCGGAAACTCCGGTAACGTCACCCCCGCGGCTTGCGCGCCACGCTCCAGCGCCCAGCGCGTCCCTACCAGCAACCACGGCTGCGCCGGCGCCGCATCCGCCAGCACTTTCGCCGCCACCTCCGGGCCGATGCCCGCAGGGTCCCCCAATGTGATGGCCAATGGCTTCAACTTGTCCTCCACAGAGCAAACGAATACTGTATATGCATACAGTAGCAAAATAATACACATGCAAACCATACAGGATCTCGCTGCCGCATTTCGCATTTATGCCGTATGCGACCCTTGCAACCGCATGGTGGAGCTGAACCTGAGCGAGCTGATTGCCGCCCACGGCAGCGGCTACCCGGTGGCTGATCTGCGACGACGGTTGCGCTGTTCGAGCTGCAAGCAGCGTACGCAAGACCTGCGCATCGTCTATGTGGGTCAATGTGGGGCGGCGGGCAGGTTCCACTACGGCAACTCGCACTGAAACCACTGTTCAAGTGTGCAGCGGGCGTGCAAATCTGCTATTAACTGCCAAGCGAACAACGGATTTCGGGAGGGGAGCATGTTGCTATCGCCATATCGGGTACTGGATCTAACCCACACCTACGGCATGTTATGCGGGCAGATACTCGGCGATCTGGGCGCTGACGTCATTCAGATCGAACCCCCGAAAGGCGCGCCCGGCCGGAATCTGGGGCCGTTTCTCAATCACCAGCCGGACTCGGAAGCATCCCTTTACTGGTGGGGTTATGCGCGCGGCAAACGCAGCATGGAACTCGACGTGGACACCGATCGGGAGCTGTTCGAGCGGCTCGTGCAACGCACCGATGTGCTCATCGAAGCCGAGCCGCCCGGCGCCATGCACGCACGCGGCATCGGCTATGAACGCCTGCAGCAGCTCAATCCCGCGCTGATTCACGTCAGCCTTACACCTTTCGGCAGCGACGGACCCAAGGCCGAATGGGCGGCGTCAGATATCACGATCATGGCATCTGCCGGCCCTCTGGCGCTCACCGGCGACGAAGACCGACCACCGGTGCGGGTGTCGGTACCCCAGGCCTGGCAGCACGCCGCAGCCGAAGCCGCCGTCGGTGTCATGGTGGCGCTGCATGAACGCACGCGCAGCGGCCGTGGTCAGCATGTCGATGTGTCGGCTCAGCAGGCTGTCACCCTGGCTACCCAGGGCAACATTCTCAGCGCCGCGGTCAACGAGAGCACCGCCGGCCGAACCGCGGGCGGCATCAAGACCGGCGACATACGTATCCGTCTGACCTATCCCGCCAGCGACGGTCATGTTTCGATTACCCATATCTTCGGCGCAACCGTGGGCCCTGCCACCCGCAGACTGATGGAGTATGTCTACGACGAGGGATTCTGCGATGCTGCCACCCGCGACAAAGACTGGGTGGAATACGGTCTGCTGCTGGCTACCGGCGCAGAACCCATCGCCGAATTCGAGCGGGTCAAACAGTGCGTCGCCGCCTGTACCGCATCCAAAACCAAGGCCGAACTGCTCGAGGCGGCCCTGCAGCGAAGACTGCTACTGGCCCCCATGACCACCATTGAAGATGTGGTCAACAGCGACCAATTCAGCGCCCGTGAATACTTCACTGCACCTGACGGCAAAGGCCCCGCGGCGGCTATACGCTATCCCGGCCCGTTCGCGCGGTTCAGTGCAACACCGATCCAGCAAAGCCGACGCCCACCTGGAACCGGCGAGCATACTGCAGAGATCATCGACGAAATGGAAAGCTGGCAGCCCATCCAATCTGAAGCACCAGGCCAGCTCACCGACCAGGCGCCGCTGGCCGGCGTCAAAATACTGGATTTCATGTGGGCACTGGCTGGGCCCGCCGCCACACGTTGCCTGGCGGACTATGGTGCTACAGTGGTTCGTGTTGAATCATCCTCCCGGCTGGACGTGTGCCGCACCATCCGCCCATTCATCAACGGCGAGGAATTTACCGAGTACTCCGCGGTGTTTCACAGCACCAATGCCGGCAAGAAAATGATCTCTATAGACCTGACCACGCCCGAAGGCCGCGAGGTCATCGCCGACCTGGTGTGCTGGGCGGACGTGGTAACGGAATCATTTTCGCCACGGGCCATGAAGGCATTCGGCCTCGACTACGCGTCATTGCGCGAGATTAAACCCGATATCATCATGTTGAGCACCTGCCTGATGGGCCAGACCGGGCCGCTGGCGGAGTTCGCCGGCTACGGTAATCTGGCTGCGGCCATCGCCGGTTTTTACGCGATCACAGGCTGGCAGGATCGCGATCCCGCCGGACCGTTCGGTGCATACACCGACTACATCGCGCCGCGCTTCAACGCGGTGGCGGTGCTGGCCGCGCTGGAACACCATCGCCGTACCGGCGAAGGTCAGCACATCGACCTCGCCCAGGCGGAAGCCGCTATGCACTTTCTGACCCCGGCCATACTGGACTACACCGCCAACGGCCACATTCAGACGCGTACAGGCAACGCCGATATGAACTTCGCGCCCCAGGGTGTTTATGCGACTGCGGGCAACGATGAGCACATCGCCTTAGCCTGCGAGACCAACGCGCACTGGCATGCTCTTTGTGAATTGATCAGCGGCCTCGAAAAGCTCGCAGAGAACCTTGATGACGCGACCGCACGAGTGGCGGAGCAGCCCGCGCTGGACGCTCGCATCGCGCAATTCACTTCTGACAAACCAGCCGCCGAACTCGAAGCGGCGCTGCAGGCCAGGGGCGTTCCCGCCAGCATGGTGTTGAACAGCCCTGAGCTTCTCGCTGACGCTCAGCTACGCCATCGAGGTCACTTCGTGAATCTGCCCCATCATGAGGCAAGCGCAACCGTGATCGAGTCTTCCCGCTTCCATCTTTCCAGATCCCCAACGAGCGTCGACACCTCTGCGCCCACATTCAATCGGGACATGATGGAGGTGCTCACCGAAGTGCTCGGTTATGACGACGAACGCATCGGAGAACTGCTGGTAGCGGGTGTCTTCGAATAACTTGTGCTCAGTCGGAAGAAGGCAGTTTCTTCGTTTCTTTGCCCATCAGCATCTGCCCGCCAATGCCGAATGAACCTTCACCCGCCTTAACGCACAGCAATTCCAGGGTTTCTTCGGCATTGACGTAGCGTTTGCCGATCAGACAATCGTACATGTGCTCCTGGTCAGCCTGGGCATCGGCAGGCGCTTCTTCGCCCGGCCCCAGCATGGGCGCGCCGCCACAGGTAATCACCCCTTCGACATCCCCTTTGACCACCATTGCTTCGCCGTCACATACGGCGCTCTTAAGACGAAGTCCGGGTTTGATTTCCGGCATAGTTCCCCTCTCCTGTTTAAAGAATTTCGGTAGATTCTAGTGATAAACCGAAGCCACTTACACCCACGTAGGATACTTCACGACCAGCGATCAGGCGTATCCGGGAAATATTGAGATCCCGGAGAATCTGCGCGCCCACGCCCACCTCGAGCCACTCGCTGCGGCGCTCGTCTTCTTTACTCTGGTGCGCAAGGGTTTCATGCGGTACACCGACGAAGCCCGTGCGCAGATAGATCAGTACGCCACCGCCAAGTCCGGCTATGCGATCCAGCGAGGCGTTGAGCAGATTCTGCTCGTGGTCGGTCTGCGGACCAAAAACGTCATCCACCAGTTTTTCCCGGTGGATGCGCACCGGCACGCTCTCCATGCTGGCGATATCGCCAAATACCAGCGCCAGGTGCTCCGCATCCTCGAAACGGGTGTGATAGGCAATGGCTTTGGCCGACCCGATACGGGTCTGCACCGCAAAATCGGGCCCGCGTTCCACCAGCTGCTCGCGAATCTGCCGGTAGGCGATCAGATCGGCGATGGTGATGATCTTCAGGTTGTGCTGTTTGGAAAACTCCAGCAACTGCGCCAGTCGCTGCACCGTACCATCGTCATTGACCAGCTCCGCCAGCAGCCCTACCGGCTGCAGGCCGGCCAGCTCGCTCAGATCCACACCAGCTTCTGTATGGCCGGATCGCACCAGCACGCCGCCCTGGCGGGCAACCAGTGGGAAGATGTGCCCGGGACGCACGAAATCCTCAGCAGCCACATTATTGTTGGTCAGGGCCTGTACCGTTGCGGCGCGCTCTTCGGCCGAAATACCGGTGGTCAATCCCTCTTTGTAATCAATAGATACGGTAAAGGCAGTACTCATGGGCGCATCGTTGCGCGCCACCATGGGGTCAAGGTGCAGGGACTGGGCATGCTCCTCCAGCAGCGGCGCACATAAAATTCCACTGGTGTGGCGGATCATGAACGCCACGGCCTCCGGGGTCGCCTTGCTCGCGGCCATGATCAGGTCGCCCTCATTTTCGCGATCGTCATCATCCACAACGACCACCATTTCGCCCATCTGAATGGCGGTAATGGCATCTTCTATGGAATCAAACTGCGCCTGGGCATCGCTCATATCGGGTCTCTTTGCATACCTAAAATCTCGGCGCGGGAGATTAACATAAAAAAGCGCCCATCCGCGGACGGGCGCCGAATCAACAATCGATTCCAACTAGGGATAAACAATGACCGTCCGAACCCGTCGATGATCCATCCAGTCATACAGTTAGTCGCGCAACCCTGGAATTAGTTCTCTTCGAGCTGCAGAGTTTCTACATAAGCCTCGAAAAACTCCCCCGGCATGCGGGTCGGCCGCCCGCTATCGAGATTCACGCAGACGAAGTCCACGTGACCGCGCAGCAGGGTCATGCCGTTCGCTGGATTGACGATCTGATAGACCCGGGTGGCGCGCAGGCGATCTTTGTTGGTCAGCCAGTTGCCCACCAGCAGTTCATCGCCCAGATAGGCCGAAGACAGCAGGTCTACGTGAATGGATCGCACCGCCATGCCCCGGCGCATCTGCACGCAGGTTTCTTCCGGCAATCCCACCGCAGCAGAGTGCGCCCACGCGCATTCGGTCAACCAGCGTAGATACACGGTGTTGTTGACGTGCCCGAAGCTGTCGATGTCCTCAGCCTGCACGGCTATGGCAATGAAGAACGGGGCCGGATGATCCCATTGCAAGAGTTGGTCAGCAGATTTGCTCATGAATCGACAAACTGTGAATGGCGCGCCCGCAGGGACTCGAACCCCGAACCCCCAGGTTCGAAGCCTGGTGCTCTATCCAGTTGAGCTACGGGCGCATGCGCAGATGTTCCCCCAAATGACCGGACCGCTGCAAGGGTTTTACGTTATCAGCAACGCAACAACCGCCCGGGTTCGGCCCCGGTATGCTCGTTGTTGGTCAGCAGAATTTGCCCATTGACGATGGTGTGCATTATGCCGTCCGCAGTCTGCTTCAGACGCTGAGCACCCGCCGGCAGGTCGTGGACCACTTCCGGCATGCGCGGCCCCACCGTGTCTGCATCGAACACCACAACATCACCCGCCATACCGACCCGCAGCAGACCACGGTCGTGCAGACCCCACACCGTCGCGGTGTTGTAGGTGATCTGACGAATGGCTTGTTCAAGCGTGAACGCTTCCTTCTCACGAACCCAGTAGCTGAGCAGGTGAGTCTGCAGGGAGCTGTCCATAATCTGTGAGACATGCGCACCTGAGTCCGAAAACGTCACCACCGAGCGAGGGTGCTTCATCATCTCCAGCACGTCATCCATGTTTTCATTGGCGATGGGCGTGCGGAAAAACATCTTCAGATCTTTCTCCAGCGCCATGTCGATCATCAGTTCGACCGGATCAACGCCCCGCTCCGCCGCGATCTGCGCCATGGACGGTTTGTCATAGGCCATGTCGTCCATGGCGTAGACATAGTTCCAATTTGGCGGCCGCAATTCCGCGCCGACGATGCGCGGACCGGTGTACCCGCGGTTGGCGATGGCGACGAGTCTGGCGCGCAGTTCCGGGTCCGACAATCTGGCCTGTTGTTCGGCAAGCGGCAGCTGGCGGATTTCTTTCCACAGCTCCCAGTTGTCGAAAGGCAGATTGCTCTCGAACGACAGAATGTTATTGAGCCCGCGACTGTGCACCTGGGCAAACATGCGCCCGCCGGCGGCAGCAGTTTCATCCAACAGATCAAAATAGGGACGCCAGAAATCCGGAGCCACCTTGACACTGAACATCCCCCAGGTCTGGGTCACGCCGGACTCCACCGCCAGATCGCGCAGACGTTCGTGGTACTCGCGAATGCGCTCCGGATCGCGGCCGGGCGCCTCACCGGCCAACTCAAAGATACCCTTGCCCGTCTCCCCCATAGCATTGACGATGGCCCGCACTTCCTCCCAGTTGGCCAGGCGGCTGGCTACGGGACGCTCATCAGCGGTAATGTGATTAAAGGTGCGTGATGTTGAAAAGCCGATGGCGCCAGCGTTGACGGCCTGCTGCACAGCGCTTTGCATGGCCTTGATGTCGTCCTCGGTGGCTTCGTCGCTGAACGCCCGTTCACCCATGACATAGGTACGCAGAGCAGAATGACCGATGTACCCCGCGTAATTGATGCCCTTGGGTTGCGCATCCACCGCATCGAGGTATTCCGGGAAGGTCTCCCACTGCCACTCAACGCCTTCCAGCATCGCCTCCCGGGCAATGTCTTCGGCGCGTTCGAGATTGCGGAATACGAAATCCGCGTCTTCCTGCTTGCATGGCGCCAGGGTAAAGCCGCAGTTGCCCATAACGGCGCTGGTGATGCCGTGATAACAGGAACTGGTACCCAGCGGATCCCAGAAGATCTGTGCGTCCATGTGGGTATGGCCGTCGACGAAGCCCGGCGAAACCACATGCCCCTCAGCATCGATGGTCTGCTTGGCACGTTCATTGATGCGGCCGATGGCGGTAATTTTGCCATCGCCTATAGCCACGTCGGCGCGATAACGAGCCCCGCCCGAACCGTCTATGACAGTGCCGTTCTTGATCAGTAAATCATGCATGGTGTTCTTCCTGTTCTCCCGAAAACCAGTCTAACACCGAACAAATCGGTTGTTCGCGGTATCTTTGCGTACCGCCCCGGACTCAAAGACCTGGCCGTTCATGACGATGTAAACGCCCGCCGGGAGCGTTTGCGCCGCCGCAAAAGCCATGCCCACGTTGAACGTCGCGTCGCTCCTGGCAAAGCGCGCCGGCGACAACGCGCCGGTGAGCACAATGGTCCGCTCCCCGGCTGGCGACAATGCTTCAGCAGTGACGCTCATGGTGTCGGTGCCATGCGTGATGACAATACAGCGCTCCGCACAACCCGCCACCGCCTCGCCGATTGCAGCACGGTCATCATTGCTCATATCGAGGCTGTCCTTGCGCATGACTTCGACGAGCCGATAGTGCACATCGACATGGGCTTCGCGCAGTAGTTCTTCAACCACCGATTCACCCACGCTGAATTCGCTGGACGCATCGAAATAAACCTTGTCGATGGTGCCGCCGGTGGTCAACACGGCAATCTCCGCAGCACCCGTGGAATTCCCTTCGCTCATACGTCAAACTACTCAATTACCCTGCCCAACATGGTAGCATGGGACCTTGTAGAACCAGTGTCAGTCAGTTGGGTCAGCCTACGTGCAACTCGCCTATAGCGTTCATCCCGGCCAGGGGCCGTACCTGGCAATGCTCCATGGTTTTCTCTCTTCATCCGCCCAGTGGCAGGACAATCTTGCCGCCCTGCAGCAGGTGTGCACGCCGGTCACCATCGAATTGTGGGGGCATGGTAAATCACCCGCACCGGAAGACGCGCAAAGCTACGCGCCCCATAGTTATGTGGAGCAACTCGAGGCGATTCGCCAGGAGCTCGGCGTCGCGCAGTGGTTCCTGTGCGGATATTCCATAGGGGCCGGCATGACCATACGTTATGCAGATTGTTATCCGGAGCGCGTATTGGGCCACGCTTTCACCAATTCCTCGTCGGGGTTTGCAGACGAAATGCTCATCGAACAGTGGCTCGCCGACAGTGAAGCCACCGCCGAGGCCATCATCGCTGGCGGCGGCGATGCGATTCGACGCATTGCGGTACATCCCCGCTTCGCCAAACGCCTGCCGAACCCTGTCTACGATGCCCTGAACGCTGACGCCGAGCACCTCGTTCCCGTAGCCGTCGCCAATACTCTGCGTTACACGACCCCCTATGCCAGCGTGCGCGACATTGCGCCGTACAACCCAAGACCCGCACTACTGTGTCATGGCGCAAGGGAGACGCGTTTTTTCGCATCGAAGTCCTGGGCAGAACAGCACATGGCCAACCTGACTGTGGTCGAACTGGAGGCCGGGCACGCCGTCAACATGGAAGATGCCGAGGGCTTCAATGCGGCGCTGAGTTCCTTCATCCAGCAGCATCAGCCATGACCCATATCGTCGACGAACTAATCGAAGAACGCGCGGATAAGCTGCGCAGTAACCCCCGGGTATGGGCCATGGTGCAGAAGTACATGTATCCCGTGCTGGGCTATCAGAACGCCAAAGACCTCGTGGATGAAGTTCAGGACATGTGCGGTTTCGCGGTGTTCGAGCACATGAGCAATCTGCTGCAGATGCGCATTACCGTGAAAGGCTTGGAACACCTACCTGCACGGGGCCGAGCCGTGTTGATGACGAATCATCCCGCCGGCATCGCAGACGGCATCGCCGTGTTTGAAGCCATCAAGCAGATCCGCCCGGACATGACGTTTTTCGCCAACCGCGACGCGGTGCGCTGCCAGGAAAATCTGGCGGAAATCATCATTCCCGTGGAATGGATGGAGGAGCGCCGCAACCACGCTAAATCCAAGGAGACCGTGCGCAACATGGTGAAGGCGTTTCGCGACGAACGACTCATCGTTATATTCCCGTCCGGACGCCTAGCCCGCCCGACACCCGTGGGGCTCATCGAACGGGAATGGCTGGAATCAGGTGTAAGTCTGGCGCAGAAATACGACTGCCCCATCGTGCCCATGCACATCAGAGGGCACAACAGCCTGCTGTATTACCTGTTGTGGTTCCTGAACACCGAGCTGAAAGACATGACGCTGTTCCGCGAGCTGTTGAACAAATCCGGGCAACGCTATCACCTGCAGATCGGTGCGCCCATTCAGTCAACCGCGGACCCGGCCACGCTCACGCCGGCGCTGAGGGACTATGTGACGACACGCCTGAAGAAAGGGCACACCCAGTTTCCCGAAGTTTAGGTCGGCCCTCTACTGCTACCGATTCACCTACCTGTCCCGGCTAGTCTGCCATAGGCGCAACATGCTAACGTTTGCGTCATCTGAGGGATTCACTTAGACCAAGGGGGCGCCATGAATGAAACCAACCGACTCGCTGCACGGATAGCGGCTACTGACTTCACGACCATTCCACCCGCGGCAGTGGAAGTCAGCAAACAGGCATTGCTCGACTTCATCGGCGTAACCATCGCCGGTATGGAAGAACCTCTGGCCAGAATCCTGCGCGAAGAAGCCGCGGAACAGGGCGGGCACCCTCAGGCAACGGTCATCGGCACCAACGAGCGTACTTCGGTGGCCCAGGCCGCGTTGATCAATGGCTCCGCCGGGCATGCCCACGATTACGACGACGTGCAGATGGTGATGTCCGGTCACCCCACGGTACCGGTGGCACCGGTAGTGCTGGCCATGGCGGAGCACAAAGGCTATTCCGGTGCGGAGGTCATCGCAGCGTTCTGCGCTGGTGTGGATACCGAGTGCATCGTGTCCACCTATACCGGTGAATCCCACTATCGCGATGGCTGGCACAGCACAGGAACAATAGGTTCATTCGGCGCCACCGCGGCGGCCGCTGTGCTGATGCCGCTGGACGAAGACAAAATCAGCGGCGCATTGGGGATTGCCGGTACCCAGGCGGCGGGTTTGAAAGCCAGTTTCGGCACCATGTGCAAACCACTGCATGCCGGCCATGCCGCCGCGACAGGTGCACACGCCGCAGCCCTGGCCGGCAAAGGCTTCACCGCGCGAACGGACATACTGGAGGCAGAGCAGGGTTTCGGCGAAACTCAGAGCACTGGCACAGATGGTGAGAAGTTCAGCGCCGCTTTAGAACAGGCGTCCTACACCCAGGACATCTGCTTTAAATATCACGCCGCCTGCTACCTGACCCATTCCGCCATCGAGGCCACCAACAATCTCTGCGCACGTAACGCTTTCGACCCCAACGAAATCGAACGCATCACGGTACGGGTGGACAAGGGCCACTTCCGCGTCTGCAACATTTCCGAGCCAAAGACTGGCCTCGAGGCGAAGTTCAGTCTGCGTTTCACCGTAGCCATGGCGCTGACCGGTGCCGATACTTCGAGTATCGAAGCATTTACCGACGAGTTGACCCAAGACCCGAAGCTGTTGCGTTTCCGCGATAAAGTCACCGTGGTCGCCCACGACACTCCGATTCGCGACACCATCGTTACCATTGCAACCAGCGACGGCCAGATTCACGAAGAAGCATTCAATGTAGCCATTCCCAGCCGCGATCTGGAGCAGCAGCGTGACAAGCTCGAACGCAAATTCCGCGCCCTGGTGATCCCCCGGCTCGGCAACGATGCCGCCGAACAGATCATCGGCATGTGCCGCAATCTCGACGAGATGGACGATCTGACTCCATTATTCAACACTTTGACCAGCAACTGAGACCCGACCATGACCGACCATTACCTGACCGACGAGCGCCTGATGATTCAGGAGGTGGCACGGGACTTCACTATGAATGAAGTGCTGCCGGTGGCTAACGAACTGGACCCGGTACAGGGACAGATTCCCATGGACCTGCGCCGCAAGCTCGGCGAAATGGGCTATTTTGGCATCCGCATGGCGGAACAGCACGGCGGTCTGGAGCTTGGTGTATTTGAGTACTGTCTGATCTCCGAGGAACTGGCGCGGGGCTGGATGAGCGTCGCCAGCATCATCGCGCGCGCCTCGTCGCTGATGGGTGTAGGTGGATGGCCGGAAGCGAAACGCCGGGATCTGACTGCCAAAGCCGCTCAAGGCGAGTACCTGGCGGCGGTATCACTGTCCGAGCCCAATGTCGGCAGTGACCTCGCTTCAGTGAGCTGCAAAGCGGTACTGGATGATGACGAATGGGTCATCAGCGGCAACAAGTACTGGTGCACCTTTGCCGATCAGGCCGACTACATCAACCTGCTGGCCCGGGTCGAAGCACCCGGTGACGATGCCCGCTACAAAGGACTGCGCTCGTTTATCATCGAAAAGCCCCGCGGCGAACTACCCGAGGGCTGCCAGGGCGCGGCCATCCCGAAAATCGGCTACTTCGGCTGGAACACCTTTGAACTGGCCTTCGACGAATGCCGCATACCCAAGGAGAACATCATTACCGGTGGGCAAGGCGGCGGTGAAGGTTTCAAAAATACAGTCAACATGCTCAACGTCGCCCGGGCGCACACTGCGGCGCGCTCCATCGGTCTGGCACGCGGCGCGGTGGAAGACGCCATGGCCTACGCCCATGAGCGCGTGCAGTTCGGTGTACCCATCGCCGACTTTCAGGAAACCCGCTTCAAGATCGCCCGCATGGCCGCCGAGGTCGAAGCCGCCCGTGCCCTGATGTATGACGTCTGTACCAAGATGGACTCAGGCCAGACCTGCGACAAAGAAGCCTCCATGCTGAAATGGTATGCCGCAGAAATGGCGGAGCGGGTCACCTCCGATGGCCTGCAGATACTCGGCGGCGCCGGTTATACCAAGCTGCACGCCATGGAACGCTACTGGCGGGATGCGCGGCTCACCAAGATTTTCGAAGGCACCAGCGAGATTCAGTTGCGCATCGTGTCCGACCGGTTACTGGGCAAACCCACCCAACGCGCCAACGCTTGAAGCGTTTTGTCCGCCTGATAGAAGACATCCGCGCCTGCGAGCTGTGTAGTGCAGATCTGCCACTGGGGCCACGCCCGGTACTCCAGGCACACCCTTCAGCTCGCATTCTAATCGTCGGTCAGGCGCCCGGCACGGCCGTGCACAGAACGGGCATCCCCTTCAACGATCCCAGCGGTGATCGCCTGCGTGACTGGTTGGGGGTGAGCCGTGAGACCTTCTACGACCCGCGACAGATTGCCCTGATCCCCATGGGTTTCTGCTACCCCGGCAAGGGCCGCCGCGGGGGTCTTCCGCCGCGGCCCCCCGGTGCTG
>CAYMUT010000016.1:115462-125857 GCA_964393625.1 uncultured Pseudomonadales bacterium
CCGTGGTTTGTCGCCCCCCCCGGCCCGGGCGGGGGGGGGTCGCGGCGCGGGGGGCCCCGCTGTGCTGAGGTGTGGCGGGCACAATTGCTCGAGCATCTGCAGCGCGTCGAGCTAACGGTACTGGTGGGCCGCTACGCCATCGACTGGCATCTGCCCGAACGCCGCCGCGACCCGCTGACCGCCGTCGCCGGCGACTGGGCCAGCTACTTACCCGGTCTGCTGCCCCTGCCCCACCCCAGCCCGCGCAACTTGATGTGGCTGCGCAAAAATCCCTGGCTGGAGGAACGGACAATTCCGGTCCTACACGAGCGTGTGGCGCAGATACTCAAGTAGCAACCGCTCAATCCGCAGTGTTAGACTCGAAAGGACGTGTTGTGCCGGAGGAGAGAGCCCAGTGTCGTCTAAACCTACCGCTACCACCCTTGGCGAACTGAAAGCCACAGGCTTCACCAGTAAGCCCGTAAAGGAAGAAATCAGGCACAACCTGATCACCAGATTATCCCGTGCAGAGCCACTGTTTCCCGGCGTAGTGGGCTACGAAGCTACGGTAGAGCCACAGATCGTCAACGCCATTCTGGGCTGCCAGGACATCATCTTCCTCGGTGAACGCGGCCAGGCGAAATCCCGTCTGGTGCGCGGCCTGACATCGCTGCTGGATGAGTGGACGCCAGTGCTCGACGGCACGGAAATCCCCGAAGATCCACTGGCGCCGATCACCAGAGCCGGCCAGGACATGGTGGCCGAACAGGGTGAAGATACGCCCATCCGCTGGCTGCACCGGGACGACCGTTACGGCGAAAAGCTGGCCACACCGGACATCACCATCGCCGACATTATCGGTGAGGTCGACCCCATCAAAGTGGCGGAAGGCCGTTACCTGTCCGACGAGCTAACCCTGCATTACGGCCTGGTGCCGCGTATGCATAAAGGTATCTTCGCCATCAACGAATTGCCCGACCTGGCTGAGCGCATCCAAGTGGGCCTGCTCAATCTGCTGGAAGAACGAGACGTGCAGATCCGCGGCCACAAAGTGCGTCTGCCCGTCGACGTATTCATTCTGGCCACCGCCAACCCTGAGGATTACACGAACCGCGGGCGCATCATTACGCCATTGAAAGATCGCTATGGCGCACAGATCCGCACCCACTATCCGCAAGAGATCGACCAGGAAATCGCCATCGTCGCACAGGAAGCCAATGTGCTGGCGCTGTCCGACTTCAAGGTGAACGTGCCGGATTTCATGACCCAGATCATCGCCGAGGTCACCCACCACGCGCGTCGTTCCCCGGACATCAACCAGCGCTCCGGTGTGTCCGTGCGCGCGTCGATCGCCAACTACGAAGTACTTCTCGCCAATGCCTACCGCCGCGCACTGGTGCTGGGCGAAGCCGAGGTCGTGCCGCGCATCTCTGACCTGGACTACATTGCGCCGTCCTTCCAGGGCAAGGTGGAATTCGAAGCCATGGAGGAAGGTCAGGAGGACAAGATCACCCACCGCATCATCAACGCCGCTACCAAGGCGGTGTTCGATGCCCGCCACGATCTACACGACCTGCAGCCCATCGCCGACGCCTTCAACGATGGCCTGACCATCGAGATCGGTGAAGCGGTGTACGCAGAGGATTACGCCGCCATCATCGAGCGCATTCCCGGCATGAGCGAACGCATCACCGCACAGACAACCGGCACACGCGCGGCTGAGGTGGAATTCATGCTCGAAGGCCTGCACCTGAACAAGCTGCTCAACAAACACTCGGTGTCCGGCCGGGCAACATTTTCGGGGTAAGATCTAATGGCTAAGCCGCGCCGACATCGCTACAGCGCCTGGGACGGCTCCCAGCAGGCCCATTGGGATGCCGACGAAGTGATGAAGGCACTGGCCGACGACCTCATGGAATACGGCGACCTGCGCTGGGCCATGCGCAATCTGATGTCCCACGGCATGCCCATTCCTCAGGGCGGCTATACCCAGGGCCTGCGCGACATGATGCGCCAGCTCAAGGAGCAGCAGCAGCGCCAACTCAAACGCTTCAACCTCGATTCCATCTTCGAAGACTTCCGTGAGCGCCTTGATGAAATCGAGCAGATGGAGCGTGACCAGATCGCGGAATGGAAAGAACGGGCCGCTGACCCGGACAATTTCAGTGACTCCCTGCTCAAAGACATCGCCGAGCGCAACGAGAAAACCCTGGACGAAATGCCCCAGGATCTGCCTTCGCGCATCAAAGCGCTGGAACAATTCGAGTTCATAAACACCGACGCGCAGAAGAAATTCCTCGAGTTGCTCAACGAATTGCGCAAAGCCATGACCAATACGTTCTTCAGAGACATAGAGAACATGGTCAACAACCTGTCCGATGGCGACATCGAACGCATGAAAGACATGGTGAAGGCGCTCAACGATATGCTGGTCAAGCAGATCTCCGGCGAAGACCCCGAGTTCGACAAGTTCATGGCAGAATTCGGCGACATGTTCGGCGACGATCCGCCACAGAACCTCGACGAACTGCTCGAGCAGATGCGCCAGCAGATGGCCGCCGCCCAGTCGCTGATGGACTCACTGTCGCCGGAACAGCGCCAGGCCCTGCAGGACATGTTCGCTGGCCGCCTTGGTGATCCGGAACTGGAGTCGGAATTGTCGAAGCTGGCCAAGGAACTCGATTTCCTCACCCCGGACAGTCAACGCTATCGCTTCTCCGGAAATGAGTCTCTGGATCTGGAAGCCGCCATGCAGATCATGCGCGAAATGCACGAGACCGATGAACTGCTCGGTCAATTGCAGGATGCGGAGCGCCAGGGTGATCTTTCCAATATCGACAAAGATCTGCTGCGCGATCTTCTTGGGGATGAAGAAGCGGAACAGCTCGAAGAACTCGAAAAGCTCATGAAGATGCTGGAAGAGGCAGGTTATGTGCGCTCAAATGACGAAGGTGCATGGGAACTGACCCCCAGGGGCTCACGCATCATTGGTCAGAAAGCCCTGGGAGAGATCTACCAGCGGCTCAAACGCCAGAGTCTGGGCAATCATGCCATACCCGAAGAAGGCCACTTTGGCGAGCGGGTGGAAGATACCAAGGCCTACGAATTCGGCGACCCGTTTCACCTGCACATGCCGCGCACCCTGCGTAACGCCATCAACCGCAATGGCCCGGGCGCACCGGTAAAGCTGCAGCCGGAAGATTTCGAGATCTATCGATCAGAGACGATTACCTCAACCGCCACCGCGATGCTGGTGGACCTGTCGTGGTCCATGGCCTTACGCGGCTCGTTCCAGTCCGCAAAGAAGGTCGCACTGGCGCTGCACAACCTGATCACCACACAGTACCCGAAAGACAATTTCTACATCATCGGTTTCGCCGCGTACGCCAAGGAACTGAAAGCCCACGATCTGCCGTATCTGCAGTGGGATGAATACGTACTGGGCACCAACATGCAGCACGCGCTGCTGCTGGCGGAACGTCTGCTGGCCAAGCATTCAGCGGGCAGCAAACAGATCATCATGATTTCCGACGGTGAGCCCACCGCCCACATGGAGGACGGCCAGGCCATGTTCGCCTACCCGCCCACGCCGCAGACCATTCGCGCGACCTTCCGCGCGGTGAAACGCTGCACCCGGAAAGGTATCGCTATCAACAGCTTCATGCTGGAATCCAGTGACTATCTGCGCGCATTCATGCAGGAGGTGGCGCGCATGAACGGCGGACGAGTGTTTTACACATCGCCGGAAAAACTCGGCGAGTACATTCTGGTGGATTACGTCGAGGGCAAGCGCAAAAAACTCGGGCGTTAGTTCCTGCCAGGCGACGCCTCAATAAGACTTGGGCAGCCCGAGCACATGCTCACTGACGAAATTCTGAATCATCTCCTGGGACACCGGCGCGATCTTGATCAACCTTGCCTCACGCCAGTAGCGCTCCACATGGTACTCCGTGGCATAGCCGAAGCCGCCGTGAGTCTGCATGGCGCGATCCGCCGCAAAGAACGCCGCATCCGCAGCCAGCCATTTCGCCATGTTGGCCTCCTCGCCACAGGGTTGACCGTTGTCTATCAGCCAGCTGGCCTTACGGATGACCAGTTCCGCCGCGTCCAGCCGCATCTTGGCTTCGGCAAGTGGAAAAGCGATGCCCTGGTTTTTGCCGATGGGGCGGCCGAACACCACACGTTCATTGGCGTAGTTCACCGCCCGCCGCAATGCTGCCCGGCCAATGCCCAGGGCTTCCGCCGCAATCAGAATGCGCTCGGCATTCATGCCGTCGAGGATATAACGGAAGCCCTTGCCTTCTTCGCCGACCCGATCGGTAATGTGTACCGGCAGGTCGTCATAAACCACTTCACATGTCGCTACCGCATTGCGGCCTACCTTGTCGATGGGCGATATGCTCACTTCGGGACGCTGCAGCTCGGCCAGCAATAAGGTCAGCCCTTCAGTACGCCGCTCGACCTTATCCCTGGGTGTAGTGCGCACCAGCAACAGCACCCGCTGGGACTGCAGGGCTTTGGTGGTCCAGACCTTGCGACCCTTCACATAGTACGTGTCACCCTCCTGCCTGGCTGCAGTGGTGATCGACGTGGTATCGGTGCCGGCATCGGGTTCGGTCACGCCAAAAGCAACATGAAGATCACCGCTGGCCACGCCGGGCAGATACTTCTGCTTCATTGACTCATCGCCGTACTTGACCACCGGATGCATACCGAAGATCGACAGGTGCAATGGTGTTGCCCCATTCATGGCCGCGCCGCTGGAGGCAACCTGCTCCAGCACCAGGCTGGCTTCGGTAATGCCCTGACCGCTGCCGCCGTATGCTTCCGGAATGGCAATGCCGATCCAGCCGGCCTCGGCCATGGCATTGTAGAAATCCCATGGAAATTCATGGTCTTTGTCTTTCTGGGCCCAGTATTCGTCGGGAAAATCAGTGCAAAGTTTGGCTACGGATTCTTTGATCAATTCCTGTTCGTCGGTCAGTTGAAAGTCCATGGAATCCCCTTCGATTTTGTTCTGCGCCCTGTTGTCATTGGCTTTTCAACACGGGCAATGTAAGTTGTTCCGCTCGGGAGGAAGCTAAATGCCAGGTAAATACTACGAAGAACTCAGCGTGGGGGATACATTCCACCACCAACCCAGCCGCACGGTCACCGAGACCGATAACTTACTGTTCAGCACCCTGACGCACAACCCTCAGCCGCTGCATCTGGATGCCGAGTTCGCAGGAGATTCCATTCACGGGCAGATCCTGGTCAACAGCATCTTCACCCTGGGCCTGGCGGTGGGTCTGTCTGTGGCCGACACAACCCTGGGCACCACGCTGGGCAATCTGGGCTTCGACAAAACAACCTTCCCCAAGCCGGTGTTCATCGGCGACACGCTTACCGTGCGCACCAAGGTTATCGACAAGCGAGAAAGTAAATCCAAACCCGACCGCGGCATCGTCACATTCGAACACACCGCCACCAATCAGCGCGGTGAGGTCGTGTGCTCCTGTGTGCGCGGCGGCATGATGATGAGACAGCCCACATGAATCGTCCCTCCGCAATAGATCGCCTGCGACGCTCTGCTCATTTCGTACCCGGCGCCAGCGAAAAAATGCTGATGAAGTCCATCGCCAGCGCAGCCGACTGCCTGATTCTGGATCTGGAAGATGCGGTCACCCCGGATCGCAAAGACGACGCCCGGGAAATCGTCGCGCAATGGCTTGGCGATGTCGATTTCGCCGGCAAAGAGCGCACGGTACGGATGAACCCACTGGACACACCATGGGGCCTGCAGGATCTCGAAGCGACCATGCGCCACGCGCCGGACGCCTACGTGGTGCCAAAGGTGTCCACTCTGGACGAACTGCGAACAATCAGCGCGGAGCTGGACAAGTGGGAGAATCATTACGGGCATCCGCCCGGCCAGGTGAGCCTGATACTGGTCTCCACGGAAACACCGCTGGGCGCACTGAACGTGTCGAGTTTCTCCCAATGCGAGCGGGTCGTCTGTATGTCCTGGGGCGCCGAGGATCTATCTGCCGCGCTGGGCGCCCCGCGCAACCGCTTTCCGGACGGCCGTTACCTGCCGCCATACGAATATGCGCGCACCATGACCCTGCTGAGCGCCAGCGCCGGCGGGGTCCAGCCCATGGACACCGTATTCGTGGATTTCAATGACACCGATGGACTGCGTGCGGAATGCGAACAAGCGGCGTGGATGGGCTTTACCGGCAAGATCACCATCCACCCGAATCAGATCGAAATCGTCAACGCTGCGTTCTCGCCCGGCGAGGCAGAAGTGGACGAAGCGCGGAGGCTCATTGAGGCTTTTGAGCAAGCCCAGCAACAGGGGCTCATGGCCATCAGTTTCGAAGGCAAGATGGTAGACGCGCCACATCTACACCGGGCGCATAAGATCCTTGAGCGCGCGCAACAGATCAACGAATAATCAAAGCAACAGGAATCAACATGTCGCTGACTCTGCAGACCGAGCGCATGCAGGCGCATATAGACAACGGTATCGGCTGGATGGTGTTCAACAATCCCGCTCGCCACAACGCACTGTCGCTGGAAATGTGGCAGGGCATGGGTGATATCCTCGAACACTTCAATAGCAATGATGACGTACGTGTCGTAGTAATGCGCGGCGCCGGCGGCAAAGCGTTCGTATCCGGCGCAGACATATCGGAATTCGACAAAACCCGTGCAAATGCCGAGCAACAGGCCAGTTACGGCAAGATCGCCGGCCGCGCAACCCGCTGGTTGAGCAGCCTGGAGAAACCGCTCATCGCTCTGATCGAGGGCTACTGTATTGGCGGCGGGCTGGCCACCGCCCTGGCTGCGGACGTACGCATCGCCAGCCCGGATTCGAAATTCGGCATTCCAGCAGCAAAACTGGGGCTGGGCTACGAATACGAAGGACTGGCCAAGCTGGCCCGTCTGGTTGGCCCCAGCAGGGCCCGGGACATCATGTTTTCCGCCCGTTTCATGCACGCTGAGGAAGCGCAACACATGGGGCTCATCAACTTCATCGAACCCCGTGCAAACATCGAAACGGCATGTGTGGAATATGCACAGCGCATCGCAGGCAACGCCCCGTTAACGGTCATCGCCGCCAAGGCGGCATTGAATGCCTGGGAGAACGGCGGACAGCCCGAAGACGTGGCCAGCGTAAGGGAGATGATCAAGACCTGCTTCGACAGCGAAGATTACAAAGAAGGACGCAAGGCGTTCGCAGACAAGCGAACTCCCGCATTTACAGGACAATAGACCCCCTCACTGCAGCGGCTACTTGCACAGCACCTCCATGCCGCCGCATGGCACTTCAAAGCTACGCGAGCGGCCCGAGCGATACACAGGCGCGGCGCCTCGCCATCGCGCAATAGAAGTTCTTCGTCGCGGGTGTTTTCCCACGAAGGTTGCGGTTCAATTTCCGCTATCCCGAATACCAGGTTGATGCTGCGCTAGTCGTCCGTCTTGGTGAGAAGAACCGCCACGACTCCAGACTCGGATACTGTTTGAAAGATGCCAGGAGATGTAAGCGGTTTTTTAACGGTGCCAATTCAGCCCACAAAGCAGTTATCATGTGAACACCGAAAGCATCGAAGATAACACCGACCATGAAAAGAATATCCGTTTTGCTTGGCTGTGTGCTGCTCGCCGCGTGCGCCGGCACCACTGCACCTCCGCCCAATCTCAGCACACCGGCGGTTGAATTCAGCGACGCTTACCGCATAGGCGTCGGCGATACCCTGGCGGTAAACGTGTGGCGCAATGAAGACTTGAGCATCGAAGTTCCAGTACGTCCAGATGGCAAGATTTCCGTACCCCTGGCGGGCGATGTCGATGTGGGTAACCGCACACCAGAAGAAGTTGGCAACGCGATAACTGAGCATCTCGGCAAATACATTCGCGACCCCTTTGTCACCGTGATCGTTACGGACATGGGTAGCAACCAGTATCGCTCGCGGGTTCGGGTTACCGGAGCCGTAGAGAGTCCGCTGTCAGCGCCATATCGTCAGGGTATGACCGTTCTAGACGCCGTTTTGGAAGCAGGAGGTTTAACCGAATTTGCAAATCCAGCAAAGGCAACATTGTACAGAGACAATGGCGAAAGAGTGACTATTGACCTGAGAGGCATATTGCAACAGGGTGACATGAGCTCTAACTACTCACTTATGCCTGGCGACGTGGTCACGGTGCCTGAACGGTCGTTCTAACATCACATTCATCTGTAAAACACGCGGGGGATATATGCTTCGTTTTCAGCTGACGGCCATTGCTGCGGGGTGCCTGTTATTCAGCGGGAACACCTACGCACTCGAATTCGGCGTGATTCTCTCTGAAGAATCCGAATACACGACTAATTCAGGTCAAACTGACGTCGATGAAGTCGAAGAATGGATTCACTCACCGGGCCTAGAGCTCAGCGCAGAGCACGCAGGGCCGGCTTATGACCTTAACGTCGATTACCGGTTCGCCCGAGAAATCTATCAACAGGATCTTTATGACGACCAGAATGAAGCCACCGGTGTCGCTGATCTGAGATGGCGGGTGTTGCCAGAACGACTGGATTTCATCGCAAACCACACACGTACCCAGTCAGCAATCCGCGCCATAGCGGCGGCCACGCCCGACAACCGGCAGGAAACCTATAGCTCGAGCGCCGGACCGATCCTGCGATTCAATCCGCGTGGGAGCGATCAGCTGGAGTTTCAGTATCAGTGGTTTGACCGGGGTGCTGAGGAAAGTGACGTTGACTCCATCACTCACGAAAGTTCGGCTCGTTACATCATCGCTTCGTCTCAAACCAATTCGATTGTCATAGAAGCCACCAATCGTCAGGTACAGTACGACAACGGGCTCATTCCGGACCTCGAATACGACATAGCTCGAGTGGGCTGGTTGCGCACCGGAGCCGACGTCACCTTCAGCGTCTACGGTGGTTTCAACAATGTGGAACGCACAAACGACCGCGACGATGTCGACGGTTTTGCCGGTCAAGCCGAATTGGAATGGCAAGCCAACAGTCGTACTACGCTAACGCTGACCGGGGCAAGAGAACTGCGCGACCGGTCCGAAAACTTGGCTTCAGGGAGGGTCACCGAGGACCTGGACTATCTGGTGAGTTCGGATCTTGGAGAGGTGTTCACCAATACCCGCGGCAGTTTGCGCATTGCCTATGCCTTCGACCGCACAACCTCAATCTCGGCAGCCATCTCCTATGATGACGAGGATTATGAAGACGTAGGTAGAGACAGTGAGATCATCACAACAAGCCTGAGCTTCTCCAGAGCCCTGAACACCCTTACCGATCTGGCTTTCAGCGTATCTAATGCCAGCCAGGAGTTTTTGGATGAGCGTGATGACAGCGACAGGTTGACGTTTGACCTCAACGTCACGCGTAGTTTCGGCCGCAGATTAGATCTGGTGGTAGGATTCGGCTACGAAGAGCGCGACAGTGATGGTGAAGGTCTAACCAGCAACTATGAAGAATGGATCGCAACAATCAGTCTGCGTTACCTGCTGACCGGACCAGGGCGCTGATCAACAGCGCCGGGCTCCACTTGACCCTTAACCGGCGTCGTAGCCTGCCTCGTTGGAATAGCCGCTTTCTTCATTCTGTAAATCTACCGCGGTCACTGCAATATAATAGCGTCCAACGGGAAGACTGAGCAGATGATCGGTGACATCGCCACTGACCTCTACGTAATCCACATAGTTGCGGCTGGAACCGCCATAGTAGATCCGGTAAGAGCTCAGCCCCTCAAGCGGCGTACCGTCAACATTCTCCGTAGGAGCCTGCCAGCTCATTGAAATGGTGCCTATGACGGTAACGCTGGCCATCTGCACCGCACTACCACCTTCGCCGCTGCAGGAAAGGGTATAGGTCTGGCCAGCTAGCAGCGGTCCAACCACTTCGCTACCACTGGTGCCGCGTGCACCGCTCCAACCACCGCTGGCACTGCAACTGGTCGCGTCGGTGGAAGACCAGCTGACGGTAACGCTGTCACCCACATTGGCCTCAACCGCGCTCAGGCTCAGTGAAACAGTCGGCTCAGGCACCGGCATCGGCGTTACGCTGACCGATACCGAGTCTGTGGCTTCACCGCCGGATCCGCTGCACGACAGCGTAAAGGTCTGATCAGTTTCCAATGGACCAACCACTTGCGATCCACTGGTGCCCGGGCTACCGCTCCAGCCTCCACTGGCGGTACAGGCGGAAGCATTCGTAGAGGACCAGTTCAGCGTCACGCTGCTACCCTGCTCCACACTGCTGGAGCTGGCAGACAGCGATACCGCAGGTGCAGGCTCAGGTTCCGGCTCAGGTTCCGGCTCGGGCTCAGGTTCCGGCTCGGGCTCCGGCTCAGGCTCCGGCTCGGGCTCAGGCTCCGGCTCGGGTTCCGGCTGGGGCTCCGGCTCAGG
>CAYMUT010000017.1:0-64815 GCA_964393625.1 uncultured Pseudomonadales bacterium
TGCGGAATGTCGTGTTTTGGGCACGGTCGTGACTGAGCAGCGCGGTATCAATCTCGACACAGGTGTAATGAGGTTCAAGCAGGAAGCGGTCGCTCTCGCCGAGCAACTGGCCGTTCTCGGCGATCATGCAGTGCCCGCCGAACACCACGTCCTTGCTCGACTCGAATACCCCGGCGCTGGCATAGACGTAAGCGCAGAGGTTTGCGGCGCTGGCCATGCGCACCAGCTCCCGACGGTAGTCTGCTTTGGCGATGAGTTCATTGCTGGCGGACAGATTCAGCATGATCTGCGCCCCTGCCAGACTGGCGATAGCGCCCGGTGTCTGGGGTGCCCACAGATCTTCGCAGATTTCCACGCCGAGCAGGTGTCCGTCGAGCTCGAAAAGCTGATCAGTGCGCACCTGAAACTGCCCGAGAGTTGGATGCATCTGCACTTCGTTGATCTGCGCGCCAGGTGTAAACCAGCGTAGATCGTAAAACTCACCGTAATTGGGATGTGCGGTCTTGGGAATCATGCCGAGAATTCGGCCCCCGGCAATGACCACTGCGCAATTGAGCAGGCGTCCGTCGGGTAGCCGCCAGGGGGCGCCCACGGCAATGAGCGGCAATGGGTTTTGCTCACAAAGTCGTGCCAGGCCCTGCTCAACCTGCTGCAGGAGGGTTTCGTTGAAGAACAGGTCTTCTGCTGAGTAGCCGCTCAGGCACAGTTCTGGAAATGCGGCAATACTGACGTTCTGGTCGGCCAGAACCCTTGCCTGGTCAAGTACCGCATCGACGTTGCTGGCAACGTCAGCCAGCGTGACGGCACAACTGGCTGCCGCAACCTTGATGTAACCGAGATCAGAGTAGCTCATGGCTCATTCTAGCGCGCATTGACCGACCAGCGGGAGTTCGTCTGACAACATGTGGGCGCGCCGCCGGATACAGCGGGTCAGTCGATGATCAACTTGTCGCCTACGCTTGTTTTCCCAGGTGTTAATACGCTGGCGTACACCCCAAGATCGCCATTGTTAGCCTGCACCAGGGCCCGCATCACCTTGGGGTCCCTGGGTAGATCATTGAAGCCATGGGTGGTCATGATGCAGCGTGGACACTGCATTTCCACTTTGAGCGTGGCGCCGCCGAGGCGCACGGTGCGACCGACCCAGTCATTTTCCGGAAACCCGGGCTGATCGGTTTCCACCAGCAGGTTGGGTCGAAAGCGACGCACGTCGAAAATACTGTCGTTTACCTCTGTCATGCTTTGCAGGGCGCTGCTAGACATGATGAGTAATGGAAAGGCGTCGAAATAGGTGCCGGGCGGTGACTCGTATGTGAATATCTCGGGCGGGAACGTGGACATGTCCGGCAGCGGCTCATCTGCGGTACGCGCGAATACCTCACGCAGGGCAGCCTCCGGATCGGTGCCTTCGGGCATGGGCTCGCGCAGGTAGTGGTCGAGCTGGTCTTGCGGCAGCAGCGGCCACAGGGAAACAGGTGAGTGTAGCGCGCCGCTGAGCTTATCGTTGGTGTTTGCGTCACCAGCCTGGACGGTTGCGCCATCTGGCAGGGTGATCTGCACGGGTGGCGAGGGGGTTGCTTCATCGGGCTCAGCGAGCAGCTCGGCGTGCATGCTCATCAACTCGGGAAATCTCTTGCCGCCCTTTATGGAGCCGCTTTCTTCATCCTTGACCGTCCAGCAGCGATCCCCAGGTATGCCTTTTTCGGTCAGCATGGTGTCGGACATCGTGTGTCCGCCCATACTTTTGACCGGGTAGCGGAATATTGCTGCGAGGGCTGCCTGCACGTGTGTCTCCTTGCTGGGTTTGGGCTTGAGTTTGGGTTTGATGATCGTTGTTTGAATCAGTGGTGCGGAGGTTCTACACCAGCCAGCTCATCGGTCAGCGAAGTGGCTTTCTGCAGAATACGACTAACTAAGGCGTCGGCTGTCCGGGAGAATCGAAAGCCCATGGCTGCGCTGGAAGACAGGTCGATGATGGGGTCGGTCAGCTCCCATGGGTCGCTAGCCTGATAGATACGGCCGCGAATTCTATTGAAGTGCGCTTTCTGGGTGGCGCTGCCTTCGGCGTCCAGCTGTACGATGAGTTCATCCAGTAGAGGGCAGATTCTATTTCGTGCTTGTGTGACCTTCTGCATCAATTCACCTCCTGCAAAACCTTTGCATGGCTCATCCATCCATTTAACATTTTGCCTTGAACCGAACGTGCAAGCCAAGAGGCACCTTGATGCGAATTACTATCTGGAACGAATTCATCCACGAACGCAACAACGATACGGTGGCCGGAATATACCCCCGTGGCATTCATGGCGCGCTTGCTCATGCATTAGGTGAAAATATCCCGGATGCGCAGATCAGTACGGCTACTCTGGGCGAGCCGGAGCACGGCTTAACGGCGCAGGTGCTCGACAGCACGGACGTTTTGTACTGGTGGGGACATCTTGCGCATGACAAGGTCAGTGATGAGGTCGTGGAGGCTGTGTGCGCTCGTGTTGTGCAGGGCATGGGGCTGGTGGTGCTGCATTCGGCGCATCTGTCGAAGATTTTCGTGCGGCTGATGGGTACGAGCTGCAATCTGCGTTGGCGTGAGGCGGATGATCGTGAAGTGGTGTGGACTGTGTCGCCGTCACACCCCATCGCCGAAGGTGTTCCGGCCCCCATCGTGATACCGCGGCATGAGATGTATGGGGAGTATTTCGACATTCCGGCACCGGATGAACTGGTGTTCATCAGCTCGTTTACTGGTGGGGAAGTCTTTCGCAGCGGCTGTTGTTTCCGACGTGGCAAAGGGCGGGTTTTCTACTTCAGCCCGGGCCATGAAACCTATCCGGTGTATCACCAGGAGAGCGTGATACGCGTGCTATGCAATGCCGCTCATTGGGCGTACCAGCCTGAGGTATCTGCGATCGAGACGACGATGAGTCCTAATTCGCCCACCGGATGGTTTGCGTCTACGTAGACGTATCGTCGGCTGCGAACATCGGCGGAATGGCGAATGCAACGGCGCATGGGCGTGCAGAATGCCATGGGCACCCCTGCGAGGGTTGCGTGCACCCCGGATTTCAGCACTGCCACCCGCCGCCATGCGACATCTCAACTACACCCATCTGCTGTATTTCTGGACCGTTGCCTGCGCAGGCAGCATAGCCAGGGCTGCAGAAGAGCTGCACCTTACCTCACAAACCATCGGCGGCCAGTTGAAACAGCTGGAACAATCCGTCGGTACACCGCTTTTTGAGCGGGTCGGCCGCGGACTGAAACTGACCGAAACCGGGCAGGTGGTTAAGCAATATGCAGATGAAATCTTTTATCTCGACACGGAACTGACGCAGCGTGTGAAGAGTAGCCAGATGCTGATTCCGCAGGCTCACGATCGTGAAGCCAGGCGGTGGCTGCATCGATCACTTCTACTATGTAGCGATCGGCATAGCTATTGGCGGGTACGGTGACAGCTTCGGTAAACGCGATCACCGGCCGGCGCATATCCGGATTGCACTCAAGACCGAGCAGTTGGAAGAGAATAATGGTTGAGCGTCTAGATGATCTTGGGTTCGTATGGAAAGTTCTCTAACCTTCAACCCTGAAGCGGCCACATAGATCCTAAACTTTACCGAATAGGAACGGTTACCACTATCTTTGCCATGGATTGGAAATATGTGGCGAAGACGATTTGGGTGTTTGGCTGGAAGGGTGGCGTGTCGGTGTAGTTCGGCGCATCGGCTAAGCGGTGCGAACACCCCGTGGTAGCGGGCTACAACTGGCCCGAATCTCCCGCGATAAGCAGGTTGTCTTTATCTCTCCCTTTAACCCATCCCAGTGTATCGCTGCATCGGTAACCGATAATCTTGCGAGCGTTGTCGGTGTAGGAGAGGGCGGTCTCATGATCCACGGTCACATACTGATTTTCTTCCTGGCGCACCCAATCGGCGATATAGGAGGCAAAATACCCTGTTCTATTGGCCTCGCTGCTGCTCTTCGCTGCACCGTGGAGGGTTCGTGACAGCCAGAGGAGCACAGAACCTTTTGTCATTTCCGCCTGGTGAATTTCAGAGGCTTTGGCGATCCTCTCTTCTGGCCAGTTATGACTGCCTGGCACCAGGCGGGTGGCCCCATTCTCGGCGGTAAAGTTGGTGCCTGCCCACATGGTGGAGACGATGAACTCGGGGACGCCGAGATTGCCAAGATAGGGCTGGTAGATCGCATTCTCCCGATGCAGGTACTGAGGGTCCTCCCGGCCGGCACCGACTTCAAGCATCACGCATGCTCCGGCGGTATAGTGATGGCAGTTGTACCGGTCGTCATCTGACCAGACCAATTGGGTGCCGCCATCTTCCAGTTTTTCAATGGCCAGACGTGGTTTCGGTTCCGCATCGGATGATTCCAGCATAGGCCTCTTTGGTTTCAGCACGCGATCAACAACTGCCAGAATTTTCTCATGTACCAGCAGGGATTCAACGAACAGCGGGCTGACAGCACAGAGAGCGCCGACGGTTCTGTTACCTTCGGGCCAAAGTGCACTATTGCCTTCCTGATCTGCGAGGGGCACAGCTGTGTCTATCTCCTGGCGGATCTCATCCATCAGATCGGGAGTTGTCACGTCTTTGATGATCGTGCCGCCGTCGCGGACCAGCGCTGCAGCGATGTCGTTGGGGTCCGCTGTGTTGTTGAAGGTGCTCAGGTAAGTCATGGTTACTCTTCCCCGCGATTGTTATCACGTCTAATCTGCCAGGCTTTCTCGATCAGTGCCATTTCTTCGAGTCGCAAGTTCGTGCCACCGGCCATCTCTGGGCCAAGTTCCATGTACGCCTCATTCTGGATTGAAAAGGCCGGCCAGTCAGGTATGCCATTGCCGTTCGGGTTTCCGGTCTTGGCGAACTGAGTCCAGATAGCTGACATTTTGTCGCTGAAGGCCCGGTCAGCATCCGT
Organism: uncultured Pseudomonadales bacterium; assembly: GCA_964393625.1. Lineage (GTDB taxonomy): Bacteria > Pseudomonadota > Gammaproteobacteria > Pseudomonadales > Azotimanducaceae > UBA4421. The sequence goes on from CAYMUT010000017.1 coordinate 4,924, forward strand.
TGGTGAGGCGTTAAACAGCGTCAGGTTGCCGAAAATATAACCAATCTCCCCAGCGTGAAAGGCTCGGTAAAAGTCCCGGTTCTCGACAGGTGGATGCCAGGTAAACCAGTAAAGGTAGGCGTCGCTGGAGACCTTCTGCATTTCTCTTGCCCAGGCACGCATGGGATAAGCAAACAGGGCATCGGAGAAAGCATCGACCCAGGCCCTGGTGGGATCATCGGGGTTGTAAATCGTGTCCATGTCCGCAGCCACTTCCGGGAGTGTGAGGTTGCGCCAGTTCGTATACCCGGTCTCGCCTTCGCCGAAACTCATGGTGAAGAACTCGATGAATGTGGTTGCTTCGTCGGCGTTGGAGCCAATCATCACCGGCACGTCTGCCTGCTCACCTTGAGCGAATATCTCAGCAACTTCCTTCGGTATGACCTCACCATCGACAATGGCGAGTCCGTCGTAGTTCAAAAAGTTCGGGTCTTTGTCGGTAGCGGCCTGAACCTGTTCGGCTGAAAGCGCCCGTAACGCTGCTAATGACGTGTCGTTCCCTTCTCCTGCTGCAGCGACCCCGAAAGCATTGCCGACAGACTCGGCGGAAGGGGCGTAGCTTGTTGCCCTATCCCTGAACCACATGGGTTGAAAGGCAGCACCACTTTGACCGATAACACCGTGGAACAGACCTCCAGCCATGGGGCTTGCCTGTAACAGAGATACGGAAAGAGACCCGGCTGACTCGCCCAGTATCGTCACCCGACCTGGATCGCCACCGAAAGCCGCGATGTTCTCTTGCACCCACCTGAGAGCGGCGATCTGGTCCCTTAGGCCCTGGTTGCCAGAGACACCAGAGGGGTTCTCTGCTGATAGCTCCGGGTGGGCATGGAAACCGAATCGGCCGAGCCGGTAGTTGATGGTGACGAGTACCACGCCTCCTGATGTCAGCAGTTCGCCTGGATAAGCCGCGCCGCCACCTGTCACCAGAGCGCCACCGTGTATCCAGACCATGACCGGAATCGCAGCCTCGCTAGTTTGTGCTCGTGTCCAGACGTTGAGGGTCAGGCAGTCTTCGTCCATATTGACTTCTGCCTGGCCGTAGAATGTAGCGCCTTGGTTCAGCGGCTGCATGCAGAGTGGCCCTGGTTGCGACGCATCCCGGGTCCCTGTCCAGGGAGCAGGTGGGGCTGGTGGTGCCCAGCGAAGGTTTCCAACGGGAGGTGCCGCGTAAGGTATGCCATGGTACTGCTTCAGACCCTCAGCATTCGCCACGCCCCTTATTGTCCCGCCGGTTACCTCTACAGTCGCTGTCAGGAGTGTTGGTCTGGAAGAAGGTTGAGAGGGTTCAGTTGGTGTCTGTGATTCGCTGCAGGCCGATGACGCCAGCCCGAGTAATATCAACAAAAAGAGTCTTAAGTGACGATTCATGATAGTCCTTTGCCTCACCGTTTTCGCGTCGCGGTATAGTGTGTCTGTTCTGATCATATAGCGCCTTTTTGAAGTTGTCATAAGGAGACTGTCAAGGATCGCGGTTTGACGAATAGGAACTACTAACGCTGTATATGCCAAGGATTGGAAGTATCTGGCGCAGACGATTTGTATGTTTGGCTGGCAGGGTCGCGGGTAGGTGTAGTTCGGCGCATCGGCTAAGCAGTGTGGTTCTCGGCGTGTTTAGCGGGTGAGGAAGAATCTGTTCTGTGCGCTTGCGCGGGCGGCGCGCGGGATCGACGAGCATGGCTGGGGATTTTGTCGCTGACAGCGGCATCGGTGATATCCGCAATCACCCTCAGTATGCCGCCGCACAACGGGCGGACGGTTACAGCGAACTCAAAAGCGGTCCTCGCGAGGGCCAGGCGGCCTTTCCCCGCTCCTCGACAAAGCCCAGCGAACCAGGCCCCTATCCGCAAGCTGTACCGTGCACGGGCCAGGGTATAGAATTGGCCGTGAAGTTCCTATCCGCTGGGCGAACGGCGTCGCTTCACCGATTGACGCAGAGAAGGAGAGATGCAGCTAGGGCCAAGATTCTGCTGGTAGAGGACAACGAGATGAACAGGGACATGCTGTCGCGACGGCTCCTGAAGCGCGGTTTTACCGTCGCGGCCGACGGCATGGAAGGCGTGGCCTCAGCGATCGAGCAGCAGCCCACGCCATGGAGGGAGACCGGGAGAAAGCCCTCGAGGCTGGCTGCGACGACTTTGACACCAAGCCAATAGAACTTGCTGGAAAAAATGGCGAAGCTGCTGGACGCGTAGAGAATCGGGAGACCATCTTCCAACATGCATGGGCATATGAGTGCCACTCATAGATCATCGCTAAGGCGAACACGCAGTCCAATCGCCGGCCACCGAGACGAACTTGGTGCTCTGTTTCGCGCTTTGGATCAATGGAGCGCGCGCTGCGCGCCGATCTGACCAGGGGTTATAGGGTGCCAAAGTCGCTTTATATGCGAGTGCTGGTTGTCGGGGCGCTGCTGCTGACCCTTTGTAGCTGCGCGCCGGAGCAGCGTGCCCAGCCTCTTGCCAAGGACGGAATCATCGACCTTTCAGGTTGGGATTTCGAAAAAGACGGCATCGTCGAACTCGGCGGCGAGTGGCGCTTTGTGTGGGAAGAGTTCGTGGAGCCGATGCCGAGCGAGGTGTTTCGGGAGAGATACAAGGCGACGATCGAGGTTCCGTCTACCTGGCCCAGTCAGCCGCACCCCGATGAGCCGAGCGAGTTCCTGCCCGGGCAAGGCTACGCCACCTATGCGCTCGAGATTCTTCTGCCAACCGGGATAGACGCGGGTGCGCTGGGGATCTCTACGCGTGTCGTAACCAACGCGGCTCTATGGCAAGTCTATTCTGGAGATGGCGCCCAGGAATTCGCGCAGATGGTACAAGGTGTGCCAGGTACGTCTCTGGACACCACAAGCCCGGCTTGGGTGAAGCCGATCGATTCATTGGCGCCAGGCGGTGAATCTCGCCTGATGCTCCTGGTGCATCTCAGCAATTATCGTCATTTAAGGGGTGGAACCTGGTATTCACCCAAGCTTGGCCTGAAAGATCGTATCTCCCAGGCAGCATCGTTCGACTTCGCGCTCGATGTCTTCACCTTCGGCATCCTCTTCATCATCGCCCTGTACCACTTTATTATCTTCTTTCAGCGCCGCGAAGACACACCCTCCCTGTTCTTTGCGCTCTTGTGCAGCGCAACAGGTCTGAGGTTGTTGACCACGGGCCAACTCGCTCAAGAGCTCGGCATGGGCTTGTCTGCCAATGGGTTTGAGGTGCTCGCGAGTCTCGAATACATGAGCCAACCGTTTTGTGTCATCACCACCGGGCTCTTCATTCAAGCACTGATACCCAACCCTTATTTCAAGCGTTTCGTGTATGGCTTTGCCGCGGGGATTGGGGTTGTGCTGATTGGGCTGGCGCTCTTCACAACAGCGCTGATCTACCCTCTCTATCTTCCTGTGTACCAGTTGTACATGCTTTTGTTTGTGACAATCACTCTCGTCTACCTCGCTCGCAAGGCCTTGCAGGGCCACGCAACTGCCCGCTGGATGTGCTTGGCCCTTGGAATCGTCGTTGTGGGTCTGGTCAACGATACTCTGCATGCCAGTCAACTGATCCAAACCATCTATATCGCTCCCTATGCTTTCATTACTTTCGTCTTGATGCAGAGCGGGATTCTGTCCGGAAAATTCTCCCGTGCTTTCGCGCGCATCGAGCACTTGACCGAGAATCTGCAAAAGGAGGTGGAGGCGCAGACCCGCGAAGCCGTCGAGGCAAGGGAGATCGCCCAGGAGGCAAACCAGGCCAAGAGTGCCTTCCTGGCCAACATGAGCCACGAGTTGCGCACGCCGCTGAACGCCATCATCGGTTACAGCGAGATGCTCCAGGAGGAGGCGCGGGATGACGGCAACGAGAGCTATCTCCCCGATCTCAGCAAGATACTCGTTTCGGGCCGCCACCTGCTGGAGCTGATCAACGGCGTGCTCGATCTGGCGAAGATCGAGTCGGGCAAGATGGACGTCTACCTCGAGGAATTCGACGTGGCGGAGCTAGTGAAGGGCGTCGAGGGCACCATCTTGCCCCTGGTGCGAAAGAACTCGAACCAGATCGAGCTGAGCGGGCTTGACGATTTGGGACGCATGCACAGCGACGTGACCAAGTTGCGCCAGATGCTCTTCAATCTGCTCAGCAATGCGTGCAAGTTTACCCAGGAGGGTGAGGTTCGACTGGAGGCAGAGCGCATCACCGAGGCGGGGGAGGATTGGCTTCACTTGCGGGTGACCGACTCGGGCATCGGCATGAACGAGGAGCAGCTCGCCAAAGTGTTCGACGAGTTCAGCCAGGCCGACGCCTCGACCACCAAGGAGTACGGGGGCACGGGGCTCGGGCTGCCGATCACGAAGAAGTTCTGCGAGATGCTGGGCGGTTCGATCATCGCAACCAGCGAACCGGGCCAGGGCTCCACCTTCGAGATCCGACTGCCGGCCCGGGCACCCGCGCAAGAAGAAGAGGATGCTACCCCGGAGCAGGCAACGGGAGGTGCGCTCGCGGACGCCGCGCCCGAAGGAGCGCCCACTGTACTGGCCATCGACGCCGACGACGCAGCCCAGGACCTGATCGCACGCTTCCTTGGCAGCGAGGGCTATCGCGTGGTCACCGTGGCCGATGGCGAGGAAGCGCTGCGCCTCGCCCGCGAAGAGCGTCCGGATCTCATTACCCTCGACGTCATGATGCCCAAGGTGGACGGATGGTCGGTGCTCCAGCAGTTGAAAGACGACCCGGAACTGGCAACGATCCCGGTGATCCTGCTGACGATGACCGACGAACGGAACCTGGGCTTCGCTCTGGGGGCTTCCGAGTACTTGACCAAGCCCATCGACCGGGACCAGCTCGCGCGGGTGCTTACCAAGTACGAGGGCGGCGACCCTTCGGCACCGGCCCTGGTGGTGGACGACGAGCCGGCGAACCGGGACATCCTGCGCAAGGGCCTGGAGGGTGCCGGTTGGCCGGTTGTAGAGGCCGAAAATGGCCAGGTAGCACTGGATCGATTAGCGGAAGCCCTGCCGCGGTTGATCCTGCTCGACCTGATGATGCCCGTCATGGACGGATTCGAGTTCGTAGCGGAGCTACGCAAGAACGAGGCGTGGCGCCTGGTTCCGGTACTGGTGATCACCGCCAAGGAGATCACCCGGGAGGACCGGGCCAGGCTCGAGGGTCAAGTGTCGCGGATCCTTGCCAAGGGCTCTTTTGGCCAGCAGGAGCTGGTGCGCGAGGTTCGCAAGCTCGTGCGCTTGCGCTGATCCTGCAGAGTTTCACCAAGCAAAGCACGGACCAAGCGATCAAGTTGCTGCACCAGGCAATCGAATTTCAACCGGACCGGGCTCGTCCACATGCGAGATATAGACGGCCCCATTTCTCACTAAAATCGAGGATGCCCCTTGTTTAAGGGGCCCTCAAAGTGGTGTAGCACGCCACTGTTCTTGCTGAAACAGTAGCCACGAGGCGCCAATGCCTGTTCAGTTGAAATACGCGGGGTAAGGCTCGCGCTGTTTAGCCCTATCGAGCCAGGTCCCAACAATAACCGATGTCAGAATCACGGTCAGAATGAGGCTCGTGTAAAAGGACTCAGAAATAATCCCTGCATCAATGGCGACCATGGCCAGGACAATGCCGGGCCCGCCTTTGGCGATCATGGCTACCGACATATCCATGCTGTAGTCCTTGGCAAAATCTGCGTATCGCGCACCAATGTACGTGCCCACAAGCTTGACGCTGCAAGCGGCGATGAAAAAGACTGCGAGCTGCAACACATCGATTGAGAAGAGGTTGAGCCGAAAGCCCACCAATCCGAAGTAGAGCGGGATAAAAAAGGCAAAAGCAAATTTGCCGATTGCATGCAAGTCTTCGTCTTGTTCCTTCATGTACCGTGACGCCGCGATGCCGTACATAAATGCGCCGAGGAAAATGGGCACACCCAGGTGCCATGCACCATAGGTGAACCCGAACATCATAGCCAGCACCATGGCGGTAGAATTGCGCTTCATGACGCGCGCGAAAACATGGCGTTGCAACCATGCGAGCACTTTGCTGCCGTACGTCAACGCCAGGAATATGAAGATGATGTTGGTTGAAGCATGGATTATGAGGTCGGTCAATGAATCGCCGCCTCCAGCTGTGACCAAGCCTACAGCAATGGCGAGCATCAGGTTCAATATGATGTCCTCAATAGCTGCGACGGATATCACAAAGCGTGAGAATGTGCTTTTGATGATGTCCAGATCTATCAGAATTCGCGAAATGACGGGAATACTGGTAACGGTCAGCCCCAAAGCGATACAGATATAGAGCGCGGCGGTCGAATTCTTGGCGCCCATCATGCTTTCCGTGTTGATGAACGGCAGAATGCAAAAGGCAATGATCACCGGGATGATCGTGGATGTCAGAATTACGATGCTGACCGGTCGCGTCTTGTCCTGACCAAATAGGGACCTGACTTCGAATCCGGACAGGAACATCAGGAAAATAAGCCCCACTTCCTTAATAAAGAATATTTCGCCGTCGACCCAACCATCATTTACATGGAAAAAATCCAGGGCATGGGGGTAGAAGTTAAGCAACAGACTCGGGCCGAGTATCAAACCCGCAAGGATTTCACCCACCACGGGGGGCTGCTTGATTTTTTCAAACAAGGTGCCGAAACCATGAGTGAGTATGAGGAGAAGGGTAAAAAAGCCGAAAATCTCAAAAGTCATAGCTTGATCCTTTGAAGGTTTTGTCGTTGGTGAAAGTGAAAAACACTAAAAGGGAGGTGAGACCTCACCCCGATCGAAAGATAAGCCTGACCTCTGGCCGAGCGCCAAACAACGCCGAGGGTATACATGATCACCAACTTGCCATCGCGCTTTCAGATACCTTGCAGTGTAGCCGCTACCATAACCTGTAAGAGTTCAGAGTTAGTCGGACAGTTACTGAATTTGAGAAGGGGGTTGTCGGAAGAAGACTAACCGAAAGACTTTTCCTTCCAGACTTCTATACCGTCGACCAAGGTGTCCATTGGCATACGCCCACAGCACATTTTCCCTCCACCAGCGCGTTGAGTATTATAGTTCAACAGGAACCCGTCAAGATCTGGCGTAAACGATTTGTATGTTTGGCTGGCAGGGTCGCGGGTAGGTGCAGTTCGGCGCATCGGCTAAGCGGTGCGATTCTCGGCGTGTCTAGCGGGTGACGAGTTCGCGTACGCATCAAACTGACACGCTGATCACCAATTGATTTAGCTAAATCTCAACTCTGTTGAAATCAATCGTCGTTGGGTTAACGATGAGCAAGAAGTGTCTCTTATTCAATCAGGGCAAAGTGTCCATCTAGCGCTGACAGGCTACAACCGCAAAATTGTGTTCTGGGACTTGAGCGCCAAAAGGAGTACATTCTGTATCTGGTCGAATGCAATTCGGGCCAAGAGAGCAACGTGCGGGGGATCATGGCTAAGCAGAAAATCGTCTTGTTATCGCTTGACGGCGGCGGCGCAAGGGGCACGCTCGCCGCTGAAGTCTTACGCCTGTTCGAGCATCACCATAACCTAGATGTACGTGCGTGCTTTGACTTTTACGCCGGGGTTAGCACCGGCGCACTTATTGCCGCCTACTGCGCAACTAACGAAAACAACATGGATTATTTGGCTACTCACATCTACTCCACCGAAAACCTCAATCGTGTTTTTGATAAGAGCATTTGGGATAGGCTACTGGGCCGTATGCAAAATCAACCAAAGTATGATGGGCGAAATAAACAAACGCACATCGAAACACTGATGGGTGATATGCGCATGAACGAAGTCACCGATAAGCACCTTTTGATACTTGCCTACGACTTTATCAACCGGGAATTGTTGGTCTTCAAGAACAAAGGCGAGGCATATAATCCGACGCTGGCTGAGGTGTGCAATGCTGCAACAGCTGCACCCACACTCTACCCTCCAGTGAGCACCAATGAACCTCACCGACGTTGGCTCATCGACGGCGCGATAGCCACCAACGATCCAAGCATGATGGCGATCGTTGAAGCAATGGCCATGGGCTATGCGTTAGACGACATTTGGATGGTTTCGATTGGCACTGGACGTCCCGTACATGATCTCGATCAACGGCAGAAGGATAAGATTGGTCACGCCGCTGAGCACTGGGGCGTAATAGGCTGGATCGCCAATGGATTAGTTGACCACATGATGTTGGGTAGCTCGTCCGTTAGCGCGTACCAATGCCAGCAGCTTCTTGGTGATCGCTACGTGCGAATTAACGGTTATCTACCCCGCCCCTTACTTCAGTTAGACAATGCTGCCGCAGACAATCTCGCAGAATTACGCGACCACGCGTTTGCTTGGTATGAGCAATTTGCCGAGCCTGTGGTTAGCATGGTGCAGCGCGTTTATGGTTACATACCCGCCACTGATCACGCATTGAACCACAAGGAGGTTTCCCCTTGAGCCGCCGTACTGTCATGACCGCGTTACTCCTGCTTTGCGCGCCTGATGTTATTGCCGGAGTTTCCGCATTAGGCCGAATAGAACCAAAAAACGGCGTATATCAACTGGCAGGGCCCGCGGAGTCAGCCGTAGTTGCCGATTTGTTAGTTGAAGAGGGGCAAACGGTAGCAGCAGGAGACGCATTAGCTCGGCTAGACAACTTTGCCATGCTTGATGCCGAGGTAGGGCGGGCTGAAGTTGAGCTAGATCACGCCCAGAAAGTGGTGGCTCGACAGCGCAGCTTACGCCAGACTTCAGTCGCCTCGGTTGCACAACTCGAAGAGGCAGAGCGCGATGAACAGGTTTGGCGCGCTGAACTGAATGCTGCCCAACAAAGACGCGCGCGTGCTCAAGTGTTAGCGCCAGTAGATGGCCAAGTGCTCATCATCCATGCCCGTGAAGGCGAGCGTATTGGCACTGAAGGGTTGTTAGAGCTAGGTCAAACAGCGACCATGTACGCTGTCGCGGAAGTTTACGAAACAGACATTGGACGTGTTACGGTCGGACAGCATGCCACCGTTGAAAGTCCATCACTGCCTCAAAGTTTATCTGGGCAAGTGGAGCGCATCAGCCAGCTAGTGGGCAAAAACGATGCTTTAGACCTTGATCCGGTCGCGCGACGTGACGCGCGGGTGGTTGAAGTCTTTGTGCTCCTTGATAACCCAGAGCGCGTTGCCAGCCTGACCAATTTACAGGTGACGGTGGTCATCGAAACACAAGACTAGAACATGCCCCATTCCGTTCCCTACGCCTGGCGCCAACTCAGTCATGACCGACTTAAGCTTCTCGCTGCCGTATTAGGTATCACGTTTGCTGTCGTGTTGGTGTTTATGCAGCTTGGTCTGCGAGCGGCTTTGTTTGATAGCGCGGTGCGATTCCATCAGGGCATTGACTACGACCTTGTTCTCGTCAGTCCGCGATCAACCTTTCTTGCCAGAACTGTCCCGTTCCCCCGCAGTCGTTTGTATCAAGTTGCAGGTGTGGATGGGGTCAAAGACGTAAGCCCTATCTATATCCAGTCCGCCCGCTACCACGATCAAACCAGCGCAGGCACTCATGTCACTACTTTGGCGATGGGTATTGATCCCAGCCAGGATAATTTTCGCCTCAGCGGTGTGGACGAGTTTCGTCATGCTCTAAAGCGAGAAGATACGGTCATCATCGATCGCTACTCGCGCAAAGAGTTCGCTCCAGGTATTGAGGCGGTCATTGCTGGCCGGCCCGTCGAACTGCAGCTTAACGATCGTCATGTGAATGTGTTGGGCGTTTATTCACTAGGCACATCCTTCGGTATTGATGGCACGGTGATTACCTCTGATCTGAACTTCCGAAGGATTTTTCCACAGCGTCCAGCGAGTAATATCGACCTTGGTCTGGTACGTTTGAACGCTAACTCCGAGCTTATCGACGTAGAAGACAAACTCCGTTCTTTATTGCCTAACGACGTTCTGGTTTTGACTCGCGATGAATATATCGCCAAAGAGCTGGCTTACTGGAACTCTAGCACCCCAATCGGCTACGTATTTACCCTCGGTGCGGTAATCGGCGTTATTGTCGGCTTAATCATCGTCTATCAAATTTTGTTTTCTGATGTCCAAAGCCATTTGGGGGAGTATGCAACGCTAAAAGCCATGGGCTATAGCAATGGTTTTCTTCGCTGGCTGGTCATGCGCGAGTCAATCTATCTCGCTATTCTAGGCTTTCTACCCGCCTTCGGGTTGGCTTTGTTGTTGTATGACCAAGCGTTGCAAGCCACCCAGCTTCCGATGCAAATGACGTTATCTAGAGCCATCACCGTGTTGGCCGTTACTATCGCAATGTGTGCCGCGTCTGGTAGTTTTGCGATGCGTAAACTGAGCCGAGTGGATCCAGCGGAAGTATTCTAATGAATGAAACAGTCGCGGACCAAGTCGCCGATAAAGCCATCAATATACACTCGCTGAACTTTTCATTTCGCCAAGGCAAACACCACCAAACCATACTCGATGACGTGACGCTAAACGTTGGTGCAGGGGAGGTCACCGTGCTTACAGGTCCCTCCGGATCAGGTAAAAGCACTCTGTTGACCATCGTAGGAGGACTACGTACAGCTGAAGACGGCTCAGTTGAAGTATTAGGACAACAGTTAGTTAAGGCGCGTCAGCGAGTGCTGGTAAAATTACGTCGTAAGATCGGCTTTATCTTTCAGCAACATAATCTCTCGTCCGCTCTATCTATCGCGCAAAATATCCAGATGGGATTGCAACACAGCGGCGCACATCGGCCCCGCGAAGCGACCGACAAAATAGAAGCCATTGCCGCAACCCTGGGCTTGTCAGATCAACTCCGTAAATACCCGGATCAGTTGTCCGGTGGGCAACAACAAAGAGCAGGCATAGCCCGCGCGCTGGTCAATCAGCCGCGGTTGGTGTTGGCTGACGAACCCACAGCATCGCTAGACAAAAACAGCGGTGAGGCCGTTATGGGCCTATTCAATGAGCTTGCCGGCAGAGGCAGCGCGGTCGTGTTAGTCACCCATGATAAACGTATTCTAGATCAAGCCGATCGTGTGCTGTCTTTAGAGGACGGTCGCGTGGTGCCTACCGCGGATGTGCTGATTGCCGATACCAGTAAGGCGCTGCGCAAACTCATGACGCTCGATCCTTCTCGTTTAGGGCGACTGCTGGCCTTTGGTCAAGCGCTCGCGCAAGTGGCTGCGAGCGACGGTAACATCGATCTCTCAGAGCGCAACGCTATGTTTGAAGCACTAAGCGCAAAGGGCGTATTGCTAGACAATGAGGTTAACCTCGTCATGGAGCTTGCCCTAGCCCAAGTACACACACCCAACACGATCGAAATCTCGGCCGACGACAGAGCCCAGTTTGCAGACTCGCTGAAAGCCGTGGCGCTGGCTGATGGGCATATGAGTGAGGCCGAACGCCAACTGATAGACAGTTTGATCAGCCACCCATAACGCTGTATTTGCCAAGGATTGGAAATATCTGGCGTAGACGATTTGTATGTTTGGCTGGCAGGGTCACGGGTAGGTGTAGTTCGGCGTATCGGCTGAGCGGTGCGATTCTCGGCGTGTCTAGTGGGTGAGGAAGAATCTGTTCTGCGCGCTTGGGCGGGCAGCGCTCGCTAGCCGTCCAGCACCTGCTGCGACATTCCTTGCGGCGGCGCCTCCATCTTGACCACACGCCCGGGGAATCCTTTGAAATGAGGAATACCCTGCTCATGGTCCAGAAATTCAGGGTCGTCAGGGCACAGCACTGCATCGCTGCTGATGAACGCCCCCGCCAGATCTGCCTTGCCCCGCATCTCCGGGTACCACCAGCCATGGGGAACGCGCAGATGGCCCTTCTTCATCGATGACTGAACGGAAGCCTTGGCGGCGACATGCCCGGTTTCGGTTTCCAGACGGATCCAGTCCCCATCCTCAACGTCCTGGCGGGCCGCATCGGTGGGATGCATGAATACTTTCGGCGTGGGCATCCTGTCTCTGAGAGATTCTATCTGTCGCTGCCCCGTCTGGAAGAAAGCGTCTTCGCGCACGCCGGTAAAGACGTAATAAGGATACTCATCACTGATCGCCGGCCCTTCACGATAATAAGGCAGGGAATCAAACCCCAGTTCATCCAGCACGCTGGATTTGAGCTCCACCTTGCCAGACGGTGTCGCAAAGCCGATTTCTTCATACTTTTTGTATCTGGGCGGCTCTGCGTACATGAAGTGTTTCGACTCAAATTCCTCGAAGGTCATGCCCGACGGTTCGAGCCGGTAGTCCAGCACCTCTTCGAGACTGTTCCATGGGAAATGGTTGCCAAAACCCATGCGGTGCGCCAGATCGCGCCAGAACTGGAATGTACTCGTGCAGTTTTCAGGCGGTTCGACCGCTTTCTGAGACAGGCTCAGCCCGGTACGCCAGCTCCAGCTGTCTGCGATATGGTTGCGCTCACTGAATACATCGCCAGGCAGTATGTAGTCGGCCAGCATCGCCGTAGGCGTCATGAATATCTCGTGGGCGACGATCAGATCCTGATTCATGAGGCCCTTGTAGATCTGGTGCTGGTTGGGGTAACTCATTAACGTATTGTTCCCCAGCGTAAAGAAGGCCTTGACCGGATAGGGATCGCCCGTGACCATCGCCCTGAACGTCGCGCTCGGGTTCGCCATGTAACAACCCATGACAATGTCTGCGTAGCGATATCCCCAGACTTTTTCCGTTGCGTCTGCGAGCATGTCCTGAGCGCGGTACGTATAGGCCGGGTGCAGATCAGATCCAAGCTGTTTGGCGCGCTGTTTTGCGCTCAACAACTCATGCATGCCGAGTTTCGACTCCGGCACATAGTTGGGGTTGAAGCCACCCAGTAATTCTCCGCCTCGCACGTCGAGGTTGCCGGTCAGCGCGCGCAGGATGCTGTGCAGGCGAATGGCAGACGTGGAAGAAATCTGCATGTCAGTGATCGGGGTCCATGGAATGCAGGCGCTCTCGGCCGTCGCGTACATGCGCGCAGCGGCGGCTATTTCCTGCGCGTCGACACCGGTAATCTCGGCAACGCGTTCCAGCGGATACTCGCGAACCCGTTCGCACAGTTCCTCAAAGCCAACGGTCCAGTCGCGAACGAAATCTTCGTCATACAGTTTTTCGTCTATGATCACGTTGAGCCAGCCCAGACACATCGCCGCGTCTGTCCCGGCACGCAGACGCAGGTGCAGGTCGGCGGTTTCCGCCTGATCCGAGACACGCGGGTCGAGCACGATGACTTTGGCTCCGTTGTCGCGAGCGACGTTGAGGGCGTTGTATATCGGCGTCCAGCTATGCTTGCGGGGGTTGTGCCCGAACAGAACGATACACTTGCTGTTTGTTATGTCCGCGCCCACGAACCAGCCATAGGTCAACTTGTTAACCGCGGCGGTATTGCCCGCACATAGCGACACCCCGCTCAGATAGTTCGGCGTGCCGAGCGCATTCATGAAGCGTCGGTCCATGCTGTGGGTGGTTTGAGTGTTCCAGCCGGAGGTGGAAACGGCTACCGCCTCGGGGCCGTAGTCGTCCACGACCTTCTGCAGGCGCTCGGCGATCTCGTCCATCGCCTGTTCGTAGCTGATTTCTTCCCACTTATCCTCACCCCGTTCGCCTACCCGCTTGAGAGGCACCGTCAAACGCTCGGCGTGATTGTGGATTTCTGGCGCTGCTACCCCTTTGTAGCAGATGTTAGCTGCCAGCATCGGGTTGTCATGAGCGATCACCCGTTTGACCCTGCCATGTTCGACTTCGGTGCGAAGCTGGCAGCCGATATCGCATATGGTGCAAACCGAATACTTGTGATCAGTAGCTATTGCCTTCGCCATGGCTCTCTCCCAGCTGATTTCCGGCAGGCCTATGTAACTACATCTGAGCGGCGGCCGCTACAGGTCATCGGCGTTAATCCAGCAACTTGCGCATGCCTTCCCCGAGATTCTCCAGCGCGGCGCGTAGAATGAATCGGTCCCAGCCGATACAGAAGTCTTTGACACCCAGGTCGAGGTAGCGTCGGGCCTGCTCCACTGCGCCGATTTCCACCCTGGGCCGGATGCCGTGCTGCAGGCAGCTTGCGATCACCTGTTCCTCGAATGGGCGAATCTGTGGTGTTGCCATGAGACCGGGCTGCCCGCGGGAAAAACCGAAATCCGCCGGCCCCCATTGAACCATGGCGACGCCGCGTGCCCGGGCGCGCTCGAGGATCTCATCGAGGTTTGCCACCGCAACGTCTTTTTCGATCATGATGGCGAATACGAATTCATTGAGATCATCGAGATAGGCCGCCGTGTCATAGCTCGTCAGGGCCGGGCGTCGCAACTTGACCCCCATCAGGCCGCCTCGCTGCGGATTGTCTGCGGCGATCAGCCGGTAGGCCGTATCGATATCGTCTGCAGCGCGGATGTCGGTGAACAGTACCGCTTTAAACCCCGCGCCCATGGCGGCCTGGGTCCAGAAACCCTGAGCTTCCTGGTCCGGCTTGAGCATCAGCGGCAGATTGCCGCATTGCGCCGCCCGCGCCTGGTGGTAAAGCAGATTCATGTCCAGCACAGAATATTCGGCGCATACCTCACCGTAGTCGAACAGTCCAAGGTCACCGACCATCTCGGGTATATCCGGGTCGGTAAACAGGAAATGCGTTCCCAGTGTGGGTTGCCCGGCTTCGAGCTTCTTGCGCAATGTGTTCGGCAAGATCATGTCATTTGCCCCTGCGGTTCGTGGCAATCCAGTGCCGCCCATGAGAATGATCCCCGGCAGCCAGGACATCCTGGTAGATGCCCTTGATTGCGTTTGAACAGCAGCGTACCTATGGAGCTGCAGGGCGTCCAGGCGCCGACGCCTGCCACGCTGAGATTTGTGCAGGCAGTCTGAACTACAAGTCCCCACAGGCAATTCGTTCACGGCCTGCACAAGGTGACACAAAAGATGCCGCTAAAGCCCTGCTCAGCGCCGAAAACCCCGTGTTGTGGGCCGGCCAGGGCGTACTCATGGCCCGGGCCACCGAGCAGTTGCGTGAACTTGCGGAACGGGTGGGCGCACCGGTCTTCTGCACCATGGCCGCCGTCGGGCTCACGGCACGCAAGGTCGGCGAAATGGCCGATGCTCTGGAACTGGCTAAACGCCTGAACGCAGACGGACAGACTGTGTTAATCGACGTGCACAGCAATATGGAGCCGGGAAAGTTTTCGTATTGACCGGTCTGCCGTCAAACTCGTAATGCCCATGCGTCGTGTCAGTTGTATTCGAAGTATGCGTTTGATACGACTTGTTTGCCGCCCACCGTGGCCTCGAAAATGACTCGGCCCGGACCATCTTGCCAGGCTCGAATCTGCAGCCGATCACCCAGCAGTACCGGTGCGGAGAAGCGCACCTTGATCTTGCCGAAGCGACTGGGGTCGCCGTCACACAATGCCTCGAGCAGCAGTTGAGCACAGTGCCCAAAGGTGCAGAGCCCGTGCAGAATCGGCTCGTCAAAACCGCCGAACCTTGCAGCGTCCGGGTCGATGTGCAATGGGTTGTAGTCTCCTGAGAGTCTATAGATGTGCGCCTGGTTCGATGGGATTTCCGCCTCGGCCGTAACATCCGGAGCGGAATCCGGGATGGCTATTTTCTGCGAGTATGTGGCGCCGGCCCCTTCGAAGGGCTCGATATCACCGAGTTGTTCCACACCCCGGCGAAATGAACCGTTGACCATACGAATGCAGTCATCGCCATCAGCGTCGCTGACGATGCTTTCATACTCACAGAATCCGTTGCCCTTGCCTCGCGGATGCGCCCCGATAAGGCGCGAGCGCACGCTCACTTCTCCCGACGTCGGCAGTGGTTTGAGCACCTCTAGGTAACGCTCGGCGTCGATGTTCAATGGTCCTGGAGAATTGGGAATCAGATCTGCATCAACCGGCGCGCCGGCACCCCCCCATCGGATCGAAAACGTCGGAAACACGGCAAAGTCGCCATGGCCTTCGAATACGAAGCGGAGATTTTCGCTGCCGATACCCACCGCGTAGAGTAATACGTCCCGCTGGTCGTAGCTGATCCTTACCGGTTCGCCCCACGCGCCCGGTTGGTCGCCAGGCAGGGCCTGGGTTGCTTTGTAAACAGCCATTCGAATCCCCCCGCTATTACATTGGCGTATTAAACCAATGGCCGGTTACCTATTTCAAATGAGGCTACGATCGAGCATGCCCCCTTGCGCTACCGGGATTCCGAGTCACTCAGGTCTGGTGCCTGGCATTCTTTCCGTTTTCTTCGACGCTGAGTAAACTCGACGGCGGGGAGAGAAAGTTGTGCCAGATCGCAAAGAGGTCGTACTGACCGTCAACAATCTCGTGACAGAGTTCGTTATGCCGGATGGCGTCGGTCGTGCCGTGGATGAGCTGTCGTTCACGCTGTATGCCGGCGAAACACTGGGCATCGTCGGTGAGTCCGGGTGTGGTAAATCGATCAGCGCCATGTCGATTCTGCAGCTTGTTCCTTCACCCCCGGGCTATGTGCGCTCCGGCGAAGCCCTGCTTGATGGTGCCGACCTGCTCGCCATGTCCGATTCGCAGATCAGAAAAATTCGTGGCAACGAGATTGCCATGATTTTTCAGGAACCGATGACATCCCTCAACCCGGTCTTGACCATCGGCTATCAGATTGCCGAAGCGGTGATCAAACATACCGGCGTCGACCGACGGGCGGCCCGTGCTCGCTCCATTGAGATGCTCGACCTCGTTCGCATCCCGGCTGCCAGTCAAAGGGCAAGGGAGTTCCCCCATCAGTTATCAGGCGGCATGCGCCAGCGCGCAATGATCGCCATGGCCCTGGCCTGCAATCCGAAGGTGCTGATCGCAGACGAACCGACTACCGCGCTTGATGTCACGATTCAGGCGCAGATACTGAATCTCATCAGCGATCTGCAGCGGGAATTCGGCACCGCGGTCATTCTGATAACCCACGACCTCGGCGTCGTTGCCGAAACGTGCGATAGAGTCGTTGTGATGTACGCCGGGCGCAAGATCGAAGAGGCGTCTGTGGTTGACCTGTTCGAAAACCCCGAGCATCCATATACCCGGGGGCTGCTGGAATCTGTACCCAGGCTGCGTGGGGCGGCCAGCCAGGCGACAACACGCCTGCATGAGATTTCCGGGGTGGTACCGCCCATAACCGCACCGCGAAGCGGGTGTCTGTTTGCACCACGCTGCGACAGAGCGGATGACAGGTGTCGGCGGGAGGGTCCGGGGCTGACCGGCAACGAACACCGGACCGCCTGCTGGAACGCCGATTCATGACAAGTGTGCTGGAAGTGAAGAATCTGAAAAAACACTTCCCGGTTACGCGAGGCATTTTCGGGCGTGAGGTCGGTAAGGTGCATGCGGTAGACGGGGTAAGCTTCTCGCTGGACGCCGGCAAAACCCTGGGCCTCGTAGGTGAAAGCGGGTGCGGCAAGTCGACCATCGGCCGTACCATTGTGAGATTGTATGAGCCCACCGAAGGACAGATCTTCGTCAACGGCGACAATATCACCCATCTCGATCACTCTGCCCTTCGCCCCTACCGCCGGCAGTTGCAGATCATTTTCCAGGATCCGTTTTCATCCCTCGATCCGCGCATGACCGCGGAAGAGATCGTTGGCGAACTGCTCAAAGTGCACGGCAATCTGACACGAGGGCAAATCAGGGAGAAGGTTGAGTATCTTTTCGAGCGGGTCGGCCTTCGCGAGGATCAGCTGGGTAATTACCCGCATGAATTTTCCGGCGGTCAACGCCAGCGGCTTGGCATTGCCCGGGCGCTCTCGCTCGACCCCGACGTTATCGTTTGTGACGAGCCTGTTTCCGCGCTCGACGTCTCCATCCAGGCTCAGGTGATCAATCTGTTACTTGATCTACAGGATGAACTGGGTGTGGCCTATCTGTTCGTCGCGCACGATCTGGCGGTGGTGGAACACATCAGTGATCGGGTGGCTGTCATGTACCTGGGGCGTATCGTAGAGATCGCAGACCGAGACCGTATCTTTCTGCATGCTCAACATCCCTATACGGAGTCGCTGCTGAATGCCGTACCAGTTCCGGATCCAACGGTTGCGGTCAGCCGGCGCATTCTTCAGGGAGACGTGCCGAGCCCCGTCAACCGTCCGTCAGGCTGTCATTTTCATACGCGATGTCCTTACGCCACGGAAAAGTGCCGCACAGAAGTGCCCACGCTGAAAGAGATCTTTGCAAGCCACGAGGTCGCATGTCACCTTCGTTGAAACCATTGATCATGGGGCTCTGTCTGGCGGTGAGCGCGTGCGGCGGGTCTACCGGTGCAAACGATACCTCCGAGCAGGCCGCTGAGACCACCGCCCAGGGGATCCAGTACGGCGGCCACCTGAAAATCGGCTTCACCACCGAACCCACGTCTTTAGATGCTGTACTCGGCCGTTCCGGCGGCGATGCCTACTACTGGCATCAGATCTACGATCAACTCGTAGACGCGTATCCCGACCTCACGCCGAGGGCCGGCACCTCGCTCGCCACCCACTGGGAGATCAGTACGGACCCGGACGCCATTACGTTCCATCTGCGGCCGGGGGTCACTTTTCACGACGGTACGCCATTTGACGCCCGGGCAGTCAAGTTCAATATCGAACGCATACTGGATCCCGCCACTCTCGCCACCCCCAGAGCGTCGATGACAGTTATCGAATCTGTCGACGTCATCGACGCTCTGACGGTGCGTTTCAATCTCATTTCCCCCTGGGGCGCCGGCATCAGCATGCTCGCCGATCGGGGCGGCATTATGAATTCCCCCGCCAGGGTAATGGAGCTTGCCAAGGATTACGGGTGGGATCCGGCGGGCACCGGACCCTTCAAGGTCAATCAGGTGATCACGGGCACCATGGTGCACATGGTGCGCAATGCAGATTACTGGGGGAAAGACGAATTCGGCAATCGCCTACCTTATCTCGATGAGATCACGATCAGGGTGATCCGTGACCAGACAGTCCTGTCTTCCGCACTGCGTACCGGCGAGATAGACATTGCCTATCTGCCCAACAAAGATGTTGCAGCGTTCCTGCGTGATGATCGGTTCCAGATACGCACCGTGCGCGGCGGAGGTATCGGCGCGGTGCTCGTCTTCAACCAGAAACAGATACCCGATCCCCGGGTACGCCTGGCCATTTCTCATGCCATCGATCCAGGGGTCATCAACAAGGCGATATTCTTCGATCGTATAGAGGTGGCTGATTCGGGCATGTGGCCCACCGGCGCCTGGGCGCACGATCCCGATGTCGATCGCCCGACCTACGACCCGGACAAGGCAAGGTCACTGCTTGCCGAAGCCGGTCTCGATGCGTACAGGTTCACCGCTGTGACGAACAATTCCGCGACGCTCATTCCCACAGCAGAAATCGTACGCGCCATGTTGAAAAAAGTAGGTATCGAGATGGAGATCGAGGTTATGAACGCGGGCGTGGCGACTGAGCGATTTTTTCATGCGCAAGCGTACCCGGTCTATCTCACGTCATGGAGCAGGTACCCGGAACCCGACTGGTTGGCCTCGCTGGCTTACAAGAGTGATGGCTTCTACAACGCCGCCAATATTCAGCGCGATGACGTCGATGCGTTGGTGGCGCGCGGCGCTCAGGCCTATGACCTCGAGGTGCGCAAGCGCGCTTATCACGAACTCAATGCCCTGGTGCTGCGCGAAGCCTGGTATGTGCCGCTGCTTTATTCGACCACCTATGCGGCGGCGCCCAAGCGTGTGCGCAACCTCGATCGTCTGATCGGTTGGGATGGCAAAATGTTCCTGCGCGAAATCTGGCTGGAGCGCCGGTAACCATGTGGTCTTATGTCTTCAGGCGCATCGCACAGATGATCCCGGTTCTGATCATCATCACGTTCATGGTGTATGCGCTGATGCTCGCTATCCCCGGCGATCCCGCCCTTGCGCTTGTCGGTCCCGGTGAGAGTCTGGATGCTGAGCAACTTGAAGCGGTGCGCAGGGAACACAATCTCGACCGGCCGGTGCTCATTCAATATGGGCTATGGATGAGCAAGGCATTGCAGGGCGACCTTGGCCGCTCGACCCAGAGCTATCGACCCGTCACAGAAGAGTTGGCTGTACGTGCCCGGGTGACCCTGCAGTTCGGTCTGGTAGCGTGGCTGCTCGCCATTCTGATCGGCGTACCCGCGGGCATCGTCTCTGCGGTGTATCGGGGCAGGCCGGTGGATTACATCGCTACGGTTTTTTCCATTGCCGGAGTGGCCATTCCCAATTTCTGGCTCGGCATCATGGCGATCCTGGTATTCGGCGTGAATCTTGGCTGGGTGCCGACCCAGGGCTACGTCGACATCTTTGTCGACCCGGTGGAGGGCTTTCGCCACATGTTGCTGCCCGCTTTCGCCCTGGGCGTAACAAGTTGGGCGCTGGTCATGCGTCAGAGCCGCTCGGCCATGCTTGAAGTGCTTGCCCAGGACTACGTGCGCACGGCGAACGCCAAGGGCCTGCGCAGGCGTCGCGTCATCGGCATTCACGCATTACGCAATGCGCTGCTGCCGGTGGTCACGGTCTTTGGTTTACAGACAGGCCGCATCTTTGCCGGGTCTGTCGTCATCGAAACGCTGTTCGGCATACCCGGCATGGGCCAGTTCATGGTGCAGGCGATTTTCGCCAGAGATTTCATGTCGGTGCAGGGCGCGGTTCTGCTCATGGCGCTTGCGGTGCTGCTGGCGAATCTGCTGACAGACCTCGCCTACGCGTGGCTGGACCCGAGGATCCGCTACGATGCCTAGGCGCCCATCCCCTTTGCTGGATACGCTGCAGAAAGTCATGCGTATTCCGCACGCCGCTTTCGGTCTCGTATTCATAATTGTCGTCGTGCTGGTCGCCATATTCGCGCCGTGGATCGTTCCCGTAGACCCGGAAGAAATGGATTTCGATCACCTGCTGAACGGAATTAACTGGACGCACCTGCTGGGTACCGATCAGATGGGCCGCGACACCCTGTCGCGTCTCATCTACGGTGCCCGCATAGCGCTCATGGTGAGCGTCGGCGCCATCGGTCTCGGTGTATTGATCGGCGTTCCGCTTGGCCTGATAGCGGTGTATTTCAGGGGTTTTGTCGACGATGTGATCATGCGCGTTATGGACGCGCTGGTGGTGTTTCCCAGTCTGTTGATCGCCGTGGGGCTGGCTGCCGCACTTGGCGGTTCGCTCACCACCGTCATCGTTGCTATCGGCATTGCCAATGTGCCCTGGATGGCACGCGTCATCCGCAGTCAGGGGCTCGCTATCCGGGAGCAGGATTACGTTGCGGCGGCGCTGGCCGGCGGCATGGGGCATCTACGGATTATCTTCCGGCACATTCTGCCCAACTGCATTGCCCCGGTGATCGTGCAGAGCACCCTTTCCATGGGGTATGCGGTACTTACCGAAGCCGCGCTGGGATTCATCGGTGTCGGCATTCAACCGCCGACACCCACGTGGGGCAACATGCTGCAACAGGCTTTCCCGATGCTCGAGCAACAGCCACTGCTATCGATTGTGCCCGGACTGGCCATATTCCTGCTCGTACTCGCTTTCAATTTCGTCGGTGATGCGCTGCGCGATGTGCTCGACCCGAGGTTGAAGGGTGTGATTCATTGACCCGCTGGCTGAATGTAATGTGATATCACACAAGGCAGGGAGCGTAATATCATGATGATTCGTTTCTCGTTGGTTTCTGGCTTGGCTCTGCTGGACGAACAGGAATTACTAACGATTAGCCGGGTGATCGTCTTACGTGCAGTGAAACCATGCCGAGCGCCTGACGGTGCCTCTCAAGCGGATGGGCGGGCGGGGTGAGGACGAATCCGTTCTGTGCGCTTGCTGTTCGCTGCGAAAGAAAGGTCGCAACAGAAGGAAGCGGAAGCTGAAACTGTGGCAACGAGCTAACCTGCGTAACGATGTTCAGGTAGTCGGCATGGTGCAACCTGCTTGAGAAGTCATATCGGTTCCGTCGATTCAATTCAGAAGATGAGGAGCCGTTTCGGCAAGGATTGGCTGGATCTCGCGGAAAGTCTCTTCTATCGCCTTAACGCTGTAGTCAATGTCGTCTTTAGTCAGTGGGACTGAGGCACGGACGTGCATGAGGTTCTCCAGGGTCATGACACCCTTGTTGATCAGAGATCGACGAAATAGCGGCATGACCTCTTTCAGGCCCGGCTCATTGGCATTTGTGAAATAAGTGACCGGATCACGGACATTCGTCTGATCGGTGAGATGCAATGCCTGATGATTCCCGTACCCTGACACGAATCCCTGCAGTCCGGCAGACTTGAGTGCCTTGCGAATACCTTCTGCCATGTACTCGCCGCTGGCATTGATACGATTGATCTCCTCCTCGGACATGACCTCGAGGCAGGCAAGGCTTGCGGACACGGTCAGGGGGTCGCCCTGGTGGGCCGCAATGGCCGCGATGCGATAGCTTTCCTCCTGGTTAAAAAGATTCATGATTTCGTCCCTGCCGCCAACCAATCCCATGGCGATTCCACCGCCAATGCCTTTGCCGTAGCAGCACAGGTCCGGCTCGACGCCATAGAGCTTTCCGGTACCGCCATGGTCGAGCCAGAAGTTAACGATTTCGTCGAAGATCAGAACGATGCCATATTTTTCAGTAATTTCTCGCAGGTACGAAAGATAGCCATCCTGAGGCGCAAGGGCCCCGCCGGTATGCAAGCCTTCCGTCAGGACTGCGGCAATGTCCTCTTTGTTCTCACGAATGACTTTTTCGGTCCCTTCCTTGTCGTTCCAGTTGACGAATAAAAGGTGATTCAGTCGATCTTTGGGTATGCCGGGTGAGCCGTGCGGAGGACTGATAAACGCATCGTCGTAGGTGCCGTGATAGCTGCCTCTGATTTTCACAATCTTGTCGCGACGGGTGTGGGCACGGGCCGCGCGTATGGCCCACATGAAAGCCTGGGAGCCGCCAAAGGCCGGCCAGACCTTGTCGATCGAAGGAACGCGTTGGCTCATTTTCTCGGCCAGCGCATCCCATTTGACGTCCGGTTTGAACGTCACCAGACCTTTGGGAATCTGTTCCTGGATGGCAGCGACGATAGCCGGATGGTTGTGCCCCATGATGCACGCCATGCCAAGCACCAGGTCGACGTACTTGTTGCCGTCGACATCATAGACATGACAACCATCGACGCGATTGCCATAAGGGATATGCGTCCCCGTGCTGTGAGAGCGCACAGCACCGCCCGGTGTAAAGCGTTTCGCGCGCTCGCACAGTTGGCGTGACTTCGGGGTCATATCCCGCCAGATGGATTCGATTTCTTCCTCGTACCCTGCTAACAATTCGGCTGATGTTGACATCGTCGGTACCTTTGGTTGAGAAAAGAACATCCTAAGAGGTGATGGTGTTTAGCGTCCAGAGCGGGAAAGGTCATCTTGCCCTGACGTCAGGACGCTCCACGGACGTTATGATCTGATCTACCATGTGCTGCCGCTTGCTGACCGCGTTCGGTAGAGTCGACTGAGACAACGAGACCAGCCAACTGGATTCCAACAGATGCAAATCCTCGAAATGTTTCTGAATGAGGTATTGGGATTCCTGAGAATCGCTCAAGCCTGGGAAATCGTAAAGGCGGGAGATATCAGCGCATTTGCCAGTGTCGACGGCATCCGGGCGCTGGTCGTTCCCATCATCCCTGTGCTGCTGATCTTCGAGCTGATACTGGGTCTGGTTCATCGGAATGCGCAGATGAAAGTCTACAAGGTCACGTTCTTGATCTACGTCGCCAATCGGTTTATCGGCCGATTCATCTCGCTGGGTATGGTTGTCCTGTGCATTGCTCTGTTTCAGAAATACGCACCTTTCCAGACGACCCTGACCTGGTACTGGTTCATCTATGCCTATGTCGTCTGGGAGCTGGGGCATTTCGTCTATCATTACCTGGCGCACAAAGTGCGGTTGCTCTGGTGCCTGCACTCCACCCACCACGCGCCCGAAGAAATGAATCTCTCTGTGACGCACGCTCACTTCTTTCTGGAAGCCCCTTATGCCAATGTCATACGTACCACTGTTTGCATAGTGATGGGGGTGCAACCCGAACTGCTGCTGCTCGTCATGTTCATCGACGGTACCTATGGGGCGTTCATCCACGTCGGGGAGAACATGATCAAAGATGCCCGCTTCGGCTTCCTCAACAGGATTATGCTGACGCCGTCTCATCACAGGCTGCATCACGCTCGCAATCCACTCTATATCGACACCAACTTCTGTAACCTCCTGAATATCTGGGACAAAGTGTTTCGGACATACCAGGATGAGCAGTCGGACGTGAAAGTGGAATATGGACTCAGCCGGGAAGTGGACTCAGAGAGCTTCCTCGATGTGTATTTCGGGGAATTCACAGCCCTTGCCAGAGACGTTTTTGCGGCTCCGCGTATCAGTGACAAGTTTCTCTACCTGATTATGCCGCCCGGCTGGCACCATTCCGGCCAACACAAAACCGCCTCGATGATCCGACATGGCTATCTCCAGAAATTGAAGGTCAGCGCCTAGCTGACCAGGAAAATCCGCCCGCGACTAACTACCGCTGATCCGCTCGATCCCGGAGAGAATGTAGTTCACGGCCAGTTCGATGGTCTGGGTGCGGTCAAGCTTTGCATTGGCTGCCAGTTCCGCAGCCGCAATCGAGGCGCCTGAGGACATGCTCACCGCTAGCTGAGCCTGAGTTCTGGTCAGTTGGTAGCGCTCGGCAGCCGCTTGCACCAGGAACTTGGCGTTGCGGCGCCCGATGCGCTGCTGCTCCGCGCTGATTGCGGCGGCGATTTCCGGCTGAGATTGGAGCAGAGGAAGAATGTTACCCGGCGCATGATGATCGAAGTTGCTCGTGACATAGATGCGCACGATGTCTTTGAAACTCTCCGCATCCCGGAGCGCCTCGGTGGTCTCGTTCACGAACAGATGGTATTCCTGGACCAGGAGTTCCTGCAGGAGCTGCGGCCTGCCGTCAAAATAGTTGTACACCAGCGGCGCGGACACGCCGGCCTCTCGCGCCAGGCCCTCTATGGTGAAAGCCTGCAGGCCACTTGCAATCACCATCGTCTTGGCCGTGTCGAGGAGCTGCGCTCGTCTGGCGCTCGGGGAAAGTCGGGTTCGGGAGCGAGGAGCATTCATGTCGTGAATTATGCCCTTATTATTGACACCCTAAAATAGACGTTTTATTTTAGAGTGAGATAAATAGTGATCGTGCAAGGACCGGCCATGACCTACGCAGCACATCGACGCATCATCGACGTCGATTCCCACCTCATCGAATTGGATGATTTTCTACACAACGCGGCGCGGCGGGAGCACGAGGCGCTGGTGCCGTCAATGCACGATCAGCAGGGCTTACCTGTCGTCCAGGCGGGTCTCGACCGGGGTCGCGAGCTGTTCGCCAGGCGCCAGGGTGATCCGGCGACCATGGCGAAGTTCGAAGCCTCGCTGATGGATAACACCAAGAGCGGCTGGAATCGACTGGGTGCGTTCGACCCAAGGGAGCGATCGCATACCCTGGATCTTCTCGGTTTTGAGATGCAGTGGGTCCTGCCGACCTTCTCTTTCCACCAGACGGTGCATGCTTCGACCAACGAGGCACTGGCGGCCACTTCCATGACCTTGAACAGGGCCATGGCCGATTTCTGTGGCCACGACGAGCGATTGAAGGGGGTTGGCTATCTGCCGTTGAACCTCGGACCGGACACGGCGAAAAAAATCATGGACCAGGGTTTTGCGGACGGCTGCTACACCTTCATGGTGCCGACCAACGAGCCGGATCCGGAGAAGCCCTCCTACACGCATCCGCAATTCGATCCCATCTGGGCTGGCTTCGCCGAACGGAGAATCCCGGCCGGCATCCACGTGGCGGCCAACGGTGAATACAACGCCATCTCGCCCAGCTTCAAGAACAACGGCAAATCCGAACTGGCCCTGGGTGGTGACGCGCCCGCCGGTGAAGTGGGGCTCCTCCACATAGGCAGCAGCGCGGTGCTGTTTATGTCTGCCATGATCTTTGACGGGGTGTTCGAACGGCACCCGCAGCTGCGCATGATCAGTATGGAGCACGCGGCCACCTGGCTGCCGTCATGGTTGCATCAACTCGACTTTACTGCGCGCATGTTCAAGCGCCGCCGCGAGTTTCCCCAGGCGCCGTCCGAGACCGCCAAGCGCCACATCAAGGTATCGCCTTTCCCGGATGAGCCGGTGGGCTGGATCATCGACAACGTGGGTCCGGACATGTTGTGCTTTGCGTCTGATTATCCGCACCCCGAGGGAACCGGCGACCCCATCGGCAAGTTCGAGCGCAACATGCCCGGTTGCGATCAGGAAACGATGGACAAGTTCTACTACGGCAACATGCTGGAGCTGATGAACGTCGTCTAGCGCGGGAGACTGAGGACGCGGACGCCAGTCCACGAATAGGAACCACTAACGCTGTATTTGCCAAGGATTGGAAGTGTCTGGCGTAGACGATTGCTAGGTGTAGTTCGGCGCGCGGGATCGACGAAATCGGCAATCACTCTCAGTGTGCCACCGCACAATGGGCAGACGGTCACAGCGAACTCAAAAAGCGCGCCTGAGACGACAAGCATAGATTGGGCACGCCACGGCGATGGCTTGCCCCTGTCTCTGCGCGCAATCCAGGTAGCGTTGTTTGTCCCCAAGCTGCCACCTAACCTGGGCCAACTCGCCGCCAGGCTAGATAGACACCTGTCGCCACGCCTACGGCCACTCCGCCGAGCATGAGCAGCATAATCAGATCCCACAACGGCCGCGTTCTGAGGATCGGAGCAAAGTCCCCACGGTGCAGACCCTCGAATAGCCATCGATACCAGAGGCGGCTCTCATCGTAATGAGCGACGAGTACACCGCTGGCGACGCTGAGATAGAACCGTTCGCTTTCACTAGTAAGGATCCGAAACACTGGAAGATCCATATCATCGTGGTGTCCGAAGTAGTAGTTGTCGCCGCCTTCAAGGCGATCGATGGAGATAGCGCCGATATTCAATCGAACAACGGCTTCATGGACATCAGCGGCACTTAGTGGCTCAACCGGTCCATCGCCGGACAGTCGGGTGGGTACCCCGGCCGCGCTCCAGGCAACGAAGTATTGCTCGCCCAGCCAGGGTGCCGAAGCGAGACGGACGGTGTCCGCCGGAACATGATTGACCACCGATCTCAGCACAGCAGCCGCTTCCCCGAGGGTCTGCGTCCTTCCATTCAGTACCTGCCGTTCAGCCGCTATGCTGCGACCCTCCAGCATGCCCCAGGGATTCATGGAGAGCAGCCCGCTCGCCAGCCAGATTAACGTCATGAGGCCAAAGAGCAGACCCGCATAGTGATGCCACAACGACCAGCCCGAGTACGGAGATCTGCGCCGATCTCCACGCCAGCGGTAATGTTTGATACCGATAGCAATGCCGGTGACAGTCAGAAACAGGCTGATGATGGTCAGCCAGATCACCACCTGCGCCCAGACTCCGGTGTGCTGTCGGAGCGCAGTCGGATACAGCCAGTGAGTGACCGCCCCGGGCCAGTTCCAGAAGCGCTCGTAGAATGTGGTTCCCTGCACCACCTCGCCAGTCAGACTCGAGACATACCATTCCTCGCCATCGAGATTCGTGAACTTCTTGAGGGGGCGATGGGTGTTGAAGCGTGCATGAACCGTCCACTGATCACGATCCACGGGGATCGAATCCATCGGCGCACTCAGCTCATGATTGGTGGCATAGCGTCTACCGAAAGCATCGAGGTCCGCAGCTGCCCAGTGATCGAAAAGCCGCCCGGTTTGGAGATCAAGGACGAGTCGCGCGCCGTCGGTGAGAACCAGCCGCATCAGAAGCCCATCGACACCGGCCTCTACACTGAAAACAGCCACAGCGAGCGCTGCGTCCTGAATCCGCTCCGGAGATCGACAGCAGTCGTCCGAAATGAGTAGAGGATCGAGTCCGGCCAGTTGCTCAGCGCGGGTTAACTCCGGGTACTGCACGTACATCATAATGATGCCGGACGAGCACCAGAGCAGCACCAGGAGCCCGATGCCGATCCCCAGATAACGGTGGATCAGCAGTACAAAACGCCAGACCTGCCTGTGAGACCGGTCGGAGCTAGAAGCTGAAGCGGTAGCTGACATGCCAGGTGCGCGGCGTACCCAGATTCGTGTAGGCGTAAGAACTGCCGTCAGAGTCCCGGAAGGCCCGGCCTAATGAGGATCCGTACTCCTCGTCGAACACGTTCTCCAGGCGCACACCGAGTCGGTGCCGACGTTCCGTACCCAGATACCAGGCGCCGCCGAGTTCCATCAACGTGTAGTTGCCATGTTCGCGTCGCCCGATGCCGCCGGTCACGGTGTCGTAGACATCACCGACGTATACCATGGAAGCAACCAGCTCGACGGGCAACCCGCTGCCGATCCACGTGAGGTTGGCTTTCAACAGATCCTTCGGTACATCGTCGATCTGTTCACTGGAACCTTCTGCTTCCGCCTTCGTGTGTGTGTAGTGCATTCCAAGATTCCATTCCTCTGACAATTCGAGCGTACCGGACAACTCGAATCCTTCGAACTCCACTTTCTCGTCGGTGTTTACCCGCACACCATGCTCGCTGCCGATGAGCTTGTCGATCTCACGCATAAATCCGATGACTTCCCAGCTGAATCCTGCCAGCCAGTCTGTGCTGCCGCCGAGCGCCAGATTCAGGTTGCCGCTCTTCTCGCCTTCGAGATCAGGATTGCCGAGCGTGCAGCACGGATCGTTGCCATAAAGCTGCCAGGCATCCGGTGAGCGAAACGCCGTACCGACCGATGCGCGTAAATAGATTGCCGGGCTGAAATCATGCTGGCCGCTCAGATTCCAGACTGTGATGTCCCCTTCGCCCCCGGGTTTGTTGTATCGAAGTCCGAACGCGATCCTGGTGTTCACCAGCGGTGTCTCACTGGTTCGAACCTGCCCGAAAACTGCATTGACCGTCTCGGTCTGATCTTCGATCAGCAGTACGTCATCACGTCCGGAGTAGCGCTGATGATCATAGCCAAGGCTGTATTCCAGACCATGATCTGAACGGAACTCGGCTGCAGCGGTCAGACCGTAGTCCTCGTAGCCCCAGTACTCCTGGTCGCTGGTGGTGATGATATTGCTGGTAAGTTCGCCATCATCATCCAGTTCGTTGTCCCGGCGCGTCCAGAGGCTGTCCCAGTCGTGATAGAAGCCTTTGACGTAAAGGTCGATGTTATCCGCGATACGTAAGTCCAGTTTCGCAGTGAAGAGGTCCTCGTCGCGCTCGTTGAAGGACCTCGCCCGATTCGCTGGTGCCGCCCATTCCACTTCGTTTTCAGTGTGGTGGTAGTGCAGGCTCAGTTTGGAACGTTCGGCGATATCGACCGCATACTTTGCGCCGACGGTTCTCACATCATAGCCACGGTCACGATCGGTTCCGCTCGGCTGAAAGTGCTCGTCGGTGAACGGTTGAAAACCATCTGCCTCATCGATGGAACCATACACAGCAAAGCGGTGGGGACCGGTACCCGTGCGGAGTTCGCCGTTGATGTGATATCCGTCGTTGTCGTCCAGGCTGGCTGCGACAGTACCGGTGGTGGTTTCGCTGTGGGCCTTGGTGACGATATTTACGACACCGGCAACCGACTGGGTGCCGTAAAAAATACCCTGGCCGCCGTAGAGCACCTCGATCCGCTCGACCATGTGGGACGGCACGGTATCCAGAGGTGCGGTGGTGTTGTACAGCCGGTTGTTTATACGAACTCCGTCGATCAACCAGAGAATGTCCTGACAGCGTGAACCCTGCAGTGAGCAACCCATGTAGTCGAACGCACCGTTCTTTGGCGCCAGGTAAAGACCGGGAACGCGCATCTGCAGAACCTGAGCCAGATCGTTGAAGCCTCCCAGCCGGATTTCTTCCGCAGTGATCACTTCTACTCGATTGCCGTACCGGGCGAGTTTCAAAGGCGTGGTCTCTTCCAACTGACCCACCACGATGATCTCTTCCTCGAGCTCGGCAGCTGTCACCGTGCCCGTCATCACAAGGCCAACGACACCGAGGAAAAGTCGTAAGTGTTGCTTCATTGTTGTATTTATCTGTTTTGAAAACCTGACGAGTTTACCTCAGCGTCAGGCACCTACACGATAGTTTCTACACTCCCGAATGCTCCCGACAGAGCGGCTAGGTACACCAACATCAGGTAAGATCACTTCTCATTCAAATGCAGCGCCAAACAGAGCGATGACTTTGTCCGAAGCGACCTCCGTCTATTTCGCTTCTTTCACCTTGATTGGTCTGGCGGAGATTGGAGACAAGAGCCAGATCGTATGCATGGTGCTGGCATCCCGCCACAGTCGTTGGCCGGTGTTATTAGGTGCCGCGGCTGCGTTTCTGCTGCTGAACACCCTGGCTGTCGTATTCGGCGCAGGAGTCGCCACATGGATGCCAGAGCAGGTTACCGCAACTATAGTAGCACTGCTGTTCGCCGCATTCGGCATTCACGCATTACTTGCGCAGCCTGGCGATTCGTCTCAAGAGATATCGGAGAAACCGGGGCGAAACGTCTTCCTGACGGCGCTTTCACTGATCTTCGTAGCGGAGCTCGGCGACAAGACTCAGCTGGCAGTGGCGGGGATGGCAAGCAATATGGCGTTGCTGCCGGTATGGATGGGAGCTACGACCGCGCTGGTAGCGGTTGCGGCTCTCGGAGTTTGGGTCGGAAGTACTTTGTTGCAGCGAATGCCAACTATCTGGCTACACCGGATCAGCGGTGCAATCTTCCTGGTCTTCGCGATCGTTGCTGGTTGGCAAGTAGTCGCTTTGTAAACACCCCAACGCTGTATTTGCCAAGGATTGGAAGTGTCTGGCGTAGACGATTGCTAGGTGTAGTTCGGCGCGCGGGATCGACGAAATCGGCGATCACTCTCAGTGTGCCACCGCACAATGGGCAGACGGTCACAGCGAAAACTTGACCTGCTGATCGTGAGTCATGACGTGGCCGGCGTCGGCGGAATGATGCCGGCTTAAGGTGTCGATGAAGCCTTTTAGGAAGACCGACGGTCGGCGACAATTTTTCCTGCGGCAGCAGCTTCCTCTTCATGGGCCTCTTCTTTCCAGGACTCGTTCACGCCTGCTTCATCCCAGGCCTGCATGGCCGGCAATGCCAGAAGGCGTTCGCAGTAACTGAGAGCAACCGCCGACAACGGCAACTGGTAGGATCTCGCTCGAAAAGCCACCGGACAGAAGAACGCGTCAGCGGCGGTGAAATTATCACCAGCAAGAAACGGTCCGCCAAAGGTTTCGATCCCTGAGGTGAAGATTTCATCGATTCGGTCCAGGTCTCTTTGCAATCCAGCACTGATCTCATGCATATCCACGGTGATGGCACAGTTCATCGGGCAGATGTTTCTAAGATGAGAAAAGCTGCTGTGCATTTCCGCCGTCACGCAGCGGGCAAAAGCACGAGCTTCGGCATCTTCCGGCCAGACTTTCTCATGCCTTTCGGCCAGGTATTCAGTTATGGCCAGCGAATCCCAGATAGTGACATTACCTTCCTGCAAGCAAGGCACAGTGCCTGACGGTGAAAACTTACGGAACTTCTCAAAGTTATCCGCAGACTCAAATCCTTCCATGCACTCCTCACACTCAATGCCCAGGGTCTGCATGAGTACCCAGGGCCTGAGTGACCAGGAAGAGTAGTTTTTGTTGGCTATATAAAGCTGATACATTGAAAAAGCCCTAAATCAGACATCGACAGGACGCAGACTATGTCAACGGATAGGAACAATTAACGCTGTATTTGCCAAGGATTGGAAGTATCTGGCGTAGACGATTTGGATGTTTGGCTGGAAGGGTGGCGGGATGCAGGCAGAGTTACTGGTAGAAAGCCTCAAGCACCATGGTATTGAACATGAGTACTTTGTTGATGAGGGTATGCCTCACGGCTATGTTCAATTTGAGCTTTCTAAAGCAGCGTGTCTTGCCCAACGGCGGATCTTTGATTTCCTGGACAGGGTGCTCGCTTTAGGCCTAAAGGCATTCGTACGTCGCATCCACGAGCGTGTTGAATGCGTTACCCAGACCATAACCAGAAGTGTAGCGATTTGGCGTATAGGCAAATGAGATCCTGTTGTCGGGATCGGCAAAAACGCCATAGCCGCCAGCACCGGCGCCGTTGTTTGCAACCACGTTCTGCAGCAGTTGCAGGGGTGCCTGGTAGCAGATGAAGCTGGTAACTTCCGGCGAGTAAGCCGGGCCAGCCGGGGAATGACTGCACAACAGCAGAACGAATAGCATTCCCTCGAATGTACAGCGCATGGACTGCCTCCAACCACTGCGGTTTGATCGACTGACTTCCACGATAATCTGTTTTCTGATTGAGTTAGCTGCAATGACCGGGCAGCGCTGGGCCTGCGTCTAACCAGGCCTCCTCGATCTGCCCTTTGCCTGATAGTCGCAGGATCATATCGCCCTGGATGCAGACAGGTGCACCTCTATTGATGGTGCCCCTGAACTCCTGCCGCCAGGTCCCTGTTGCACGCCAATCGACCGCAATATGGCCCCATGCAGTAATCGGTGTGCCGACGTCCAGCATCGTGTCTGGAAAAGCGCTCCAGAAACCTTCCAGGAACTGCAGCGTGCCGGTTTTGTCCAGGGGACGGTCGCTCACGCCGTGCAGCTTGAACGTCTTTGAGAGGAAACCTGTCGTATCAGAAAAGCGCTGCTGGGGGGCCTCCGGCTGGTTGAAAGCAGTGACCAGTGCAGACAAGCGGATCAAAGTTTCCGTTTCTGATAACCCCGGACCATTCAGTTCCCTGGCTATTCTAGTACCCTCGCTGGTGCCTGGCTCACCCAGTAGCTGGCCCATGCGATAGGCGTGGTCGTGATTCGACCACCGCTCCCTGATCTTGCCGTCGTTATCAATGCGAAATATCGTCTGCCCGCGGATCACTACCGGCTTGTTCTCGGCGGTAACACCATCGAAGGTGCCGGAGAGCGACATCAGGGAGTGGTAGCGTTGAGCGGCCATGGGCCCGGCAACGACTACCTTGTCACTCACCAGCACACCGCCTCCAAGCTCAAAAAATACCGACCTGTAGTGCTCCCGTACGCGGTCTATGTTGGCAGCTCCGTTCGCGTACAGGCCCCAGGCTTTTACCTCAGGATGAAAAATAGCGAGGTATTGCTTGTAGGCGGCTTGCCGATCTGCCTGGTTGATCAGCTCATCCATCCTGTGCAGTGTTTTCCTGGTGTGGGCAGTACTCGCCTGCCAGCTGGGCGGTGAAACAGCCTGAGCGAGGGCGCTATCGGCGAAGGCGCAGACCAGGCAAACCAGGATCAATGTTGGACTGTAGTGGCACGCCGTGGGCATTGATGATTCAGTCAGATGTAGGTTGGAGTGATAGAGAATGAGCATATAGCAGCGCCTGTTCCCGTATCTATTTGATGACATTTCTTGTTTATTCGAACCTCGACCGGGTTGACTGCTGCTGCCCGGGATTCGTTGGTCTTGCGCCGAGGCCTTGCCGGGAAAGAGCTGATCGGTGAGGGCGAGCGACTGCCCGCGCATTTAATCGGCCGGTTGGTATCAGATCGCCGATGTCACTGCCCGTTCCTTTCGATACTTTCGGTTCCTCGGCAAAATAGCGGTAATGGTTCCTATCCGTATCCCAATACACAATCATTTGATCAGTTAGCAAGGCGAGCACACCAAACTTCTTCGGTCGGCCATTTACTCGCCCATTCAGCATCTGCCCAGCCATGCCTGGATCTCGATTCGAAAGGCGCACCCAGTTCTAAAAGACGTTCAATCACAAAGCCATTGTCGCGGAGGAGTTTAATCCAGTCTCCATGGGGAAGATGAAACTCAATTTCGTGAGGAGGCGACTTCCATTGAGTTTTGAAAAGTCCCAGATAAGGGCGCTGTAACCGTTCTGCCAGGGGTACGTTTTCATCGACTTCATCCGGTACACAACAGATAGCAAAAGCATGATTTGTCATGAACACCAATTGAGACCCTTGCTTTAAGACCCTTGCTGCCTCTGGAATCCATTCGTAAGGATTAGCCCATAAGGAGGCTCCGTATTCGGATATAGCGAAATCAAAGTAAGCGTCAGGAAAGGGTAGCTTCTCACCAAAACCTTCTACAAATTCGATGCCTAATTGATATTGTTTTTCCAAACGTCTTGCTGTTTCAAGCTGGTTTGGCGTTGGATCTATGCCGACGACTTCGGCACCTCTTCGTGCCATCCAGGAGGATACGTATCCAGCACCACACCCTATTTCAATGCATTTCTTGGCTTTCAGATCATGGGGAAGTAATTCAAGATTTGATTCGGGTATATGCCAAATACCCCAATGCGGGTCATTTGATTTCCAGGCTTTTTCCGCAGGTTCTTTATATTCCTCAGCCAGTTTCTGCCAGGCTTGTATATTTACGATTTGGTAGTCTTCTAACGTCATTTCTGGTGAACCTTAACTGACTGAGCATTGGTTTCATAAGCAACGTTTGCTTGCCGTATGCTGTTTGATTATAGGGGTCTCGATCATTGCAGCCTGCTACCCATCTACGCGGACGTCGAGTTCCGGATAGCGCCGAAAAACACCCTCCTGGTTAAACGACAGGCGCCGATTTGATAGCAAGTATGCCTACCAATAGGAACAACTAACGCCAGATTTGGCAAGGATTGGAAGTATCTGGCGTGGCGATTGCCTCGAGACAGGTCAGGCTGATCGATGCAGTTGCGTGATAGGTGCCCGGCCGATGCCTTCCGGTATTACATCACGCCCGGTATGAGTCGCCAGCGCACTCGCCGCATGTAGTCGTCATAACCGTCCAGTTCCTGTCGCAACGTGACCTCTTCGATGAGGATGCGCGGTAGGAAACCCAGCATGACCATCGGAAATACGCCCAGCGCTACAGCGCTGGAACCCATGATCAGACTCAGACCCGCAAGTGCCGGTATCAGACCTGCGTACATCGGGTGACGAACCCGTGCGTAAGGTCCGGTGTCGATGAGTTGCTGACCGCGTTCGTCCTGAATAGCCACTACGGATGTGGCGAAGGTGTTGATGTGTACCGTCCAGAGGATAAATCCCATGCCGAAGGCAAATAGTATCAGTCCAGCGGGGATGGACGCCGCAGCGGAAAGCGGAGGGAATAACTGCAGGGCGTGCACGTCCAGGGGATTGGCGACATACCAGCCGAGCAGCAACACGACGATGAGTGCGGTTGCCAGCTTGTCCGCGGTGCTGTTGCCTTCGGCCTTCATGCGGCTCTCCAGCAGATCCGGGTGTTTTGTCAGCATCCATGCCCCGATGAGCGCCTGGGAAAACAGCAGTACGCCGATGGCGAGCCAGCCGCGGGGCCAGTCGAACGAATCGGTGATGAGCCAAGTTGGACCGATAGCGAGTACGCAGTAGAACGCGCCGGTGAACAGCAGCCTCACGGCGAATTGCACCCTCAGTGACATGTGGCGGACTCCAAACGTTACTGTTGGTAGCAGTTTGTGGTGTTTGCTCGGTTGCTGTCAATCACCCATCCGGGTACACGAAGGCGCCTGTACGTTGATTTGTCGGGTCACCTGGTAGTTGTCGGTTTTCGGCGAGACCGAACCGTCTTTCGCCACGAGATGGGCGGCGATTGCCCCGTGACCGATACCGCCCCCTCACTGAGCTAAGCACCAGCTGTTGCTCATCAAACCACTGTACCGATCAGCATGCTATTGGCTCAGTGCCCTTTGCCTCGTTCGGTTCTAAGAAACATGAAGAAGCACACCGTTGCGACCGCCGTCATCAAGTGCCAGATTCCGTGAGCTTGGATGAGACTGTCGGGGTCACACCAGGGGTGGTCGGGCTTACCGGTTTGCCAGATTGCAGAGGCCGTCAGGTAGAAAAAGACACCAAGCAAAAACCATGGCCAGTAGTTTCGCCGCCGGGCCGGGGCTTCTTTTGCAATGACCGCAGGCAACCAGAACAGGATCACCCACCAGTATTTTTCCGGCGACGCCGCCATTTCAGCCGGCGTAATGCTAAAAATGAGCGCGACAATAAAGCCCACACCGCCAGAGAGCCACCTGAAGGTTGGCGACCAAAACCGGTAGAGCGATTCAGTGATCATCCACAAGGCAATTGAAAGAGCGAACAAATCCAGATTCATTCCAAGGCCCCATCCATAGAGCCCCCGAAGCGCCGCATAGAATGCTACGACCCCTGCATACGTCCAGAGGAACCGCTGCATTGACCATCGCCCCATATGTGAGAGGTTGAACATCCAGGGAATCAGGATGTACATCACCATGCTGAGGTTATCGAGCCAGCCGCCCCAAGCCGCATGGGTGCCGTGCATCATTAGCGAGCCAGGCCCAAGAAACCACGCTGCACCTGCGTAGACCAAAGAAGACGACGTAAAACCCTGAAGTCCCTCGCGGGGCAACCCTGCACGCTCATCACGCCCCAGCACCCACAGCATCCACAAACCGCCGACCATGAAGCCGATGTTGCTCAGCGCGTTGACGGGCTCTCGAAAGGCGCCAGGCGCAACGCGCTCACACCACCTTGACGCCTCACCGATCGCAGACTCCCAAGGCGCAGCATCATGCCAGCCGACCCAGTGGGCAAAGGTGAAGTAGCCGCCAAAGAAAACCAGCGAGGCAACAATGCCAACTTCCAATGGCCGAATCGTCGATGTGTTATTCATGCCCCCACCTTCCTTTTTTGTTTTTCGAAATCACTTCAGCAATGGGGATGCAACCAAGCGACAATGTCACTTGGAGACCAGTGCGCTACGGACTTTCCAATGCGTCGTCGTCGGCCTTCCACCGGCGCAATTCGCGTCCTACTCTACGGATATGCGGTGGGCGTAGAAAACGCCGTCACTGTAATGGGAGACGATCCGATTGGCCTGTTCGGCGCCGTCTTCGACGAAAAACTCGAACACCCACTCGTCATCAAACGGCACGCGGAACACCCCTTCTCCCTGCGCCAGCAAAGGGATTGGTGGGGCTCCGCTTGCTATACCGCCGAAGTGCACTGCTAGCTTGCTGTTCTGCACGGAGAATCCATAGCGGTCGGCGCCGAACACGAACGGGTGTAGCTCGAATTCGCCGGTGTAGCTGTCGAGCGTCGCATCGTCCAAAACGATATCGACCACCTGTGGCTGGGCAATGCCGAACAGTACGCGTGCAACCTTCTGTTCTATCGATGACGT
Organism: uncultured Pseudomonadales bacterium; assembly: GCA_964393625.1. Taxonomy (GTDB): domain Bacteria; phylum Pseudomonadota; class Gammaproteobacteria; order Pseudomonadales; family Azotimanducaceae; genus UBA4421. The sequence continues at coordinate 42,124 of CAYMUT010000017.1, forward strand.
GGAAGGTGCTTGTGCCTGGCGGTTTGCGAGAACGACGATGGTGGTATCGCTTGCTGGATAGTAGGCGTGGTTAGACGTGAACCCCCAGATGTCGCCAGCGTGCGCGATTTTGTCGTGCCCATGGAAGGTCGATGCGATCAGCCCGCCGATGGTGTAGATGTTCTGCGTGCCATCCGCTACCGGGTATGTGCGTCCAACAAGTTCGCGCACTTCCCTCGTGTACACACTTGAGTTCGACACGCCGCGACGATAGCGTACGAGGTCTTGTGCGGTCGATAGCAGCGAACCGGCCGAAAACGGCACCACGTGAGACCAGAAGGCGTGGTTTACGAAGCCTGCTTCGCCGACCTCGTAACCACCGGCGCGATTGGGAACGAGGTCGGCGTTGTCGCCGCTTGATGTTCGTGCCATCCCCAACGGGTCGAACACATTAGCTGCAAGGTAGTCGTAGTAATCCTGGCCGGATACCCTCTCGATGATCAAGCCAAGGAGGTAGTAGCCGGAATTCGAGTAGTCGAAGCGCTCGCCGGGTTCGAAGTTCAGCGGCCGGGACGCAAATGTTTCGACCATCTCATCGCGGGAAAAATGCTCGCGGGTGAAGCGGGGCCGGTATTCGGGAAAACTCGTGTAATTCGGAATTCCGCTCGTATGGTCGAGCAAGTGGCGGACTGCGATGAATGCAGCTGGACCGTCATAGTCCGGCAGATAGGTCGAAACGGGCGCCTCCAGCTCGACCTTGCCTTCCGTAACCAGCTTTAGGATCGACAATGCGGTGAACGACTTGGTTATCGACCCAATGGCATAGGGCGTATCGATTGTCGGTGCGAGCCCATGTTCGAGTTTTGCCATACCTAATGTGCCGGTGTAGATCGCGGTGCCGGCTTTGTTGACAAGCACGACTATGGAGGGAAACTGGGCTGTATCCATCGCTGTTTTGACAATCGCATCGATCGCATCCAGCTGAGTTTGCTCCAGTGGAGCGGTATCCGCGCGGACACTTGTGGCATTGCCAACTGTCAGAACTACGACCGCCAAAACGGTCACTACCCCAATCCGTGCAGCTTGCATCACCGCTTCTCCCTGACATGGTTGGGGCGCCATGATATAACAGGCTGCCGGGGAATAGACATGGGTGTGACAGGATGGCAAAAGCAACTGCACTAATCCGGGTTGTCTTGATCACTCTCGCGTTGCAGGCACCGGCTGCGTTTGCGCAGTTTGATCTGGTGTTACGCAACGGCACGATCGTCGACGGAACTGGTGCACAACCGTTCGTGGGTGACGTCGCTATAGCAGCTGGAAAGGTCGTCGCAATTGGAGAGGTAGCGGGTCCGGCTCGTGCGACGCTTGACGTCGAAGGGTTGGTCGTCGCGCCGGGATTTATCGATGTTCATAGCCATGCCGACGCGGCGTTAGCTGATCCAGCATTCGCATCTGTCGAAGGGTTCCTTCGCCAGGGTGTGACCACGGCGGTATTTGGCGTGGATGGTTTCATGGGGGTTGATCAGCTTGCCGGGCATATTGCGCTCGCTGACGCCGGTGGCGTGGGCATCAACTTCATGTCGTATGTCGGGCACAACAGCGTGCGTCGGGAAATTCTTGGTGACACCGTAGGTCCGCCGGATGCCGAGGCGCTTGCCCGCATGCAGGCACTGGTCGAAAAAGGAATGCGGCTGGGTGCGATTGGTCTTTCGACGGGGCTGATGTACCTGCCCGGCAATCATGCGCGGACAGACGAAATCGTCGCTTTGGCTAAGGCGACAGCACCATTTGGCGGGCGTTATGACTCTCACGTTCGCGACCCTGCCAACAATCTTCTCGCGTCGCACCGGGAATGTCTGGATATAGCCAGAGCCGCCGGGGTGCCGGCACATCCCGCCCACATTAAAGCTGTTGGCGGCAAGAACTTCGGTAAAGGGCCGGATATTGTCCGTTTGATCGCGGAACGGCGCGCGGCGGGCGAAAATATCACGGTCGATCTGTACCCATACGACGGCGCGTCGACGCGGCCTGTGCTTGCGCTGCTCCACCCCGGAGACGACAGCGGGGGCCGCGAGCTGCGTCAACGCCTCATCGACATCGAAACCGGGGCCGCGTCGGAAAGCGGAATTCCCCAGCTGATTGCCGAGTTGGCTGATTACTGGAAAGGTGTTGAGCCCGGATCGGCACCCCACAGCGAGGCACGTACCAACACCGAGCAGCCCCCGGCCGGCGTGTACAGCTGGATCGCGACAGTGGGCTACGAATCGATGCGCGTTGTTGTGAGTAAGCGAGACGACTACGTCGGTCGGATGGTGACGGAAATTGCAGCTGAGCTCGAAGTGGATCCGTTTGAGCTATTTCGCCGCATCATCGTGGAAGAAGGCGCGGCTGCCATGGTGACGCTCGGTGCGATCATGGAAGACGATGTGCGGGTCATCATGCGCGAACCCTGGGCGATGATCGCCTCTGATGGCGAAGAGGTAAGGCCGAGTCATCCGCGTGGGCGCGGTACATTCCCACGGGTACTTGGACGGTACGTACGGGAGTGGGGGGTTCTCAGCCTGGAAGAGGCGGTTCACAAGGTCACTGGTCTGCCAGCAAATTACCTGGGTTTGCTCGATCGAGGAACGCTGCGCACAGGCGCTGTTGCCGACATCGCGGCCTTCGATCCCGAGCGCATCGTTGATCTGGCCACGTGGGATGCTCCGGCGCGCTATTCTGAAGGTGTCCACCACGTGCTGATCGGGGGTCAGTTTGCGCTCAAAGATGGGCAATTGCAGGCGCGTCGCTTCGGTCGTTTCATTCCGCTCCCGGCCCAAGCAGAGTAGCGTTGGGCCTTTGCGCAGCCTGGTTCGTCACGAATAGCAACCGTTAACGCTGTATTTGCCAAGGATTGGAAGTATCTGGCGTAGACGATCTGGATGTTTGGCTGGAAGGGTGGCGGGTCGGTGTAGTTCGGCGTACGGGGTCGGTGATATCCGCGATCAACCTCAGTGTGCCGCCGACGTCACCCCCAAATTGAGTAGCAAAACGATCTGGAGTCTGGCCTCATAACCGAAGGGGTCAGACATGAAGAAGCGCTATACCGAAGAGCAGATTATTGGGTTGTTGAAGGAAGCCGAAGCCGGGCTGCCGGGCAAAGAAACAGCTGGGAAGTCTGGCATAGCTGTTATCAAACTGTATAGACGCTTGCGGACTTTACCATAGCTGCTTTATGGGTATGCTGATGATATGAATACGTTTTCACTGGGTGATGAAACGACTGTCAGACTGGCGATTTTCCTCCTCGTATTCGTGGCATTGGCGATTATGGAGAGAATTTCGCCGTGTCGGCGCAATGGATTGTGGTTACACCGGTGGGTGAATAACCTGTCATTGTCAGTGATCAACACGCTGTGCCTGCGCTTGCTCACGCCCTGGTCAGCGACGATGTTTGCCGTGTTGATCGTCGATGAAAAGGCGTCTGTGGTGGCAATGCACGAGTGGCAGCTCTGGTCTTCGGTCGTTGCCTTTGTCCTGGTATTTGATCTGACGATTTATGCCCAGCACCGCCTGTTCCACATCATTGGTCCCTTGTGGCTCTTTCATCGAGTGCACCACACGGATGTTGAATACGATGTCACTACGGGAATGAGGTTTCATCCAGTCTCAATCATGATTTCACTGGCGATCAAACTGCTCCTTGTCCTGTTGCTTGGCCCGCTACCCGTTGCCGTGCTTATCGCGGAGATTCTGCTGAATGCCACCTCCATGTTTAATCACAGCAACATCCGGCTGGCTCCAGGACTGGAGAAAGCATTGCGCTATGTTATTGTCACCCCCGACATGCATCGTATTCATCATTCGACGTTGCCCGGTGAGCACGGAGCCAACTTCGGGTTCAACTTCCCTTGGTGGGACAGGTTTTTTGGCACTTACCTGGAAACTGCATCTGTAGCGCAAGCTGAAATGCCTATCGGCATCGATGGCTATGGGGTTGACTGGTCGGTGCGACTTGACCGGCTGCTATGGCAACCAATGCGGCGAGGTGAAGGCAGCGGGCAGTGAAACGATGCCGACACAGCCGCTATCGTAACTCGGCTGTGTCTAATTCCCGTTTGCCCACAAGTTGTTCGCTGAGGCTTACGAGTGCAAGACGAAGAAGAAATTTTGGGGAGAAGAGTGATGGCAGGAGCGATGACAAGATTATGGACATATCTGGCTTTGATTGTCGTATTGGTAGCGTGTACGGGTGGAGAAAGCGCATCGACAAGTGAGCCAGGTCAAGAAACAGTTGAAGTTTCCGATCCGTTGGTCGCGATGACGGAATACGGACCAGTGCGTGGGTTTGTTGATGAAGGTGCCCTAACGTTTAAAGGTGTACGTTATGGCGCGAATACACAGAACACTCGTTTCCGTGCACCCAATTCCCCGGAGCCCTGGAACGCAGTTGCTGACGCTAACGAGTACGGTCCTTCTTGTCCGCAGGCAACAGGTCCTCGTTTAAGTTTGTTTGATTCATGGGCGCCAGAGCCAGACCCAGGTCAGAGCGAAGATTGTCTGTTTCTGAACGTATGGACGCCTGGATTAGACCAGAGCGCTCGTCCAGTTTTAGTCTGGTTCCACGGTGGTGGGTTCACCTCGGGATCCGGATCATCAAGCGTTTACGATGGTGTCCGATTGGTCAATCGGGGCGACGTTGTTGTTGTTACGGTGAATCACCGACTAAACGTATTTGGTTATCTCCACCTTGCCGATTATGGCGAGGCATACGCTGAATCCGGTACTGCAGGCATGGTTGATCTGGTTGCGTCTCTCGAATGGGTGCGAGACAACATCTCAGTTTTCGGAGGGGACCCGAACAACGTGCTTATCTTCGGTGAGTCAGGGGGCGGTTGGAAGGTCAGCACCATCATGGCGATGGATTCTGCACAAGGACTTTTTCACAGAGCAGTAGCACAAAGTGGACCTGGGCTGGAGGTGGCCACTCAAGCATCGGCGTCCGCGGCCAGCGGTGCGTTGATTGAGGCGCTTGGCCTAACTGCCGAGACCGTAAGCGAAATAGACTCTCTTCCAATCGAGACCATATTGGCTGCGGCTCAAGAAGTGTATGCGACAGGTAAACGCCCTGGTGCCAGGCCTGTCGTTGATGGGGTAAATATCGCTCGTCAGCCATTTAGTCCTGATGCACCGGCCCAGTCTGTAGATGTGCCGTTGCTGATTGGTTCGACCAAACATGAAATGACCATGCTTGCCGGTGCCGCACGACCGGAGTGGTTTGAGTTGAGCTGGGAAACCTTGCCTGCAGCGCTGGCTGAAGCCATTCCCGGTGCAGATGGTCAGGTGATTATGAACGGCTACAGAAAGTTACATCCTGAACTAGATGCCTCAACGCTCTTTTTCGAAGCAATCACTGACCAGAGTATATTCGGGCGGGGTAGTTTCACGATGGCGGATCGCAAGGCGGAGCAGGGTGGTGCACCTGTCTACCAATACTACCTCACGTGGGAGACGCCTGTTGAAGGCGGTAAGTGGGGCGCGACCCATGCTCTCGACTTAGCCTTTATGTTTGACAATGTTGCAAGCTCTGAATCAATGAGTGGCACGGGTGAAGCCCAACAAGCACTTGCGGATGTGATGTCAGAGGCGTGGCTCGCATTTGCGCGCGAGGGTGACCCTAATCATGAAGGATTGCCAGATTGGCCTGAATATCAGACAACAGATAGAGCAACAATGATCTTCGACAACGAGTCGCGAGTCGAGAATGACCCGCGCGGTCAGGAAAGGGCGATTATCGACACCGCGTTGGGTGGCGACTAATCGCGGTATAAGAAGTGCACCCGCAAAATAAGACACTCGCTCAAGCGAAAGTCTCGCTGGCAGCCCTGAGGGTCGATCAAACTATTTTAAGGTGCGAAAGCTCAGCACTAAGACTCAAAAACAAGGCCGATTAATCATCCCTGATACCAATGACTTCGACATTGTCTCCCCAGCAGTTTGCCTTCCGGCCTCCATCGGCTCTAAACCTCAGTTCCAGGTTTGTGATCGAGCCGGGGTTTCTGATGCGGCCAGACTTGCTATGCAAAGTAACTCCATCGGCCATAGGTGGCGTCACTTTAAGAAGTGTCTGCCAGCGTTGCCCACCGTTAGTGGATATTTCAGCGTTGCAACTCTCTCCCGTAGCGAGGGTCATAGCCGCAAGCTGCATTGTCATCTCCACGCGACTAAACCCTTCGACAGGCACCGATATCTGAGCAACACGACTTCTCGATAAATTAAGCGAATGGTTGCCACTATAGACCGTCACTCGTTTGGTGCCTCGTCCGTCGAACTGCCAGCCTTGCGCATCGCGGTCTTCAAAGTTGTCGCTGAACAGCACTTCGGGCCCGCTCAGATCCGTCTCTGCGGAATGAGACAACGATGCCCACATCGCCAATAAGGCCATGAATAAAAAATAAGCTCTATTGCATTTCATCGGTTATCCCTCAATCGTAGTCTTCAGCTGCATAGATCGCTTCATCTCGACAGCAAATAACCATAAAACTGTGCACTTCACAGGCAATGCTGGCGATTCAATCTGCGCGCCCTGCAAATTATACCTTCATCAGCCAATCAGCAATCTCATAGAACTTGTGGTCCTGGGTGTATCCCTGCGCAACGTATGGCGGGCGGCAAAGTCACTACTGCCGATGCATTCGGTAATCCGGTGCGACACCCACCTCGGTTGATCGGTAAGGGTTGATTTCCAAACCTGCCCGACGTGCGGAGGGACTCTGCGGGTCATCGCAGACATAACCGCCCATCCTCATCGACAGGATCCTCAGCCCCATCGGCAGCGCTCGAGCACCGCCTGCGTACCATGCCACCAGCGGTCTAACGCAGCGCTATGCCGAACAACCCTGTTATTCTTCGTATCCATAAGACGACGTCATCAACAAGGACAATCTTCCACGAATAGGAACAATTAACGCTGCATTTGCCAAGGATTGGAAGTATCTGGCGTAGACGATTTGTATGTTTGGCTGGAAGGGTCGCGGGTCGGCGACCTTCGGGTCTTCCCCAAATACGCTTGTTCATTAGCGCCGGCCAGGGCTTGTCGCAGTTGTTGGTCTGACAGTTCAGTCGTATCCGATCCATCGGCAAAGCAGAGCGTCATGGTTTGTTCCTAATCGTGTCGGGGTCAATTGCACCGCTCATGAGGACATCATCCCGGGTAGAATCAGGACAATAGAGGGAATCGCGATGAGTAGCGACACGCGAACGACATCTGCGGCCAAAAAGGGCACGAGGGCGGCAAATATTTTTTGTGCCGGCACCTCGGGCAACATGGACGATACGACAAAAACGTTCATACCGATGGGGGGTGTAATGAGACCAATTTCAGCCGCGACGATCACGAATATACCCAGCCAGATGGGATCGTAGCCCAGGCCGGTTAAGACCGGGAAGAAAATCGGCAAGGTCAGCAAGAGCAATGAAGTGCTTTCCAATATACAACCCAACACCACGTAAATGATGAGTGCGATACCCAGAACTGCAAGCGGTGAGAAGGTGTTTAATGTGATCAGGTCAGCGACTGTATGTGGCACCCCGCTGATGATGACAAAGTTGGCAAATAACAGCGCGCCATAAAAAACGAGAAATAGATTGACCGTTGTCTTGATGGTGTCGGTGAATATGTCGAGCAGTATCGGAGCGCTCAGTTCGCGTCGTAGTGTGGCCATGACCATGGCGACAAAAGCACCGATTCCGGCGGGTTCCATCGTTGTATAAATGGCGTCATAAATGCCGCCGAGCATGAGCGTGAACAGTAAAAACATGGGCCATATGCCGGCCAGGGATTGAATTTTTTCAACTCGTGAACTGCGATCTCCGGCCGGCCCATAAGCAGAGCGCCTGCGGGTCACGATGGCAATCGCAGCGATATACAAAACGATGGTCAATATACCCGGCAGAATCCCCGCGATCATCAATTTGCTTAAGGACACGCCAGTGATAAGTGAGTAGAAAACCATGCCGATGCTGGGTGGAATCAACACGCCTAACGTCCCGCCAACTGCAACTGCAGCACCGGCAAAGCCAGGGTCATAGTGATACTTGCGCATGGCCGGCACTGCGACTCCGGTCATTGTCGCTGCGCACGCATAGCTCGATCCCGAAATGGCGGCGAAACCGCCGCTTGCGCCAATGGTGGCCATCGCCAACCCACCTCGGCGATGGCCAAGAAAAGCGTTGGCTGCAGCATACATATCTTGTGCCAGTTGACTGCGGCCGATGACGTTGCCCATGAGAATGAACAAAGGCAGAACCGAAAAACTGTAGTTGGTTGCGGCGTCAAGACCAACTTGACCCAGCATGATCATGGCAGGTTCGATTCCGCGCTCGACAGCGAAACCCAATACGCCGACAAGTGCCAGGCTCAACGCGATCGGGATTCCCGTTAGCAGAAGGAGGAGAAGGATCGCTGTCGCGATGATAAAAACCACTATTTTGTGCCGCCCGGAGCCCGTGGGCTGACTGGCTCTTTCGGTGGATTGGTGGTGCGGCTGAGCATTCCGGTGATCGCGGCCAGTGCGCACATGGCGGCTGCGTACCCTGCGATCCAGCTCAGCGGCACCTGAATAGATTCCATGTATTCGCCGTTGGCGGAAAAATAGTTGGCTTGCCACAGAAACTGTAATGCCAGAATGATAAGCGCCATGAGCAGCAGAAATTGTGCACAACGGTTGCGCAGGGAAAGAAAAGTTGGGCCCATGCTTGCGTCGAGCAGCTCAACGCGCAGGATTTCGTTGTGAGAGGCGATAACAGGCAGTCCTGTAAAAACCAGCAGGCTGACCAGACACTGAACCATCGCGTGTCCGCCGGGCAGGGGTTGTGAAAACAAGTAGCGGCCCACGACATCGATTGTTGTTGTCAGCAGCAGGCCAACCAGCAGCACGGATATCAGGCCATACAGCAGCGTAGTGGTGAACGATAGCCAACGGGTCATCGGTCTGGCATTTGTCGGTTAACACTTGGGGTAGCTGCGAGTGTCCGGGCTTCTGTGCGGACCTGTTGGTGAAAGTAGCGCAGCGCCGCTTGCGCCTGGACACCCGCCGCTTGAGCGCTGTCGATCCATTGTGCGTCGATAAAACTCGTGCTGCGCCGTAGTTCGGCGTCAAACCCTTTGTCCGTCACCACGACCTCCACGCCGCTGCTGTACAGGTCGGCTTCTGATTGTCGCATCTCGCGATCGAACACCACGGCTGCACGACGGGCAAAATGTTCTCCGGATATTGACAGGATCGCTTTTTGATCCTGGCTGGAGATGCGTGCCCAGCTGGCGGCGTTGACGGTTAGAAAGAATCCGCCGAAACTTAATCCGGCGCCGTTTGCTAAGCGGGTCTGATAACTTATATAAGGTGTTAGTCCTAAACGGGTGACACCCGTCGCAGGCAAACTCACCCCATCCAAAATCCCTCTCGAGAGCCCATCGTGAATCTCTGGCGCGGTCAAGAAAACCGGGATGGCGCCCATTGCGGCCAGCATTTTCGCGCCGATGTCACTGGGCGCTGCGATTTTCATCCCCTGAATGTCTGCAAGATTGCGGATGGGTTTATCCCTGGTATACCAGTGATGGGTACCGCCTGTGTGCAGAGAGAGCAGATGGGTGCCTGAAAACTCATCGGCCAAGTGCAGGTATTTTTGCTGTGTACGCCACAAAGCGACAGACAGTGCCTGCACCCTGTTGCTGGCCAGATTAGGGCTTTCGTTTATTTGGGTGACGGCAAAGCGCCCGGGAGTTGCACTTTGATTGCCTCCAGCGATGTCTACGATGCCAGCCCATGCCATATCGAAGTTGCGTCTGTAGCTGCCCATAGAAGCAAGGGTATGCCTTAACTTTACTCGACCGCCCGTGACCTCAGAGACGCTTCGACCCCAGGGTTCAATGACTTGGGTGAAGTAAAAATGGTTAGGCGGCGCGATTTGATTAACCAGGAGTTCCACCTGGCTGACCGCAGAGGGCTCGACCATGTGTGACTCAGCGTCAGGCGCTAGGGATTCTGAGAACACATACCCGGTCATGGCTAAGGCGGGCATGTGCAGGAGTATGCCCAGGCGGATAATTCGGCGACGAACTATGCCTGAGCGCATTTTGGGTGTGCCTTTGTCACCTGGATGGCGGCGTTAAGCTACTCGGGGCGCCATGGGTTGTTCAGCGTATCGTCTGACACGATATGGGTTGGGCGCCTTGTTTAATCACCAAACCTACATACATTTCCATGTTGGCGAGTGGGCTGTTTACTTTCATGCTGAAACCCTAGTCCTTTCGTAGCGTGCCAATTTCCTGGGCCCTGGTAATCCGTTCAGCATGAATATCTGCCATGTCTTCTATGCTCCGACCACTGGGCGGCGTGAATTGACCGCGTCCATAGAGTTCTTGAAATACTTCCCGGACGGGGGCCATTTTATCAGCCAGAATCTTAGGTGGCCGGCCAGAGGGGAATTGATTGGGTGGATAGATCGGTGAGTCATAGATTTGGCGAAAGCCTTCGGTGCGAAGGTCAACCCAGGTGTTGTGATTACAGCGTGAGCGATGCTCGCGTAGACTCTCGATGTCGATGGGTACGGCAAGTACCTGTTCTTCCGGATAAGGGGCATGGCGGAGCACCGTGCCGGTGTAGTCCATGGCGAACGAGTTGCCTGAACAAAATGCTTTGGGGTAGTAGTCGTAATCTACCGTTCCCCAGTTTGAGCCCAACAGGTAACACATGTTGTCATGTGCACGAGTACGGCGGGTGAAGACCCAGAAATCCCAGGGTTCCGATACGCCCTCGGCTTCCTGCAATGCAACTGGGTGGCAGATTATTTCGCAGCCGTTATAGCCTAGGGCGCGGGAGACTTCGGGGGTACAGCCGTCGTGACAGGTCATGGTGCCGAGTTTGCCGATTTCCGTGTCGATCACAGGAAACAGATTCTTGATGTCACTGCCGAAAACATCGGTGTATTCATCGTAAATGTCATGGGGACTGGTGCCTAAGCCGATTGATGCCGGGATGTGCCATTTGTGATATTTCAATAGCACATCCCCGGTTGGTCCGATGATGAAGGCTGTGTTAAACCAGCGGTCAGGAAATTCGGGTAATTGTTCAATGACCCCGCCACCTGCGATGTAAAGATTGTATTCTTTCGCTGCAGTGCCCAACGCTTTCATTTCGGGGCCATCTATTTCGATCGCCTTGTTCATGAATTCGTCTATGCCATGCTCGCCCTTACCGGGCGTGGTAACCCCTTGCAGGAAATATTCGGGGAAAACGACCAGACGCGTCGGTAACTCCCAGTGATATCCGGCGCCGAAATCAATCAGGTTGATCGAACGTTCGAGGTTGCGCTTGATGCCGTCTCGGTGTGACGCGACTTCAACGTGAGGCTGCATGATGAGTGCGGTGTATTTTTCTATGCGATCAAATATCTTGCTCACTGTATTTCTCTTTGTTGCTGATGGTGTGTTTGGAGCTGAAGGTAAATCCCATGTCCTTGACGTCAAAATTCTGCCGGTTTTATGTCCATGTCGTCGAGCATGACCCGCGCCGTAATGGTGCCCATGGCTGATATGCCACCGCCGGGATGACAATGGGGCCCGGTCATATATAAGTTCTTGATCGGCGATCGATAGTGGGCATAGCCCGGGAATGGTCTGAAATAGCCAAGTTGAGCAGTGATACGTTCACCGCCATTGGTGGTGCCGTCGACAAATGACCGGTTGGCTTGCTCCAGGCTTTCCTTGGATTCTATATATATCCCCAATATCGTTTCCTGGTTGATGTTCGGCGCGTATTGCTGGATCTTTTTGAGCAGGACATTGTGTGCATAATCTTCCGCTATGTCTTCCCAGCGACTGCCGTCGGACAGCGTATTTGAAACAAAAGTATCAAAGATCAGGGTGTGCTGACCATCAGGTGCTCTCGATGGGTCGATCAGTGTCCAGCAGGCACTCCACAGGAATGGATCGGTGGGCGGAATGCCGAGGGCAATTTCCCCATAGAATTTGAGGAGTTGCTCGGTTGAATCGACGATACGATGGAAAGCACACTGGCTCATATCCTGGCCGTTGTTGAACCGTGGTGGTTCGGTGAGCGCCAGATGGACCCGGCAAATCGTTACCTTGCCGAAGGAGAAGCGTTTGACTTTGTTCTTAAAAGACTCTGTCAATCGATCCGGGTTTATGAGGCGTAAGAAGGTCTGTTTTGGGTCCAGTGCAGAGACCAGTGCCCGCCGTGCCAGCAGCGTCTCGCCATTGGCCAGCAACAAGCCTTTCGCTTCGTCGCCTTCTATCAAGATCTCATCGACTGTCGTTTCTGTGAGTACTGTGCTGCCTTCTGATTCGATATAGGCGCGCATGGAATTAGGCAGCATTTGGCTGCCACCTTTCGGCACAGCCTGGCCAAATTCGTGTATAGAAGGGATCATGACGTAAAATGATTGGCCTGCACCTTCCTGGTCAGGCAGGATTTGCGGTGCTAAAGCCCAATTCAGCATAACCGCTTTGATGAAATCGTTTTCGAAATTGTAATCGACCCAAGCACGGGCTGAGAGGGAAAACTCCTGTAACCGTGCTAAACCTTCATGCGAAGTCTCCATGGCGCGGGCCATGGTAGAAGGTGGTTGTGGCGGCGAGAAAAAATTCTTCACGACACCGTCCTTGATCAGATGGAAGTCGTCAAATATCTCACGGTACCGCTTCGCATCTGATTTCGAGTACTGTGCGATACTTTCACAGGTCTTATCAATGTCCTTATAGACCACGACGCCTGGCCCCCCATTGCGATCCGGGTGGCCGGTGATGTGATCGTTCTGATAGATATACTCCAGGCCAAACCTGGCCAGCTCAGGTTCTAGCAGTTCTTTGAAGTCACGATTGATATGGACCCATACGTGGGAAGAGCCGAATCGGTCATGCTTAAAGCCTGGCAATGTGAGTTCTCGAGTGACTGCGCCGCCCCCAATCCACGGGTTTTTTTCGACAACACAGACCGATAATCCTTCTTTTACTAATAAACTTGCGCAGGCCAGGCCGTTGACCCCGGCTCCGGCAATGATCACGTCGTATTCGTTCATATGCTGCCCACTCCGAAGTTGTTAATTCGATAGCACCGAGGCGATGTATAAGCCCACGAAAGTTGCAATGGCATAACCAAGGATACCGCACATGATGCCGGGCATGATTAGGGTAGGCCATATACGTGGGCGGGCAATGGCAGCGGCAGGGGCCGAACCCACCAGGGCTGCAGCAGAAGCGAAAAAAAGATACATGATCAGCATCCCCAGGGTGAAATCCCCTCGCATCTTGGCGAGAAACCCAGGCGTGACAATCGCAATGATAAGGGTGAGGACTCTGCTGCCGGGCGATACAGCGCATGATGCGCTCGAGTAATGTAGAGGAGGCGCCAGAACCTGCGTTGCTTGCGTGAGGATGATGGCTCAGCTTTGCGACCAGCGGACAGACCCATGGCGTAAGCCCGTTCACAGAGTAAGGTCAAGGCAATGTTCGATAACCTCATGTGCGCCGGCATTGCTCAGCGTCTGTGCGTCGCCACCGCCGGTCAGGACACCAATACAGTACATGTCCAAGGCGCGTCCTGCATGCATATCGAGCGCACCGTCGCCAACCATCACGGAAGTGGAACTTTCGCATCCCAGGGCGGCCAGGCAGCCGCGCAGATGTCTCGGGTCCGGTTTCAGATGAGCAGTGTCGTCCCTGGCGAACAGTGCGTGGACGTGATCCAGCAGATCGGGAAACACCTGCAGCACTGCGGCCCGGCAGTTGCGGGTAACGACGCCGAGCTGCAATCCCTGGGCTTTTAACTGCTCCAGTTTTTCGCCGATTCCCGGGAATGGGTTTGTGGTGGCGGCGGCGTTGATCTCGATATCGAGAATCAACCGGTGAGCGCTCTCATGATACGTTGCTGAGGTCGCAGGCTCACGTTCGCGAAGCCAGGCGGTGGCCGCATCGATCACTTCTACGATGTAGCGATCGGCATAGACATCGGCGGGTACGGTGAAAGTTTCGGTAAGCGCGATCACCTGCCGGCGCATATCCGGTAGATCGAGGTTTGGCGCAAGGGTGCCGTCGAAGTCGAACAGCACCGCTTGCCTTGCTGCGGCCGCGTTGTTGATCAATGAGGCTCCTTTCGATGCTGCCATCGAGCCGCGTGAGTCTCCGTGATGCGCTCGCGGAAGCGTCGTGCGCTGATGCCGATGAGCGCCAGCGTGGCTATGCCGGCAACGGTGGGATAGGCGATTGCGCTGACCCATTCGCCGCTGGTGGTGTTCATATGGGTCAGGCTCAGCGCGAGCGCTGCGATGCAGACCGCGGCAAATGCCTGGCTTACCAGATATGCGCCCAGGGCGAGGCCCAGCGGCAGCAGCAGCTGGTGCAGAGCACCGGGATTGTGCAGGTCAATGACGAACAGAATGGTGAGAATGATGAGGCATCCTGCTACTCGCTGGACAGGGTGATTTATGCCGCTCATGTAACGATGTCGACGGCGCCGCCATCGATGCGCACATTCTGGCCGTGAATGGCGTCCGCCAATGGACTGCACAGAAACGCCACCAGCGCGGCCACTTCCTCGCGCCGGGCGATTCGGCGGATGGGAATGTCGGCTGCGACGTGAGGTTCGATTTCTTCCCAGGTATTTCCCCAGCCTTCACGCTGCCCCTTTTTGGTGTACGCGGCTTCGACCTCGGGAGTAAGAATGAGCCCTGGCGAGACCAGATTCACGCGAATACCCGTACCCGCGATTTCTTTGGCCAGTCCGACCGTCATATTGGCCAACGCGCCTTTCGACGCATAGTAACCGGGCATACGGGCGTTGGGCCGGGACGATCCGACGGTACCGAGATTGATGATGCGCCCCGAATTGGCCGTGCGCATACGCGGCACACAGTAACGAATCAGGCGTTGCGCAGACAGAACATTCTTCTGGTAGGCGGTGATCCAGTCCTCAGCGCTGCTTTCCATCCAGCTGCCCGGGTCAGCGGTGCCGTAGTTATTGACGAGTATCTGAACGTCGTAGGCAGTGAGCTGCTCTGTCAGCTCGGCGGCGCCTTCGTCGCTGGTGATATCGCCGGTGACTGCAATGCCCCCGCCAAGCTGCTCTACCGACGCCTCAGCCTGACCCGGTTCCAGCCCATGCACGAGTACCCTCACGCCTTCGGCCAGCAGCGCCTGGGCAATGATCTGGCCTGTGCCCCGATGGCTGCCGGTGACCAGGGCTGTGCGGTTTGTCAGTTGCAGATCCATTGAGAGGCTCCCATATTCATCCCCTTCACCCTATCAGATCGCTGTGCAATACGGGATACTGCCGCCATGGAATGGTGGTCGATAGTGGGCGTGCTGCTCGCGGTTTTAGTAGGCAGTTACGTTCAGGCAGTGGCGGGTTTTGCCATGGCCATGATTATCGTCGCGGTGGTGGGTGGTTTCCGTCTGCTCGACGTTCCCACGCTGGCCGCTGTGATCAGTCTGCTGACCATCATTAACGTGACGCTGGCACTCAAGGGGCAGACTAAGCATGTACACAAGAGGCTTTTTGCCTGGCTGGCTCTTGGCCAGGTGCCGGCGATCTACATGGGGCTGTTGCTGATGCAGTGGATGGACGGCAATACACGGTCGATGCTCGAAATCTGTCTGGGGTTGTTTGTATTCATCGGCGGCCTTTCCATGTTGTTGAAACCTCACCCCTGGCGGGAAGTCTCAGGTCCTTTGGGCGCCTGGCTGACGGGTGTTTCCGGCGGGCTGGTTGGCGGCATGTTTTCGGCAAGCGGGCCAGTGCTCGGCTGGTTCGGATACAGTCAGCCGCTGCCGTTGGCGGCCATAAGGGCTACTCTGCTGTGCTGTTTTGCGCTGACCACGTTTTCCCGCACGTTCATGGTGGGCATGGAAGGCGGGCTTACCCGTCAGGTGCTCACCTACGCGATGTTCGCCTTGCCCGTAGTGGTGCTGGGAACATGGTTGGGCAGAAATTTCGCCCCGCCTGTGAAGGAAGACACGATCAAGAAATTCGCCTACTTTCTGCTGCTGGTCATGGGTGTGTGGATTCTCGGGGGCGTTGCCATCAGAGCATGGTGAGCCAACCCGATCTTTGCGACTCAAGCTGCATTGTTTGGCCGCTCCAGCCAGATTACGTCCCAGTACTGATCGAACTTGATACCGGCCTCGGTAAAGTGCGCGACCTGATTGAAGCCGAACTTCTGGTGTAGCGCTGTCGATGCATCGTTTGGCAGGGCAATGCCTGCGAAAATGCGGTGGATCGGCTGTTTGGCCAAGCGTGCGAACAATGCCTGGTAGAGGCGGCTGCCGACGCCGGTCGCGGTGCAGCCATTGTCGATATAAACGCTCACGTCCACGGATGTGATGTATCCGGGCTTGGCTCTGAAAGGCGTGCTGCAGGCGTAACCAAGCACCTCATCGCTTCGAACAGCCACCAGGCATTGGTAAAGGCCATCCTCAGTGAATTGCGCAAACCACGGTACGCGCTGACCAATGGTGAACGGCGTCAAATCAAAGGTGTAGTGGCTGTTGTCGATATAGTAGTTGTAGATCTCCACCACCGCGGCGTAATGCGATGCAGCAATGGGTCGCACCTGAATAGTATCGTTGGGCATTGCTATCCTATGCGCGGCGATCCTTGTAGAGCTGTGCCATCAGGCCGAACAGGCCGACGACGTCCGGTTCGGAAGTGTCGCCGGAAAACTCCCGGTACAGGTTTGCCACGTTCACAGCGATGCGCTCGCCGTCGCCCCAGCTGTCGTAATCAGAAAAGTTGATATCCCGCGCGGCTTCCATGATCTCCATGCCCGCGTCGTAACGCTTCTTCGCTTGGTCATGGATATACACCAGGTAACCACGCATCGCCTGAATGCCGCGGGTGTCGGTAACCGGGCCATGGCCGGGAACCACGGTTTCCAGATCAAGGCCGAGCATATGGTCGCAGGCCTCGATCCAGTTCTTAATCGGGCCGGCCCACAGAATCGGGTGGCCCTCGATGAACAGAATGTCGCCGGTGAACACCGTACGATCGGCAGGTACGTGCACCAGTACGTCGCCATGGGTATGAGCGGGCCCTACCTGCTTCAGGTGTATGTCTTTGTCGCCGACTTTGAGGTTCATTTCTCCGGTGAAGGTGTGCTGGGGCAGTGATCGATTGATGTCGCGGAAGTCAAAGGCGGAAAAGCAGTGCAGGAAGAACTCACCAACTTCCCCCATCTGCGGGGCGGCTTCTATCAGGTCCAGCATCATCTGCGGGTTTTCGTTGGCCATCTCCGCCAAACAGGCCTCGCTGGCGATGATCTGAGCGTCGCCCACCAGTTCATTGCCGTTGCAGTGATCGCCATTGGAGTGGGTGTTGATTAGGAAGTCGTAGCTTTCGGTGGCTGCGGGCTCCGCCGCGCGCATGGCGTCGAGCATGGTCCGGGTCAGGGGTTTGTCGAAAAGTGTATCGACCACCATACAGGCGTCACCATCGACAATGAGGCCTGCGTTGCTCCAGCCCCAGCCTCCATCCGGCTGCAGCCAGGCGTACCCGCCAGTGCCAAGCTCTATCAATCCACGCTCGTAAGGCCGTGTTCCGAGTGTCATTTCTTCTCCTCACAGGGTCCGCCACTGCGCCGATTGTATCAGGCTCTCCAATTGACGGAATGCGTGCTTGTTTTTCCTAGCGAAGTCGCTACTGTGCACCGCATGTCTGAATATGACGATATTCGCCCATACTACGACGATGAGGTGCCCGCCGTCGTAGCCAGGGTGGTCGAGAATCCTGAGTTCGGTAAAGCAGCATCTAAATTGGCCATGCCTGGCTTGCTCCAGGGCACGCGCCTGGGGGAGTGGATAAGCGCGCAACTACTGCGTCTGAAAACCCGCCATCTCACGACGGTTAGAGAGTGTCAGCTGCTTGTCGCCGAGTACTTCGAACGCCTTATCGACGAGACCATAGAAGAGCTCACCGTCAGCGGTCTGGACAGACTCGACCCGGCCAGGCACTACCTGTTCATCTCGAATCATCGGGATATCGTCATGGACTCCAGCCTGCTCAACTACCTGATTCACCAGGCTGGCCACGAAACGTGCCGCATTGCGGTGGGCGACAATCTGCTCACCAATGACCTGGCTGCGGATCTCATGCGGTTGAACAAGAGCTTTGTGGTGGAACGTAGCGTCAGCGGCGCCAAAGCGACGCTGAATGCGCTATCGCGCACCAGTGCGTACGTGCGGCACTCGCTCGATGATGATGTGTCGATCTGGATCGCCCAACGCGAAGGCCGCGCCAAAGACGGTTGGGATCGCACCGACCCAGCCATGCTGAAAATGCTGGCGCTGGCATACAAAGAAAACGGATCTCCCATCAACGACCTGGTGCGTGGTGCGGTGATTGTGCCGGTGTCGATCTCCTATGAACTGGACCCTTGCGCACCGAGCAAGGCTCATGAGCTGGCGGTTACCGACACGCAAGGCGGCTATGACAAGAGCGATGCAGAGGATGTGCAGAGTATTGTGCTGGGTATGGTTGGGTACAAGGGGCGCGTACACCTGCATTTCGGCGATCCCATTGAGGGCGAGGTCGAGGGGCCGGATGCGCTGGCGTTGACCATTGACCGCGCGATCATGGCTGGTATGCATGTCTTCCCGACCCATGAGGCGGCAGCTGCGGCACTTGGCGATGAGTCCGCAATCAGCTCTGATGACAAGGCGGTTGCGCGGGTTACCGAAGCGTTCAACCGGCAGATTAACGACACGCCCGAGAGAGAGCGAGATTACCTGCTATTGCAGTACGCGAATATTCTGCGCAACCGCAAGGACCTGGGGGTATAGCACAATGATCAAACTGATCATGCCAATGAAGCGTCGGCCGGGTATGAGCATCGATGAGTTCCGCGACTACTACGAGTCCACTCATCGACTGCTGGGAGAAAAACATCTGTCGGGATATGTGAGCAAATACCTGCGCCGCTTCATTGAGCCGCTGCCTGATCGCGACGGCGAGTTGCGCGACCCGGAATACGACGTGCTGCTGGAGATCTGGTATCCGGATCAGGAGACCTTTGCGGCCTGCGGCAGAAAGCTCAGCGAACCGGATATCGCCCGGGAGATCCGGGAAGATGAGGAAAAGCTGTTTGATACCCGGTACATGCGCTCCTATCTGGTCGAAGAGCACGAGTCCGCAATGTGAAGTGTCGGCCTGGCAGCCATTACCTGTTTGAGTTCCAGGATCAGGCGCCAAGAGCAATCATGAGAAAGCCGGTGAATGCTGCATTGTTGGGCGACAGCGAAGGATCGACTTTGCCTTGCAACTCATTGATCGTGTCGCGATATGCCTCGTAAAACTCCCAGGTCGGCCGGGGCCGGTAGATGAGGTCTTCAAGATCGAGTACCCGTATGACGTTCTTGGTGGTGGTGGGTTTTACAAATACATCCTGCTGGGGTCGTAGATAAAATGGACAGATCGTCATCAGGCTCCACTTAGCCAGCTTGCCCTCGGCCAGTACATCGACCACGTCGGTGAAGCCGCGCTTGGCATTACCATGAAACAGTTTCTGGTAGGCGCCAGCAAGGAATTCCCGATCATCTCTGCTCATGCCATTGACGAAGTCACGGAATTTCGGTTTCTCGAACAATGACACCATGGAAGATCGAGTCACGATCTTGACGATGCTGTTCAGTACTTCGCCTTGATTGGCGAAGCGCTTCTTTGCCAGCAAATCGTTGGCCTGTTCGACCATCTTGTCGACCCGGTGTTTTTTGCCGATTTCCTGGATCTCCTCGTTGTCGAACCCGCCGGGGTAGCGTTGCATGAATTCCGCTTCGGCGGTGCGCAGGTTGATGAGGTTCATGTGATTCCCAAGTTCAGTTTGTTGGATCCCGGGCGGGCTTTCAGCCACAACATGCCAATAACCGCGATATTGAGCAAATTCCAGCCGATACTGTTGACGAAGGCCAGGGTGTAGTCGCCCTGCCAGTCGTAAATGACACCAGATACCCAGCCGCCGAAAGCCATGCCGACGAGGGTGGCAAATACCACGATGCCGGTGCGCAGGCCTGCTTCCTGGGCTGGGAAGTACTCCCGCACGATCAGCGCGTAACACGGCACGATGCCACCCTGAAAAAGGCCGAACAGTGCCGATGCAACATATAGCGCGTTGAGCCCCTGGGCCGGAACAAAGATGATCAGCGATATGCACTGCAGCGTAGAGCTGACCCACAGGGTGGCCAGGCCGCCGATGCGGTCCGACAGCCATCCGAAAGC
The DNA here is from genome assembly GCA_964393625.1 of uncultured Pseudomonadales bacterium. Classification (GTDB taxonomy): domain Bacteria; phylum Pseudomonadota; class Gammaproteobacteria; order Pseudomonadales; family Azotimanducaceae; genus UBA4421. The sequence goes on from CAYMUT010000017.1 coordinate 62,367, forward strand.
CAGGCGGCTGATGACGCCGCAGCCGAACATCAGCGACAACATCTCCGCGCCATGAGTGGGGCTGAAACCCAGGTCTACGGTCAGAGCCAGCACGTGAGCCTGGGGCATGGCCATGGCTACGCAGCAGCCAACGCCCGCCCCGCACAGTAGAGCGGTCAGCTGTATTGAGCTCAGTCCCAACGATGCGGGCGACCCTGCTGAGCCCCCACCGGCATCGTCGGCCGGATTATCCGGTGGGCGTCTGATCAGAATGGCCAGCAGGGGCAGCATGAACAGGGTGCTCATCCAGGCAAAGGTGTCATAGGTGGCCTGCCAGCCGGAACTGCTGATGGTGTATTCCATGAACGGTGGCCAGATGGTGCCCGCCAGGTAGTTGCCGCTTGCGCAGATGGCGATGGCAAACCCGCGTCGCACCACGAACCATCGCGATATATCTGCAAGCAGTGGCGAAAACACGGCAGCACAGCCGCATGCCCCGATGACTGCGTGCAGACCGGCAAAGACTGCAAATGAAGGCGCGCGGGCAGCGGCGAAGAATGATAGCGTGAGCAGCACAGTGGCAATCATCAGCGGCATGACGATACCGAATCGGTCTACCAGTCTGCCGATGATCATGCCGCCCACACCGAACCCCAGCATGACCCAGGTGTAGGGCAGCGAGGCATCGCCACGATCTACTGCGAATGCCTGCTGATAAGCAGGAATCGCCACCATGCACAGGTACATGCCCGCGCAGCCGACTGTGCTGATCAGCAGACTGGCGCCCAGACGCAGCCAGGCGTAGGGTGAGTCGGTGAGCGTCGCGTGATCGTTCAGCGTTGTGCTCTAACGGAATTCATCAGGCAGATCCCGGGCTGACATCTGCCATTCGGGCGGGCGCTTTTCGAGAAACGACATAATGCCTTCTTTCGCGTCGGGTTGATTGCCCAGCCAGGCGAACGCGGGTCCTTCATCGTGCATCATCTGCACGGGGTTGGAGTCAAGGCCTTTCCACAATAAACGTTTGGTTATGGCTACCGATGCGGGTGCGGTATTGGCATAGTCGCGTGCTTTCGCTTTAGCGGTTTCCAGCAGCTTGTCCGGGGCGCAGACTTCGGAGACCAGCCCCATCTGCAGCGCTTCGTCGGCCGGGAAAATTCGACCGGACATGAGTAGATCGGCGGCGTTGGAAAAGCCGGCCACACGTTGTACGAGAAGGTGCGCCGCCAGCTCCGGCATCATGCCCCGGCGCGTGAACACAAAGCCCATTTTGGCATTTTCCGATGCCAGGCGGATGTCGCAGAGCATCGGATAGGTCATGCCGACTCCCACGGCGGGACCGTTGATCGCCGCGATGACAGGCTTGTCGATTTCGTATGGATGCACGTTGCGCGTGTTGCGCCCCGCTGACGGACCATCCGTCTCGCGGTTGGCAAATGTGTCGCCGCCGCTGCCCAGGTCGGCGCCGGCGCAGAATGCGCGTCCGGCACCGGTCAATATGATTGCCCGAACTGCATCGTCTTCGCTGGCCTGCAGCAGCGCCTGGCTCAATTCTGCGGCGACGGTAGCGTTCCATGCGTTCATCTTTTCCGGTCGATTGATCGTTATGGTCGCGACGTAGTCGTCGACCTCGTAGAGCAGGGCTTCGTAAGACATGTTTGTGCGTCCTCCCGTGACATGAAGGCCTAGCCTAGCGCATGTGGGCGCCTACATATAGGTAAGGGGCGGCTCGTCGAGCAGCGCCATCTGCTCGCGCAATTCCAGCAGATGTTCCGACCAGTAGCGGGGCGTGTCGAACCAGGGAAATGCGTTTGGAAAGGCCGGGTCGTGCCAGCGACGCGCGATCCACGCCGCGTGATGCATGATGCGTAGCGTTCGCAGTGCCTCTATCGAGCTGAGGCTGGTAACGTCAAAGTCGAAGAACGTAGTGTACGCGTCGAGAATGGTAGACAGCTGGCTTGTCTGGTCTGCACGGTCACCACTCAGCAGCATCCACAGATCCTGAATCGGAGGACCGGAAACGCAGTCGTCGAAATCGACGAAATGCGGTGTATCGACCCGCCACAACACATTGCCCATGTGGCAATCGCCATGAATGCGGATGTGACGGGTATCGCCGAGCATGCCGTCGATGCGCGCCAGCAGGTGCTCCGTGGTGCTGGCGTAGGCGGTTTCCACGTCCGCGGGTATGAAATTATTGTCGAGCAGGTAGCTCCGGCTGTTGTGGCCTAATCGTTGAGTGTTCAGATCCGGCCGGTGCGCAAACTCGCCGCGCGCGCCAACTACATGCATGCGGGCGATCGTGCGGGAAAGCACTTCCAGATCGTCGAGGTTTTCCAGGTTTGGCGGGTGGCCGCCCTGACGGCGGAATACGGCGAAGCTGAACCCTGCATAGTCGAACAGGGTGGTGCCGTCGCGCTGCACCGGCGCCACCACAGAGATTTCCGCGTCGAGCAGTTCGATCACCGGC
>CAYMUT010000017.1:64825-123465 GCA_964393625.1 uncultured Pseudomonadales bacterium
GGGGTTCACCGGTTTGGTTCGATAAGCGCTTCACGGCTCCAACGTTCGGGTCGATAGAACTTCGCGACCACGAACTCGCCACTTTCCAGCTCAATCTGGTACACGCGGTTTTCGTAGCTGTTCAGGGCCAGCAGGCCTCCGGTCGGCTCGAAACTTACTTGTTCAAGCGCTTCGAGAATCGTTTCGGGACCGAGTGCATCGTAGGGTGTTGATGTAGCAGGGGGTGACATCCGCTCACTTTACCAGTACCGCACGGGTCAGACACCAGACATCGACCCGCTCGATGCCGGCCCGGCGAAGCGCTCCTGCCAGGATCCGCACGGTGGTACCCGTGGTCATGACGTCGTCGATAATGGCAATGTGCTGCGCTGGTGGAGTTGAGCGGATGCGGAACGTATTGTCCGGCATACGCCGGCGCCGGTTGTTACTGAGCCTGGCCTGAGGTGTTGCCCGGCGGCGGTATAGGCCACTGGTATGTGCTTTGCGGCCTAAACGGCGGGCGCAGTAGCCGGCCAGCCAGGCGGCATGGTCAAACCCGCGATGTACCCTGCGCAGCCATGGCATGGGCACGGGAATGAGCAACTGGGGTTTTTCATCATAGGAATAGGCGGGCACGATCCGTTGCACCAGCAGGTGTGCCAGGCTCTGGCCGGCGCGCAGGTCCCGCTGGTACTTGAAGCGGTGGATCAGGTCCCGGGCGGGCCCCTCATGTAGATTAGGTACCAGTGTCCGCGCGATTGGCATTGGTGTATCTACGCCGGTGCATTCGGTGCACTGCCCCGGCTCGGGCAACGGGAACGCACATCGCGCACAACAGATCCGGTTGGTTGGCATGGCGTCGAGGCAGGGTATGCAAAACAGATGAGCGGGCCGTGCCGGCAGCATGGTTGCGCACAATACGCACTCATCGGGTAACAGCAGATCCAGCAGGGATGCACTCATCGTCTGATTTCAGCAGGGCGATGCCGCGAGGAAAATGAGAAATTCGTCACACGGTCAGTAAGAGAAGTGCGGTTTTCACTGCAGTGGCGCCGGAGTCGTCTAGGGTTTAATGCACGACGTTAAAAAGGATCGGTGTATGGCAGTTAATCCGATGCTCAGTTCTGGTGTAAACGGTATTCAAACCGGGCTCAATGGGTTGCAGAACGTTGCCCATGAAATAGCCGCCCTCAATCCCACAACAAACCCGACCGATGCAGATGCGCAAGTCGCCCCGGTTTCAGGCCCCGGCCTGGATGAAATAGCCGAGTCGATTGTCGACCTGAAGGTCTATCAACGGCAGGTTGAAGCCAGCGTCAAAGTGGTGCAGACGGCAGACGAAGTGATTGGTTTCCTGCTGGATGTGCACGCATAGCGCAAACATCGGGCGCTAACCCCGAGACTAGTCACACCTATGCTCGTCTGACGAATCGTCACACAGCGAAAAGGATCGCAGAGTATTGGCCCAGGCGCCGACCTCCGCCATATCGATCTGCACTTCTATCAGAGCGCCGTCGTCCTTTTCCTTAACCCCCAGGGGCGGTGGCGGCGGAATCTCGCTGGCGGCGGTCCGCCAGATGCGGGTGATGGTATACAGCCCTGCATTCCCCTGAATTACCTTGATCATGGTCAGAAACCCCCGCTCGGTGCCTTTGGACCTGGGGCATTGCAGCATGTGCACAGTTGTGGGGTAGCCATTTTCGAAGCCGGCGAAAATGCCCTGTTCGGAGAACTCGTCGCAGGTTTCTGCCTGAGTTTCGATTAATCCTCCAGCCACGATAAGAGGGTCCGGCAAAGGCTTGGTGGCAAGCACTTCGATTGACAGCTTGCGTTGCCATTCCGGAGCGCCGTTCTCCGTGGCAGCCAGTATGGCGACATCCGCCGGTGGATAGTATTCCGCGACGTAGAGATCCCCGGCGCGCCGGTCGAGCAGTTGCACCCATTCTTCGGGTATTTCAGCGTTGAGCCGTTCGTCCTGACCGGTCAGAGCGCTGCCCGGCCATGTGCACAGGCCCGTCAGCGACACGTACAAAGCGCATGTGGCAGAAAACCGGATCATTTTGAGCTGCGATGAGTTCCTGTTCAGTGAATGGCTACGGGGTTGATCACGGCCTGTACCGCGCCGACAAACCTAGGCTGCCCCAGCACAAACAGGAATTCCGCGACACCATCCGCAGCCAGGGCTCTGGTATCCATATTTTCGAGAATGTAGACGCCGTTCTTGGCAAGCAGTTCCGGGTGCACCGGGAATGCGTGGCTGGGGTCTTCGCTAGGCAGTACCTCCACACCCCAGGTGTCCGAACCTACCGCGACCACGCCCAGCTCAGCGAGATAACGGGCACCGTCCAGGCCAAGGCCCGGCTCACCGCCCATGAAACGCACGGGGTCGCTTTCCATGACGTTCAGCCAGCCGGTGTGAAACAGCACTACATCGCCTTTTTCGATGCTTACCCCGGCTGTCTTCGCAGCAGCTTTGATCTCGGCGCTGTTGATGGCGGTGCCTTCGGCGAGAATGTCTTCACCCTTGAGCGCAGCTATGTCCAGCATGATGCCGCGGGATACGATGGGCGGCAGTCTGTCTGTAGAGAGCTTTGTCAGGCCTTTTGGCGTAACGAAATCGCTGGCGTGGTTGCCGTTGTAGTAAGTGTGATTGATGCCCATGTGACCCAGTCCGTCGATCTGACTGCCGATGCCCATCCACATGAACATCAGGTCGTCATTGCCGGTGGCTTTGTTGCTGCCCAGTGGCGCGCCGGTACCGTCGTCCAGTTGCAGAATGGTCATGGAATAGGTGCGTGGTGGGTAGGCTGGAGAGTCTGGTCCGGTCTCGACACCCAGCGGGTAGGTTTTGCCGGTTTTCACCAGCCGTGCTGCCTGAAGGACCTTCTCGGCGCTTAAGTTGTTGATGGCGCCCAGCGTATCATCGGCTCCATATCTGGAAGGGTACCAGCTATCCTCTGCGTGCAGCGAGATTGCCGCAACCAGCGCTGCGCAGCCGAGCAGACGTGAAAAGAGTGTGGTTGTGGATTGCATGTTTCCCCCTGGTGAATCGTTTGCGAACCGCCACGAGCAGTATAACGCCTAACGCTGCGCAGATAAGCGCTCCACGAGAGTCCGGTATATGCCGCCGAACGCACCGTTGCTCATGATGAGCACGTGGCACTTTCTGCCCTGGCCGTCAGGGTTGGCGGCGCTCTGCAGAACCGCGTCTATCAGCTTGTCATGATTGTCGAACATGCGCGCCGGCACTACGCTCTGCTGGGTAACTTCGGCGAGGTCCCACTTGATGTTTGCGCCGCGGAACCACCAGACTTCATCCGCCGCAGCGCAGCAGGTTGTGAGTTCCTGGCGCAGGGTGCCCAGCGACATGGTGTGGGTGCGAGGCTCGACGATGGCGATGATCCGCTCGCTGCCAACCCGCTTACGCAGCCCTTCTAAAGTAGCGCGTATGGCGGTGGGGTGGTGGGCGAAGTCATCGTACAGGGTGAGCGTCGCATCATCGTAGAGCACTTCCATGCGGCGCTTGACGCCTGCGAAGGTGTTCAAGGCCGAAATCGCCTGCTCGGGCGGCACCCCGGCATGACGGGCCGCCGCAATGGCGTTGAGCGCGTTCGATTGATTGTGCTGGCCGATCAGTCGCCATTTGATGTGACCGAGGTTGTCGCTGTTCAGGAAAACGTCGAACTCGCTGCCGTCGGTGGATGTGTCGCCCACTTCCCACAGCTCGCCATTGTCTGCGTCTACCGTCCGGCGCAGCGGTCCTGGACCGATACGGGAAAGCTGCGACCAGCAACCCATGCCCAGCACTTCGCTAAGTGCTTCATCCTGGCACGGGGCCAGCACCAGCCCGCTGCGCGGCACAGTGCGTAACAGATTGTGAAACTGTGTCTGGATGGCACGCAGATCATCGAATATGTCCGCGTGGTCATACTCAAGATTGTTGAGGATGAGGGTGCGCGGCCGATAGTGGACAAATTTCGAGCGACGGTCGAAGTAACTGGTGTCGTATTCGTCGGCTTCGACCACAAAAAAGGGTGTCTCGCCTAGGCGTGCCGACTGGCTGAAATTCTGTGGCGCGCCGCCGATCAGATACCCCGGCGACAGACCCGCCTGATCGAGTATCCACGCCAGCATGCTGGCGGTGGTGGTTTTGCCGTGAGTGCCCGCCACTGCCAGCACCCAGCGGTTACGCAGCACCACATCGCCCAGCCAGGCGGCCCCGGAAGTGTAGGGCAGGCCTGCCTCGAGGATGTACTCCACTGCTTCATGGCCGCGGGGCAGGCCGGCATTGCCGATGACGATCATGTCCGGTGCGGGGTCCAGCTGGGCAGGGTCGAAGCCTTCAAAGACCGTTATGCCGGCTGCGGCTAGCTGGTCGCTCATCGGCGGGTACAGTGCCTTGTCGCTGCCGGTGACTGCAAAGCCCATCTGCTGTGCCAGTTGAGCAAGGCTGCCCATCAGGGTGCCGCCGATGCCGAGGAAATAAACGTGTTGCGTCATGGAGAGATTGCTGTCTGGGTAATCGCCACGGTGAACACTACGACGAACAGTGCCATGGCGATACCGAAACCGATATGGATTTCCAGGGCACGGTGGAATATGAAGCCGTACACTGCCAGGCTCCACAGACGCAGCAGGGTCAGTGCGAACAATGCCGCTGAGTCATGGATTGTGCTGCTGACGCCGATGACCAACGCCAGCAACAGGGTCAGGATGACATCGGTACCAAACAGTGCGGTTATTGATTGTGCGAACCGCTGGCCACGATTCATCAGCAGCATCACGATCCAAACCAGGCCTGCCGTACCGGCCATGCTGACGATTGCGATCGTTGCAGCCTGCACCAGATTGATGTCGGGTTCGCCCAGGGACATCAGAACGGCGACATTCAGCAGTCCGTTAACCAGGATAACGATGCCGGTAAGCGCGGTATTGAGGGGTACGACGTCCGGGCCGCAGCGGAATATGCAGATGCGCCAGAACAGGGAAACGATCGCGACCATGACTACTTTACGAAACTATCTGAGGAGGAATTGTCGCACAATTGTGCGCAATCACCGACAATACGCCGCGAAATTCAGTGGGCATGAGTGCGCCTCGTGTCACTGCCACAGATCAATGTGACGGATCGATTTCACGGATCAATCTTTTCAAAGGAGTTTTTCATGGCTAAGGCGAATGCCTTCTACGCGCAATCCGGTGGTGTGACTGCCGTCATCAATGCTTCGGCTTGCGGTGTCATCGAAACCGCGCGCAAGAACAAGCAGGTCATCGCCAAGGTGTTCGCGGGGCGCAACGGCATTCTGGGCGCCCTCAATGAAGAGCTCATCGATACCTCAAAGGAAAGCGCCCGCGCTATCGCGGGGTTGCGCCATACGCCCAGCGGTGCGTTCGGTTCCTGCCGCTACAAGCTGAAATCTCTTGAGGAAAACGCCCGGGAATACGAGCGCCTGATCAATGTATTCAAAGCGCATAATATCCGGTACTTTTTTTATAACGGTGGCGGCGACTCACAGGACACGGCTAACAAGGTGTCCCAGCTGGGTGCAAAGATGGGTTACCCGCTGCAGTGTATCGGCATTCCCAAGACCGTTGACAACGACCTGCCGATCACCGATTGCTGTCCGGGTTTTGGTTCTGTGGCCAAGTATGTAGCGGTGTCGACCCGTGAAGCCGCCCTGGACGTGGCCAGCATGTGCGAGACTTCCACCAAAATATTCGTACTGGAAGTCATGGGTCGCCACGCGGGCTGGATCGCTGCCGCATCGGCGCTGGCTCAGGAAAAAAGCAGCGATGCTCCGCATATCATTCTGCTGCCCGAGGTGCCGTTTCAGCAGACGAAATTCCTGCGCAAGGTGAAAGACACCGTGCAGAAGCAGGGTTACTGTGTCGTCGTGGTGTCCGAAGGGGCCCAGTACAAAGACGGTACCTTCCTGGCGGATGCCGGCGGTAAAGATGCCTTTGGTCACACGCAATTGGGTGGCGTGGCGCCTATGGTTGCGGAAATGATCAAGGCTAAGTGGGGCTATAAGTACCACTGGGCCGTTGCAGATTATCTGCAGCGTGCCGCGCGCCATATCGCCTCCGGCACCGATGTAGAACAGGCCTATGCGCTGGGTAAAGCTGCTGTCGAGATGGCTCTGGCCGGCAAGACCGCGTTGATGCCCACCATCGTGCGCACCAGCGACAAGCCCTATCGATGGAAGATCGGTGAAGCGAAGCTGTCACGAGTCGCCAACGTCGAGCGCAGGATGCCGAAGAACTACATCGGCAAAGACGGCTTTGGCGTAACCGCGGCGGCCAGGAGATATCTGGCGCCGCTGATTGGCGGGGAAGACTTCCCGCCGTTCAAAGACGGTATGCCGCAGTATGTAAGCCTGAAGAACCAGGTGGTAGCTAAGAAATTGCCTGTTAAGTGGTAACCCAGCTGAGCGTTGTGTTGCGCTCGCAAACTACCTGCAGGTTGGTGAGCTGATAAGCCGCTGCGGAATTGATGGACAGATATCGCGGTCAAAAAAAGCCCGCCGGGGCGTATACCGAGGCGGGCTTTGTGGTTTGTAGACCGGCTTAGCTTTAAACCAGCCTGTTAGCCGCTCAAATCAGCAGGGGCGCGATCACCAGCGAGACGATCGCCATGACATTGATGAGAATGTTCATGCTGGGTCCGGAAGTATCCTTGAAGGGGTCGCCCACGGTATCGCCGACAACGGCTGCTGCGTGAACTGCTGAGCCCTTGCCGCCCAGGTTGCCTTTTTCAACGTATTTCTTGGCGTTGTCCCAGGCACCGCCCGCGTTGGCCATGGTCAGCGCCAGCAGCACACAGCCGAGCAAGGCACCGCCCAGGCAGCCGCCCAGCGCCTCGGCGCCCAGACCGAAGCCTACTACCGGAGGAACTGCTACCGCGATGACGCCCGGCAGCAGCATGCGGCGCAGTGCTGCGGTGGTTGCGATGTCGACGCATTTTGCGTTGTCCGGTTCAGCGGTACCTTCCATCAGCCCCGGAATTTCACGGAACTGACGACGGATTTCCTGGATCATCTCCATCGCGGCATCACCTACTGAAGTCATGGTGATGGAAGCGATCAGGAACGGCACCAGACCGCCGATGAACAGACCAATCAGCACGTCCGGATCACCGATGTGCAGTATGAAATCCTCGGCAGAACCTGCATCGATGGTTTCCACGAACGCTGCGATGATCGCCAGGGCCGCCAGCGCCGCAGCGCCGATAGCGAAGCCCTTGCCCATGGCTGCGGTGGTGTTACCCAGTTCGTCCAGTGAGTCGGTAATGGCGCGGGTCTCTTCGCCCAGACCGCCCATTTCGGCAATGCCGCCGGCGTTGTCGGCAACAGGACCGTAGGCGTCGACCGCCATGGTCATGCCCACGGTGGCCAGCAGGCCGACTGCCGCGACGCCAACGCCGTACAGGCCGGCAAGGCTGGTTGATACGTAGATGATGGCGCAGATGGTCAGCAGCGGAATGACCACTGACTGCATACCGACCGCCAGTCCGGTAATCATAACCGTCGCCGGTCCGGTTTGACCGGATTCGGCGATGCGCACGACGGGCTTAGAAGAGGTGTAGTACTCGGTGATGAGGCCGATGACCACACCGCCGGCGGCGCCGAACAGTACCGACCACCAGATGTTGGTAGACGCACCGAGGTAACCGATCACGAAGTAACCGGCGATGATGAACAGGACCGGCGTGCCGACCATGCCGATGCGCAGTGCTACCGCCGGGTTGGCGCTGGAGAAGCCGCGTACCACAAAGATACCTGCGATAGAGCACAACAGGCCGATAGAGGCGAGGGCCAGCGGCAGGAACATCAGCGTAGCACGGCCCTCTTCTTCAGACATGTTCGGCGCCAGATCGCCTACCGCCATGGCGGCCAGAGTTGAAGCAATGGCGATCGACGCGATCATGGATCCGCAGTAAGACTCGAAGATGTCTGAACCCATGCCGGCAACGTCGCCGACATTGTCGCCCACGTTGTCCGCGATTACGCCGGGATTGCGGGGGTCGTCTTCGGGAATGCCCTGTTCGAGCTTACCCACCAGGTCGGCGCCAACGTCGGCACTCTTGGTATAGATACCGCCGCCGACACGTGAAAACAGCGCGACCACCGATGCGCCCATGCCGAAGCCATGAATGTGGTGCGCCGTGTGGGGGTCACCGCCAAAGAAGTAGTACACCAGACCGAGCCCGAGCAGGCCCAGCGAGGCAACTGCAAGGCCCATGATCGAGCCGCCGAAAAAGGCGACCGCAAGGGCGGATGCCTGGCCTTGCGTATGCGCGGCATTGGTGGTGCGCACGTTGGCCTTGGTGGCCGTGTACATGCCGAACCAGCCTGCGCAGGCGGAAGACAGAGCGCCTGCCAGGAATGCTGCGGCGGTGTAAAGGCCGAGATCCGTTACCGAGATCAGCACTAACAACGCTGCGGCAAACAGCGCCAGCATGGTGTATTCGCGACGCATGAATACCATCGCGCCCAGGTGAATCTGGTCCGCGATCTTCTTGAGGGCATCGCTGCCTTCATCGTAGCTCTTGATGATGCCGTAGATGACAAATGCGGCGATCAGCCCGACTACGCCAAGAATCGGCGGGATCAGGTATTGAGTCATAGATATCCCCAACAGTTTTTTGAGATTTGTTCGATGTTCCGACAATCGGAACACAGTGCTTCAAGCAGGGCTTCCCTGACACGCAGAGATCGCCCCTCCCATGGCGGCGGCTATCATACCAATGTCAAATATTCGTGCCACAGGCAATTGTGTAATTGATTGGTTTGCACATCTGTCGGCCTGCGTGCCGGTGCTCACCCCTGGGTCAACAGCGTGCGCAGATCGATGATGGCCGCGTTCGCACGCGCGATGTAAGAAGCCATGACCAGTGAGTGGTTGGCCAGTAGCCCCAGACCGTCGCCGTTGAGCACCATCGGGCTCCAGAGAGTGTCCTGGGTGGGCTCGAGTTCGCGAATGATCTGCTGCAGGGAAACCCGAGCGTTCTTCTTATCCAGTACGTCACCGAAGTCCTGCTCCAGCGCGCGCAGCACGTGCAGCAATGCCCAGGTAAAGCCCCGGGTTTCATAGAACACGTTGTCGATCTGCAGCCAGGGCGTTTTCACGACCTGATCTGCTGGCGTCGCGGTGGCCTGCTGAGCGGCACTGTCGCCGGCCAGGTCGACGTTGAGTTGGCGTTTGCCGACGCTGGCGGATAGGCGTTGTGAGAGACTGCCGAGCCGGGTTTCCACCGCGCCGAGCCATTGCTGCAGATTGTCCGCCCGTGCGTAAAACTGGGCATCGGTGGCGTTGCTGTCAGCCAGCCGGATCAGGTATGAGCGCAATAGATTGATGCCGTCGCGGTATTCGTCTTCGGTCTGGGGCAGCACCCAGGAACTGTTGTCGAAAAAGAACTTGCCCTCGGCTTCCGACAGGTCTTTGTCTTCCACCGACTGGCTCTGCGAGCGGGAAAAGTCGTTGCGGTAAACCCTGGCGGTATCCCGCACCAGGGTAAGCACGCCGAATTCCCACTCCGGCACATTGTCCATCCAGATGCCCGGGGGAAAGACGTCGTTAGACAGGTAGCCGCCGCGTTTCTCCAGCAGAGTTTCGGAAACCTGTATGAGCGTAGCGGTACTAATGTAGCCTGTGACCAGGCTGGCGTTCTCGGTTTCCGCCATGCGCGCCGCGGTTTCACGCACAGGGAACTGTTCAGGCTCGTAATCCCACCACCAGGCCAGTACCGCACAAGTGAGCAGGTACGCGCCGATCGCGCCGCCGGCGATGCGCATGATGGTCGGACCGCCGACGTTGAGTGAGGCTTCGCTGTCGGTGGGGCCGGTGCTCTGCCAGAATTTCCATTGCATGAGTAATTGGTTCCTTTTCTTACCGCAAGTTATCGTTTCCGAGCGAACTGCACCATTATGGGCTCACGTTCGGCGAATAGCAGTTCGATGGCAAACGGGTCGCTGAGTTGTTCGACACCGAAAATCATCAGGTGTTTACCGCCGGGCTGGAAGCGAAGTTCGCTTCCAGCTGGCACGCTGACCGGTTGCAGGTGGCGCATGCCAACGCCGTCACCGCGGGTTACCGTCTCGTGCATTTCGATCGCCCGGGCGCGGGCAGCGCGGGCACCGGTGAGGGTCAATGGCGCATCGCCGTTATTGCGCAACTGAAAATAGCCCGCGGTAGTATCGCGCCCGCCGATCAGATCACGGACCCAGGCGCCTTCTGCTTCTATGGGAGGGCGCGAGCATGCGATGCTGGTCAATGCTACCAGGCTCACGCAGAGCAACCTTGCGCAGCGATACTTGTTCATAGGGGATAGCATACGCGTTCCACTCCGGCAGGTAGTCGAATCTGAACCTGGGCGCGCAGCCGGCGCGCGGCCGAGACGGCGCTCATAGTCTGGTAGATCCAGCGGCCCTGGGCATCGTTTTTCGCGCTGATAATGAAGCGGCACTCGTAGCCCTGGGGCGCCACAGCCAGGCTCTGCAGAGTATGCTGCAGTTGTTCGGTTTCTGCTTTCAGATCGTTCTGATTCAAAGTGACTTTCATGCGCTTTGCCTGTGATAGAAGTCGTATCTGCTGCTCGGTTGGTTCTATCGACGGATGCCGGGGAAGGATTATTCTGGCTCTGGCCAGCATTGAACGTGCTGTGGCGTACTGGTGCCGTTGCATGGCCTGCATGGCCAGTTCGATGTATTTTTCGACGACGCGTTCCAGCCCACGCCTGGCCTGCTGCTGATCTGCTTCGATTGCCAGGATCCGTTGATATAACGCCAGCGCGCTGCCTTCTACGGGGTAAGTCAGGTGATCCCGTTGGATGGCGGCATCTGCCTGGGTCAACAGGCGGTAGAGCAGCTCCGGATCGATCTGCGTTTTGGCGGGCTCGGCCGCAGCTTGATCATCCGCAGGTTTGGCGGGAGTGGGCTCGGGCGGATTGCTCTGACACGCCAGCAGTGTCAGGCACAGCAGCGTTATACCCGCCAGGGCGGGTAATCGGGGGAATAATCTGCATCTGCGTCGGTCTGGCCGAGCGGTGAGCGGGTTCACAGCGAAATCTGCTGACTCGTGTAATTTGGCATGGCTACGCTTTGTGTGCATTGTAATCGAACTTCGTGCCAACCCGGCAGTCCGAAGATAGGCGATTGGCGTTCGGGCGAGTAAAATGAAAGCAATTACCAGCAGTGAAGATGCTGCCTGAGCAGAGTCTAACGATGAAAACACACATGCTGTCTTGGCTCGTATGCACGTTGATGGTGTTCGCCGCGCTTGTGGGTCACGCTGAAGAGTTCGATTTCGGCGGTCAGGACATCTGGCTGGCCGAGGAAGAAGAATTCCTCAAGGTTGACGAGGCCTTCATCCTCAGCGCCAGTCTCGGGAGAGAAGGCGAGATGCAGGTGCGTTGGGATATGCCCGAGGGCTACTACCTGTATCGGCATCAGTTTGCTTTTCAGACCAGAAATCCTGGGCAGCTGCAGCTGGGTGAGGCGCAGATTCCGCCGGGCAAAGCGAAGCACGACGAGTACTTTGGTGATGTGGAGGTTTACTATCGCAACGCCCAGGCGCTCGTGCCGCTGACCAAATTGAGCAACAGTGTCGACACTGAAATTGGTATTACCTTTCAGGGTTGCGCTGATGCGGGCCTGTGCTATCCGCCGGAGACGAAGTGGTTCAGCTACAACGGCGAGCGGTTGATTCAGACATCCCTGCTGGCGGAGTCAGCAGCATCTGAGCCGGGTGCTGACGAATCTACACCCTCATCTGAGAGCAAGCCGGTGGTGGCAGATACCGAGGAGGAACTGCTTGCCGGCGCGCTGGCCGGTGAAAGTCTCTGGTATGCCCTGGGGTTGTTTTTCATCGCGGGTATCGGTCTTGCCTTTACGCCTTGTGTGCTGCCCATGGTGCCGATTCTCTCGAGTATCATCGTCGGCGAAGGTGAAAACATCGGCAAAGGCCGCGCACTATCCCTTTCGCTGGCCTATGTGCTGGGCATGGCGGCTACCTATGCCGCAGTGGGTACGCTGGTTGGTCTGTTCGGCGCCGAGCTGAATCTGCAGGCGGCATTACAGTCACCACCGGTGTTGGTGTTCTTTGCGATCATATTCGTGTTGCTGTCACTGGCGATGTTCGGCCTTTATGAACTGCAGCTGCCGAATAGCTGGCAGAACCGTCTGAACGCCATCGGCCAGCAGCAGAAGGGCGGCAAGCACGCATCGGTGGCGGTGATGGGGGCGGTTTCCAGTCTTGTGGTATCGCCGTGCGTATCTGCGCCCCTTGCCGGCGCGCTCATCTATATTTCCACCACCAGCGATGCGGTTCTGGGTGGCACCGCCCTGCTGGCCCTGGGGCTCGGCATGGGCGTGCCGCTGTTGCTGGTCGGCGGCAGCGGTGGCCACTGGTTGCCGCGCGCCGGGGAGTGGATGAATGGCGTCAAAGCGGTGTTCGGTGTGTTACTGCTCGGCGTAGCCGTGTGGCTGGTAGAACGTATCGTAGCGCCGGCGGTAACACTGGCCCTGTGGGGCGCATTGCTGATGGGCAGTGGCGTGTATCTGGGCGTGCTGGACTTTTCTCCCCGGGAAGGCGTCGCGCAACTGGGCAAGGCGGCGGGCACCATGGCCTTTCTGTGGGGTGTGCTGTTGTTGATCGGCGCTGCCAGTGGTGCGAATAATCCCTTGCAACCGCTCGCTCAACTGACCGGTGGGGGCGCTACCTATGCCTCAGCCAGCGGTGCGGCGGCGGTTCATGAAGAGCAGGCCTGGCTACCGGTAAAGACCGTGGCCGATGTAGAGCGTCGTATCGCGCAAAGCGACGGGCTGGTCATCCTCGATCTATATGCCGACTGGTGCATATCCTGCAAAACCATGGAACGGGATGTGTTCCCTGAGGCCGAAGTGGCACGCCAGCTTGGCCGGTTCACGTTGTTGCGGGCAGATGTTACCGCCAACGATGACCAGGACCGGGCGCTGCTGAGCGAGTATGGGCTGTTTGGCCCCCCCAGCCTTGTGTTTTTTGGCGAAGATGGCCGCGAAATAGCCGACGTTCGTATCCAAGGCGAAGTAACCGCGGGGACGTTGTCGGCACATTTACAGGCTGTTTTAGGCGCTTACGAGGCGTGAATCAAGCTGCTTTGCCGAGCGGATAGTGCCGAATATCAGGTAATTTCGCCGAAATGGCGCATAAAATCTTGCATCTTCCTGAGAAAGGCCCAGAATCTGGCGTAATTTCTCGCGAAGGGCATTTCAATGCATCAGATTCTCATTCTGCACGGCCCCAATCTCAATCTACTGGGTACTCGGGAGCCGGAAGTATATGGTTACGACACCCTCGACGACATCAACACCCGTATTCGCGCGGCGGCGCCCCCCGATGTGCTGATCGACGCGCTACAGAGCAATGCCGAACATGAGTTGATCGACGCCGTGCATCAGGCAAAGCACGATAATGTGGCCTTCATCATCATTAATCCCGGCGCCTTCACGCACACCAGTATCGCGCTGCGAGATGCGTTGCTGGGTGTGGCGATCCCGTTTATTGAGGTGCACTTGTCCAATGTGCACGCGAGAGAAGAGTTCCGCCAGACATCCTGTCTCAGCGATGTGGCGGTGGGGGTCATTACCGGCCTGGGGGCGAAGGGTTACGAATTTGCTCTGGCTGCGGCGCTCGAAAAGATCAGCGGGGCATAAGCTATGGATCTACGCAAAGTCAAAAAGCTCATTGAACTGGTCGAAGAGTCGCAGATCGAAGAACTGGAGGTGGCAAATGGCGAAGAGTCCGTGCGCATCGTGATGCGGCGCGGCAGCACACCTGCTGTGGTAACTACAGGGCCTGCGGCAAGCACCGCGGCCCCTCAACCTGGTGCAACTGCGCCTGCTGAGCCTCCCGTCCGTACGCCGACTGAACTGGGCAAAGTCATCTCTGCGCCCATGGCAGGTACGTTCTATCGTGCACCCCATCCGGAGGCGCCGCCCTTTGTCGAAGCGGGCCAGGCCATAGAGGCGGGCGAGGTGGTGTGCATCATAGAAAGTATGAAGATGATGCATGAAATCCGCGCAGCCGAGAGCGCTACCATCGCACGCGTGTGTGTCGAAAATGGCACGCCGATCGGCACAGGAGACGCTCTCTTCGCGCTGTCGTGAGCTGGCTGCAACTGGAAGTGTCGGCCACGCCGGCAATGCTGACCGGCCTGGAAGAAGCATTGCTGGCTGCCGGTGCGGCGGCGCTTACCCTGCTCAGTGATGCCGATGAACCGGTGCTTGAACCGGCGCCCGACGAGACGCCGCTTTGGTCGCAGGTGCGCGTGCGGGCGTTGTTTGAATTGAGCGCCGACATGACCCTAGTGCGCGATAACCTGCAGGCCGTGGACGGTTTTGAGTTCACCAGCCTGGTCGTGGAATTCGTTGGCGATCATGACTGGCAGGCCGCAGCAGGGAACCATGCCGTAGACAGGGTGTTCTCTGATCGGTTGAGATTGCAGCCAAAGCCCGCTGAAGGATCTGCTGCGCCGCACCGCGTCTCGGGCGGACCTGTGAATCTGTTTTTGCAACCCGGCCTGGCCTTCGGATCGGGCAGCCATCCAACCACCAGCTTGTGCCTCGAATGGCTGGCGCAGCATGTGCAGCCCGGGCAGCGCGTACTGGATTTTGGATGCGGTTCAGGCGTGCTCGGCATAGCTGCCGGTCTGCTCGGCGCCAGCGTGGTCGCGGTTGATCACGATGCGCAAGCAGTCATGGCCACGCAAGACAACACAACCTACAATGGACTATCGCCAAGTGAATTTCGCGCTATGCATACAGACCAGTGGCGTGCCTCCGATTACATCGGCCGCTTTGATGTGGTGGTCGCGAACATACTTGCCGGTCCGTTGCAGAATCTCGCATCCACTTTCGAACAGGTGGCCGCGCCCGGTGGCAGTATCGTGCTCGCGGGTGTGCTCACCTCTCAGGCAGACGAAGTGATGGCTGCTTATTCACATACCGTTTTTGACCCGATCATCGAGCAGGATGGCTGGGCGCGTCTGCGTGGCGTGGCTGGCGATTAGGCATAGAGTTGCAGATGTCTGAAGATAGTCTGGAAGCGCTCATCACCCGCTGCCCGAACTGCGACACACGCTTTCGAGTATCTGAAGCGCAACTGCAGGTAGCCGCTGGTCGGGTACGCTGCGGCGCCTGTCTCGGCCTGTTCGATGGTGTGCAGCATCTGCTGTTCGACGGCGAGGAATTCGACCCGGAAAGCTGTGCGGATGTCGATAAAGTTCTCGAGGAACTCGAACGGTTGCAGGATGAGGAGGGTGCCCTCCCGGAACACGAAGTGGATACGCCCGAGAGGGCAGCGTCCGAACCGCACATCGATGACACAAAGCAGCGCGTTGAAGATGCCGAGGGGGTTCAAGATGACGACGAAGAATCTATCCCCAGTGATCTCGCCGCCCTGGAGGCAGCCTTCATTGCCGATCTGCACGGGGAGCAGCAGGCTACGCCTGAAGAATCGCTGAATGACAAACCCCAGACCGATGACGCGGGCGACGACCTCAGTGAGCCGCTTGTGGAATCATTGGCGGGTAGCGTTGCAGAGCCGGAGTTTGTCGCTGGGGAAGACAGTGCCGACCAAGAACCCGCAGCGGGCCCGGGGCGAGCTGACGCATCAGTAACTCTGCCCGGCGTTTTCGTGGAAGAATCTGGGTTGCTGGAGGAATCTCAAAGCGAAAAGTCCTCACGCTCTTTAGCGATTACGCTGTGCATCGCCCTGCTGTTGTTGCTGGGGCTGCCCGCTCAGGTGCTGTGGTATCAATATGATGCCTGGGTGCAGGACCCGCAGAAACGTTTTGTCTATGTGCAGATCTGCAAAGTGATGGATTGTAAATTGCCGCCGTTGCGCGACGTCCGTCTGATTACCTCCAAGAAGTCGGTGATTCGCATACATCCGGAACGGGGCGATGCGCGCATTGTCGATGTGCTGATGGTGAACAATGCGTCCTTCGCGCAGCCGTTTCCGCTCATCGAATTGCGCGCGACCTCCCTGGGTGGTCAGTTGATTGCGGGCCGCCGTTTCAAACCGGCTGAATACCTGCAGGGCGAGCTGCAACCTGCCGATCTGATGCCAGCCCGCACGCCAGTGCACGTGTCGTTGGAGATTCAGGATCCGGGTGAGCGCGCCATGAATTTCGAAGTGCGCTTTCGTTAATTTTGAGCCTTTAGATATTCATTGCAGTGGCCCTGCCAACAAGGTTTACTTGCGCTCCATTTACACGATTTGGAGCGAACAACGCATGATCGGCTATGCAACCATCGGGGTCAGTGACATGGCCCGCGCAGAGGGTTTTTACAACGCACTGGTTGGGGAATTGGGCGGTGGCCAGCTGTTTGGCCAGGACCGCATCAAGTTCTACGGTACGGGGCCGGATGGCGCAATGCTGGCAATCTGTATTCCTTATAACGAAGAGGCTCCGGAGTCTGGTAATGGCAGCATGGTGGCCATCAACGCAGGCAATCGCGAGACCGTCGATAAGCTCTATGCCAAAGCCATCGAACTGGGCGCAACTGATGATGGTGAGCCCGGTGAACGCATGCCCGTATTCTACGGCGCGTACGTGCGGGATCTGGATGGCAACAAGCTGTGCTTTTACGAAATGAAGATGTAGACCTGCCCATCGTGGGGCCACCCTTGCCGATGCTGCACTTGTCGGGTGGAGCACCCGGGCGGCCCCACTGTTCGTTGTGGCGATTGAGTACTGTTGGCCCTTGGCATTCTCGCAGCGAAGCGTATGATGTGCCGCTTTCCGGACCCGCCCTTTCTCGATGCAGATCGGTTCTATTCAACTGCGTAATCCCTTTGCCCTGGCTCCCATGGCCGGTTTGAGCGACGTACCTTTCCGTACTCTGGCGTGGCGCTTTGGCGCCGGCTATCTGGTCAGTGAGATGGTGTCCAGCCAGCCTCAGCTGTGGGAGACGGGCAAGAGTCGACTGCGCCGCGTTCCAGTTGCCGGAGCAAGACCTGTGGCCGTGCAGATCGCCGGAACGGACCCGACAACCATGGCCGAGGCCGCGTATCGGTACGTTCAGGAAGGCGCCGAAATCATAGACATCAACTTTGGCTGCCCGGCGAAAAAAGTCTGCCGAAAGGCAGCGGGCTCTGCGCTGCTTGGCGATCTTGACCTGGTTGGTCGCATTGTTGCGGAGGTAGTCGAAAAAGTAGACGTACCGGTAACGGTCAAGACACGCACGGGGCTGCGGCCGGGTGATGACACCGGTGTGCAGGCGGGTGCGGTTGCGGCACGTAACGGAGCCAGCATGATCGTCATGCATGGGCGCAGCAGGGCATGCAAATTCGCCGGTGCCATTGACTATGCACCGGTCGCCCGTCTGGTCGCGCAGGTCGACGTGCCGGTCATGGTAAACGGCGACATAGATTCGGCTGCTGCTGTGCGGACGGCTCTTGATGAAACCGGCGCCCAGGGCGCGATGCTGGGTCGAGGCGCCATGGGGCAGCCCTGGCTGTTTGCCGAACTGATCGGATTGGCGACACCGTCACTTGAAGAACGATGGGCAATAATCTCAGAGCACCTCGCCATGATTCATGAATTTTATGGTGAGCGGGCGGGGGTGGGTATTGCCCGCAAACATGTGATCGCCTATCTGCAGCGGCTCGGCGTCGAGAAACATGGCATTGCGGAATTTCTGAAGCTGCAGACTGCCCGGGAGCAGCTGGCGTGGCTGAGCCGCGCATCTGCCCGGCTGGGCAGTTTGCCGGGTCGGGCAGCTTAAGGTGTAGGCGTGGCCTTGTCTTCAAGCGGCTGCGCGGGGAATGAATGGTGGGAATGAATGATTGAGGAGGACACGTGGCGGCTCAAACGGTAAAGCGCGCGTTGATCAGCGTTTCAGATAAATCAGGTGTAGCGGAATTTGCGGAGCAGCTGGCGGCGGCTGGCGTAGAAATTCTGTCCACCGGCGGCACCTATCGTACGCTGGCCGAAGCGGGCATTGCGGTTACCGAGGTATCGGAACATACCGGTTTCCCGGAAATGATGGACGGCAGGGTGAAAACTCTGCACCCGAAAATCCATGGCGGCATCCTCGGCCGTCGGGCCATAGATGGCGATGCCATGCGTGACAACGACATTGCCCCTATCGATCTGGTGGTGGTTAATCTTTATCCCTTTGCTGCAACCGTGGCCCGGCCGGATTGCACCGCAGAACTGGCCATAGAGAACATCGACATCGGCGGGCCGACCATGGTCCGGGCGGCAGCCAAGAACCATGCCGATGTGCTGGTTGTGGTGGATCCGGGAGATTACGCGTCTGTACTCAGCGCCTTGGAAGGCGGTATAGACCTGGCGATGCGTCGCGCGTTTGCGGTGAAGGCCTTCCGCCACACGGCGCAGTACGATGCCACGGTAGCGGCTTATCTCGGCGCCGACGAGCTGTTGCCCGACAGCATCAGTCTCACCTTCAATAAGGTGGACGAGATGCGCTATGGAGAGAACCCGCACCAGTCGGCGGCTTTCTATCGGCAGGTGCTGGGCCCGCAAACCGGCAACATCGCCAGCTATGAAAAGCTGCAGGGTAAGGCACTATCATATAACAATATTGCAGACACAGATGCGGCATTGGAATGCGTGAAGGTATTCGATGAGCCCGCCTGCGTCATCGTCAAACATGCCAACCCCTGTGGCGTGGCCGTTGCCGTAGATATCAGTACGGCATACGACAGAGCATTTGCCACCGATCCGACGTCGGCGTTCGGTGGCATTATTGCGTTCAATCGACGTCTTGATGGGGATACCCTCAACGGGATCCTCGAGCGCCAGTTCGTAGAGGTGGTCATCGCACCCCAGGTCAGTGACGAGGCCGTGGAGATCGCCAAGAGCAAGAAAAACGTGCGCGTGCTGCGTTGTGGGGAGTTCGGCGCGGACGGGCGCGGGCTCGAATACAAGCGTGTAGGCGGCGGCCTGCTGGTGCAGAGTGCTGATGAGTTGTGTCTCGACGAGTCTGCACTGCGGGTAGTGACCGCCACCGAACCCAGCAAAACACAGATGCGCGACCTGCTGTTTGCCTGGAAGGTCGCCTGGTTCGTCAAATCCAACGCCATCGTTTATGCGCAAGACGCGCAGACCGTGGGCGTAGGTGCAGGTCAGATGAGCCGGGTCATCAGTGCCAAGATCGCGGGCTTAAAAGCCCGGGAGGAGGGCCTGACCGTACCTGGCTCGGTAATGGCGTCCGACGCCTTTTTCCCATTCCGCGACGGCATCGATGCCGCCGCCGAAGAGGGCATTGCGGCGGTGATACAGCCTGGCGGGTCCATGCGCGATTCCGAAGTCATAGATGCCGCCAACGAACATGGTATTGCCATGGTATTCACCGGCGTGCGACATTTCCGTCACTGACAGGGAGTGATTCATCGTGAAAGTACTGGTTATCGGTTCCGGCGGACGCGAGCATGCGCTGGCGTGGAAGCTGGCGCAGAGTGATGGCGTTGACGAAGTGATCGTCGCACCCGGTAACGCCGGTAGTGCGGGTGAAGCCGGGGTGCGCAATGCCGACGTGTCCGCGGACGATCTACCCGGGCTGCTGGAGCTGGCGCAGGATGAAGGTGTGGGATTCACGCTGGTTGGCCCGGAAGCGCCGCTGGTGGCAGGCATCGTCGATCTTTTCACTGAAAGCGGCTTGGCCTGTTTTGGTCCGACCGGTGCGGCGGCGCAACTGGAAGGGTCCAAGGACTTCACCAAGGAGTTTCTGACCCGCCAGGACATTCCAACTGCTGCGTATGAGTCGTTCACCGATGTAGATGCTGCTAGCGCCTATGTGCGCGCTCAGGGTGCGCCGATTGTGGTCAAGGCAGATGGTCTGGCAGCAGGCAAAGGCGTGGTGGTCGCCGAGACCGAAGCACAGGCGATCTCCGCCATCGAAGACATGCTCAGCGGCAACGCCTTCGGTGAGGCTGGCGCCAAGGTCGTGATCGAGGAGTTTCTTATCGGAGAAGAAGCCAGCTTCATCTGCATCTGCGATGGTAAGACTGCCGTGCCGTTTGCCTCGTCCCAGGATCACAAAGCACGCGATGACGGTGACCGAGGTCCCAACACCGGCGGCATGGGCGCATATTCTCCTGCGCCAGTCATAGATGAAGCCATGCATGAGAAAGTCATGGTGCAGATCATCGAGCCTACGCTGGCGGGCATGGCCAGTGACGGTATGCCCTATACCGGTTTCCTTTATGCCGGTTTGATGATCACGCCGCAAGGCCAGCCCAAGGTCATTGAATTCAATTGCCGCTTTGGTGATCCGGAAGCCCAGCCGGTCATGATGCGTCTGCAGTCCGATCTGCTGTCGGCATGTCGGGCGGCGCTGGCGGGTGAGCTCGATGAAGTCGAACTGACGTTCGACGAGCGTACTGCGTTGGGCGTTGTCATGGCGGCGGGCGGATACCCCGATAGCTATACCAGGGGCGACCCGATTGGTGGTCTCGAGAAGGACCTGCTCGATACCAAGGTGTTTCATGCGGGCACGCGACTCGAAGGCGATGAGGTTGTCACTAACGGCGGGCGTGTGTTGTGCGTGGTTGGTCTGGGTTCGTCGGTGGCCAATGCCCAGGCACGGGCATACGAGCGGGTGGATCTGATCGGCTGGAAGAACCGCTACTTCCGCAAGGATATCGGGCACCGCGCGCTGGGCTGAAAACCTACGCAACCTGCTGTCATTGGCTGCGAGACGGCCCCGTGTGGATGGGCGCACTATGCACGCATGGTCGTCCAACAGTTCATGCGTATACCGGAATTCAGTCACCTGCCGCCTACCGAGTTGCGCGCGCTGGCCGCAGGTTCCCATGTGATCTGCATGCCGGCCCAACGCCAGGTGATACGGCCTGGTACCCGTGCGCTGGAACATATGTACCTGTTGCGTGGCAAGCTGCTCGTCGATGACGGCGCGCGCCGATCTCGTGCCGGACGGCTCGGGCGCCTGCAGGCCTTCTATCCCGGTTGTATTACCGCCCGTACCTTGAGTCCGTGCCAGATTTTACGGGTCGACGCCCAAGCGAGAGAGTTTGCCCTGCAACGTTCCGGGGCCCAGGGGCTGATGCTGCATGACGCTTCCGAAGCGTGGCTGCAGCGGTTCTTGAGTTCTCACATGATGCGCCAGCTCAGCGCCGGGGAGTGGCAGCGCATTCTGTCGGCATTCCGTGGAGTAGATTTCAATGCGCAGCAACGCATCGTCACCCGCGGGGCACCCGCGGTGGATTGTTATGTGGTCGAATCGGGTCGCGCGGTTGTGCATATGGGGAATGAAACGTTGTGTCATCTGAACCCGGGGGACTTCTTCGGCGAAGATGCGCTGCTCCTCAACGGGCCGCGCAATGCCGACGTCACCGCGCTATCGGCGCTACGGGTGCGCGCCATACCCGGGAGGGTATTCTGCGACGTACTTGTAGGGTCCTTGGTGCAGTTTGTAGATGCGCCGAAGCAGGGCAGGTTGCTGCGCCTGCGGGGTGAATATGCATCTGGCGAGGGTGACATGGCGTTGGAAGACATACGAGCCCACGCAGCCGATCTCGACCCCAAGGCGCCAGTCTATATCGTGGGTGGCTCGCGCCGGGCACGGGCGCTGGCGGCTTTTCTGCTGATCCAGAAAGGTCTGCGTGCGTATCCGGTGGAGTCCGCTGGGCCAGCCCACTCCGCGCGGCCGCCCACGGTCTGAATGCTCTCCGCGCCCGTGAATTCGTGCAAGGCGTCCGCTAAAGCCTGCAGATCGAACTCATCGGGATTGAGCTCGCGCTTGTTCAGGTGAATGCGGAAGATGTCCCCTGGGGAAGTATGTAGCGGAAATTTTTCGTGTTTGGCTGCTACAATGCGCGTCTGCTTGGCGAGGCAAAAACCCATGGTAGACAACGTATCCAATCCGCTCGATCAACTGGTGTTGGGGCTAGACAAAGCACTCAAGACGCTGACCGGTGCCTATCAGGCGGCACGACCGAATCCGGGAAAAAACGCATCAGAGCCGCAGATGAGTACCGATCAGCGGACTCATGTCGCTGGCCTGATGCGGGTGAATCATACCGGTGAGATTTGCGCCCAGGCGCTGTATGAAGGCCAGGCGCTGGCCGCGCGCAGCGACGAAGCGCGTCAGATATTGCTGGAAGCGGCGGAGGAAGAGCGCGATCACCTGGCCTGGTGCCGGGAGCGGCTCGATGAACTGGACGCCGGACCGAGCGTGTTGAATCCGGTTTTTTACGGTGCGTCTTTCGCCATGGGCGTGCTGACCGGCCTGGCCGGCGACAAAGTCAGCCTGGGCTTCGTGGAAGCAACGGAAGATAAAGTAGTGGAGCACATCGACCGCCACCTCGATGCGCTGCCGGAGGGCGACGAGCGCAGCCGCGCAATACTCGATCAGATGCGTGAAGACGAAGAGCGGCACGGCGCCGATGCCCTTGACAGAGGCGGCGAAGTCTTGCCGGCGCCGGTCAAGCAGGTCATGACGATGGTTTCCCGAGTCATGACGGAGACGACCTACCGCGTGTAACGGCGCTACGCCGGCGTTACGCCTCGACGATTTCGAAGGTGTGGGTGATTTCCACCCCAGCGCGCTGCAGCATGATCGAAGCGGAGCAGTATTTGTCAGCCGTGAGATGAATGGCCCGTTCTACTTTTGCTGGATCTATCCCCTCGCCTTCAACAACGAAGTGCACGGCGATCTGTTCGAACACCTGGGGTATGTCCTCGGCGCGCTGGGCTGTGACGTGGGTCACACAATGGGTCACTTTCTGACGTGATTTGCGCAGGATGTTGACGACATCGAATGATGTGCAGCCGCCTAGACCCATGAGCATTAACTCCATCGGCCTGGCGCCCCTGTTCTGACCCCCGGAATCCGGTGGGCCGTCTATAGTTACTGTGTGACCGGAGTCGGCCTCGGCGGAAAACTGGACTTCCTCGAGCCATTGTATTTTTGCGCGCATCGTTCCGAAAATCGGCTTAAAAAATGTAATTACGAGACATTTTCGAGCAACTTATAGAGAACTGCGACCGTTTGGAGTGTGAAAAAGTGCCGTTTGTCGACCACGTCTCGAAACACATCACATATACAACCTAGTATTAATCCCACACAAGATGTTACTACGAAGGAGCGCAGCAATGCTTGTAGCGAAAAGCAGCCAACCAGGCCGTCCTCTTGGAGCGAAGGGTTTTCAGATGAATCTGAATGCCGAGGCCAACGATACACATCTCGACGCATTTCTTGCGGCGGCTCATCGCCGTAAGTATCCGGCGAAGAGTACGCTCATCTACGCTGGAGACAAGAGCGACTCCATTTACTTCATTCTCAAAGGTTCCGTGACGGTGCTCGTCGAAGACGAATCCGGTCGCGAAATCATCGTTTCTTATCTCAACAAGGGCGACTTTTTCGGCGAAATGCCTTTGTTTGTAGATGACAGCCCCCGCTCAGCATGGGTCAAAGCCAAGACCGAGTGCGAAGTTGCAGAACTCTCCTACAGTAAGTTCAGAGAGCTTGCAGAGCGGCATACAGACCTTCTTTATGCGGTGGGTCGGCAGATGGCAGATCGCCTGAACCGTACCACGCAAAAGGTGAGCGACCTGGCCTTCTTGGACGTTACAGGCCGCGTAGCACGGACGCTACTCGAGCTCACTAAGCAACCCGATGCAATGACGCATCCGGACGGCATGCAGATCAAGATCACCCGCCAGGAGATCGGTCGTATTGTCGGATGTTCCAGGGAAATGGTTGGACGTGTACTGAAGACTCTCGTTGACCAGGGATTGGTCTCCGTCAAAGGCAAGACAATGGTTGTTTTCGGTACGCGTTGATTTGACAGCAGCTGAGTACCGTAGAAAGTACCGGCGATCTGTGAACAGGGGCGTGTTAACACGTCCTCGAAAAGGGGCTGTTTCAGCCCCTTTTTCGTTTGGGAGCACGAGGCTCGCGGAGCAGTACCCGCTCAGCTGAGCATCCGGTGCGCACCCACCATACGGTCGTGAATGGGCACACCCTCCGGACAGGCACTGGCGCAAGGTGCATCACACCCCAGACAAGCTGCAGCGTTCTGCTCGAGCTTTGCATAGAGCTGCATGGCCTGCTTCTGATCGCCGTAATCCTCGAAGTACATACGATGGCGCAATACGTCAGCAATCGGCACGTTGCTGGGGCAGCTGCCCACGCAGCCGTCGCAGTGTTGAAAACAGTGAGTACCCGCTATCAGGTTGTCGTATTTTTCGAGCACCGCCACGTCTGAATGGGTCAGCGCCTGACCGGAAGCGTAAAGATACTCATCAAGGTGCTGATCGTTATGAAATGAGATCACCAGGTTCGATACGTTCGGATTTGACAGTACCCATTTGAACGCCGCCTGGGTGTAGCTATCTGCTTCAACGCGGAAGTCGGCGAGACCGTTGTGCTTGGCACCCTTCAACGTTTTCATTGCGACGATGCCAATGCCTTTCTGAGACGCCCGTTCGATGATATCGAGTTGGGTCGGCCAGGCGCCGTGATGGTAGGCGAGCATCATCACGTCGAAGCGGCCACTGTCGATTGCGGCGTTGGCCACTTCAGCGAGATTGGGCGTGTGGGTGGATACACCCATATGGCGCACCTTGCCCTGCTCGCGTAATCGATCCACCGCCTCATGAACGTTTTCGTCCATGAGCCGTGCGAGGCTGTCGCAGGAATGGATGTGGGCTACATCTATGTAATCAGTACCGAGCCTTTGCATGGCGCTCTCCATCGAACGCATGTACTCCTGCACAGACGAGCCCTGGCGCAGGTGTCCGTCGCCGGTGCAGAACTTGGTCGCCAGCACCAGCTTACTGCGATCACGACCGGCGAATGCCTGTTTAATGATGCCCTCGCTCTGTGGTGCGTAGTCGGGAGATGCGTCGATGTAATTCACGCCGCGATCGAGCAATGCGTTCAGGAAGCCGACCGGGTC
Organism: uncultured Pseudomonadales bacterium; assembly: GCA_964393625.1. Classification (GTDB taxonomy): domain Bacteria; phylum Pseudomonadota; class Gammaproteobacteria; order Pseudomonadales; family Azotimanducaceae; genus UBA4421. The sequence continues at coordinate 89,738 of CAYMUT010000017.1, forward strand.
AGGGTTCTGGTGCAGGCGAGTGGACCCCGCAGATACATCGGAGACCATCAGGCCGGTGTTGCCAAGTTCCCGATAGGACTGAATTGTGGCGCCGCGCCAGGCGACTTTGGCGTCGGGTGCAGTCTGCTCCGTCTGTGCAAACAGCGCGGGTTGGGTCACGCTGGCCCAGCCGGAGACGCGGCCTACGGTGGCGCCGGCGGCGCCGATGATACCGCCGGTGACGGCGGCGCTGCCGGTGAGAAATCTGCGTCTGCCGCTAGCGGGGACCGGCTCATCTGCGCGACCCTCTGTGCTGGCGTCGCTACGTGTGCGCAGGGTCGCCGCCCACCAGATGGTCAATGCCAGACTGTGCAGTGCCAACAGCAGGAAAACAACCGTGGGCCCCAGCGGTATCTGGCTTGCGTCTATACCTTCTACCCTCTCCTGCAGATAACCGCCGAGGCCGAAATATGCGAACGCCATGGTCAGTAACCACAGACCGAATACAAGGCGGCCGTTCAGCCATCTGGATGCGTGCAATAGCATGTCGATCTCCCTGTTTTGACGCGAGGTATAAAACAATCGCTGTGATCGTGCAAATGTGCTGTTACAGTGACAATGAAGTAGATCCAGGGCAACAGCCATGCCGCAATACGTGCTCATTGGGCTCTGTGAGCCAGCAACAGATGCCGATCAAGCGGCGTTCGATGAGTGGTTTATCGATCAGCACATCGAAGACACCACGCACTGCCCGAACTTTGTTCGCGGCCGCGTATATCAACTTGTTGGCAAGCACCTTGATATCGAATCACCCTCCAGATACCTGTCTGTCTACGAGGTTGAAGCAGACAGTTATGAAGAGGCCGAGCGCGTTCTCAATGAATGGCAGGCCAACCCTGAAGCCTGGGAAGGGCGCGCGCATCACACCTCAACCATGCAGAAACACGGACAGATCCCCATGGCCATACGTGGCTCTGGATGGTTCGAACTGCTGCGCTCATATGAAGGGCCTGGGAGCGCGTGAATCGATCTGCGCCCGCCGTGCTGCGGGGCGCTTAATGCGTCTCTGCTACAGACCAGTTCAAGTATTCGCCGGCCATGAATGGCACGATGGTTTCGTCGAGGTAGGGCAGCGTTTCCGCTACCTGCCACGACTGACGCACCAGCGCTATGGTTGCCCTGTTGCGGGGCAAGCCATAAAAGTCCGGACCGAAGTGGCTGGCAAATCCTTCAAGTCGTGCTAATTTGCCCGCGGCATCAAACGCCTCGGCGTATAGTTCGATAGCCGCGGGAGCGGTGAAACTGCCGGCGCAGCCGCAGGCATTCTCCTTGGTCGAGCGGCTATGGGGTGCGCTGTCTGTGCCGAGGAAGAATTTCGGGTTGCCTGATGTCGCCGCAGCAACCAGCGCCTGCCGATGTGCTTCACGCTTGAGCACTGGCAGGCAATAATTGTGTGGTCGAATCCCACCTACCAGTAACGCATTGCGATTGAGCAGCAGATGGTGAGCGGTGATCGTAGCGGCGATGTTGTCCGGTGCTTCACGCACGAACGCGACTGCATCGGCGGTGGTGATGTGCTCAAACACGACTTTCAGCCCGGGGAAACGCTGCACCAGTGGCGTCAGTACCTGCTCGATGAATACAGCCTCACGATCGAATATATCGATCTCTTCGTGGGTTACTTCGCCATGGACCAGCAACGGAATGCCCCGGTCTTGCATTGCCGCCAGTGCGGCATCGCACCTGGCGATATCCGTAACGCCTGACTCGGAGTTGGTGGTTGCCCCGGCAGGATATAGTTTTACGCCGTGAACCTGGCCGCTTTCTTTGGCTCGGCCGATCTCTTCAGCCGGTGTGTTGTCGGTCAGATACAACGTCATCAGTGGCTCAAAGGTCGAGCCCTCGGGCGTCGCGGCGGTGATTCGATCTCGATAGGCCTGCGCCTGGTGCGTCGTCGTTACGGGGGGCACCAGATTGGGCATGATGATGGCGCGTTGAAACTGTCTGGCGGTGTAAGGCAGCGCGTCTGTCAGGGCGTCGCCGTCGCGCACATGCAGGTGCCAGTCGTCTGGGGCGGTCAGGGTAATGCGGTCCACGGAAGATCTCATTGTCTGGTGATCTGATGCAGGTATTCTACCGGGGTTCGGTTTGCCGGAGGAGAGGCATGACTGTATATATTGTGGCGCAAATCAATATTCACGACGGTGGGGCGTATGCTCCTGTAGCCGTACGGTGTTGATGGAGTTTCCCGACAGAGGTGCAATGCCGTGCCTGGTCATGGGCACCATGGACCGCCACCAGGCTCCGGACAATCTGCGCATCAACATGATGCGCGAGGCGCTGGCGGCAGGCTTCAACGCCTTTGACACCGCTCCGCTTTACGATTTCGGCCGCGCCGAGCGGCAACTGGGCGAGGCGGTGCGCGAGGTGCCACGTGATCAGGTATATCTGTTCTCCAAGGTGGGTTTGCGTTGGGATGCGGGTGATGTTGGTGAGGTGCTCTTCAGCGAGCCTGACCGTGATGGTGTGCATCGAGTCGTGCGCCGCAACAGTCGGCCGGAGTCGATTATTGAAGAAGTGGAACACAGCCTGACGCGCCTGCAGACAGGCTATCTGGATCTGGTACAGATTCACCAGCCTGATCCTCAGACGCCGATCGCGGAATCGATGGCGGCTTTGCTGGATCTTCGCAGGGAAGGAAAGGTACGCGAAATCGGCGTATCGAATTTTTCCGTTGAGCAGGTAGCGCAGGCGCAGAAGGCGCTTGGCGAGGTAGGCTTGTGCGCGGTGCAGAGTGAATACAACCTGCTGCGCCGCGGCGCCGAAAAGTTGCTGTTGCCCTTGTGCATTTCCCAGGGGATGGGTTTTCTTGCCTATTCGCCGTTAGCCGGTGGATTACTCAGTGGCCGGAACAGCGCGCAGCTGAGTGGGTCGGCGCGTTCGTGTGTCGAGGGTGTGCTGGCGAGTATAGCCACTGAACATGGCGCGACGCTGGCGGTCATTGCGCTGGCGTGGCTCATAGCACAGCCCGGTGTAACGGCCGGACTGGTTGGCATCAGCGCGGTAGAGCAGGTGTCGGCTTACGCTGAAGCCGCACAGCTGGAGCTGTCGCCAGATCAGCTGCAGCGGCTTGCCGATGCATTTGCCGGCGCTCAGATCGTGCATGCATGGGAGAAAAACCGGCTGCGCAGGCGCATCGGCCGTCTGCTTGGCGCGCTGCGACGTTAGCAACTCATTATCCGCAACAACCAGGGTGCTAGTCAAAAAACAGCGCACGCAGCTGGGCGCCGGGATCCTCAGCGCGCATGAACGCTTCGCCGACCAGGAAACAGTGCAGGTCATTATCGCGCATACGTTGCACATCATCGCCGGTCCCGATACCGCTTTCAGTGACCACGGTAACCTCGTCGGGAATGCCCGGCAGCAGGTCGATGGTGGTATCCAGGCTTGTCGCAAAGGTTTTGAGATTCCGATTATTGATGCCGATGAGAGGCGGCTGCAGCGACAGCGCGGCCTGCAACTCATTTGCGTCATGCACTTCGATGAGCACGTCCAGACCCATGCTCCTGGCGCTGCCGTACAAAACCGTCAGGCTCATGATATCCAGCGCGGCTACGATCAGCAGAATACAGTCGGCACCCATGGCCCGGGCTTCGTAGATCTGGTATTCGTCGATGATGAAGTCTTTGCGAATCACCGGCAGTGAGACCGCGGTCCGGGCGTCGATCAGGTATTGGTCCGCGCCTTGAAAATACTGTTCGTCGGTCAATACTGAAAGACACGTGGCGCCGGCAGCCGCGTAATTTTCCGCGATCTGTGCGGGATGAAAATCTTCCCTGATGACACCTTTGCTTGGTGAAGCCTTCTTGATCTCGGCGATGACGCCGGGTTGCTTCGCTGCGGCAGCACGCTGCAATGCATCACAGAATCCGCGCGGCGCTTCTACGTCTGCAGCCCGTTCTTTCAGCATCTGAACGCTGGTATGAGTTTTGCGCAGGGCAACTTCTTCATGTTTGGTGGCGATGATGCGGTCGAGGATGTCGCTCATGGTTCGACCATCATGCTGGTGATGCGGGCAAGTTCGTCGAGGCGCTCCTTGGCCAGCCCCGAGGCGATGGCGTCCTGCGCCATGAGCACGCCGTTGGCATGGGTGGTAGCCACGCCCGATACATAAATCGCCGCACCCGCGTTGAGACTGGCGATGTCTGCAGCGGCGGAATCGGGCTCGCTCAGAGCCTGCTTGACCAGCGCCAGGCTCGATTCCACGGAGTCGGCGCAAAGCTCGGCGTTGACGTCGCGTCGGGCAATACCGAAATCTTCCGGTGAGATCTGATACTCGGAAATCTCGCCGTTTTCCAGTTCCACAACGAAGCTGGGGGCGTCGAGGCGGATCTCATCGAGCCCGTTGCTGTGCACGATCATGGCGTGTTCGCAATCGAGCAGCTGCAGCACTTCAGCCATGGGACGCTGCCACGCACGGCTGAACACGCCGATGACCTGGCGGCGGGCGCCGGCAGGATTGGTCATCGGCCCTAACACATTCATCATGGTGCGTATGCCGATTTCCTGGCGTACCGGCCCGGCAAAGCGCATGGCGCTGTGATGGGCCTGGGCGAACATGAACCCCACGCCGACTTCCAGCACGCAGGTTGCGATCTGCTCCGGGGTGAGCTGCAGGTTCACCCCGGCCGCTTCCAGCAGATCGGCGCTGCCGCAGAAGCTGGTCATCTTGCGATTGCCATGCTTTGCCACATGGGCTCCGGCGGCGGCTGCGACGAAAGCCGCCGCGGTGGAGATGTTGAACAGCTTCGTGCCACTGCCACCGGTGCCGCATGTGTCCACCAGATTAGGATGTTCGACTTCGACCCGGGTGGATAGTGCGCGCATGGTCAAGGCCGCGCCAGCCAGTTCTGCGGGGGTTTCGCCCTTGACTCGAATGGCGGCCAGCAACGCACCCATCTGCGCCGGCGTTGCCGCTCCGGTCATGATTTCCTGAAATACGGCAGCCGATTCATCCTGGGTCAGATCACCGCCTTCCACGATTTGCGCCAGCGCGCCCTTAATGTCCATCGCTTCTCCCACTGCAACCGCTAAGTTTTGAGGAAATTATTCAGCAGATCGTGACCCTGAGAGGTCATGATCGACTCCGGGTGAAATTGTACCCCTTCTATCGGAAGATCTTTATGGCGCAGCCCCATGATCTCCCGGGGTGCGCCGTCTGTCTCTGTCCAGGCGGTGATTTCCAGGCAGTCAGGCAGTGCTGCCTTGTCCACTATCAGCGAGTGATAACGCGTGGCCTCAAAGGGGTTCGGCAGGCCATGGAAAACACCTTGTTCGCTATGGTGAATCATCGATGTTTTGCCGTGCATGACGTCTTCGGCACGAATCACTTTACCGCCGAAGGCCTGGCCGATGCTCTGGTGGCCCAGACAGATACCCAGCAGCGGTATGGCCCCGCCAAACTCCCGCACGACGTCCAGCGAAATACCCGCTTCATCCGGAGTGCAGGGACCGGGGGAGATTACGATTTTCTGCGGCGCGAGCTTGTGAATCTCCTCAATGGTGATTTCGTCATTGCGATGCACCTCTACCTCGGCGCCCAGTTCGCACAGGTATTGGACGATGTTGTAGGTAAAAGAATCGTAGTTGTCGATCATGAGCAGCATGGCGCGATCCTTAAAGCTGTGTTGGCAATTCAGCGAAGCGTTCGAATGGGGTCACTGCCGTGCCAACCCGCGCTTGCCTGCTTGACCATGTCGTAAAATCCCAGCAGCCCCTCGCTGCGTTCGTAGACTTCGATGAAATGCCCCATCTGCCCGGTCGCGTCGAGAAACGCGAACTCCGTGCCCGTGGCTGTCGCTGCCCGGGTAGCTATGGGAATGCCCTGCTCAGCAAATTGCGTATACGCCCGGGGCAGGTCGTCGACCATGGTGGCGACGTGATGCAGACCGCTTTGGCCGGGCTCGTACAGGTCGCGAAATGGCGATGCCCCGTCGCTGTCCTGTTGTACGAGTTCCATCATGACCTGGCCCCATTGGCCGTAGGCGGACGAGTGAACGAATGGGCAATCCTCGCCGCGGTGCTCCCCCCAGGCGAGTTCGATGCGCTCGATGACGAAGAAAGGTCCGGCGCCAAAGGTGTCGATCATCCGCCGTGCTGCCGCGCGGATGTCGGGCACGAAATAGGCGACCTGGCAGATTTCGAAGTCGCTGTGGATCATTGCCGCTTACTCAACGCTTCAAGATGTGCCTGAATCCGTACCAGCGCCGCCTGGGTTTCCCGCAGCTCCCGCAGAATTTCTTCCGGCGTTGGCGTCGTCGTGGGCTCTTTTAGCCGCTACGGCTTGGCTTGATCCACCATGGTGAGGACCACCGCGATAAACAGATTGATCACCACGAATGTGCCGATAACCACGAAGCTGACAAAATAGGTCCACGCCCAGGGCTTGGCATCCATGGCGGCATACATGATGTCCGTCCAGTCCTCCAGGGTAACCACGCGGAACAACGACAGCAGCGAAATGCCGAGATTGCGCCAGTGTGTAGGGTCAACATCGTGAAACAGATGGTATCCGGCCACACCGTACACGTAGAAGATGATCGACATCAGCAGGAGCACGTGCATCATGCTTGGAATCGAGCGCACCAGGGTGGCCACGATCAGCCGCAGCTCCGGCAGCGTGGAGATCAGGCGCAGTACCCGCAGCAGCCGCGCCAGGCGAGCCAGGGTCGCCAGTTGCCCTGTGGCTGGGATGAGGCTGACCACGATTATGGTGAAGTCGAAGACATTCCAGCCGTCTTTGAAATAGCGGTTCAGCTTCGGGTACTCGGCCAGCATCTTGATAATGGCCTCGACGATGAACACACCCAGGAATAACTGATTCGCCATCGCGAACCAGGCGCCGAAGTTTTCCGCCAGCGCGGGCGAGGTATCGAGACCGATCACAATCGCATTCAGCAGGATCACGCCGGTGATGCTGTGATTGAACCAGTCGCTGGTTGAGATTTTCCGTGCCCATTCCACGTCAGTGTTCCTGGTTGTCGTTGCGGAACTGATTTTCCGCCATGGCCGCCGCGGTGAAAATAGCCCGGCCCTTGTTGAGACTTTCTTTCCATTCAAGCCTGGGTACGGAATCGGCCACGATGCCGCCGCCGGCCTCGATGTAGAGTTTGCCATCTTTCACCACCGCGGTTCTGATGGCGATGGCGGTGTCCATGTTGCCGTTCCAGGCCAGGTATCCCACCGCGCCGCCATAAATGCCTCGTTTCACCGGCTCCAGTTCGTCGATGATTTCCATGGCGCGGACTTTTGGCGCGCCGGAAAGAGTGCCCACCGGCAGTGTGGCGCGCAGCAGGTCCATGGCGGTCTTGCCTTGTTTGAGCGTGCCTTCGACATTTGAGGAAATGTGCATGACATGGGAGTAGCGCTCAATCACGAACTGCTCGGTGACCTTTACGCTGCCCACTTCGGCGACCCGGCCGACGTCATTTCTGCCCAGGTCGATGAGCATGAGGTGTTCGGCAATCTCCTTGGGGTCTGCCAGCAGCTCTGCTTCGAGGGCCAGGTCCTCGGCTTCGTCATGACCTCTGCGCCGGGTGCCTGCCAGAGGCCGGTTGGTGATCTTGCCGTTTTCCAGGCGCGCGAGAATCTCCGGTGAGGAACTGACGATCTGAAAATCGCCGAGATTCATGTAGTACATGTACGGCGACGGATTAAGGCTGCGCAGTGCCCTGTAGAGATTGATTGCGGGTGATGCAAAAGGAATAGACATGCGCTGGGCCAGCACCACCTGCATGACATCGCCGGCTCGGGTGTATTGCTTGATGCGCTCTACAGCTTGTTTGAATTGCTCTTCACCGGTTTCGGAAACGAAGTCGGATTCGGAAATCTGCTGGTTGGCATGACTGCTGGGAACCGGCGGCACAGCGTGCAGTAGCAAGCGCGCACGCTGCTCAAGGCGCGCGCGGGTGCGCTCGATGGTGCCGGGTTCGTCGGGGTCGACCAGCGCGATCAACTGCATGCGCCCTTTGACATTGTCGAATACGACGACTTCTTCGCTCACCATCAGCAGAATGTCCGGCGTGCCCAGCGGATCTGGCGGTGTCGAATCGCGCAGCCGCTTTTCTACATAGCGAACCGTGTCGTAGCCGAAGTAGCCCACCAGCCCGCCGTAGAAACGCGGCAGGTGTTCGTCTGATGTGACCTCGTAGCGCGCCTGAAAAGCTTCGATGAAGCTCAGAGGGTCATCGGTAGTATGGGTTTCTACAACCGTTTCACCATCGCGTACGGTGATCTCATTGCCACGGACCGTCAGAGTAGTGCGGGCCGGCAGGCCGATGATGGAATAGCGGCCCCACTTTTCGCCGCCCTGGGAAGATTCCAGCAGGTAAGAATATGGACCGTCAGCAAGTTTCAGATAAACAGATAGCGGCGTGTCGAGATCCGCAAGGGTCTCCACCACCACGGGAATTCGGCGTTGAGAAGGGCTGGATTGTGTCATGGGTAGCCTGAAGAAAGTTACGGGCGAGGGTTTTATACGCGCGCAGGGCGCGGGTGACGTTGGCTATCGCCACCCCTCGTTGAAGCTGTAGATCCGTATTCTCAAGACCAGGTTTTGCATGGCGCGCAAGCCTAGCAGGCTGCCGGGCAAGTCTCAATTGCCCAGCAGCCCGTTCAGGTTCATCGCGCTGTATAGCCTCCGTCTACCGGCAGTACCACACCGTTGATGAAGCTGGCGTCGTCGCTGGCCAGAAAGGCGGCGGCAGCGGCGATCTCTTCCGGCTGGCCCAGACGGCCGAGCGGGTGCAGGTCGATAAGGTAAGCCTCGCCCTCGGGTTCTTCGCGAACTTCTGCGGTCATCGGCGTTTCAATATAGCCGGGCGCAATGGCGTTGACGCGCACGCCGAAACGCCCATAGGTGATGGCGTACTGCTTGGTCAGACCTGCGACGCCGTGCTTTGCCGCGATGTAGGCGCCGGGCCCTTCTTCCATCTCATCCAGGTCCGCCAGGTGTGGCCCGGTCAGCCCGACCAGTCCGGCGATACTTGCGGTATTGATGATCGCACCGCCGCCGTTGCGGGCCATGTGGTCTGCGCCATGCTGCAAACCATGGAACACGCCTGTCAGGTTGACCGCGATGGTCTGATCCCAGCTGAAGCCACCTCCCACCCCGGCGTTGTTGAACAATACGTGCATGCCGCCAAGATCTGCTGTGCAGCGTGCAATGGCGTCACGGACCTGTTGAGAATCCGACACATCCACGCCGATGCTGTCTGCACGCCCCTGTTGTTCACTGATCAGTGCAACAGTGCCTTCGGCGGCCTGCTGGTCGATGTCGGCGCACATCACCGCGGCGCCCTCCGCGGCAAAGCGAAGTGCGCTGGCGCGCCCTATACCGCTGCCCGCTCCGGTTACCAGTGCGGCCACGCCTTCGAGTCTGTTGCTGCCCATTTCGTCTCCCGGGAATTAAAACCTGCTAGTTGTACCACCGGCTGGTGCTGTGTTCTAGCGCTCTATCAGGTCTGCCTGGGTACACTCTTTTGGTACGGGCAATGTCGTAGTCGCTGCACAAGCGGACATTATTGATCCGGACAGGCGAGTAACTCGTCGAACCGGTCGATCACCCCGTCGACGGCCAGCGTGCTGACGTCGACACCGTGATTGTAGCCATCGCGTACGCAGATCACGGGCATGCCAGCCGCGTTGGCGGCCAGTACGTCGGTGTTGGAATCACCCACAAACAGAGCCTGGACGGCGCTCAGCTCGAATCGTTCCAGGCAGTAAAACAGCGGCGCCGGGTCGGGCTTGGGTGCACTGGCGGTGTCACCGCACACGATAAGGTCGAAATACTGCGCGAGACCAATTTGCTCGAGTAGCGGTTCGCTGAGCCTGGCCATCTTGTTTGTCACCACTGCCAGCTGCGCCCCGCGCTCTCGCAGCGCTGCCAGGGTTGCCATCACCGTCGGATAGATTGCGCTGTGTTCAGCCAGATTGTCGCCGTAATGGTCGAGGAACACGGGCAGCATGCGATCTACGATCTGCTCATCGCTTATGCCGTGGTGGGCCAGGGCCTGGGTGATCAGCATGCGTGCGCCATGGCCTACCCAATGGCGGGTCAACGATATATCAACCGGCGCCAGATTCATGTGCGCCATACAGTAGTTCAGCGCAGCGGCAAGATCCGGCGCGGTATCGACCAGCGTACCGTCCAGATCGAACAGATACGCATCGTATTCGCGTTGCCAGCTCTGTGTCACGTCTGTTATGCGCTCAGGCCTTCGCGTCAGCGATGGCTGCCCTCATGTCGCGAATGGTGGCGGCATAGTCGTCGCTGGCGAAAATTGCGGTGCCGGCGACGAATGTATCAGCGCCGGCTGCAGCAGCGGCTGCGATGTTTTCGGTCTTGATGCCGCCATCGATCTGCAGGCGGATACCACGTTCCTCGCCATCAATGAGGGCGCGCACCCTGCGCAGTTTGTCGAGGCTCGATTCGATGAAAGCCTGGCCGCCAAAGCCTGGATTCACCGACATGATGAGCACCAGATCGACGCAGTCGATGACTTCGTTGAGTACTTGCAGGGGTGTAGATGGGTTGAATACCAGTCCTGCGCGGGCGCCGCCATCGCGAATGAGATTCAGGGTGCGATGCAGATGCTCGGTGTTTTCCGGATGCACAGAGATGTAGTTGGCGCCGGCCTCCAGGAAGTCTTCGACAAGCCTATCGACGGGTTTGACCATCAGGTGCACGTCGACTGTGTCGGTGAAGCCGGCTTTGCGCAATGAGTGCAGCACCAGCGGACCGACGCTCAGATTGGGCACGTAGTGGTTGTCCATCACATCGAAGTGAATCATGTCTGCGCCGGCCGCCATGACTGCGCGTACCTCGTCGCCAAGTCGAGAGAAATCAGCGGCGAGGATAGACGGTGCTATGTATGGTTTCATGGGTGTGTAACGGCTCGCAAATCGGGCTGGATTGGTCGGCGCATATTCTACGCTGCTTCCTATACTCAAGGGTATGAGGAAATCAATGTTTACAGCCGGCTGGCTGCTGATTGGGCTGCTCAGCAGTAGCATTTGCGCTGCGGAGGAGCCTGAAGAAGATGCCGCGGCATCGGCTGATATGCCGAGCGGGCGGCCCAGTCATCTAACCAGCCGTGTTGACCGGGGCGAGGCCATTGCCACTCACGAACATGTTGAGTGGCTGGATATAGGCGGCGAGCGGTTGTGGATGGGCGTGCAGGGCGCGCAACAGCCGGTGCGGGGCAGTATGCTGTTGCTGGCGCCGGCCAGTGCTGCTGTCAGTGACCGTGGACATCTGGCTACGCTTTGGCGGGCCATGCCACGCTACGGCTGGCATACCTTTCTAGTTAGCATGCCTGAAGATGCGCCAGCAGATCAGCTCATCAGACAGGCCCAGCAGAAAATGCCGACCCTCGATCAGTTCGTAGTGGTGTGTGAGGCGGATGCGTGCCTGGGCTGGGTTGCGGCGGAAGGTGCGTTAGGCACGGTTGCGACGGTTTATCTCAATCTACCGGTGCAGCCTGGCTATCGTCTCCACGAAGTGCTCAAGAGGTCCTGGCCGAAAGTCGAGCCGCCGGGCCTGGTGCTGCAGGAATTTCCACGCAAGTGGAACTACAAACTCGCGCTGGCCGGTGACTTTGAATTGCATTTGGTACCCAAGGCGCGCAGTGATCTCACCAATTCTATGGTCATGCGGAAACTGCGGGGGTGGTTGAAGCGTCGACTGAATGCCGGTTAACAGTGCTGCGCCGGGGGCTACGGTTCTGCGGACGCAGCCTGAATGGTCTCGAGCGCCTCTCTTAATTCCACCATTCTTTGCTGAGCCAGTTCGGTCTCTGCCGGCGTAGCATCCTGCGACAGCCGGTCCGGGTGAAAGCGGCTCACCATTCGACGATAGGCCATTTTCGCCTGTTGCGGCGTCGCGTCAGGCTGCAGGTCCAGGCGTCGATAGGCTTCATGCAGTGCCGGGTCGAAGGTTTCGGTAGGCTTCTCCTGGTGTGCATGTGGACGATGCGTGTTGCCGAATTCCGTGGCGATCACCGACGGCGCGAAGCCGAGATAGCTGCCGGTCTGCTTGAGGCTTTCAAGAGATCGGTCGTTCACGCGTAGCGCGGTAAGCTCGCACAGCGCGCGCAGAATCGTCTTACGTGAAGCGCCTCTGCGTCCTTTATTCTGCCTGCATTTTTCAGCCAGCCGCTCCAGGCTGCCGCGATTGGACTTGCCCTGCCGGAACCAGTCCTTGGCCAGGGTACGGGCCTCGGCATCGAGACTCATCTGGGACATCAGTTTTTGCGCATAGCGGATGTGGGCGGGCGTGACGTTGCCGCTGGATTTGGCGATGTGTCCCAATGCTGTGAACAGGAAGCGCAGATGGGGCGAACCGGCAGGTCCAGGTCCAGCCTGGTTGGTGGTTGCGCGACCGAACCGGTCGAAGGAATCTGCGAGCTTTGCCTTGCGCTGCTTCGCGCGATGGGAGCCCGCGTTGGTGCGGGGGGCGTAGATATCGTAGATGTGGCCGAGGCCGATTCCGGCAATCAGCGCCACGGCCAGCCAGACTTTGTCACTGGGCGCCCAGATCCAGGCGCAAACTGCGCCAAATGCCTTGCCGAACCAGGGGCTGTGAAGGATCTGCGATTGCATAGCCCTATAAGCATAGGTCAATCGTGGCGAGGTGGGATATCAGTCGCTGGTCAGCTTCTGGTATTGAGCCAGCGTGCCGATGTCGTGCCATGTGCCGTTGTGGATCTGGGCACTGACCAGGCCTTGGTTGACCAGATCAAAGAAGATCTCGTTCCAGGAAAAGGGCTCCACCTTGCGCCCGCCAAACACCGATGGCGTGACGCAGGCGATGCCGCAGTACACATGGCTTTCACCGCGCGCCGTGATGCTGCCATGCGCATATTCAAAATCGCCGTGGTCCCGCCATTCGGGCGTGGCTGTCAGCACCATATGGACGAGGTTGGGGTTTGATGGCGCGATGGGTAGTGAGGCGAAGTCGAAGTCTGTCCAGATGTCGCCGTTGAGCAGCCAGAATGGCGCATCGCCAAGGAGCGGCAGTGCCTTGACGATGCCACCACCGGTTTCCAGTAGCGCCTGCTCGCGGCTGTATTGGATGGAAACGCCAAAGGCGCTGCCATCGGTCAGGAAGTTCTCGATGACCTCGCCCAGGTGATGGAGGTTGATGATTACTTCGCGGACCCCGCATCGGACCAGCGCTTCGATTTGCCATTGAATCAATGGTTTCCCGTTGAGGGGGAGCATGGGCTTCGGTGTGGTGTCGGTCAGTGGCGCGAGGCGGGTACCTCGACCCGCGGCAAGAATCATGGCTTTGGGGGCAGGCAGGCTCATCGAGTATCAAACCTGAGCGCGTCGATTGCTTGAGTGGCAGGCTTGGTGCAGCGTGACAGTTGCACGTTCAACTGCTGCAATTCCGGATAAATCCCGGTCAGCTGAATCAGCCGTGCCAAGACCGGCATGATGTGGGGTAGGTGGGACGATTTACCGTCGCGCAGGTGCAGACGGGCGAATATGCCGATGGCCTTCAATTGCCGCTGTACGGCGATGAAATCGAACCACCGCTTAATGGTTGGCTGCTCCTGAGCGCGCAGCGAGGGTGTGAGCGCCGCAAAGTAGTTCAGCCACCTGTCGATTTCGCTTTCATCGAAGGTGTAGTAGCAATCCCGCAGTAACGAAGCGAGGTCGTAAAGCACCGGGCCATGCAGGGCATCCTGGAAGTCGACGATGCCCAGGGTGCCGTCGTTGTACAGTAGATTTCTGCAATGGTAGTCGCGGTGAACGCAGCTGCGTGGCTGAGCCTCGGCAGCCTCAACCAGCAGGGCGAAGGGCGCCTCGGTAGCGTCCGCCCGGGCATCCTGTTGCAGCAGGTTGCCGACAAACCACTCGGTAAATATGGCCAGTTCCATGTTCAGCCGATCCGCGTCATAGGGCTCAATGCGTGGATCGCGGATATCGCCGAGTACGACCAGCGTGTCGATGGCGGCTTTGATGGCCGGCTCGCGCTCGCCGGTCGCGTAAGCCTCTTCGAGGTGCACCGTGCCCAGATCACTCATGAGGAACCAGCCCTGTTCGAAGTTGCTGGCTGCGACCTTCGGTACCGGTATGGCGCGGGCGGCGAACAGCTGCGCCAGGGCGACAAACTGGTCATTGCGCTCCAGCTCCGGTGGGCTGGTCATCAACACCAGATTCGCCCCGTCGCTGTGAATACGGTAAAAGCAGCGATTACTGGCCTCGACGCGCAGTGCATCGATCCGCGTAAGACGGCTGCCACTGGCGTGCATTTGCCGGCTCACCCAGTCCAAGGCCGCTTGAGAGGGAGAAAATTCTTTCACACTTGCGATTATAACCGGCGACGCATTTCTTTATTATGTGCACATGAAGAATTCTTGGCTCCTTGCAGGAGCTGTTGCTGTATGTATTTCTGCATGGACTGATGTAGAAGGGGCTGAAACCGATAGCGCGGAGGATGAGTCTCGCGGGTACGTGTGTGTGCCCGATGTCGCTGGGGATGGCTGGGACTGCTCGGCTGACGCCGGGCAGAGTCCGGCATTGAACTGGGGGACGGTGCCGCCCGGGAAACCGGCACGAGACCAGGGCCATACCTCGGTCGAGTCTGCGACGGGCATTGACCCGGTCACCGGCTTGAGCACCGACCCTGCCGACTGGTATCGCGCTACCGAACCGCGCCCAACGCTGCCGGAGTATGCCCTGGCGCCCGACCTGGCCGCGCTCCTGTATAAACTTGATCCACAGTCCGATGGTTTCTGCCCGGGCGAGTACCGGGTGCGTAGCTACCCCCACCCCGCGCAGGCCGATGACAGCCAGTTCCCGATCTTCATTGAAGCAGACCAGTTGCACACGGAGCTGGATGTTTCGGCGGATCTGCACGGTAATGTCCTGGTGCAGCAGGGCAACCGCAAAATCGTCGCGCCGCAGGCCAAGCTTGCCTATGACACCCGCATAGCGACGTTTGATGAGGGTGTACGATTGGACCAGCCCGGAATGGTCATGCAGGGCGGTCAGGCGAGCATGCACCTCAATACCAAGCAGGCAACTCTGAACGACGTACAGTTCGTGTTGCTCGATGCGCAGATCCGCGGTCGCGCGACACAGATTCAACAGAGTCCCGAGGGTGACTTGACCCTTGCTGAAAACGACTTTACCCGCTGCGAGCCCGACAACAACGGCTGGTCACTGCGAACCCGGAAACTGGTGATCGAAAAAGACGCGGTTTTCGGCACCGCCAAGGGCGCAGTGCTGCGCGTGAAATCAGTACCGGTGTTTTATTCGCCGTGGCTGGAGTTTCCGGTTTCCGACGAGCGCGTTTCCGGCTTTCTGTTCCCCAATCTAGGCTATTCAGACGAAGATGGCGTGGACGTATCGATCCCCTACTATCTGAATCTGGCGCCGAACTATGACGCCACCATCATTCCGCGTTATATAAGCGACAGGGGTGCGGGCGGCGAGCTCGAGCTCCGCCACATGAGTTCCTGGCAGTCCACGGTGTTGAGCGGCGCAATGCTGCCCGGGGATGATCTATACAACGGCTTTGTTGATCGGGAAGACTTCGATGAAGCGGGTGGCGAGGCGTTACTTGGCTCCTTCGATCCGGCGGATCGGTGGTTGGGCGCCATTGACCATAGCGGGCAGATCGGCAATTTCCGTACCCGCATCGACTTCGCCAGTGTCAGTGACCGGGATTATTTCCGTGACCTGGGCTCGGATCTCAGCGTTTCCAGTCGTCGCGAACTACAGCGCAGGGCGGAACTGCAGTACGCCAGCGGCGGTCTGTTCATGCGTTTGTGGGCGCAGCGTTTTCAGCGCCTTGACGAAGTTCAGATCGACGATTATGAGCGCCTGCCGGAGCTGGAACTGGTGTACAACCGAGGTCTGGTCGGGCCGCTGGAGTTCAGTCTGGGCGCTAAGATCTCGGAGTTCGATAGAGACAACGAAGGTCTGAGCGGGCTGGCTTCCCTGACGGGAAGCCGCACACATTTCGAGCCGCGCCTGCGAGTGCCGCTGGCATGGCCGTTCGGATTCATGACGCTTTCCGGTGGCTATCGCTATACCGCCTATGATCTGGACCAGCCGGTTGATGCCGGCGGTCTGCAGATTGCCGACACTTCTCCAGACCGCCGCATAGGGCTGGGCAGCTTCGATGCCGGACTGTTCTTCGAACGGGATCTCAACTGGTTCGGGCAAAGTCTGGTTCAGACTCTCGAGCCGCGTGTGTACTACCTGTACCAGGAATATGAAGATCAGGACGAATTGCCGCGGTTCGATGCCAGCCGTCTGACATTTGGCTATTCCCAATTGTTCCGCGACAACCGCTTTTCCGGGCTCGACAGAATCGGTGATGCCGACCAGGCCTCGGTGGGTTTGACCACCCGCTTTCTTTCGAGCCAGACGGGTCGAGAGTATTTCCGCTTCAGTGTCGGTGAAATCTTCTACTTCAATGACCGGCGCGTAACGTTGAGTGGTAATCCCGCCATCGACGAAATGCGCGATTCGTCTGCCATCGCCACGGAAATGTCCGCTCTGCTGGCAGGTAACTGGCGGCTTACCGGTAACATGGTATGGAACCCCCACGACAACGCGGTGGAGGAAAGCGGCGCGGGCATTCAGTATCGCCGTGATAATCGTCATATCTTCAACGTCGGGTTCCGCAAGCGGGTCGAAGACGACATCGAACAGAGCGACCTGTCTGCCTACTGGCCGATTACCGATCACCTGGCGATAATGGGGCGATGGAACTATGACCTGGTCAGCAAGCGAACCATTGAAGGGTTCGGCGGCATCGAATACAGCGATTGCTGCCTGCAGGTGCGCCTGATGGCGCGGCGCTTCCTCGACAGCCCGACCGCACGGGATTTTGAATTCATAGAAGCAGATGACGGTATTTTCCTGCAGATCGTCTTCAAAGGCCTCGCTGGCTTCGGGACTAAGGTAGAATCGGTGCTTGAGCGGGGCGTGCGCGGTTATCGAGCGCCGAGCGCCCAGGACTATTTCACTAACTGACGAACAACCGTCACGACACAGCGAATTGCGACGAATTATGAAAATGAAAGTAACAGCCTTTATTGCCACGGCACTTCTTGCGTGCAGTTCTCTGCAGGTCCATGCGGTGTACCAGGAACTGGAGGGCATTGTCGCCGTTGTCGATGACGACATTGTGCTGGCATCAGAGCTCAAGAGTCGCTATGACCAGGTGACCAATCAGATGCGGTCGGCAGAAATGCAGCTGCCGCCCAACGATGTGCTCATCAGCCAGCTCATGGAACGTTTGATCCTCGAGAGCATTCAGCTGCAGCAGGCCCGCCGGCGCGGCATAGAGATCGACGATGAAACCTTGACCCGCGCGGTGATGTCGTTTGCCCAGGGCAACAACCTGTCGCTGGAACAGTTTCAGCAGGCGCTGGCGGCGGACGGCATGAGCTATCGTGGGTTCCGCGAAGAGATCCGTACGGAGATGGTCATCGGCCGGCTGCAGCGGGGCATCATCAACCGCCGCATTTCCATTTCCGAGCAGGACGTACAGGGTCTGCTCAATTCGCCCTACTATCAGCAGTTGTTCTCAGACGAATACCGTGTGGGCCATATCATGCTGTCGCTGGAAGCACGCGCTTCCGATGAGGTAGTCGCCCGGGCTATGGGCGAAGCCAGGGATCTCGTCAAACAGCTGCGCGATGGTGCCGACTTTGCGCAGATGGCGATTGCTCATTCGTCAAGCAGTCGCGCTCTGGAAGGTGGTGATCTTGGCTGGCGGCGCGCCGGTGAGCTGCCCAGCCTGTTCGCCGAAGATGTACTGTCCATGTCGGTAGGTGATATTGGCAACCCCATTCAGACCAGTAGCGCCATACACATCATCAAGCTGCTGGAGCAGCGTGGCGCAGGTATGCAGCGGGTAGAGAAAACCCAGGTGCGGCATATTCTTGTGCAGCCCTCAGAGATTCGCAGTGCTGGAGAGACCGCAGATCTGATTCAGGATATCGGCAGGCAACTCTCCGAAGGCGCCGATTTCGCGGAACTGGCCAAGACCCACTCCCAGGACCCGGCGTCGGCGCTGAATGGCGGTGACCTGGGCTGGGCTACTCCCGATCAGTTCGTTGGACAGTTCGGTGATGTCATGCAGGCCACCGAGGTCGGTGGTATCAGCGAACCGTTTCTCACCCAGTTTGGCTGGCATATTCTGCAGGTGCTCGATCGCCGGGAAGAAGATATGAGCGAAGAGGCGCGGCAGAACATGGCGGTGGAAATCCTGCACAAGCGGCGCTTTGAAGAAGAGCAGCAGGAATGGCTGAAAGAGATTCGCGACGAGGCGTTCGTAGAGGTTCGCCTGTAGGCGCGGTGATCGCTGTTACGCCAGGCGAGCCTGCCGGCATCGGTCCGGACCTCGTCGTTCTACTCGCTCAACAAGCACGTACACAGCCCTGGGTGGTAATCGCTGATGCCGATATGCTGCTGGCTCGGGCCCAGGCGCGTGGCGTTCCGCTGAGTATCGCATCAGATCTGACCGATCCTGCCTGCGAGGCGGGCAAGATCACGATTGTGCATACCCCGCTTGCCGAACCTGTCGTCCCCGGCGTGTTGAACACCGCAAATGTGCCTGGTGTCCTTGCGGCATTGGATGCGGCAATTGAAGGATGCTTGCGCGGCCGCTTCGCCGCACTGGTAACCGGGCCCATGCAGAAGTCGGTGGTCAACGAAGCCGGCATAGCGTTCAGCGGTCATACCGAATATCTCGCCGAAGCCGCCCGCGTAGATGAGGTGGTGATGTTGCTGGTCGCCGATCAGCTGCGGGTTGCGCTGGCCACCACCCATCTGCCGTTACGTGATGTTCCCGACGCACTCACGTCAGCTTTACTGGCGCGTCGCCTGAATATCTTCCACGAGCACCTGGTGGATTGGTTCGGCATTGCACGCCCGCGCATTCTGGTTTCGGGGTTGAATCCCCATGCTGGTGAATCGGGCCATCTGGGCCGGGAGGAGATCGACGTCATCGCTCCGGTTTGCGCGGCAATGTGTGATGAAGGAAAGCATGTTGCCGGCCCGCTTCCCGCGGACACGTTGTTTACGCCCGCGCATCTGGCAAACGCCGATGGGGTCATGGCGATGTATCACGATCAAGGTCTGCCTGTTCTGAAGTACGCTGGTTTCGGCAGCGCTGTGAACGTCACCCTGGGGTTACCGTTTATTCGTACATCGGTAGATCACGGTACCGGGCTCGATCTTGCCGGCGCTGGTGATGTGGACTGCGGCAGCTTCGCTGCGGCGCTGGTTCTGGCCGGCCAGCTTGCCGAAAAGGCGGCGACTTCAGCCCTGCAGGGGTGCTGAGACATGCGAACGCGAAAACGCTTCGGCCAGCACTTCCTCACAGACGACAGCATGCTGCAGGGCATCGCCGATGCCCTGCACTTCACCGAGCACGACCGTGTCATGGAAATCGGTCCTGGACAGGGTGCGCTGACCCAGTTGCTCGCGGATGTACCACAGACATATGTCGCAGTGGAAATCGATCGCGATCTGGTACCGTTGCTGCGCGCCGCGTATCCTCAGTTGCAGATCGTCAACGACGATATTCTGCGGGTCGATCTGGGTGAGCTGCTGGCGCCAGGTAAGGCGTGGCGCATCTTCGGAAATCTGCCCTACAACATTTCTTCTCCGTTGATTGCGAAGCTGACCGAATTCATCGTTGAGCATGGTGAACGCGTAGCCGATGTGCATTTCATGCTGCAGAAGGAGATGGCTGATCGATTGGCCGCGGACCCGGGCACCAAGGCCTGGGGCCGTCTGAGCGTGATGGTGCAGCTGTATTTCGACGTGGAATTCATCTGCGATGTGCCGCCGGAGAGCTTCACCCCGCCGCCTCGGGTATGGTCCTCGGTGATTCGCATGATTCCCCGGCAGCAGCGCCCCGAAGTAGACGTGCCGACGCTGGATCGCCTGTTGCGTGTCGCCTTCGCCGGGCGTCGCAAGCGTCTGTCGAACTCCCTCAAGATCCTGGACATCGATTGGAGCGGCACGGATATTGATCCCGGCTTGCGTGCAGACAATGTTTCAGCCGCACAATACGTGGCGTTGGCCGGGCTGGTGCGGGCGGAACCCGAACAGGGGTAGAATAACGAAATGTTCGAACGCAGTCAGGAACGCGCAGCATGTCAGAACCCGGCATGATCGACATATCTGTTGCCACTCAGTATGTGCAAGACCAGTCTCAGCCTGATACGGACCGCTATGTCTTTGCGTATACGATAACCATCACCAATAACGGCGCAAGCGCCAGTCAGCTGCTGCGTCGCCACTGGGTCATCACCGATGCCGGTGGTGAAACCGAGGAAGTGCGTGGCGAAGGCGTGATTGGTAAGCAGCCGCGGCTGCAGCCTGGTGAATCGTTTCAATACACCAGTGGCGCGATTCTGCGCACGCCGGTTGGCGCCATGCATGGCGAATACGAGTTCGAAGATGAACAAGGGCGCTTGTTCGAAGTGCCGATTCCACCGTTTTCATTGTCGCTTCCCAACATGGTCCACTGAATTTGGCTGTTTACGCTATTGGCGACCTGCAGGGCTGCCTGCGGGAATTCGACGCGTTGCTCGAAAAGCTTGCGTTTGGCGCAGAAGATCGCTTGTGGCTGGTGGGAGACCTGATCAATCGCGGGCCCGATACGCTGGGTACGTTGCGGCGCGTCTACGCCATGCGCGAACAGTGTGAGATCGTGCTGGGCAACCATGATCTGCATTTTCTCGCCATCTACTTCGGTGGGCACGCGCCGCGCCGCGATGATACGTTTGATGATTTGTTGAGGGCTGACGAGGTTGACGAGCTGGCACACTGGATGCGGTCACTACCATTGCTGCATCGGGATGTTGAGCTTGGTTATCTCATGGCCCATGCCGGCCTTCCTCACATCTGGGGTGCGGAGCTGGCTGAAGCATTGGCAGCGGAAGTGGCTGCCGTGTTGCGTGGCGAAAATCCGCAGCTGACTTACCCGGAATTCTTTGCGCATATGTACGGAAATGAACCCAGCATGTGGCGTGATGATCTCGCTGGTCTGGCACGCATAAAGCTCATAACCAACTACCTTACCCGGATGCGATTGGTGAGCGCCTCTGGGGAATTGGATTTCGACCACAAGGGTCCCCTGTCAGAAGCGCCTCAAGGATGGCTGGCATGGTATGAACTCATCGATGCTGAAAAATACCGCGAAAGGATAGTCTTCGGTCACTGGGCGGCTCTGGATGGTCATGTAACTAACGATCACGTCATAGCGCTCGACACCGGCTGTGTCTGGGGCCGCTCACTAACTGCAGTTAGATTGGGCGATGAGCGGATAGTCTCTGTGGCGGCCCATGTTGCTCCGCAAGGTGCATAGTCCGACAAACTGACTACCTCACGGAATCTTGTCCTTCCTCTGGCGTCTTATTTGCCTGGTGCCTTCTGCCGGCTGATTGCGCCTGTATTGCTTGCTCGGCGAGGGCAGGGCACATAACCTAGGCAGGTATCTCAACGGGTTTTCTGGCGCGATGACCGGCGATATCGAATCACTGCAGTGCTATCTCGTGGGCGGCGCCGTACGCGACGAGTTACTGGGCCGCCAGCTCGGTGACCGCGACTGGGTGGTTGTGGGCTGCACGCCTGAGCAGATGGTTGAACTTGGTTTCACACAGGTTGGCCGTGACTTTCCGGTATTTCTGCATCCTGTCAGTCATGAGGAATATGCGCTGGCGCGTACTGAACGGAAGCAGGGGCATGGGCATCGCGGGTTTACCATCAATGCTGATCCCGGCGTTACCCTGGAAGAAGATCTGCTGCGCCGGGATCTGACCATTAACGCCATCGCCAGATCTGCCCGGGGTGAGCTCATTGATCCCTATGGCGGTGCCGCAGACATCGAAGCGCGCCTGTTGCGCCATGTTTCAGTAGCGTTTGCCGAAGACCCACTGCGGGTGTTCCGCGTTGCCCGGTTTGCCGCCCAGCTGCCGGAGTTTGCGGTCGCGCCGGAGACAAACGAGTTGATGCAGCGTATGTGTGCGTCCGGCGAGTTGCTGCACTTGTCTGCGGAACGGGTGTGGCAGGAATTTCACAAGGCGTTGGGTGCTGTGGCACCCCAGCGGTTTTTCGAGACGCTGAGTGAATGTGGTGGTCTACGTGACTGGTTTGGTGAACTCAGCGACATTGCCGTACGTCTTCGGGGTGCTGAGGTGAAGAGCAGGTTTGTGGAACTGCCACTGGATGACGCCGGTTTTCGCAGTCTGGCAGGGCGATTGAAAGCGCCCAACGCCTATCTGCAGGCTGCCCTGGACCGCCTGCAACATGGTCAAGCGATTGTCGCATGGCAGGAATGCTCGCCCGGTGAACTCATCGACGCGCTGGTCGCGATCAAGGCATTTCACGATACGGCGCGGGTGAGTGCGCTGGTGAAATCCCTTGCGGCGCAGGGCGTTGATGGTCAATGGGAGGAGTTGCAGAAGCTGGTTACCCAGCTCAAGGGTGTCCGCCCCGCGGATGAGTCGTTGCGCGGCGCGGCGTTCGGGGCCGCCCTGCGTGATGCGCGAATCGGCCTGGTTGAGGCTCAGCGGTGCCGGTGAATCTGTACGCCCACCTCAGTTTCGCCGGGTAGCGCCTGGGGTTTCGTCACGCGCACGGTGACGCCACCAACCAGGTCGTCGGTCAGTACCTGCCGGGCAATCTCTTCGGCCAGCGTTTCGACCAGCAGCGCCTCGGCTTCGATAACCAGTTGTCGAACAGCTTCGGCCATGGCGGCGTAATCCACGGTATCGCTGAGTTCCCGGGATAGTGCGGCCCTGCTGGTGTTCATCTGCATATCCAGATCGATGCGGATCGGCTGCGGCGTTGAGCGCTCATGATCCAGTACGCCGATGATTGCATCGAAAGTCAGGTTGTGAATGAAGACGGAGTCAGGCACTGGCGCGGGTCCAATCAGCCCGCGGTATTGCTGTGGGCGGCGATGGGCGCCAGCTCCCACATCGGCCAGCGCGGGCGTGTATCGATCTGCAGCGGGGTCTGTTCGCCAGCCTGCAGGCGCAGGGCACCGGCGTAGGCGATCATTGCGCCGTTGTCGGTACACAGATGATTGGGGGCGTAGTAAACGTCGGCGTCGAGATCTTGCTCGAGTCTTTGGCGCAGGCTGCGATTTGCGCTGACGCCGCCGGCCATGATGAGCTGGCGAATGCCGGTCTGTTCCACCGCGCGACGGCATTTGATGAACAGTGTGTCGACCACCGCCTGTTCGAAGGCGACGGAAATGTCCGCGATGTCGGTTTCAGACAATGGCTCATTGGCAGCCACTGTATTCAATGTATAGGTCTTCAGACCACTGAAGCTGAAGTCGAGGCCGGGTCGATCGGTCATCGGCCTTGGAAACCTGAAGCGGGTTGCGTCGCCTTGTTCGGCCGCCTGGGCAATGGCCGGGCCGCCGGGATAGCCCAGCGCCATCATCTTGGCTGCCTTGTCGAAGGCTTCACCGGCGGCATCGTCCACCGACTCGCCGAGCAGCTCGTAGTCGCCATAGTCTTTGACCAGCATCAATTGCGTGTGTCCGCCTGACACCAGCAGGGCGAGGAAGGGCAATTCAGGTTTGTCGCCGGAACTGAGTAACGGGGCCAGCAGATGGGCTTCCATATGGTGGACTGCAATGCCCGGGATACCCAGTGACCAGGCCAGCGTGCGGCCGAAGGTGGCGCCGACCAGCAGGGCGCCCATCAGTCCGGGGCCGGCGGTATAGGCCACGCCATCCAGATCGCTCAATTCGCAGTCGGCACCCGCCAGCACCCGCCGGGTAAGGGGCGAGATTTTGCGGATATGATCCCGGGATGCAAGCTCCGGCACTACCCCACCGTAGGCGGCGTGCACCTCTACCTGGCTGTGCAGGGCTTCCGACACAATGCCGCGGCTGCTGTCATAGACGGCCAGCCCGGTTTCATCGCAGGAGGTTTCGATACCTAGTACAAGCATCGGCTTATGTTATCAGAGTAATCTCTGATTGAGCTCAGGGCTGTTTGTATCAGATCCGGCTCTCTCCGTAGGTCATGCTGGCAGTGACCGATGCCTGGGGGCCAGGCACCGCGGCGCCGCTCTGTTGGGATACCGGCAGCACCATATTGATCTGCCCGGTGCCCGAGCTGCCGAAATAGGGGGTTACCACCTCCGCCGGCTGGTCGTAGTCCGACCAGCCCAGGGCGCCCAGCAGCATCGCTGTATCGTGCATGAAGCCTTCGCCGTGACCCTTGGCGGCATATTCCGGCAACATTTCGCAGAACGTCTTCCATTCCGCGTTCTGCCACATTTCCACGATGCGATGGTCCAGGTCCTCGAGGAAGGGGCTCCAGACTTTGTTGCGGAACTGCGGCGCCTGACCGTTCTGGGCGAACCGGTGCGACAACGAGCCGCTGGCGAAGAACGCCACGGTGCCGTCGTAGTGCTTTTCGATCGCTTCGCGCATGGCCCAGCCAAGCCGGGCGCTGTCGTTGAGGTAGTGCACCGTGCACAGAGCCGAAACCGAAACCACCTTGAAGTGCTGGTCTTCATTCATGTAGCGCATCGGCACCAGGGTGCCGTATTCCGGGTCGAGGGTGGTGTTGTCGTGGGCCATTGCCTCCACACCCTGGGCACAGCACTCTTCAGCGAGGATCTTGCCGAGCTCGGGATTTCCCGGGAAAGCAAAAGGCATGTTGCTGATCCAGTGGGGCAGCTCGTTGCTGGTGTAGGTGCCTTCAAATCGGCGCGCGCAGTTGATGTGGTAGCCGGAATTCACCAGCCAGTGAGAGTCGGAGACAACGATGGTGTCGACGCCGAGCTCCCGAGCGCGGCGGCCGATTTCCTTGTGTCCGTCGATGGCCGCTTTGCGGCTGTCTTTGTCGGGGCCGTCGAATTCAGACAGATACAGTGACGGGACGTGGGTGATCTTTGCGGCAAGCGCGAGTTTTCCCATAGTGTTTCTCCAGTTGTTCGATGCTCAGAGCAGGCCCGGGTCGGGGTCCAGCCCCATCAGTTCGCGCCCAAGAATCTGCGCGCAGGTGTCGTAGTCGGTATACGCGTGGGCGGCGGTCATATGGTTATCGCGCCAGACGCGCTGGGCTTCACGGTCGTCCATCCAGTTACTGGCGCCCAGGCCCTTCCACAATCGGTCGGTGGCTTCGTTGCACATCTTCACGGCGTAGGCCTGGTTGGTGCGCCAGTAGGTCAGGGTTTCCTGACTGGGGTACTCTTTGCGTTCGCCATGTTCCTTGTGATCTTCCCAGGTGGCTTGCAGAAATGCCCGGGCGGCTTTCACCTGATGGGTGGATTCGGCCAGGCGGGTCAGGGCGGGAATGCTGTTGCCGACACCGGCACCGGTGTAGGCGCGGGTGCGCTTGGCAGTGTACTCCCGGTAAACATCCAGCATGCGCTCGGCTGTACCCAGCGCCATGGAGGCGAAACCGGACGCGAAATAGGGGCGGTAGGGCGTGTAGAAAATCTTGCTGTCGGGATAAAGGTCGAAGCCTTTGGAGCGCCCTTCCATCATGTCCTTGGCGCCGGAAATGCGGTGTTCAGGAATAAACGCGTCGCGGATCTTCAGGGTTTTGGTGCCGCTGCCGCGCATGGCCAGTGAGTACCAGTCGTCGATGATCTCGTAGTCGGAGCGGGGAAGTGCTGCGAAGTGGTAGCTCTTCTCGTCGTCGACCATGCGGTTGAAGCCGATTATCGCCCATTCGGCATGGTCCGAGCCGCTGCTCCAGGTCATGTCGCCGTTGAAAATTACGCCGCCATCGGCTTCTTCATGTTTGCCGATGGGTGCGATGCTGCTGCAAGCCGTGGCGTTGTTGTCTGCGCCCCACACCTCGTCCTGACATTCCTTGGAGAACATCGCCAGCTGATGGTTGTGGGTGCATAGCAGGCTGAACGCCCAGGCGGTGCTGCAGCAGGCGCCGGACAGGGCTGCGATGCAGTCGGTAAATTCCGGAAGAGTGATCTCCAGGCCACCGTAGGCCCTGGGCAGAAACGCATGATGCAGCCTGATTTCCTTGAGCATGGCGACGTTTTCGTCGGGCATGCGCCGCAATTCTTCCGCCTTGTCGGCGTTGGCGGCAATCTGCGGCAGAATCTCCTGCAGTCGCTCCAGCATCGGGTTAGGTCGCTTCATTGATCCCTCCTCACAGGTACAAGCGCCTCAGAGTATGCCGCCCCGCGCGGGCTGTGCGAAGGGACGAATTCACCAATCGCCTGTACTTTTTGCAAGCGAGCTTTTGAAGGCGTAGACAGAGGAGGGTGCTGCATGTATAGTTCGCGGCCCGAATTTTTGGAACTCAAGGCCATAATGCCGCACGTAAGAGTTAGAGAAAACGAGCCATTTGACGTCGCTTTGCGGCGCTTCAAGCGTTCCTGCGAGAAGGCAGGGGTGCTTTCCGAAGTGCGCCGTCGTGAGTTCTATGAAAAGCCCACTGCAATGCGTAAGCGTAAGGCCGCGGCCGCGGTCAAGCGCCACATGAAGAAGCTGCAGCGCGAAGCACGCAAATTCGAGCGTTCTTACTAGCGCCTGGAGCTATAAATCCGGGGGTTCGTGATTATAGAACCCCGTTCCTCCAAGACAGAACATGTCTGAACTTAAATCCCAGATAGCAGAGGCCACCAAGACGGCGATGAAGGCCCGCGAAAAAGAGCGCGTGGCGGTGTTGCGTCTGGTCAATGCGGAGCTCAAGCGCGTCGAGGTGGATGAGCGCAAAGAGCTGACCGATGCCGATGTCATCGGCATTCTCAACAAGATGCTCAAGCAGCGTCAGGATTCATTGGCGCAGTTTCAACAGGCCAGGCGCGACGATCTGGCGGCTCAGGAATCCATGGAGATTGGCGTCATCCAGGAATTTCTGCCCGAGCAGATGAGCGCTGAAGAGCTTGAGGCGTTGGTTGATCGCGTCATTGCGGAAACCGGTGCTGCGGGTATGCAGGATATGGGTAAGGTCATGGGTGCCATCAAAGCCGCTGCGCAGGGTACCGCGGATATGGGCCAGGCCAGCGCGCTGACCAAGGCGAAACTCTCCTAAAACCGATGCTGCTTGTATAATGAGCAGCATTCGGATTCGCGAAGGAATGATGATATGGCCACTGACGGGCTGAAGCTTGTACCTGTAATTCTCGCAGGTGGTACAGGCAGTCGATTGTGGCCGGTTTCGCGGTCCTTTCTGCCCAAGCAGTTTCAACGCCTGCTTGGTGAAAAATCCTTTCTGCAGAGCACGCTGCTGCGCGCCAAGGCGGTAAGCTCCGCGGCCCCGATTATTGTATGCAATGAAGAGCATCGTTTTCTGGTGGCGGAGCAGTGCCGGGAGATCGGCGCCAGTTGGGACCAGCTGATTCTTGAACCCGAAGGCCGCAACAGCGCGCCTGCTATCGCACTGGCTGCCTGGCAGGCGCTAGCCACTGAGCCTGAGGCGCTATTGCTGGTGCTACCATCGGATCACCTGGTCAAAGATGAAGCGGAATTCGCCAACGCCGTCACAGTGGCGACCAGTGGCGCTGCCGAGGGCGCATTGGTGACGTTTGGTATTTCGCCTGATCGGCCGGAAACCGGATACGGTTACATTCAGGTCGCCGATGCCGCCCAGAAATTGCAGATTGCCGAGTCGTTTGTGGAAAAGCCCGATGAGGCGACGGCTCGGCAATATCTAGAATCAGGAAAATATCTGTGGAACAGCGGCATGTTCGTGCTGAGTGCGCGCTCTTATCTTGATGAGCTGATGCGCCTCAATCCGGCCATGGCGGAGGCAACGCGAGATGCCATGAGCGAGGCAGAAGCGGACCTGGATTTTCTGCGCCCGGGACCGAGTTTCCTGGAGTCCCCGGCAGGGTCGATTGACTACGCGGTCATGGAACATACCGACAGAGCTCAGGTGGTCCCGGTGGCCTTTGGCTGGAACGACATCGGCTCCTGGGATGCGATCTGGGACGAATCAGAGCGCGACGCGCAGGGCAATCATCTGCAGGGCGACGTGGTTGCGGTCGATACGACCAATTCCTACATCAACGCGGGCAAGCGCCTGATCGGCGCGATTGGTGTTGATGATCTTGTTGTTGTAGAGACCGCGGATGCGGTAATGGTGGCGAATCGCGATCATGTACAGGATGTAAAGAAGATCGTCGCGCAATTGCAGGCCAAGGAACGCAGCGAGCACCTGTACCATAGCGAGGTGTTCCGGCCCTGGGGCAGTTATGAAGGCATTGCTGAAGGCGAACGGTATCAGGTGAAGTGCATAAAGGTGCAACCGGGCGCAAGCCTGAGCCTGCAGCTGCATCACCATAGATCAGAACACTGGATCGTGGTGAAAGGCGCGGCGCGCATCACCATCAACGATGATGTCTTTACCCTGGGCGAGAACGAAAGCACCTATATTCACCGCGGGGCTAAGCACCGATTGGAGAATCCGGGCAAAGTCGTACTGGAACTCATCGAAGTGCAGGTCGGCTCATATCTGGGCGAAGACGATATCGAACGCTTTGACGATGTTTACGGTCGGTAGAGCGCTGTTTTTCCATTCCCATAGGGGCAAACTCTGTTAATCTGGTTCACCGTAATTCCGAACTGATCTTGCCCGTGGCCGGCCGCATACCTCAGTCTTTCATTAACGATCTGCTGTCCCGCGTCGATATTGTCGATGTCGTCGAAAGCCGCATGACTTTGAAAAAGACGGGCAAGAACTATTCCGGACTGTGCCCATTTCACGACGAGAAGACGCCATCGTTCTCGGTCAGTCCAGACAAACAGTTTTACCACTGCTTCGGCTGCAAGGAGAGCGGCACCGCCTTGACCTTCGTCATGAATTTCGAGCGGCTGGAATTTGTCGAGGCGGTAGAAATGCTGGCGCAGTCCCTTGGCCTGGAAGTGCCGCGGGAGCAGGGCCGGCACCGAGGGCCGACGCGCAGCGACAGTGACAATGAACCCCTTTATGCAGCACTCGAGCAGGCAGAGCAGTTTTATCGCCGCTCTCTGCGCGATGCGCCGGCTGCGATCGAGTATCTGAAAGCGCGCGGCCTCACCGGGGAGATCGCCAGGGACTTCGGCATCGGTTACGCCCCACCGGGTTGGCAGAACATCACCGACCAACTGTCCGGCGCCGGTGAGAAGGTACGCCTGGATGCCGGATTACAGATCAAGAACGAACGGGGCCGGGTATACGATCGCTTCCGCGACCGGGTCATGTTCCCCATTCGCGATACCCGTGGGCGCATCATCGGCTTCGGTGGACGCGTTCTTGGCAAAGACGACGATGGTCCGAAATATCTGAACTCGCCGGAGACGCCGGTGTTTCAGAAGGGCTCGGAACTCTACGGGTTGTATGAAGCCCGCCGCGCTCTGCGCCGCATTGATCGATTGCTGGTGGTGGAAGGTTATATGGATGTGGTGGCGTTGGCCCAGCATGGTGTTGCCAACGCCGTGGCGACCCTGGGTACTGCCAGCGGCGAGGCGCATTTCCATAAACTGTTCCGTTATGCCGATGAGGTGATCTGCTGTTTCGATGGGGATCAGGCGGGCAGACAGGCGGCATGGAAAGCGCTGGAGAATGCGCTGCCTGCATTGAACGAACATCGCCAGCTCAAGCTGGTGTTTCTGCCGGATGGCGAAGACCCGGACTCATTGATCCGAGCCCAGGGCAGGGCCGGCTTCGAGACATTTGTCGATAATGCTCTGCCAGGGCTGGAATTCCTGTTTCAGCGGCTCGGCCAGGGGCTGGATATGGCTTCCGTCGATGGCCGGGCGCGTTTCGCCGGACTGATAGCGCCCTATATCGACAAAGTGCCCAAGGGCGTGTTGAAAACACTGCTGCAGCAGAAAGTGTCGGAAGAAACCGGCCTGGGAACTGCGGCAGGCCCGACGCAACGTCGTGTGCGGCGTATCACGCGCCCAGATAGCAAGGTTATGCGCCTAAGTGAACGCTTACTAACGCTTGCGGTCAAATACCCCGGTACATGGCAAAAGATAGACGCGGAGCGACGTCAGGAAGTGCTGGATTCCGGCTTTGACCTGGGTCTGCTCAGTGAAATTCTCGGGTTTCTGCAGGCAAGCCCGGACGCCGATACGGAAGAACTGCTGATTCACTGGTCCGATCATGAGCAGTACCCGAAGGTTCTGCAGTTGGCCCGGAAAACTCTGGAGATTCCCGCGGAAATGGCGGCGTCTGAATTCATAGATGGCGTAAACAAACTCTGCGAGCACGGGCGTTTGCGCCGGCGCCGGGACGCGCTGTTGGGGCTGAAAGAAAACCCGGACGAAGAAAAGTTCCGCGAATACTGGGCTCAGCGCACCCGGGAGCCGGAGTGAGTCAGGGTGTGTTGCCACGCCCTTGATCTATCTCGTTGAAAAACATTGGAAAATCACCATATAACTAACTATAATTCCGCGTTTGTCTTAGGGGGGTGTCCCTAGCAAAAGCAGGGCAGCGGCAGCCGGTGCAACCGGTCAAGGCAAAACAACGCGAAGAGACGCAAGTCGAACTAAACAGACAGACGGCAAGTCTAACGACATAAGCCGCCCAGATACGATCCTATCGTGTAAGAGACCAAATAAGGGTCAGGCATAGAAGTATCGGGATGAGAGGGTTACCTACCCAGGCGTATAAGTTCGCCTGGCGGTGGCCGTAAACCATCACATCCGACTCGAGGTACTATGAGCAATCAAATCTCGACAGCAAAGCAGCAGTCACGGCTGAAAGAACTCATTGCCAAAGGCAAGGAGCAGGGTTTTCTGACCTACAGTGAGGTCAACGACCACCTGCCCGACGAAATCTCTGATCCAGAGCAGATCGAAGACATCATCCGCATGATCAATGACATGGGTATCACGGTGTATGAAGCCGCGCCGGATGCCGATGAACTGCTGAGCAACGAAGAAAACACGGCGGACGAACTGGCGGCGGAAGAAGCCGCCGCCGCGCTGGCTGCGGTAGAAACCGAAGCCGGTCGCACCACCGACCCTGTGCGCATGTATATGCGTGAGATGGGTACCGTGGAACTGCTGACCCGCGAGGGCGAAATCGCCATTGCCAAGCGCATTGAAGAGGGCATTCGCGATGTATTGACCGCGCTGGCGTGCTATCCCGGGCCGGTGGAGTACATCCTGGAAACCTACGCCGAGGTCACCAAGGAAGACAAACTGGCGGACCTGCTGGTGGGCTATCTCGACCCGACGGACCATGTACCGGCGGCCACCCAGGTGAATGCCGCTGCCGCTAAAGAGGCGAAAGATGACGACGACGAGGAAGAAGAAAACAAGGGCCCTGACCCGGAAGAAGCCAAGAAGCGCTTTTCCACGCTGAAGCGTCAGTACAACAAAACCCAGAAGGTCATCGCCGCGAAAGGCCGTGACAGCGACCAGGCCGCTGCGCAACTGGCTAAACTGGGTGAAGCGTTCTGCTGCTTCAAGCTGGTGCCCAAGCATTTCGACGAGATCGTCGATATGGCCCGCGACGGGCTGGATATTGTGCGTCGGCACGAGCGCGCCATCATGACCAGTGCGGTGCGCCGCGCCAGAGTGCCAAGAGACGTGTTCCGCAAGGAATACATGGGTAACGAAACCAGCGTCACCTGGATTAACAAACTGGTTAAGGCCGACAAAGATTTTTCCGCTGCGCTGGAAGTGCAGCGTGAAGACATCCTTCGCTCTCAGAAGAAGCTGAAGGCGTTGACCAAGCAGACTGATCTGACGGTCATGGGCATTAAAGACATCAACCGGCGCATGTCGCTGGGTGAAGCGAAAGCCCGCCGCGCCAAAAAAGACATGGTTGAGGCCAACCTGCGTCTGGTGATCTCAATCGCCAAGAAGTACACCAACCGCGGTCTGCAGTTCCTCGACCTCATTCAGGAAGGCAACATCGGTCTGATGAAGGCGGTGGACAAGTTCGAGTATCGCCGAGGCTACAAGTTCTCGACGTATGCCACCTGGTGGATCCGTCAGGCGATCACGCGGTCTATCGCCGACCAGGCGCGCACCATCCGTATTCCGGTGCACATGATCGAGACCATCAACAAGCTCAACCGGGTATCCCGGCAGATGCTGCAGGAGATGGGTCGCGAGCCGACGCCGGAAGAACTGGGCGAGCGTATGGAAATGCCGGAAGACAAAGTCCGCCGTGTGCTCAAGATCGCCAAGGAGCCGATCTCCATGGAGACGCCGATTGGTGACGATGAAGATTCCCATCTGGGTGATTTCATTGAAGACAGCACCATTGGTTCGCCCATTGAGCTGGCCACCGGTGAAGGTCTGAAAGAGGCGACCCGGGGTGTGCTCGGCGGTCTCACCGCGCGCGAAGCGAAAGTACTGCGCATGCGTTTCGGTATCGATATGAATACCGACCACACTCTGGAAGAAGTGGGTAAGCAGTTTGATGTGACCCGCGAGCGGATTCGTCAGATCGAGGCGAAGGCGTTGCGTAAGTTGCGGCATCCGAGCCGCTCGGAGCATCTGCGCAGCTTTCTGGATGAGTGGATGGAGAGTATGCGGCGGAGTTGATCTTCGGCTTGTATGTTCTGATCGAAACCCCGGCCCAGTGCCGGGGTTTTTGTGATGGCAACCAGAAGTACGGGCGGGGCTGATCAGGCCCTGAGCTGGTCTACCTCATACCGCTCGAGCTGCGCATCGGCCGAAACCAGCACGGCCTTTTCCAGCTGTGCCTGTGCGACCAGAATGCGATCAAACGGGTCGCTATGATGCGCAGGCAGTCTGGCAACCTGAAGCGCATGCCGGTGTTCTACGGGCATGCCTCTGGTGCCGCTTTTTGCCATACGCGACTCGACGTAATCGCGTGGCTCAACGGGCAGGGGCAAACGGCCTAAAGCATACTTGATAGCGATTTCCCACGAGCTGGCGGCGGACAGCAGCAGCTCGTTTCGCGTGTCTTCCAGTTTGCCCAGCGTGGCAGGCTGAACTCGTTCGGGCGCTGTTTGCAGCCAGAGCCAGACGTGAGTATCCAGCAGCAGCTTCAATGC
This sequence comes from uncultured Pseudomonadales bacterium, assembly GCA_964393625.1. GTDB lineage: Bacteria > Pseudomonadota > Gammaproteobacteria > Pseudomonadales > Azotimanducaceae > UBA4421. The sequence goes on from CAYMUT010000017.1 coordinate 122,726, forward strand.
TCGAACTCTGCCAGAACGTCCGATGGCAAAGGAGCATCGAAGTCATCAGGTACCTCGAACACGCCCCGATCTACCCCGAACTTTCTTTTGGGTGGTGCGTCCAGAGGGACCAGTTTGGCAATGGGTTTGCCAGACCGTGCGATAACGATTTCTTCGCCAGCAGATACCCGGCGCAGCAATTTCGATAGCTGGGTCTTGGCTTCATGTATGTTCACTTCGGTCATGCTAGGTCAAATTAGACTAACCACTTAGTCTAGTCAAGGCGTTGATGTCCCCCCGCTATTGTGCGAACGAACCTCGGTGCTAGAATGCGCGCTCGCCGCATACGATGTATGCAGCGTGGGCCTATAGCTCAGTTGGTTAGAGCAGTGGACTCATCAGAAAGGTGCGCCTGGCAGCGAAAGCGCCAGGATGAACGGGATGAATTCAGGGGAACCGTAGCGCGCAGGCGCCGGCAATCCTGAGCCAAGCCAGCGGTACACCGCTGGAAGGTGCAGAGACTACCTGAGGGCTGGAAGGTGCAAGTGCCGATCCGAGCGTCCTTAATAACAGGCAAGAGCGTCCCGCTCCCTAACGGACTCAAACGAGTCGCCGAGGGAGGTGAGATAGTCCGCACCCGGTGGAAACATCGGGAGTTTGTGAATCCATTGGTCCCAGGTTCGAGTCCTGGTGGGCCCACCAATGTTCCCTGGGTCTGTACCGGTCACATGGTTTACAGATCGTACCGGAGACATGCTTTA
>CAYMUT010000018.1:0-121408 GCA_964393625.1 uncultured Pseudomonadales bacterium
TCTGGCGCTTGCCGACCCGCAGGTTTTCATCGAAGGATTCGACCGGCCGAATATCTGCTATACGGTACAACAGAAGACTGATCCAAAGCGTCAGCTGCAGGGGTTTCTGCAGGAGCATCAGGGAGACTCGGGCATCGTCTATTGCCTGTCGCGCAAGAGCGTGGAAGCAACCGCCGAATGGCTGTACCAGCAGGGCTATCGCGCGTTGCCGTATCACGCGGGCATGGACGCTGCACAGCGGCAGGCCAATCAGCAGCGTTTTTTGCAGGATGATGCCGTAATCATGGTGGCCACGATTGCGTTCGGCATGGGTATCGATAAGCCGGACGTACGGTTCGTGGCGCACATGGATCTACCCAAGAGCATCGAGGCGTACTATCAGGAGACCGGCCGCGCGGGGCGCGATGGCGCGCCTGCGGAAGCCTGGATGGTCTATGGACTGGCCGATGTGGTGCGCCTGGCGCGAATGGCGGAAGAGTCCGAGGCGGACGAGTCGTACAAGCGCATAGAGCGGACCAAACTTAATGCGCTGCTTGGCTGGTGTGAGGTGACGACCTGTCGGCGGCGCCACCTGCTGGCTTATTTCGGCGAAGAACTGGGTGGGGACTGCGGTAACTGCGACGTGTGTTTGCGTCCGCCGGTAACCTGGGATGGTACCGAAGCGGCCCAGAAAGCGCTGTCCTGTGTTTACCGTACCGGTCAGAGGTTTGGCGCCGGCCATGTCATCGACGTATTGCGCGGTCAGACCCCGGAAAAGGTGCGACGCTTTGGCCACGATCAGCTCAGCACATTCGGTATCGGTGCGGATCTGTCTGACAACCAGTGGCGCTCAATATTCCGGCAGCTCGTGGTGCGCAGTTATCTGCAGGTCGACCACGGCCGTTATGGAGCGTTGACACTGACCCGGGCAAGCCGCGGTCTGTTGCGGGGTGAACTCACCCTGACACTGCGGGAGGACGCCGAGAAACCGAAGCGTAAGGCGCCGGTAAAAGGGGAGATTACCCTGGAACTGGAAGAGGAAGATCTGTATGAAGCCCTCAAAGCACTGCGCCGGGATCTGGCCAGCGAAAACGGCGTGCCTCCCTATGTGATCTTTCACGATGCGACGTTGCTGTTGATGACGCGCCACCAGCCCCAAGGCGCTGAACAGATGCTGGCCCTTTCCGGGGTCGGGCAGGCCAAGATGCAACGCTATGGTGAGGCGTTTCTGGAGGTGATTCGAGCTCATCGCAGCTAGTGCCTGCCGTTACGCGGCGTGGGCGCTGAGCAAATCTAAATAATATCTATTCTCATTTGTATTTATGTTCTGTATGATCCCCTGCACATCATCTGACGGATCATAGGAACAATAATGAATAAGCCGCGAAGCTTTCCCCGCAGAGTCGCTGCTGGTGTGGTGATAGTCACGCTGTCGCTGACGACCTTGGCCCACGCGCAGCAGCCTGAGCCGGACCTGCAGGCTCTTTATGACCTGGTGGTTACCCAGGGCGAAAAAATCGCCGCCCTCGAACAGCAACTTGCCGTGACTCGCGACCAACTGGCGACTACCCGCGGTGATGTGCAAGTCACGGAAGAGCGCTTGTTGAGTACGGTCGAATTCGTCGAGCAGCAGGCGTCTTCCAGCGATACCGGGGGCAACTGGTGGAACCGCACCAGCGTCGGCGGATACGGTGAAGTGCACTACAACGACGTCGACGCCGATGATAGTGCGCGCGATTTCAAAGAAACGGACATTCATCGTTACGTTCTGTTCGTCAATCACGAATTCAGTGATCGTGTCAGGTTCTTTTCAGAGTTTGAGATTGAACACGGGCTGGTTAAAGACACCGCCGACGGCAGTGGCAACGGTGAGGTGGAAATCGAGCAGGCGTATATCGAGCTTGCTCTGGATGACAATCACCAGGCCAAAGCCGGCCTGTTTCTCACGCCGGTGGGTATTCTCAACGAAACCCACGAGCCGCCGACCTTCTATGGCGTGGAACGCAATGATGTGGAAAGCATCATTCTGCCCAGTACCTGGTGGGAAAATGGTGTGGCCATGAGCGGTCAGTACGCCAATGGATTGTCCTGGGACCTGGCCGTGCACTCCGGCCTGGAAGTGCCGACCAGCGGTTCGAGTCAGTTCCGTGTGCGCAGCGGTCGGCAGAAGTCTTCCAATGCCAGTGCCGAAGATCTTGCCTATACCGCCAGGGTAGGCTACAGCGGCATTCCCGGGCTGCAATTGTCCGCCAGCTATCAGCATCAGTCTGATATCAGCCAGGTTTCCGGTGATGGACTTGACGACGCGGATCTGCTGACCGCTCATGCCATCTACAACAATGGTGGCTTTCAACTGCGGGCGCTGTGGGCTGAATGGGATATGAGCGGTTCACTGGTCGAAGCATTTGACGGCGATGATCAATCCGGCTGGTATGTAGAACCATCGTATCGTTTCAACACGCCTCAGTTTGATCTGCTCGATTCGATCGGTATCTATACCCGCTTCCAGGATCTGGAGGGCGTGCGCGTGCAGGATCAGTTTGAACAGTGGGAAATCGGGGTAAACCTGTGGCCCACGGACAAAGTTGTATTCAAGATCGACTACCGGGATCGCGAGCATGATCTTTCCGGTGCCAGCGGCCGGGACTTCAAGGCCATCGACCTGGGTGTCGGATTCCAGTTTTAGGGGGGCGCTGTGGGTTTTCCCGTGATCGTGCGCGTCGCAAATGCGAAGTAAATCTACTTCCATCTTGCGCAGATAGTGGCACAATATGCTTATGCAAATGCGAATGATTATTGGCAACATTTTCATCTGGGTGGCAATCGCCTGTTTCGCTTGGCCGGCTGAAGCTGGCGAGGCAGGTAGCGGTGCCCGGGTCTATATGCATGCCGACGCGTTCGTTGCCCAAGCGTTCGATAGTAGAATACCGGCCGTCGGCACGGTCTGGCCCAATGGCGTGTTGCGGGAACGTCTCACCGAGATTCTTGGTCATCGTCCCGGGCTGCGTTTCAAGTACTGGGGCGCCAACGGCAAAACCGTGTGGGTACTTGAAGAGATCGGCAAAGACCGCCCAATCACTGCCGGGGTGAGCGTTGCAGACGGTGTAATCGAGGATATCCAGGTTCTGGTATTTCGCGAAAGCCGCGGTTGGGAAGTAAAGTATGAGTTCTTTACCCGACAGTTCAGTAATCTGTTTCTGACTGGCGAGGATCAACTCAGCGACAGGGTGGACTCCATCACCGGCGCCACATTATCTGTAAATGCCATGACGCGCATGGCCCGGGCGGCACTGCTGTTACATCAGCATACAGACCAGGCCGCCACCACAATCGCTCACGCGCGCTAGCAGTTTTCAAGTACACCCATGTTCAAACAAAGCCCTGCTCGTACGCGTGCGCTACGTGCGGCGCATAGGCTTACCGGGTTTTGCGCCATGCTGCCCGTAGTATTGCTGGTGGTGACGGGCATACCACTGCAGTTTACCGATACGCTGAACCTGGGAAGCCGCGGTGTGGAGTCGCCGTGGCTGCACGCGCACTATGGCGTCGTTGTGCCCGATCGGGCCAGCGTCGATCAGGGGGTGGTGCAGGTGGGTGACCTGCTGTTGATCGACGGGCGCAAGGTGAGCGTCTCTGCCGATATGCTCGGCGCGGTGAGTATGGAATTCGGCCACCTGGTCGCCACAGCAACAGAACTGATAATGGTGCCGGCGGAGCCTGGGATTCCGGTGGAACGCTCGGCGCTGCCGGCGCCGGGATTGGCTTTGGGAGCTTCGACCGGGCAGAACCTGGCGTTGCGCTCGGCGGAGGATTATTTTCGCTCCGATGATCTGGGCGCGACATGGCGGGCAGTGCCTGAATTTGCGACGAATTGGCGCGCGCCTCAGTCTGTGCCGGTAGCGCAGGCGTGGGCGTTGCAGTATGGCGCCAGGCTGGTAACCCTGGAGCGCGTTCTGGTAGACGCGCACAGTGGCAGAATCATCGGTCAGGTGGGTGTGTGGATCATGAATGCTGCCGGGTTTGCTCTAATTGGGCTGGCACTGACAGGAGCCATCGTCTGGCTGCGCAGCCGAGCCGGTAGAGAGCAGCGCCGCGGCTGAACCCGGCGTGATGCTTCAGGTCCGGGTGTGGTAGTGTCTTGTGCTGCCACAGATTACCCAGACCCTGGCTTCCTGCATGAAAATTTCTCACTTCATGAGCTTCGCCGAACAGACACAACACTATTTCGGCCGAGACCACACTGGGGTGCCCGAAGCGCCGATACAGCACTCCTCGGCCTGGACCGGGCATGAGCTGCGCGAAGACCCTTCGGCCTGGCTGGTTGAATTGAGCGATGCAGAAATCGATGAGATTCGTGCGGCAGTGGATCATGTGCTCGCCGCTGAGCTGACCCTCGGTGAAGTGGGACGTGAGCAGTTCGAGTTACCGAGCCTGGCAGATCGCGTGCGCGCATGGCGCCATCAGGTGCATGATGGCATCGGCTTCATACTGGTTCGCGGGTTGCCGGTAGATGAATGGAGTGAGCATGAACTCAGCGTGGCGTTCTGGGGTCTTGGCCATCATTTCGGTGTGCCCGGCGCGCAGAACCCCGACGAAGAACTGCTTGGCCACGTGATGGATTACGCAGAGGCTGAAGACGATCCTTTTGTACGTTTGTACCGCACGACTGCCAACATCAATTTCCATTGCGATGCGGCGGATATTGTCGGCCTGCTGTGTCTGCAGCCGGCAAAAGAAGGCGGGCAGAGCCGTATCGCCAGCACGGTATCGCTGTTCAATGCACTGTTGAGCGAGCGCCCGGACCTGGTGCCCTTTTTATTTGAGCCCTTTCTCTCTGACCGACGCGACCGCATGCCGGCAGGAAGTGCCCCAGTCGGGCATGTTCAAGCCGGATGTTACGATGGCCGGGATCTGAGAACCTTTTATCACAGTGAGTACTTTCGTACCGTTGAACGTCATGAAAACGTTGTCATCAGCGAACCTCACCGGGAGATTCTCGACTTCTACGACGCCCACGCAGCGGACCGGAAATTTCATCTGGACCTTTGGCTGCGCAAGGGCGACATGCAGTTCGTCTGTAACCATCACGTCGCCCATGCCCGCACAGCCTACACCGATTTCGACGAAGCAGACCGCAAGCGGCATCTGCTGCGTCTGTGGCTGTCGGTGGATGCTGCCTAGACCATAGCTTCAATCAGCGAAGGGCCGGGAGCGTTCAGAGATTCCGCCAGTGCCTTGTTGAACTCGTCTGCAGTGCTTACCCGCCAGCCGGGAACACCCATACCTTCCGCCATGGATACCCAGTTCAGCTCGGGATTGGTCAGGTCCAGCATGCTCATGGCTTTGGGCCCGGGATTATGCGCGCCGACCCGCCCGAATTCGATCTGCAGAATCGAATACTTGCGGTTGGCGAAGATGATGGTGGTTACGTCAAGCTTCTCCCGTGCCTGGGTCCACAGCGCCTGCACTGTATACATGCCGCCGCCATCGCCCTGCAGGCAGATCACGCGTCGATCCGGCGCCGCGACGGCCGCGCCGGTTGCGCAGGGAAGGCCGTAGCCAATGGATCCGCCGGTGAGCATGAGCCAGTCGTGGGGAGGTGCGTTGCGCGTGAACCCGGCGGTACCGCTGCCGGTAGTGCCGCCCTCGTCCACGACTATGGCGTTTTCCGGGAAGTGATGGGCCAGCGACGCGCCTATCGCCGCCGGCGTCAGTTCTCCGCGGGGAAGGTCTGGCCGGACTAACGGCAAGCTGTTGGGTTCCACGGCGATTGCGCCTACTGCGTCGGCCAGTGCCTGCAGGGCGCCGGTTACGTCTGCATCGCGTTCAACCAGCGTGTGCAATTCACAGCCATCCGGGGTCAGCCAGTTGGGTTTGTCCGGGTAAGCGAAGAAAGTTACCGGCGGCTGGCTGCCTACCAGAATCAGGTGGCGGGTGCCGGCCAGAACTTCGGCGGCTTGCTCGCCGAAATACGGCAGGCGCTGTACTTCCGCGCGGCCCGCACCCCGCTGCAGACGCGGAATGAACGTGTCTGAAATGATACGCGCGCCGGTAGTCTGGGCGATCTGATCCGCCAGGGCGGCGCGCTCTTCGGTGATGTGGCCGTTCATGAGGATGACGCTGGGCTCGCCGCTGCCCAGTGCCTTGGCTACAGTGTTGATGCTGCCGGCCTCATAGGGCTTGGCAGCGATGGCCGGTAAGGGCCCGGCTATGGCGCTGGTACGGTTCCACGCGGTATCGGCGGGGAGAATCAGCGTGGTCACCTGGCCGGGTGGTGCCATTGCGGCCTGCACCGCCTCGGCACCGTCTGCAGCGACGTCATCGGCGGATTGTGAAACCTTGACCCAGTGGGAAACCGGCCGCGCGACCCCTTCGACATCGGAAGTCAGCGGAGCGTCGTACTTGCGATGAAAGGTGGCATGATCTCCGACGACGTTCACCACCGGGGTGCGGGCTTTCTTGGCATTGTGCAGGTTTGCCCAGCCATTGCCGAAGCCCGGGCCCAGGTGCGTGAGGGTTGCCGCGGGGCGACCGGCTATGCGGCCGTAGCCGTCTGCGGCACCGGTGACGACGCCTTCGAATAAACCCAGTACGCAACGCATGTCAGGGTTGGTGTCCAGGGCGGCGACGAAATGCATTTCTGAAGTGCCGGGATTGGCGAAACAGACGTTGACGTCGGCATCGACGAAGGTCTGCACCAGGCTCTCGGCGCCGCTGCGATCCGGTTGTTCTTCGGCCATTTGAGTGTGTCCTCGGCTTATTCTTGTATGTCTGGGTCAGTCGAATACGACTGTGCGGTGACCGTTTAACAGTATGCGCTGTTCTGCGTGATAACGGACAGCCTTGGCCAGCACGACGCGTTCAATGTCGCGCCCGATGGCAACCAGCTGATCTGGCGTGCTGCGGTGATCCACCCGTTCAATACCTTGTTCAATGATGGGCCCTTCGTCCAGCTCGGGTGTCACATAGTGGGCGGTGGCGCCGATCAGTTTGACCCCTTTTTCATGCGCCTGGTGGTATGGCTTGGCGCCCTTGAAGCCGGGCAGGAATGAGTGGTGGATGTTGATGATACGCCCGGGAAACTGTGCGCAGAACCCGTCGCTCAGAATCTGCATGTATCGGGCGAGAACTACGAAGTCGATATTGCGGCTGGAGATTTCATCGGCAAGCCTGTTTTCCTGTTTCGCCTTGGTAGCCGGCGTCACCGGCAGGTGCAGGAAGTCGATATCGTTTGCCGCCGCCATCGGGTAGGCATCGCGATGATTGGAGACGATCAAGCTCACATCTACGCCCAGCTCGTTGTTGCGCATACGGTAAAGCAGATCAGTCAGACAATGGTCCAGCTTTGAAACCATGATCAGTGCCCGGCACCGGCGCGCCATTGGCCAGAACTCCCAGTCGAGTTGGCGGGGCTCGGCGACTTCGCCGAACTCACTGTGCAGGGATTGTTCGTCGATCTCGCCACCGAAATGCACGCGCATGAAAAAATTGCCCGTGTAGGGGTCGCCGAACTGGTCACTGTCGATGATGTTGCATTTGCGTTGAAACAGCCAGTCCGACACAGCGCGGACGATGCCGAGTTGGTCGGGGCAGACAAATTTTAGTATGTACTCGTTATTGCTCATCAGGTTAATGCCGGGTTCAAATCAAGTGGGTCTGGAAAGGGGCGCGTAGCTTAGCACGGCTGCGGGTAACGAGTGTGCGGACTTGGGCGGTTCCGCTCCTTGATTATGCTTGCATAAAGCATGTATTATGCATGAATGATCATGCATATTATGGTAACGACGATGAGCGATGAAGATTTGATCAACATCACGGAACCTGCAGTGCTGGAATTTCTTGAAACCGCTGCAAGTCTTGAGCGGCGTCTGGACAGGGCACTGACGATCGTAGGTGCGAGCTTCAGCGAGTTCCGCCTGCTTAAAGCGCTGGCTGGGGCAGGACCGGCGGGATGTTCGCGGATAGACCTGGCACATCAGGTGGGCTTGAGCCCATCTGCGGTGACCCGGGCGCTGAAACCCATGGAGAAAATGTGCCTGGCGAGTACCACCCGCAATCAGCGCGATGCGCGTCAGAGTCTCGCCGTAATCACTGACACGGGCAAGACCATGCTCGACGATGCGCGCGGCGTGCTGCGGGACGTGCTGCGCAGTCTGCCGATCAACGGCCTGGGTGAACCGGAATTAGCACAGTTCAGGGCCGGTCTGCAGAACCTGCGCCGGTAACTGGCTCCACCACATCGCAGGACGCCCAGATGTTGCCGCGGCTGTCTTTATGAAACGGCAGTTTGCTGACGAGCAGATGCGCTTCGAGTTCATTGAGCGTTACGCAGTGGTGTGCGGCGAGGTCTTCATTGCCGAGCACGGTCAGTCTCGTGCGGCGCCGGGTTCGTTGACGATGGAGGGGGCGGAGTAGCTTCATACTGTGTATTTATACAGTATTCTTTTTGAGGGTTCCAGAGGTGCGCCGCATCATGGTGAATCCTCAGGTCTCCCGGCAGGGTGCACAGTGGGCTATCTGCTCGGGTGAGTTCCTGCAGCGGCAGACTGGCGATGGACAAGGCGTGGTGTTGGAGGGCGTTGAGCATTGCCTGGCGCCACAGCTGCCAGGCCCGCTGCCTCACAGCATCAGCGGAGTCGCCGCTGAAGGCCGCATCCGCGCACCGGTCGATGAGCGAATAGTCGTATCTGTACAGGTCAGACAAGCGGCCATCGCGCCACAGAGAGGCCGTGAGTTCTGCGTTGTGAATGTCGTTTTCGAGATAGTCCAGGGTGGCCTGCATACACTCAAGTTCGATGGACTCGGGCAGACTGCGAATGAGCACAACTGCCTCTCCGATCGAGACCTTAACCTCGGGTTGTACGGTGCTCGCGCCGTTACGCTTGGCCAGTCGGCGCACCGACTTGCTGAAGTCGCGATCAGTCAATCCGTTCTTTTTCAGAGCGACCCCGAGTAATTTGTTTGCGGCCAGCATGGGTCGGAGCCGGGTGACCGATCGCGAGCGCACGCCCAGTCGCTGACGCATTTGTTCGAATCTAACGTACATGGCCGCGGGCAGCAAATCTGCCAGGGTTTGTCGTTGGGGAATGCGCCGCAAAGCGTTGTAGTGGCGCAACGCATTCAGCGCGGCCAAGGGATTGGATATGCGAGTCTCGATCATGGGCGGCCCCACATAGATCGTTGCATCTGCTGCGACCTGCTGTAGTCGAGGGCCGGACCAGGGTTGTTTTGTGAACCCCTCAGGCAGAGGGCGAATCGTGCCGACTACCCATAGCACATGCTCGCCCATGCTCACTCGCCAGAGCGGCGGTGTCTGGTGTCCGTCAGGCTCGTCGGCGCGCGCGACCGCTGCGATCAACACCAGCATGATCGCAGCCATTAGGATTCTGGTCAGGTTATTCGATGTATTCACCCATGTGCGCGTATTCCAGCGCCATCCGCTTCGCGTTTTCTATGTCGTAATGCATACGTGAGACGATGCGTTGTGCATACAGTCCGCCACCGGCCTGGATGTTGGTCACCGCGGACCAGCCGCCCAGCGCGTCGGCGGTAGTGTCGCGAATCGCGTGGAACAATCTGGTGCGGTAGATGCCGTCTACCGACTGTTTGGTACCCATGTACTTACGGATCAGGTGCCCGGTTTGCTCATTCTCCAGGTCTGCAATACCGGGCGCGGTCAGAATAGAGCCGCCGGCAATGTCGTGCAGATGGCGCACCATGAGCGAATAGTTGGCGGCTCCGTGGTACTTGCCGACGTTGGTGTACAACTCATTGGGAAAAGCGGCGCCGTCCGAGGTGATCGAGCAGTTTTCGATGGCGGCCTCCAAAGAGGCGCGGATCAATGTGGCATTGATCATCATCTCCGAGATCTTCTCTTTGATGTGGCCGACCGCCTCCAGACCATTGGCTTCAGCGATGAGTTGCGCATAACCCACCAGGCGGTCGTAACCCGATGCCATGCCGGAAAGCCCGCCGAGGCGCTCCCACAGGCCGAGTGAGTGGGCGAAAACCGCTGCAAATTCAGTTACTCCGTCGAGAAACACGCGTTCATTGGGTACGAACACGTCGTCGAAAATGACAAAGCCCTCCGGTGTATGGTGGCGCCCGGACACCGGGAAGTCCCGTTTGTCTTCATGACGTGGAGCGTAGGTGGTGTTGACGATCTTCACACCCGGTGCGTTCACCGGCACCATGGCGGCGATGGCGTAGTCTTGCTCGCCGGCTTTCATGGCCTTGGTGGGAATCGTCATCAGTTCGTGACCCATGGAAGCGGCTGAAATGTGCAGCTTCGCTCCGCGGATCACCACGCCGTCTTCGCGGCGATCCACCACCCGTACGTAGGCATCAGGGTCATCCTGGTTGCCGGCGCGGCGGCTGCGGTCACCCTTGGCATCGGTGATGCATTGGGTGATGCGCACGTCGCGCTGCTGAGCTTCTTCGACCCAGGCGCGAATGCGCCCCGCATTGTCGGGCAGTTTGGCTTCGATGCGGTCGGCCGCGGTGAGCAGGGTCATGATCGACGCGTAGGTTACATGGGTGAGCAGGTCCACGGTTTCGTGCAGTTCGACCTGTTCACGCAATTCATCCGCTGAGCCGGGTACCTTCATGAAGGCGCCAACCGCGCCCGGTGTGGCATCGTAAAAGCGGTCATAACCCGCGGCGGCGGAGTCTACCGTGATACCGAGAATTTCATGGCCGGGCAGGTCGGCTACCTGGCCGCCTTCGAAAAAGGTTTCGCGGCCGTCGTTGAGCGATTCGCGATATTGGTCTCCTGTCATCATGGTCAAGTCCCCCTGTTCCCGGTAATGGCGCCGATGAAGTTTAGTTTGGAGACAGTTGTATCACGTTCTATCGCTGAATCCAGCCCCCGGAGAATGGAATGGCCTGGCCGACAAAGAAGTCACTTTCGTCGGATGCGAGGAACAGCGCGAATTGCGCGTCTTCCTCTGCGGTTGCCAGCCGTCCCAGCGGCACCTGGCGGCGCAGGGATTTCTGAAACGACTCCTTTTCGCGGAGCTCCGGTGGGTAGTACACCGGGTTTTCCACGTAGTTCTGAGCGATCAGATTCACCTGGATATTGTGTGGTGCAACTTCCACTCCGAGCGATTGTACGTAGCCGACCTGGGCGGCTCGGGCGGCGCTGTAGGCAGTCACAGTCTTCAGTCCGGTCAGGGCGGTGGCGCTGCCGTACACGACGATCTTGCCTCGCGCCCGCTGGATCATCTGCGTAAGCACGGCCCGACACAATCGGTGCAACGGGTGGACCATCATGTCGAAAGCGCAGTGCCAGCTCTCGTCGGGAAGATCTGTGGCGGTAATGCCGGAGAAGTTGGGTGAAGCGAGGTTCGCCACCAGAATGTCGATCTGACCGGAGCCCTCGATGAGCGCCTCGCAGGCGCCGGCTTGCGTCAGGTCGCTGGTATCCGCCATGACCTCGGCACCCTCGCTTGAGAAAAGCTCGACCGTGGCCGGGCCCATGTAGTCGTCTGCCTGGGTGACCAGTACGCGCTTACCCTGTAACCGCTGGCTCATCCGCAAACCTCCTCTTTGCTGATCAGATGAAAATCTGTCATCTTGCCTCTGCCGCATCCCTTTGCCAGACCCGGGTGCCGCCCAGGTAAGTTGCGCGGGCCTGCAGGTTGAGCAGCGAGTCATCGTCGATGCTCAATGGGTCTTCGTCGAGCACGATGAAATCTGCCCACATGCCAGGTGTGAGGCGGCCTCTATGCTGCTCGTCACGGTTCAGCCATGCGCCGAGATGCGTGTAGGCGCGCAGTGCCTGTTCCCGGGTGATGATCTCCTGTTCACCGTAAACCTGCCCGCTCATGCCCCGGCGAGTGGTGGCAGCGTAAATGCCTGTCCATGGACCCAGCGGCAGGATGTCGCTGGAGATCGCCACGTGCACGCCGTGGCTCATAGGTGTGGCTATGGGATTGTTGTGCTGCAGGCGTTCGCCATCGAGGTAGGTGCGATAGCGGCCTTCGAGGGTGTAGGTGAAGTTGGGTTGCTGGGTGATGGCGATACCCAGATTGGCCATGGTACGCATGGTTTCGTGACTGGGCATTACCGTGAAATGGTTCAGGTAATGGCGATGATCTTCGCGTGGGTGGGCCTGCAGAGCTTCGGCGAGGAACTCGACGACCAGCTCTATGGCTGCGTCGCCGATTGCATGAATGCCCAGCTGCCAGCCGTCGCTATGGGCCGCGAAAATCAGATCACGCAATTCCTGTTCGGGCATGTTCAGGTGTCCGCGATAAGACTTGTCGTGGCGGTAGGGCTGCTTGGTGTAGGCCGCAGGACCGGTAAAGCCGCCATCGGCGAAGATCTTGATGGGCCCCACCTTGAGGTGTTCGTTGCCGTCGCCGGTCTTCCTGCCGAACACCGCCATGGCCTGCCTGCCTTCATAGCCGAGCTGGACGGTGGCTCGAGGCAGGGTGCCTGAGTGCTCGGCGTAAACCTTCTCCCATTGGGCATATTCTTCGACACTGGTCATTGCTTCGGTGATTGAGGTGATGCCAAGCGCAAACAGGTTGCGTAGTTCAAGGGTGAGACTTTCGCGCAGCTCGGCTTTCGGCGCCGGCGGGATCAGTGCGCCGATGAGCTGGCCGTGACGTTCGCGAATGATGCCGTTGAGTTTGCCGGCCGGGTCCTTTTCTATGGCGCCGCCCTCAGGGTCGGGCGTGTTGCTGTCGATACCCGCCAGCGCCATAGCCCGGCTCGAAACTACTGCGCTGTGGGCGCCCGCCCGGGTAAGCATGACCGGATTTTCCGGAGCGGCAGTGTCGAGATCGTCGAGCAACGGTCTGCGCTGCTCTGCCAGTTCATCTTCCGACCAGCCATAGCCGGTGATCCAGCTGCCGGCTTCCAGTTCAGCCGCTTTCGCGCTGACCAGTGATCTTATCTTTGCGACAGAGCGCACCTTGGTCAGATCGATGTAATGACGGGGTTTGCCGGAGATATGTACGTGGGTGTCGTTGAAGCCGGGCAGGATTGTGCGTCCCGCCAGATCAAGTTCCTGGTTTGAATGGTAAGCGTCGCGCAGCTCCGGCCCGCCGACGGCAATCACTTTGCCGTCGCTGATCGCCATGGCGCTGGCGAGGGTGCCTGGCTGGTCCAGGGTATAGATGTGCCCGGAATGTACCAGTAGGTCGACTCCTGTCTGTTCGCTGCCAATGGCTGACGTGACCAGTGTCAATGAGGCGACGGCCACCCAGGTTTGCAGCATCCTTCGTGCGGTATCGCGGGTCACAGTCTGTTGCTCAGTCTCATTACACGTTGCACCGGTTTACCCTCAGGCGGCAGCGGACGCTCTCCCATCACGGTTACCCTGTGGCCTTTGCGTTCCTCGGGCCAGTAATCCCACAGTGCGAAGTGCTGGGTGCAGCGGTTGTCCCACAGGGCGATGGCGTTGGGCGTCCAGCGGAACCGCACCTGAAACTCCGGGCGCTGTTGATGTTCGAAGATCATTTTCAGCAGGGCGTTGCTTTCTTCCCGGGCCATGCCTTCTATACGAGTGGTGAATGACGGGTTTACATACAAGGCCAGACGCCCGGAATCAGGGTGGGTGCGTACTACAGGGTGCAGGGCTCTCGGGTAGCTACGACCCTCATCATCGACGCCGCGATCGCCGTAGCGGCCGCGGTAGATGTGTTCTGACTCATGATGAGCCCGCAGTTCCATCAGTGTGTTCTGCATGGCGCTGGACAGGGTCTCGAATGCCGTGTACATGTCGGAGAACAGTGTGTCACCGCCAGTGGAGGGCAGTATGTGTAACTGCAGCATGGTGCCCAGGGGCGGCTGTTCGTCGCAGGACACGTCCGAGTGCCAGCCGTTGCCATTGGCGACTTTCGACTCCGCGTGGGCATGGATCACGAAAATCTCAGGATGTCCTTCCATGGTCGGGGCGGCCGGGTGGGCATGTAACGGCCCGAAACGTCTGGCGAACGCCACCTGCGCCTCAGGCGCCAGCTCGGGCTGATCGCGGAAAAACAAAACGCCGTGACGCACGAATAACTCATGCAGCTCACTGAACTGCTGGTCGGTGACGTTGTTGAGATCAGCGCCACTCACTTCGGCGCCGAGTGTTGGTGTGAGCTGGTCAGCTTGCATCAGATTAACAGCCGGTATGGCGCCTCCAGCAGGACTTTGACTTCGTTCAGGAACAGCGCGGCGGGTCCGCCGTCCAGCACCCTATGGTCCCAGGTTAACGATAAACGCATGACCTGAGTTTTTACCGGCCGATCGCCTTCCCACGCCACATCTTCGCGAATGCGGTTCACACCCAGAATACCCGCCTGGGGGGCGTTGATGATGGGCGTGAAGGAGTCGACACCGAACATGCCCAGCGCTGACACGGTAAATGTGCCGCCCTGCATATCGTCGAGGGACACGTTGCCGTCGCGTACCGCCTGGGCCAATCGGGTACTCTCGGCGGCCAGTTCCTTGACCGATATCGATGCGGCATTCTTGATGACCGGTACGATGAGGCCTTCTTGCAGCGCGACTGCCATGCCCACGTGGATCTCGCCATGCAGGGTTATCTCCTGGTCGCCCCATGAGGCGTTGATCAGGGGATGTTTCTGCAGCGCCCGGGCGACCGCGCGTACCACCAGGTCGGTATAGGTGGGCTTGATGCCCTGGTCTGCCCACTCGTCGACCAGCTGGTTACGCAGTTTGATGGCATCGTCCATGTTCACGTCCATGTCCATGGTCAGCTGCGCCATGGATTGCAGACTTTCGTGCATGCGCGCAGCGATGGTCTTGCGCATCCCGCGTACTGGTACTGAACCCGCCGGTGCCACAGGAGCGGCGGCGACACGCTGCACATCTTGTTTGGTGATACGCCCGCCCGGGCCGGTGCCGGTGACAGTGTTCAGGTCTATACCCAGTTCCCGCGCCAGCTTGCGCGCGATGGGGGAGCTGGGGCCGCCGGCAGTGGCGGGCTGAGCGGTGGCCGCAGCCTGCACGTCGGCCTCTACGATGCGGCCGCCGGGACCGCTGCCCTGCAATTGTGTATGGTCGACGCCGAGTTCCGAGGCCAATCTGCGCGCGGCGGGCGAGGACAGGATTCGCCCGCCTGGATCGCGGGTGGCGGTGCCGGCTGCAGGCGCTTGCGTCTCCACGGTCGGTGCGGCTGCGGCGGTGGGCGCGCCTGCACCCGCCGCAGGCGCACTGAGATCCGCAGGAATCTCTTCGCCATCAGCAAAGATGTAGCCTACGATGTCACCGGGCTCCTTGGTTATGCCTTCGCCGACCATGTGCTTGACGATACCGCTGGTTTCAGCGTCTACATCGAGATTGACCTTCTCGGTCTCGAGCCGGTACAGGAGCTCGCCGGCTTCGACCCGTTCGCCGTCGGCAATATACCACTCCTCCACAACCCCCTCGGTCATGTTCATGCCTACTTTGACGAGATAGATTTCGGTTGCCATGTGTTTCTCTTTGTTAGCGTTTCAATTGTTCTGTTCAATTCATAGGTGGGTAAACGCGCCGGTCGCGGCCGCTTGTTGCAGTGCCGCTGCCACATTGAGCACGCCGGGTCCGGTGCGATCGATGGTCAGACGTGCTTCCTGGTCTGGTTGCAAGGTGCGCTCGCGCTCTCCGTCGAAGGCCAGTACCCCGGGGCCCTGGCAGCGTACCGTCTGTTTCAGCGCCAGTGGCTGGCAGGTGCTGATCGCAACGTCTTGGTAAAGTCCCGGCGCTATGGGTGCATGCACCATCCGGCCGCCTTCACCAAACTCCAACCACAGGCCGCTGTCTTTGCTGCTGTCTATCGGGTGCAACAGCCCGCCGATGGATGTAATGCCTACCGCGGCGGGTTCTGCGCGGGTCAGCAGCGCGGATTTGAACTGGGCGGGTTTGAGCAGGGCGCGTGCGCCTACAAAGCGCTCGCCGCTGAGCAGTGCATCGATTAAAGCGAGGTCGTTGCGTTCCCCTTCGACCTCGACCGTGATCAACTTCTGACGGGCAAATACCCGCCTGCCGACTTTGCCGCTGGCGACCAGGCCGGCGGCTGCGCCAGCGGTGGTTGCTTCTGTCAGAACGGGAAAAACGTTGTTGGTGCCGGTGCTGATCGGCAGTAGTGGAGCATCGGGCCAGCCCAGGCAGAAAGCACGGTTGGTGCCGTCGCCACCCAGGGTAATCACCACGTCACAGCCGGCATCGCGCATCGCGCGGCCAGCGGAAATGGTATCCAGCGCTGTACCGGTCTGCGTGGACTCGATAGCCGTTGCCCTGACGGTTGTCCCAAGCTCTTCCAGCGCCTGCTCGACGATGCCGTGGGCGTCGTTGTGATACAGGAACGAACTACAGCCGCCGGCAATGGCGCCGACCATCACGCGCCGTACGATGGCGCGCTTTTCCTGGTTGTCGAATACCGATGCGCGTGCGACAAGGCGGCGTACGTCCTTGCCGGATGCGGGATTGGCCAGCAGGCCGATGATGCCCATAGCGGAGGCTAGACTACAATCCGAGCTGTTTTTTCGCTTCGGCGACGATGCGCTCGGCATTGGGTACATAGTGCTGCTCCAACGCGGGACTGAAGGGTACCGGCGAAAATGGTGCGCCGACCCGCGCTACGGGCGCGTCGAGATAGTCGAATGCTTCTTCTTGAATCTGTGCGGCGATTTCGCCGCCCAGGCCGCCGAACCGTACTGCCTCATGAACCACCATGACCCGATGGGTCTTTTTCACCGATTCCACCACTGTAGCGGTGTCGAAGGGTTGCAGGGTGCAGGGGTCGACCACTTCCACGTCCAGCCCGACTTCCTGCAACTGGTCCGCGGCCTTGAGCGCCTCGTGGACCATGCGGCCCAGGGCTACGATAGTGTAGTTACTGCCGCTGCGCACGATGTTTGCCTTGCCGATAGGTAACGCGTATGACGCTTCGGGCACTTCACCCTGCATGGCCAGGGACATTTTGTTGAGAATGACGATCACGGGGTTGTCGTCCCTGGCGGCGGCGATGATCATGCCTTTGGCGTCGTGGGGTGTGGTGGGCATGCACACTTTCAGGCCCGGCAGGTGACAAACCCATGATTCCAGGCTCTGACTGTGCTGTGCGGCCAGGCTCATGCCGGCACCGGCCATGGTCAGCATGGTGACCGGCAGGGTAGCGGCGCCGCCGAACATATAGCGCATCTTGGCCAGCTGATTGGCCACCTCGTCCATGCATTCGCCGAGGAAGTCCATGAACATCAGGTCGATGATCGGGCGGCATCCTGTGGCGGCTGCACCGACGCCAAGACCGACGATGCCTTCTTCCGAAATGGGGGTGTCGTAAACCCGATCGGGGCCGAATTCGTCGAGAATGCCGTTGTAATAACCGTAAACGCCGCCGGCGCCGGCGACATCTTCGCCGGCGATGAAGGCATTGGGTTGTTCCTGCATGACCGTGCGTACGCCCTCGGTGATGGCGGCGACATAGGTGAGCTTTCGTGTTTCTGTTGCTGCTTCAGCCATCGTGGTTCCTTATGCGTATACGTCTTCGGTTATGGCGCCCGGCTCGGGGTAGGGACTGTCTTCGGCGAATTTGATGGCCGCGTCGATCTCTGCGAAGACTTCGTCGTGGACCGCTTTGGCGGCATCGGCAGACAGAATGTCCTGTTCTGCCAGGCGGGCTTCGAACAGGTCTATGGGATCTTTCTTGCGCCACTCTTCGACTTCTTCATCGGTGCGGTATTTGAGCCCCATGCCGCGCACGCCCACGTGATCATAGAAACGGTAGGTTTTGCATTCCAGCAGCGTGGGGCCTTCCCCCGCCCGGGCACGGGCGATGGCTTCGCCGGCAGCTTCATACACGGCGATAACGTCCATGCCGTCGACAATCACGCCCGGCATGCCGTAGCCGGGCGCGCGATCGGCGACGTCGACGATGGCCTGGTGGTTGGCCTGTGAGGTGTACTCGCCGTAGCCGTTATTTTCACATACGAAGATCGTCGGCAGCTTGTACAGTGACGCCATGTTGGCTGCTTCGTGAAAAGAGCCTTCATTGCTGGCGCCGTCGCCAAAGAAGCAGCAGGCCACATTGTCGGTTTTGCGGAACTTGTTGGAAAATGCGGCGCCCATGGCGATGGGCGGCCCACCGCCGACGATGCCGTTGGCGCCCAGCATGCCGAGATCCATGTTGGAAATGTGCATGCTGCCGCCCTTGCCTTTGCAGTAGCCGGTTGCCCGACCGAACAGTTCTGCGAACATGCGGTCGAATTCGCCGCCCTTGGCGATGAGGTGCCCATGACCGCGGTGCGTCGAGGTGATCTGGTCCTGTGCGGACAGGTGGGCCATGACGCCGGACGCCACCGCTTCTTCACCGACATACAGGTGCAGTGCGCCGGGAATCTTGCCGTCTTCCATCATTTTACCCGCGGTTTCTTCAAATCTGCGGATGCGGACCATGCGTCGATGTAGGTCGAGCAGGGTGTCGTTTGAAATCTCGTCGCTCAACGTGTTTCCCCCAAAAATTGTCAGTACCTTTATAGCGTAGAATGGTGTGGCTGATAAAGATTTCCATTAAGTTAACACGTTTCAAAATGTGGGAGGGTACTGATGCCATCGTTTTCTGCGGACCTGGCGAAAAACCGGCCTGATGAGACGGCCATTCGCGATGAGCAGCGAGCGTTGCAATGGCGCGACGTCGACGACATACTCAACCGGGTCGCTAATGGCTTGAACGCGCTGGATCTTGGCGAGCGCCGCCGGGTTGCGGTGTTTGCCGAGAACGCGGTGGAAACCGCCATGGCCAATCTTGGCGGTCTGATTGCCGGTGCATCCGTAGTCCCAGTGAACTTCCATCTGACCGCAGAAGAGGTCGCCTATATTCTCGGTGATGCCGGCGTGGGTGTGCTGTTCTGTGATGGACGCACCTGTGACCGGGCTGTGGAGGCGGCGGCACAGGCAGGCGTTGCCGCAGTCATTGGCTGGCACTGCGACGAAGGCACGACTGACGTGATCGCGTGGCAAATGTGGCTCGCGCAACAGTCCCCGGCAGCGGCGGACGAATCCCACCGGCCGTTACCTAATCTGCTGTATACGTCGGGTACCACCGGGCGGCCAAAAGGAACGGAACTCCCAC
Organism: uncultured Pseudomonadales bacterium; assembly: GCA_964393625.1. Lineage (GTDB taxonomy): Bacteria > Pseudomonadota > Gammaproteobacteria > Pseudomonadales > Azotimanducaceae > UBA4421. Next base: position 19,049 of record CAYMUT010000018.1, read on the forward strand.
CGACCATGTTTGCCGGCGGGGATACCGTAGCCGAACACCTGGCCAATCTACGCGGTGACCCGCGTTCGGAACAGGGCGTGCACATGGTAGTGGGGCCCATGTACCACACGGGTCCGTTGTCCGGTGCCCGCCTGCTGGCGGCAGGTGTGTCGAGCGTGGTCCTGGGACGTTTCGACGCAGAAAAGACGCTGCAGGCCATTGATCAGTACAAGGTGGGCAACACCGTCATGGTGCCGACTCATTTCGTACGCCTGCTGGCTCTGCCTGATGATGTGAAAGCGAAGTACGACGTCGGCTCATTGGTCCGTGTGTCGCACACCGGCGCGAAATGCCCGGTGGATGTGAAAAAAGCCATGATCGAATGGTGGGGACCGGTGTTCACCGATGCCTATGGCGCCAGTGAAGTAGGCACCACCTGCATGATTACCTCGCAGGAGTGGCTGGAGAACCCTGGTTCGGTAGGCAAGTCGATTGCGCCGTTCACCGCGCTGATTTTCGATGATGATGGCAACGAACTTGGTCCGAATCAGGAAGGCCGGCTCTATTTCAGAGACGCAACAGGCCGCGGTGTGATTTATCACAACGACCCGGAAAAGTCCGCAGCGGCCCACATTGCCCCCGGGGTTTTCACGCTGGGCGAGATTGCCTATATGAATGAAGAGGGTTATGTGTTCATTACCGACCGCTTCAGCGACATGGTGGTATCCGGTGGCGTCAATATTTATCCTGCGGAAGCGGAGCAGGTGTTGATCGAGCACCCGGCAATTCTCGACGTTGCCTGTATCGGGGTGCCCAATGCGGAGATGGGCGAGGAACTTAAAGCCCTGGCCATTGCCAAAGCCGCCTCGGTGCCAGCAGAAGAAGTGCTGGCCTGGTGCCGGGAGCGCCTGTCACACTATAAATGCCCGCGCTCGCTGGATTGGGTGGAGGACCTGGGGCGCAACACCATGGGTAAAATCAACAAGCGCAAACTGCGTGCGCCTTTCTGGGAGTAACTCCGGAGCAAGCGCGGTACTGCATTGGCGTTGAGGATTACCGGGTGTCTTGAGGCTCGATGCTGTAACGCTTCACCGAGCCCAGCACGTCCGCAAAGCTGCGACGTAACTCCTGCTTAAGCCAACTCAGCATCATCTCTTCAGGCACCTTGTCGCCTTCGGCAAAGCGTGCCATCGCCATGCCTTCGAGCATGTATTTGGTGAGGTAGTTGGCCCGCTCGAATGCCTCTGACATGGCCAGATCCGGGAAGATATCCTTTACCGCGGCGTACCACGCTGCTTCGAATTGGCGCAGCGCTGGTGTGATGGTCTGCGCCAGTTCCTGATCGGTGCGCGCGGCGATCTTCAGCTCGTGGAAGACGATGAATACCGGTGTGTTCAACTGGGCCCAGTAGGAATCGATGCCTTCCTCTATCCTGGAATACTCCGCATCGCGCTGTACCTGGGTCTCTTCGCGGGCGAACATTTCGATGCGCTGCTGATTCAGATATTCCACCGTGGCGCGGATCAGCTCCGCGCGGGAAGGAAAGTGGTGCAGCATGGCGCCGCGGCTGACGCCGGCCCGGGTCGCAATATTGTCCGTGGTGGTGTGGTTATAGCCCTGCTCATAGAAGCACTCAACCGCGGCCTGCAGTATGGCTGTGCGGGTGAGCTGGCTCTTGGTCTGCTGCCAGGTCTGGCGACCTTTTTCCGCGGCGAGCTGGTCTGCGTGGCGGGTGGGTTTAGCTGCAGTTTCTCGGGCCAATGGCGTATTCTTCCTTATCGACTGATCAGGCTGACTATTCTAGAGGTCTTGTGAAACAGGAAAAACCCCGCGAAATCCTTTTGGTCACTAAGGGGCATCCGTACGAACGGGAGCCATTCTACGCCATGTTCGACGACATGCAGGGTGTGAACTGGACGCTGGTGGAGCAACCTGCGGCCGAGGTGCTGTTCAATGTCGAACAGGCTGCTGGGTATGACGCCTTTGTGATGTATGACATGCCCGGCATCGAGTTTCGTCAGAATGGCCCGCCGCGCTTTGCGACTCCAGATGAGCGCTACCGCGATGGGTTTCTGCAACTGCTTGAACATGGGCATGGCTTCGTATTTCTCCACCATGCCATTGCCGGCTGGCCGGCGTGGTCCGAATACGCGGAGATCATTGGCGGACGGTTTCTCTACATGCCCGGGGAACTGCGTGGGCAGCAATGCCAGGACTCCGGCTATCGCCACGGCGTAACCCACACCGTGCGCGTAGTGGACGATCACCCGGTAACCGAGGGTGTGCCGCAGTCCTTCGAGATCACCGATGAGTTATATCTATACGAAGTATTCGAACACGACGTGCAGCCGCTGCTGGTCAGTGATCACGAATTCGTGCGGGACAACTTCTATTCCGCTGCGCGTGTCGTCAGAGACGGCAAGATGTTCGACAACGAAGGCTGGCAGCATGCGCCGGGCAGTAACCTGATCGGCTGGACCAGGCACTACGGCGCTAGCCGGATTGTCTATCTGCAGTGTGGCGATGATCCAGTGGCATACGCCAATCCATACTTTCAACAACTATTGCGTAATGCTATCGCCTGGGTCAGCGAAACCCGCGACCTTAGCGAAGCCTGATCGGCAACTGCGCCACCCCGCGCAACAATACGTTGGGCGGGTATTGCAGCTGCGCCGGATCGCAGTTGAGTTCGAAGTGCTCGACCCTTTCCAGCAGACAGCGAAATGCCACATTCAATTCCTTGCGGGCGAGGCTTGCACCGACGCACATGTGCACGCCGTGGCCGAACGCGATGTTGCTTTTGGCGTTGCTGCGTTCCACGTCAAAGGTGTTCGGGTCGGGGTACACGGACTCGTCCCGATTTGCGGAAGAGAAGCGGATCTGCACCATACTTCCGGCCGGCACCGGCATTCCCTGAATCTCCGTGTCCTTCGTGGCAACGCGCCACATGTTCGCTGTGGGCGTAGACAGGCGCAGCACCTCCTCCACCAGGTTATCGACCAGATCGTGGTTGGCCTTCAGTTTGGCGAACTGGTCCGGGTGTTCGATCCACAAAAGCACGCCTTCGGCGATGCTTGCGGTGGTTTCATTTCCGGCGACCAGCAACTGCTGGAGTATCGACAGCATCTCCGGCATGTTCAGGGGCGTTTCGTCTTCGAACTGGGCGTGCACGATGTCGGATATGATGTCGTCCTGGGGTTTTTTGCGGCGCTCTTCCAGGCGCTCGGCGAAATAATGCTGAAAATCCACGATCAACTGCGCCGCGTGCATCTGTTCGGGTTTGCTGGCCATGCCGGAAAGCTGGGCTACGAATGCGTCGGACCAGGATTTGAACAACTCATAATCGTCCAGCGACACGCCGAGCTGTTCGGCAATGACGATCATGGGCACCGGTTCGGCGAACTCGGAAAAGAACTCGCATTCACCCTGGGCGAGGATCTTGTCGATCAGGCCATTGCAGATGCGCCGTATTTCGGGCTCTAAGGTCGCCACCCTGCGGGCGGTAAAAGCCTGATTGACGAGCCCACGATAGCGGCGGTGAACCGGTGGGTCTTCCGTCAACATGGTGTCTACCGGTGCATAACCCTTTGCCTGAATGGCGGCGATGTCCTGGTCTGCCTCGCTACCCATGGGCCGCATGGCCTGGCCGAACTTGTTGGAAAACGTTCCGTGATCCCGGGCGATGGCGCAGATGGTTTCGTAGTCCGACACGAAAAAAATGCCGGTTTGCGGGCAGCGGTACACCGGCGCTTCACTGCGCAGGCGTTGATTCAGCTGATGCGGGCATGCCAGTGCTTCCGGTGACAGCAATGTCACTTCGTCCAGCGGCGCAGAGAGTATCTGGTGTTCGCTCATGTGCTTCTTCCTTAGTGGGTTCTGACCATCAGTTTGCCGGTATTGACGCCCTGGAAAAGCTGTATCAGGGCTCGGGGCAGGTTTTCGAATCCTTCAATGACCGTCACCGACTGTTTGAGCTGGTCCTGTTCGATCCAGGCTTTCATTTCAGCGATGGCCTCGGCAAAGCGGCTGGCGTAGTCGAGTACGATGAAACCTTCCATGCGGGCGCGTCGAAACACCAGGTTGAAGTAGTTCTTCGGTCCTGGAATCGGGCCCTGCGCGTTGTAGCGGCTGATGCCTCCGCAGATCACCACCCGGGCGTTGGTGGCGATGCGCGCCAGACAGAGATCGAGGATCTCGCCGCCCACATTATCGAAGTAGATGTTAATGCCGTCGGGACAAAGACGATCCAGTTCTGCGCCCACGTCCTGGGTCTTGTAGTTGATTGCGGCATCGAAGCCCAACTCATCGGTGAGCCACTGACATTTTTCATCGCTGCCAGCCATGCCTACTACGGTGCACCCCTTGAGTTTGGCGATCTGCCCGGCCACGCTGCCAGTAGCGCCAGCCGCGCCACTGATGACCACCATGTCACCTGCCTTGGGTTCGCCCAGATCCAGCAGCCCGAAGTATGCGGTCATGCCGGTCCCGCCCAGCACGCCGAGTGCCTGTTCGGGATCAATGTCGTCGGCGAAAGTCCTGAAGGGCACGTTTTTGCCGTTACTGACGCAATAATCCTGCATGCCGAAGGTGCCCTGCACCCGGGCACCCACGGGATAGGTGTCGTTGTTGGATTGCACGACTTCGCCGGTACCGCCAGCACGCATCACGTCACCGATCTGCAGGGGTGCTACATAGTCTGCGCGGTTTTCCATCTGGCCGCGCATCGATGGGTCGAGACTGATACGCGTGGTGCGAATCAACACTTCTCCCGGTCCGATTTGTGGAATCGGTGACTCGCGATACTCGAAATCCGATTCCTTGACCATGCCCTGGGGGCGGGCGGCGAGAAGGAATTGGCGATTTGGCTCTGTCATGGTCGACCATGCTGTTGTGAATTAGGTGGGGATTATGGCAAAGGCGCTCCGCGAGAGAAACAATCAAGCCTGACTGTTTTGCAGAAGATGCAGGGCCGCTTGTACATTTTGCTCATTCCCGGAGTGGTATAGGTGTTTGTCACGGTTGCAGGTTGATTCTGACATGGGAGACTGGATTCGACGATGCTCCGTACGGGCTATTCGACACCAGCCGCGCCCCGGATGCCCTGAGCCTGCGGGTGTCTGCTCCGGGAAAATCCGTCGCCGTTTGTTCCCGCCAGGGACCCAACAAAAAAGCCGCGACTGCTACCAGCCGCGGCTTCTCCAGACTGACCCGCCGACGCGGCAGCCATCTACTTGGCGATATTGATGATCTTGAGCTGAGTAAACTCCTTGAGACCTTCTTCACCAAGCTCTGCCCCGATACCGGACTGCTTGGAACCGCCGAAAGGAATGCTCGGATCCAGCGCAGCATGCTGATTAATCGCAATGGAGCCTGCATCCATCTTGTCAGCCAGCGCGTAGGCGCGATCGACATTAGATGACCACACAGACCCGGTCAGTCCCCAATCCGTGTCGTTGGCACGGCGCAGGGCATCGTCTTCGTCGGTGTACTTGATGACCGGCAGAACGGGACCAAACTGCTCTTCGTCCACCAGCCGAATGCCTTCGGTCACATCGCGAACGATGGTCGGCTTGATGAAGTAGCCAGGCTGATCGGGCACTTCGCCGCCGGCGGTGACAGTGCCCACTGCAGCGGCTTCCGCCAGCATTTCCTTGACCTTTTCGAACTGCATTTTGTTCTGCAGGGGCCCCAACGCCGTACCCTGCTGGAGACCGTCTCCGACCACGGTGTTGTTGGCGATGTTGGACAGTTCTTCGACCATTTCGTCATAAATGGACTCATGCACATACAGGCGCTTGAGCGCGGCGCAGACCTGGCCGCTGTTCCAGAAAGCGCCCTGGAAGACCTTGGGTGCGATTTCTTTGGGATCAGCGTCGTCCAGCACGATACCCGCGTCGTTGCCGCCCAGTTCCAGGGTAACGCGTTTGAGGAGGCTGGCGGCACCGGCCATGACTTTCTTGCCCGTTTCGGTAGAACCGGTAAACGATACTTTACGTACGTCGGGGTGTGAGGTCAGCGCGCTGCCCAGGTCGTTGGCATCGGCGACGATGTTGATGACGCCGGCAGGCACCGTGTCTTTGAGCAGTTCGCCCATACGCAGGGTTGCCAGCGGCGTGGTCGGTGCGGGCTTAATGACAACGGTGTTACCCGCAATCAGCGCTGAAGGCAGTTTGAAGCCCAGCAGCAGCAGGGGGAAATTCCACGGCAGGATTGCGCCGACAACGCCCAGTGGCTTGCGGTGTGCTTCGACTTTACGGTTATCGCTGTCTTCCATCAGCTCCACGTCGAGATTCAGCGTGGTGAAGTAGCGGAAGAAAGCAGCGGTGCCATGCACTTCGCCCATGGCGTCAGCCAGCGGCTTGCCCTGTTCCTGTACCAGAATCTGGCCCAGTTCTTCGGCGTTGGCTTCGATGACATCGGCCATGGCCAGTACAACCTGCTTGCGCTCGTCGATGGACTTTTCGCTCCATGCGTCGAATGCGGCATTGGCGGCGGCGACAGCCTGGTTCAGTTGCCCTTCGGAACCGCGTGAGCAGGTTGCGAAGACTTCTTCGGTAGCGGGGTTCAGTACGTCCAGGGTGGCATCGCCATCCGCGAGTTCACCGTTGATCAGCAGTTGGTATGTGCTCATCGTGCTAGTTGCTCCCTTGCTTGATTGGTAGTTTCGTGTGGGGCGAAGGATTATGCGCTACTCGAATCGAAAATGCTTGACTGATTTGGCCGGCAGTTTGACGCGGACCTGCGGGTCTTGAAACCGTCTTGACTGACTGTTTTTGCTCTCACATACTCCGGGGCCTTTGTTCCATCAAGCAAGACGGGCTTACGCTGATTGAGTGTTGTTACGCCGACGATATCCATAGCTGCCCTGGGAGAGGGCGAGACCATCGTCGTGCGGGCGGGCGGCGCAGAGGTTCTGCTGTGCAATGTGCAGGGTCAGTTCTATGCAGTGGATGCTCAGTGCAGTCATGCGCGGCAGACGCTTGCCACCGGGCGGCTGCGCGGGTACCAGATTTCATGCCCGCTGCACGGCGCGCGTTTCGATGTGCGCACCGGAGCCTGCACAGCAGCACCGGCAACGCGACCGATTCGGAGCTTTCCCGTATTCATTGAAGGTGGCAAAGTGTGTGTACAGGTGAACTGATGGGCGTCGCGATTGATGATGGCGCCGAGTAGCAGGTTTTTTACAACGACAAATCGATAAGCAGAGGGATTAACTCATGGATCTGAATCTTAAAGGCGCCAGGGCGCTCATCACCGGTGGCACCAAGGGCATTGGTCGAGCCATTGCCGAGACTTTCGCCGATGAAGGCTGCAACGTTGGGATCTGCGCGCGTAATGCTGAGGAGGTCGATGCCGCCGTTGCCGAGTTGAGTGCCAAGGGCGTAACCGCATTTGGCCAGGCGGTAGACGTTGGCGACGGGGAGGCATTCAAAGCCTGGATCGACGCCAGTGCCGAAGCACTGGGTGGTGTGGACTGTATCGTTTCCAACGTCAGTGGCGGCGGCGCCCAGGGTGAAGACGCCTGGCGGCGTCATCTGGAGTACGACATGCTCGGCGCGGTGCGCATGGTCGAAGGGTCGATGCCTTATCTGGAGAAGTCGGATAATCCGAGCGTCGTGTTCATCTCCACCACTGCGGCGCTTGAGAAATTCATTGGCGCGGGCCCCTATAATGCGCTGAAAGCCGCACTGCTGAATTACAATGGCGCGCTGGCTCAGGATCTGGCGCCCAAGGGTATTCGCGTGAACGCCGTCAGCCCCGGTCCGATCATGATCGAGGGCGGTGCGTGGGACAACATCAAGAAGAACATGACGCCGTTTTACGAAGCCACGGTCGCTGACGTGCCCATGGGGCGCATGGGTACCGCGGAAGAAGTGGCGGCCCAGGTGGTGTTCCTGGCGAGCCCACGGGCTAGCTTTACCACGGGTACAAATGTAGTCATCGACGGTGGCATTACCAAACGTATCCAGTTCTGATACGTTGGTATAGCATAATGGTCTAGTTGGGAGGGGGAAGGAGTATGGCCAGAGCTTTTCGTTTCGGCATGCAATCATTTAATGCCGAATCCGGGGAGGATTGGGCAGCACAAGCCAGACAGGCGGAAGCTCTGGGCTACTCCACCTTTCATCTTGCAGATCATATTCTGGGCGCCGGACCGGCCATGGAAAAGGCCAATCATCCGGTTCAGAACCTGGCGGCAATACCGGCTATGGCATACGCCGCTGCGGTGACGTCGACCATCAATATCGGCTGCCGGGTGTTCTGCATCGATTACCATAATCCTGTCGTGCTGATCAAGTCGGCCATGACCATCGACAAACTTTCGAACGGGCGTCTGGAATTCGGTCTTGGCGCCGGCTGGATTACCGAGGAGTATGCGGCGCTGGGCATTCATATGGATCCGCCTGCGGTGCGTATTGATCGCCTGGCTGATGTGCTTGAAGGGGTCAAGGCTTTTCGCGGCGATGGCATGGCCGACGTGCACAACAATTCCATCAACTGGCAGGATTTCGAAGGCGACCCCAAGCCCGTGGGGCGCGCGCCGATCATGATTGGCGGGGGCAGTCCGCGCATTCTGCGCCTGGCCGGGCGCGAGGCGGACATTGTCAGTCTCAACCTCAATAATCGTTCCGGCATGATCGGCCCCGATGGCGTGCGGATGTCGTCGGAAGCACAAACCCAGAAAAAAATACGTTGGGTGAAAGAGGGGGCAGGTGAGCGTTTCGATGATCTGGAAATCGAAATCGGGGCTTACTTCACCTTTGTTATGGATGATCCCGGTGCAATGCTCGGACAGTTTGCCGCCATGTTCGGCTTGTCGGAGGAGGAAATGTCCCGGCATCCACACGCTCTGTTCGGATCAGTTGATGCCATATGCGATGAACTCGAACGCCGGCGTGAACTGCACGGCATTTCCTACATTACGGTAGGGCAGGCGAATATGCAGGCGTTCGCACCTGTAGTGGAACGCCTTGCGGGTAAGTAGCGGCAGCTTCGGATCAGGGTCTGGTAAAGAAATCCGCGCGTGGCGTGCCGGTTTCGTCGTAGACCGGCTCCTGGATTTCCACGAGGTATTTGTAGTTTTCTGCACCGACGATGCCGAATGAGCCCAGAGTATCGCGCATGTCTTTGTACCAGCGGTCATCGAAGTGAGCCTGCAGATCCGTCTCTGATTCCCACCGTTCAAACACGCGGATGCGGCCGGGAATGAGGGGGTCGGGGCACCAGTCATAGTCGAGGCAGCCCTTCTCGGTAAGGGCACCCTCGATAAGGGGTTCAGCTGCCGCCAGGGCCGCTTCGAGATTTTCCGGCGGCAGATCTACGGTGCCGGAGATGATGATGCGGGTCATTGCCATAAGGTCCCTCGAATGAAATCATGAGTGCGGGCGCAGTGTATTGAAGGGGACCGAAGGCGCGCAACAAAAATAGCAGGCTCGCAACATTATGAATATCGATTTCAACGATGCGGATGAAGCGTTTCGCGCAGAGGTACAAGCGTTTCTCGCAGAAAAACTCACTGAGCAGATGCGCCGGGACGCCGAACGCACTACCACGGTGTTTGCCGACAAAGACCTGGCCATGCAATGGCAGGAGATTCTGGTGGAAAAGGGCTGGGCGGTACCTGCCTGGCCGCTGGAGCATGGCGGTATCGCCTGGACGCCGGAACAGAAATACATCTGGGCGGAAGAGTGCGCGAAAGCCCATGCCCCGGGGCTCATTCCTCTGGGTTTGCGCATGCTCGCGCCGGTGTTGTTCAAATACGGCACGCCGGAGCAGAAGGCCGAGTATCTGCCCAAGATCCTGTCCGGTGAACACTACTGGTGTCAGGGCTATTCCGAACCGGGATCAGGCTCGGATCTATCAAGTTTGAAGATGTCGGCGGTGAAGGACGGCGACGATTACATCCTCAACGGCACCAAGATCTGGACTACCCACGGCCACTTTGCCGACCACATCTTCTGTCTGGTGCGAACGGACCCGGATGTAAAACCCCAGGTGGGTATCAGTTTCGTGCTGGTGCCAACGGATCTGCCTGGTATCAAGGTGGATCCGATCATTACCATCGCCGATGACCATGAGGTGAATCAGGTATTTTTCGATGACGTGCGCATTCCCCAGTCGAATCGGGTGGGGCCAGAGAATGAGGGCTGGACCGTCGCCAAGTATCTGCTCGAGTTCGAGCGCGGCGGCGGTGGTGCCGCGGCGGGTATTCGTGAATCCATTGCGGATTTGAAAGCCATTGCCTCAGCTGAGCGCGACGGCCTCACGCCGCTCATCGAAGACCCGGGATTCGCGGGCCGTATCGCGGAACTCGAGATTCGTAACGAAGCACTGTTTTTCGCCGAACTCATGACACTGGAACGCCTGTCCCGGGGAGAATCGCCGGGTCCGGGCTCATCGCTGGCCAAGAATACGTCTGTTGATATCAATCAGGCGCTGAATACGCTGAAGCTCGAGGCGGTACACTACTACGGCGCGCCCCATGCCAATAAGATTTCCCTGAACGGCTTCGATGATGAATGGGTCGGACCGGATTATGCGGAAACGATTACGCCGCGTTATATCAACAGCCGGGCGGCTTCAATATTCGGCGGTAGCCGTGAGGTGCAGAAGAACATCATTGCCAAGGCCGTGCTGGGCTTATAAGTGTTGGGGTAGGGGAGGCATAACACTAGCGCGCCAGCAGTGCGATCGCGTGATACGTGTTTTTGTTTGGAACACACCACCAATGCTTCTATATAATGGGCGGCTTTTGCAGCGAAAGACACTCACCATGACGGAAAATCGTATCCAACACGGCACGTTACAGGTTGCCGCCGAACTCGATGCCCTGGTTGCCGAGCAGGTTCTACCGGGTACCGGAGTAGCACCAGACGCGTTCTGGTCGGGCCTGGAGCAGGCGCTGACTGAACTTGGCCCGGTGAACAAGGCGCTGCTGGCCAAACGCGATGACCTGCAGGCGCAAATCGATGAATACCACACCCAGCGTAAGGGCCAGGCGCTTGATCCGGCAGCCTACAAGGCATTCCTGCAGGAAATCGGATATCTGCTGCCGGAGCCGGAAGCGTTCAAGATTGAAACCCAGAACGTCGACGAGGAAATTGCATCCCTCGCCGGTCCCCAGCTGGTGGTGCCGGTGATGAACGCGCGCTACGCGCTCAACGCCGCCAATGCCCGCTGGGGGAGCCTGTACGATGCCCTGTACGGCACCGACATCATTCCCGAAGAACCCGGCCGCGAAAAAGGCACCAGCTACAATCCGGCGCGAGGTGAGCTGGTGGTGGCGCGCGCTGCGCAATATCTCGATGAAACGGTGCCCCTGGAAGGGGCCAGCCACACCGAAGTCACCTCCTATGCCATCGGCGCCGATGCTGATGGTCAGCGGCAGTTGCGCGCGATTCTGGACAATGGCGGCAACACCGGTCTGGCAGATCCATCCCAGTTTGTCGGGTTCGTCAACGAGGATGCACCGAGTTCCATTCTGCTGGCGCACAATGGTCTGCACATGGACATTCAGATTGACGCCGGTCACCCGGTAGGTGCGGTACACCCCGCCGGTGTAAAAGACGTGATGCTTGAATCGGCTGTTACCACCATTCAGGACTGTGAAGACTCAGTCGCAGCCGTGGACGCGCAAGACAAGTGTGTGGTGTACGGCAACTGGCTCGGTCTGATGAAGGGCGATCTGCAGGAAGTTCTTGAAAAAGACGGCGGCCAGATCGTGCGCACGCTCAACCCGGATCGTGAATACACCGACGCACAGGGTAATCCCCTGTCATTGCATGGCCGCAGTGTCATGCTGGTACGTAACGTCGGCCACCTGATGACCACCGATGCAGTGCTGGATGGCGAGGGCAACGAGATTCCCGAAGGGTTCCTGGACGGCTTCGTCACCTCGGCGGCGGCCATGCACGACCTGCAGGGCAACAGCGCGGTGAAGAACTCCCGTGCCGGCAGCGTGTACATCGTCAAGCCGAAAATGCACGGCCCTGAAGAGGTCGCTCTGACCGTGTCGCTGTTTGGCCGTGTTGAGCAAACCCTTGGTCTGGCAGAGAATACGCTTAAGGTAGGCGTGATGGACGAAGAACGTCGCACGTCGGTGAATCTGAAAGCGTGCGTAGAGGAAGCGAAAGATCGCATCGTGTTCATCAACACCGGCTTCCTCGATCGTACCGGCGATGAAATCCACACCAGCATGGAAGCCGGCGCGGTACTGCGCAAAGAAATCATCAAAGCCCAGCCATGGATCGTGGCTTATGAAGATTCCAACGTTGATGTCGGTCTGGCGACAGGTTTCCGCGGTCGTGCGCAGATCGGCAAAGGCATGTGGCCCAAGCCCGATGAGATGGCAGCAATGCTCACTGCCAAGATCGGTCACCCGCAAGCGGGTGCCAACACGGCATGGGTGCCTTCACCCACCGCAGCGACCTTGCATGCCCTGCATTACCATCAGGTGAGCGTGGCGTCGATTCAGGAAACTCTGGAGCAGCGCGCTCCGGCCAGCGTCGATGAGATTCTGCGCATTCCGTTGCTGGCAGGCGAGAATCTGTCCGTCCAGGAAGTGCAGGCGGAACTCGACAATAATGCCCAGGGTATTCTCGGCTACGTGGTGCGCTGGATCGATCAGGGTGTGGGTTGTTCCAAAGTGCCGGATATCAACGATGTCGGCCTGATGGAAGACCGCGCTACGCTGCGCATATCTTCCCAGCACATCGCCAACTGGTTGCATCACGGCATCTGCAGCGAAGAGCAGGTGATGCAAACCATGAAGCGCATGGCTGCGGTGGTTGATGAGCAGAATGCGGGTGATGCCGCCTATCGCAATATGGCACCGGACTTCGAGGCCAGTGTTGCCTTCCAAGCCGCCTGCGATCTGGTGTTCCGCGGGCGGCAACAGCCCAATGGTTACACCGAACCGGTGCTGCATCGCCGGCGCCGGGAGGCCAAGGCGCAAATATAGTCCCGAGCAGGAACGGGGCCTGGGTTCAGGCCCTTTTTCTAATGCGCGTGGGGTTTCTCGACACCTTTAGGCACGCGGATATCGTCGATCAATTCCCCGACGTGCTCGGGCACTGGCGCGGTCATACGCGACACCGCGAAAGCCACCCCGAAATTCACTATCGCGCCCACCATGCCGATTCCCTCAGGTGATATGCCGAACCACCAATACTCCGCAGTATTCGTTTCCGGCGCCATGAACTTGAAGTAAACGATGTAAAACAGCGTGAACAGCAGGCCTGAAACCATGCCGGCGATGGCGCCGGGCTTATTCATGCGTTTGTCGAATATGCCCAGCAGAATGGCAGGGAACAACGACGCCGCTGCCAACCCGAAGGCGAAGGCCACCACCTGGGCGACGAAACCAAATGGATAAATGCCGAAATAGCCTGCAATGACGATGGCGACCGCGGCGCTGATGCGCGCAAACATCAGTTCGTGCCGATCGCTCAATCCTTTGGCGAATGTTTTCTTGATCAGATCATGGGAAACCGAGGTGGAAATCACCAGCAGCAACCCGGCTGCTGTAGATAGCGCTGCCGCCAGTCCACCGGCCGCCACCAGCGCAATCACCCAGGCGGGCAGCGCGGCAATCTCCGGATTGGCCAGCACCATGATATCCCGGTCGACATAGACTTCGTTGCTGTTCGCTGTCGATTGGCTTGTCACGATTCTGGAACCATCGTCGTTGCGTTCGCCGCTGAAGGTCGGCTTGCCTTCGAACGGTGCACCGGGATGGTATTGAATGCGCCCGTCGTTGTTTTTGTCCTGCCAGCCGATCAGGCCGATGTCCTCCCAGCTCTTGAACCATCCCGCCACCTGGGTGTAGCTGGTGTTGTGTACGGTATCTACAAAATTCAACCGGGCGAACGCGCCCACCGCGGGCGCCGTGGTGTACAACAAGGCGATGAACAGCAGTGCCCAGCCGGCCGAGCGGCGCGCGTCTGAAACTTTCGGTACGGTGAAGAAGCGCACGATCACATGGGGCAGGCCGGCGGTGCCGATCATCAGAGCCATGGTGATGGCGAATACGTCGATGGTGCTTTTTGCGCCGCTCGTGTACGGCGCGAATCCAAGCTCGATGAGGGTGGTGTCGAGTTTGTCGAGTACCGACAGTCCCGAACCATCCGCCACGGTGGCGCCCAGGCCGATCTGGGGGATCGGGATACCGGTGATCAGCATGGAGATGAAAATCGCCGGCACGAGATAGGCGAAGATGAGTACACAGTATTGCGCTACCTGGGTGTAGGTGATGCCCTTCATACCGCCGAGTACGGCGTACATGAACACGGTGCCCATGCCCACGATGACGCCCCAGGTGATGGGGATGTCGAGGAACTGCGAAAACACGATGCCCACACCGCGCATCTGCCCGGCGATATAGGTAAATGAAATGGCGATCAGGCTGATTACTGCGACGATGCGGGCAGTGCTGGAGTAATAACGGGTGCCGATGAAGTCGGGTACGGTAAATTCGCCGAATTTGCGCAAGTACGGCGCGAGCAGTAGAGCAAGAATGACGTAGCCGCCGGTCCAGCCCATGAGGTATACGGTGCCGTCATACCCCATGAAGGCGATGATGCCCGCCATGGATATGAATGATGCTGCGCTCATCCAGTCAGCGGCGGTCGCCATGCCGTTGGCGATCGGGTGAACGCCACCGCCTGCGACGTAGAACTCATTGGTGGAGCCGGCCCGGGACCAGATCGCGATGCCGATATACAGGCCGAAGCTCAGGAACACGAACAGGTAAGTGAGGGTCTGTGCATCCATGATCAGTGGCCCTCGTCGTCGTCGGAAACGCCGTGCTCGCGGTCGATGCGTTTCATCCTCGCGGAGTAGACGAAGATCAGCACGACAAATACATAGATTGAGCCCTGTTGCGCCCACCAGAAGCCCAACTTGAAGCCGAAAAAGCTGAACTGATTGAGCCAGTCGACCAGTAGAATGCCAAAACCGAACGAGACGATGAACCACACCGCCAGCAGGGTGAGCATGAGACGGATATTGGCGCGCCAGTACGCGTGGTTGTTGTTGTTTTGCGACATGGAGTTCCCGAGCAATGCGCCTGTGAGATGAGGTGTGGGGTACAGTACCGAACCACGGTAAGCTATGCCAGTTTTGCGAAATCTGGCAGAATGGGTGCTTGGCTGCGTGGATGACCCAGCTGTTCGAGCGACGCGTCCGCCAACCCCCGGGGTAGAGGAGTCCAAGTGGCACAAGCTGTGCAGCCCATTCGCCCGGCTGCAACCGTCATTCTCATAAGAGAAGCGCCTGTCAGCTTCGAGATTTTCATGCTCAAGCGCACGTCGCGGGCCAGCTTTGCCTCCGGGATGTTTGTGTTTCCTGGTGGCAAGGTCGATGGTGATGACCATCTGCACATGTATGATGCTCATCGTCATGGCCCGACCGATGCCCAGTCTCAGCAGGTGAGCGCGCTGGGGGACGAATGGCGTGGCTACTGGGTTGCCGCGATTCGCGAAACCTTTGAAGAAGCGGGGTTGATGCTGGCCTATCGCGGTGGCGAACTGCTTTCGTACGATGATGAATCCCTGCACGATCGATTTGACGCATACCGCGGTCCACTGCACAGCGAAGAGTTGAGTCTGCTGGAAATCTGTCATCGCGAAGACCTGCAGCTCGCCGTAGACCAGGTGCACTTCTACAATCGTTTCGTGACGCCGCTGGGTCGGCCACGACGCTTCGATACCCGATTTTTCATTGCCGCTGCGCCGGAAGCGCAACGCGCTCGCCACGACGAAAAAGAAACTGTAGACAGCATCTGGATCACCCCGGGCGAGGCGCTGGCAAGAAACAGGGCCAGAGAGTTTGACCTGATGAATGTGACGCGCATGCAGCTCGAGTGGCTTGAGGCGCACGAAAATAAACAGGCTGTCCTCGATATGGCGTTGAGCAGAGCGGAGTTTCCCATCCGCCGTCCTGTGCTGCCGCCCGGCGGCGCCAGGTGACTTCGCGGCGGGCGCCGAGCAGCGGCGGCCAGGAGACCTGTCTGTTTGACTACAAACGGGATCTTGCCGCGGTCAAGCGCATCTGGCGGGAGGTTGGTTGGGTCGAAGATGAAACCGTCGATGCCCTGGACGATTTCTTTGCCTGCGGTGTCACCCTCATTGCCAGGCTCAATGGCGCGGCGGAATGTTCTGTGCATACCGTACCGGGCAGCATGCGCGTGCAACAGACCGATCTGCCGTTGTGCGCGGTTACCGCGGTAACAACCAGCCGCGTGGCCCGTGGCTATGGTTTTGCCAAAAAACTTACAGCACAGCAATTGCGTGCGGGCGCAGAGAACGGCGCCGCCCTGGCTGCGCTTGGCATGTTTGACCAGGGCTATTACGATCAGCTTGGTTTCGGCACGGGCGCCTACGATCATGAGTTCGCTATAGATGCGGCGAATCTCAATGTCGATCATCGGGTGCCCGCTCCGATCAGGCTGACGAGGGACGATTTTGCCCGTGTGCATGAAGCGATGCGGCAGCGCAACAAGGTCAATGGCAGTGTGGTGCTCGAACCGGTTCGACTCATGCGTGCTGAGCTCGGACTTCGCCCCGACGGCTTTGGTCTCGGCTACGAACAAGCAGGTGAGCTCACGCACTTCGTGTGGCTGACCGGCGAAGCCGAGCGGGGTCCGTATGACGTTCGCTGGCTGGGTTATCGCACTGTGGAGCAACTGACGGAACTGCTTGGCCTTTTGAAATCACTGGCCGACCAGGTGTATTCGGTGCGGCTGATGGAGCCGCCTGAAGTTCAGCTGCAGAGCATGCTGCAGCGGCCGTTCCGCAGCACCGCGGTTTCCAGGCGGTCGAAATTCGCCAATGAACATACGAGCTTTGCCTGGTGGCAGGCGCGCATTCTCGATTTGCACTCTGTGGTGGCGGCGCTGCGGGTGACCGGCCCGGGAGTGCGTTTTCAGCTGCAAGTGACCGATCCGCTGGCGGAAATGTTGTCGGATACAGATCGCTGGAGCGGCGTCGGCGGTAACTACCTGGTGACGCTGGGTGAACGTTCCTCTGTGGAGACGATCAGCTCTGAAGATACCGGCGTGCCACGTCTGACCTGTTCGGTGAACGCGCTCACCCGGTTGCTGCTGGCGGTAGTGCCCGCCAGCAGTCTGGCTGTAACAGATGACTTTGCTGCTCCTGATGACCTGTTAGTGGCGCTCGATCAGGCGATCAACTGGCCGAGCCCTCGTCCGGGCTGGGATTTCTGATTGGACGTTACCCTCGAACAGGTGGGGTGGAAGCCGGTTTTTGCTCAGCAACTGGCGCAGCTCGATGTGCCGCAGCAGCCGGCTCGGGTAATTGCCGTTCATCGTACCGGTCTGACCATCGCTCCTGAAGTTAATGGATTTTCCGATATTCCGGTGGGCGGACGTTGGTTTGCACTGCCGGTGAATGAACGTCCCACCGTAGGTGATTGGGTGCTGGTAGATCCACATACTGGCAGTCTGAAAGTGATACTGGAGCGCACCAGTATCATTGAGCGGCTGGCGCCGGGCGGTGAGTTGCAGTTGATCGCCGCCAATATCGATACCGCCTTTCTGGTTACCTCCTGCAATGAAGATTTCAGTCTTGCGCGGCTCGAACGCTATCTCACCGCAGTGCTGGATGCAGGCATACAGGCGGTAATCGTGCTGACCAAGGCTGACCTGGTCGATGAAGTGGACGATTACATCGACCCGGTGCGGTCCCTTGGCGCGGACCTGCCCATCTACGCCGTCAATGCACTGGATTTCGCAGACGTCGAAGCGCTGACGGCATGGGCAATACAGGGTCAGTCGATCGCATTACTGGGTTCTTCCGGCGTGGGCAAGTCAACTCTGGTCAACACGATGATGGGTGAAAACATTCAGCTCACCCGCGCGGCCAGGGAAGATGATGCGAAAGGGCGCCATACCACCACGCACCGTTCTATACATATACTGCCGCAGGGCGGCGTGATTCTCGACAGTCCCGGCATGCGCGAGTTCCAGCTGGCGAATGTGGAGCAGGGAGTCGCTTCGGCGTTCAGCGAGGTGGAAGAACTGGCCAGCCACTGCCGCTTCAACGATTGCGGTCATGAAACCGAACCCGGCTGTGCCGTGCAGGCGGCCATCGCCGCTGGTGAGCTGGATGAGCGGCGTCTGCAGAGCTACTTCAAACTGCTGCGTGAAGAACAGTTCAATACAGAATCCATCGCCGAGCGCCATGCGCGTATGCGCGCATTTGGCAAAAAGGTCAAAGCGCACAAGAAGAAGTAACCGCCTGATAATTAGGGTAGAGTCCCTGTTTTTTCGGGGTAGAGGTGTCGTGGCTAATCTGGACGCGCCGGATTTCAGACTGCAGCCGATTTCGGTGACGCGCAAGATGGCGGCGTCGTTACCCGGGCTGCGTGCACTGGCCCAGAGTAAGGGCCTGAAGATTCATCACCTGGGCGCGGGCTATCCGCACCCGGAAGTGACCGATCCACGGGATTTTCTCGCACATCAGGCAGCTTACCTTGCGCACCTGGAGAGCGAGGAGGGGTTGAACGATCCTGCGGCGCTGCCCGAACATCTGCGCGAGTCATTTTCGTACACCGACACCTTGGGTCCGGCACGTACCAGAGAGGTCTTCGCGGAAATCTACGGGCATGACTGGGGCGTTGAGATCAATCCTCAGCTGCTGATACCAACCGTTGGCGCAACCGGCGGCATCAATCTGATGTGTGCACTGTCGGAGCGTCCCGGTAAGCCCGTCGCCTATATCGCCGATGCGCCGACTTATGCAGGATTCACCGCCAGGGTCGGGCTTTGTCATCACGCCGAGATTTTCAGTGTCGAGATGGATGGCGAGGGAGCGCTGCCGGAGGTATTCGAAGCGCAGATTCACTCGGCCCGGGAGCAGGGCTATTTCGTGCCGTTTTATTACACGGTGCCCGATGGACATAATCCTGCCGGGTTTTCCTTTTCCCAGCGTCGCCGGGAGGCCCTGCTGGAGATCGCCCGGCGTGAGGGCATTCTGATTGTGGAAGACGCCCCGTATATCTACATCAGCTTTGCGCCGGTAGAACAAAGACCAAAGCCCTTTTTCGCCATGGCGCCGGAGCAGACCGTGCACCTGTTTACCGGGTCGAAAATCGGCTTCCCGGGACCCAGGGTCGGATTCCTCTATTCTCAGGCCAAGCTGTCGATCGCCGATGGTGCTCTCGTCAATCTTGCGGAAATGGCGTTGACCGAGGCCAGTGCAGACATGCTGTTTCAAAACCCGGCCGCGTTGCGCGGTTTTGAAGCCATGCTGCATGATGAATCGTTTACCCCAATCGAGTCGATGTGGCCGCTGGCTGAGAAAAAGCTTGTGGTATACCGGGAGAACCGGGAAATCATGCTGAGTATTCTCGAGGAAGAACTCGGGCCTTATCCGGAACATTTTTCCTGGACGAAACCCGGCGCCGGTTTCTTTACGGTATTCAGCTTCCTCAAGGGCGGTGTAAAGACCGACGATGCCTTCATAGAATCAATGGTGTCGGACTACGGTATTGTGGTGATCCCGATGTACGACTTTTATCCGCAGGACGCCAAACAGCGTGATGCGCAGGCAGGCCTGAATCAGTTGCGTTTGAGCTTCTGTTTCAGTGAGAGTAACGGTGAAGCGCGTCGCCGGGATTTACGCGAAGCTGTCAGGGCATTTACCGTCGCGGCCCGCAATGCGGTTGGTCTGAATGCCGGCAGCCCGGATTGAACTCAGCTGCTGCCGCCGCGCCGCGCGCTCACCCGATCAGTATTGAAGCCCAGCCAGTGCATGCGCCCCTTGTAGCGTGCGTGTTCTATTTTTATGCACTTGTCGACGATGCACTGTAAGCCGCCGCGTTCAGCAATCTCGACACCCTGGGGGCTGATTACGCCGAATTGCAGCCACAGGTACTTCGCGCCGATTGCCACCGCCTGTTCTGCAATTTCCGGTACCGCACTTGGATCGCGAAACACATCAACGGTGTCTATGGGATGGGGAATGTCCTGTAGCGTCGCGTAGCACTTGAGGTCGAAGATCCGTTCTTCTCGGGGATTTACCGGGGTGACTTCATAGCCGTTGCGCAGCAGGTAGTAGCCGACGAAATTGCTGGCTCGCAGCTCGTTGGAAGACAAACCGACAACGGCAACGCGTTTGGCTTGCAGCGAATTCTGAATGACCTGTGGATCCTGCCAGGCGGCAAGGTCTTGTGTGGTGTTGTCTGTCATGCTTGCTTCTCTATCAGATTCAATTGCTGGAGCGTTGCAGCGCGAATGCGAGGTCGGCAATCAGGTCGTCTGCATCTTCGATACCGATCGACACTCTGATGGTTCCCGGGCCGATGCCGCTGGCTGCCAGTTCTTCGTCGTTGAGTTGGCGGTGGGTAGTGGTAGCAGGGTGAATGACCAGGCTCTTCGCGTCGCCAACGTTGGCAAGGTGACTGAACAGATTCAAGTGCTCGATGAACTTCACCCCTTGTTCTCTGCCACCGGGCAGATCGAAGCAGAATACCGCGCCGGCGCCGCGGGGCAGGTACTTCTCGACCAATCCGGCGTAGCGGCTGGTGGGTAGCCCGGCATAGTGCACCGCCTCGATCTGCGGGCTGTCCGCCAGGTATTGTGCGACCCTCACCGCATTGCTGACATGCTGGCGCATGCGCAGCGGCAGCGTTTCGATACCCTGAGCCAGTAGAAAGGCATTGAACGGGCTCATGCAGGCGCCCAGATCGCGCAGGGTTTCCGCGCGGAGTTTCATCAGATAGCCGAAGGTGCCGAACGTTTCGTGGAATTTCAGGCCGTGGTAAGCCGGTGAGGGTTCGGCGATCACGTCGAAGCGGCCATTAGACCAATCGAACTCTCCAGACTCCACCACCACACCGCCGATGGAAGTGCCGTGCCCGCCCATGAATTTGGTTGCTGAATGCACCACGATGTCTGCGCCCCATTCCAGCGGCCGGCACAGGTAGGGAGTAGCAAAAGTATTGTCGACCATCACCGGTATGCCGGCGTCGTGGGCGATCTGCGCCAGCGCTTCGATGTCGAGCACGCACCC
This sequence comes from uncultured Pseudomonadales bacterium, assembly GCA_964393625.1. Classification (GTDB taxonomy): domain Bacteria; phylum Pseudomonadota; class Gammaproteobacteria; order Pseudomonadales; family Azotimanducaceae; genus UBA4421. Next base: position 40,060 of record CAYMUT010000018.1, read on the forward strand.
GGATGGATTGCCGATGGTTTCCGCAAAAAACAGCTTCGTGTTTTCGCGAATGCTGCTTTTCCATAGGTCCAGATCGTTAGCGTCCACGAAATCGAGGGCCACCGACATCTTGCGCAGGAAGTGCTTGAACTGCGTTACCGTGCCGCCGTACAGCGCACCGGAAGCGAGTACATGATCACCGGGCTGCAGCAGGGTGAACAGGGCTGCCGATTGTGCCGCCAAACCGCTGGCGAAGGCTACGGCGCCGACGGCGCCCTCCAGATTGGCAACGCGCTCTTCGAACGCCGCTACGGTCGGGTTCATTATGCGTGCGTAGGTGTTGCCGTATTCCTGCAGATTGAAGTAGGCCGCGGCCGCTTCGGAATCTTCGAACACGTAGCTGGTGGTCTGGTGAATGGGCATGGCCCGCGAACCGGTGTTGGGGTCAGGCCGGGCACCGGCGTGTACTGCGCGGGTATGAAAACCGGAGAAATCTGGTCGATCAGACATATGTCATCAGAGCTGTTCGGGCGGTACAAGGTATATCCCCCACTCTATCGTGTCTAGCAGGCGGCCATGGACCTCTGGACCTCAGGTCCGGTCGATGGGACCATGTCCCAATGAACAGTCGCATGAGAATTGCCCTTGTGGTTCTGGTGGTTGCCGCTGGATTCTGGGGCTACGAGACCTTTGGAACCGCCACCATTGCAATCACCAGTGAGCCCACTGGCGCAATGGTACGGGTCGATGGGCGCCTGCGCGGCGTGACGCCGCTGACTCGGCTGGAGCTGGATACGGGTAATCACCGCGTGGAAGTCATCCACAGTCATCTGCAACCCTTTGTCGAGGGTTTGAGTCTGCGCCGCGGCGATCACATCGAGCGCCATGTGCAGCTCAAACCGGGCACCGGCACACTGCAGCTCATGTCCAATCCCCGGGGCGCGTGGGTTGAAGTTGATGGCGAACGCGTTTCCGGTAGAACTCCGGTGACCATAGAGGTGGTGTCCGGGCCCCACAACATCGCCATGGGGCAGGAAGAACGTCATATCGTTGAGCAAGAGCATACCGTCAAGCACGGTGAAACCCGTGAAGTGAATTTCAATCTCAACATCGATCCCCACGGCAGCGTGACCATGACCACGGCGCCCCGGGGAGCTCGGATTGAGTTCATTGGTGAAGATGTCGAATACCGACCCAAAATGCGCATGCGCATCGGTGAAGTGGCGGTACGGATCAGCAAGCCCGGCTACGTCGCCCAGGAGTTCCGTTACAAGGTGCGTTACGGCGACAACCTCCATCACGTCAAACTTGAGCGGGATTTCGGCAACCTCGTGGTGCGAGTAACGCCGACAGATGCCGATGTCAGGGTGACTTACGAAGACGAAGGCAAGACCCTGCGCAAACCTTACCAGGCGGGTATGCGGGTTCCGGTGGGACGCGTCGAGGTACAGGCCCGGGCACTGGGCCATAGAACCGGCATAAAGACCATCCGCCTGGGCAACAAAGGCGCCACGGTGCGATTTTCGCTGTCGGCCATGACGGTACCAGCAGGGAAAGTGTTCAACGATACCCTGCAAAACGGTGCTCCGGCGCCGCATCTGGTGGTCATTCCCGCCGGGTCATTCATCATGGGTGACGACGAAGGACCCCCTTCAGAGCAACCGGCGCGCGAGGTCACCATTACCCAGCCGTTTGCCGTGTCGCGCTACGAAATCACCATTGGCGACTATCTTCATTATCTCCGCGTGCAAGGCCGCCAGCTGCACGAGCGCCTTGACCCGGCTGACGCGACCCATGCAGTCGGCTATGTGGATTTTGCCGACGCCGTCGACTATGCCGAATGGCTGTCTGACCAGACCGGGGAGAAGTACCGCCTGCTGTCGGAGGCTGAGTGGGAGTACGTGGCCAGGGCCGGATCGACCACCCACTATTTCTGGGGCAATGATAAAGCTGAACTGTGCAGGTTTGCCAACATTGCAGACCGCACAGCGCGAAAGAGTTTTCGCGAGTGGGACACACTGGATTGCGACGATTACCTGGTGCGTGCGGGCCCGGTGGGCAGCTACGAGCCCAATCCTTTCGGCGTGTATGACATTTACGGGAACGTTTCAGAATGGGTGCTGGATTGCGGCATGCCCGACTACGACCGGGCGCCGAACGACGGCTCCGCGGCAGATGAGGGCAGTGGCTGCGCCAGTCACGGCATTCGCGGCGGCTCGTGGGATTCCATGCCCGTAGAGGCGCGTTCCACTTATCGTAACGTGGCATCGACCGCTAACGATGATCGCGGCATTCGCCTGTTACGGGTTTTATAGACACCATCGATGAGCAGCGCTCGTCGGGCAGATTCTGGCGCATGGGGGCTGGCGGCGGCGCCGATGCGGCGCAAATTTCCTATTGAGTTTGCTAGTATACGCCGGCCTCGCATCGCTGGCGCCAAGTAGCGCATATAGGAAGTCATAACGTTGAAGAAGTCTCTTACAAAATGGGTGGGCGCGATGGCGCTCCTGTTAATCGGTCCCTGGCTTGGTGCCGCGGAAGATGAAGCAATCTGGATCGAAGAAGTCACCGTAGTCTCGACACGGGTGGCGAGCGCGCTGCGCGATGTGCCGGCAGCAGTGAGCGTAGTCGAACGTGCCGACATTCAACAAGGGCGTCAGCAGCTGGGTCTGGATGAAGCGCTGAATCGTGTACCCGGTGTGTTTGCGCAGAACCGCTACAACTTTGCCCAGGACCTGCGTCTGGCCATTCGAGGCTTCGGCGCTCGTGCCAATTTCGGTATTCGCGGCGTTAAGGTTTACATCGATGATATTCCGGCAACCACTGCAGATGGCCAGAGTGGTGTGGACGACATCGATCTTGCCTCTCTGGACAGAATCGAGGTGACCCGCGGTCCGTTTTCATCGCTATACGGTGCTGCGGCTGGCGGCGTGGTCAATCTCTACAGTGAAAGCGGCAGTGAGCCTGGGTTTCTGCGCGCACGCGCCACGGTCGGCGAAGACGGGCACCGCAATTATCAACTCAAGGCTGCCGGACGCGGCGAAACGGTAGACTACATGGTCAGCGTCAACGATCTGACCTACGATGGCTATCGGGACCTGTCGCGGGTGCAGAGCACGCAGTTCAACAGCAGATTCGGTATCGAACTGGACGAACGGTCCAAGCTGACCGTCGTGTTCAATTTGGTGGACTCACCTCAGGCGGACGACGCCGGTGCCATAACGGCCGCCCAAGCGGACGCTGATCCGACCCAGGCCCAGCCCCGCAATATTGCCTCCAACGCCGGCGAAGAAGTCGAGCAGCAGCGCCTGGGTCTGCTGTACACCCGGCAGATCAATGATGGCCTGGAACTGCGCTTGCGCAACTACTATGTGTGGCGGGATTTCGAAGCATTTCTGCCCATCGGTACCCACATCCCTTTCGTGTCAGATGACGGTGTGGTGGCATTCGATCGGTTCTTCTACGGTGGCGGTGCGCAGCTGGCAATGACTGCCGAGCTGTTCGGAATGCCCCATCGAATGACCCTTGGTTTCGATGTGGATCTTCAGGAAGACGACCGTCAACGCTACCTCAACAACGCCGGCACCCGCGGCACGCTCAGTTTCGATCAGACCGAACAGGCGGACAGTTACGGTATCTATCTGCGCAGTGAGCTCGACCTGAGCGACACGCTCACGCTGGTCGCCGGTTTGCGCTATGACGAGGTGGAGTTGTCTGTGGATGACGATTTTCTCGACAACGCGGATCAATCCGGCAGTCTCGACTTTGATGAAGTCAGCCCCATGCTGGGGCTGCTGTGGGATCTGCGCAGCAATGCCACACTGTATTTCAACTATGGCACTTCATTTGAAACGCCCACGTTTACGGAACTGGCCAGTCCCGCCCGTAATCTGGATGTGAGCCTGGGGGGATTCGCCAACGTATCTGCACAGCAGGCCGAGAGCTTTGAAGTGGGCCTGCGCGGCAGTTTTGCCGACAATCGCGTGTACCTCGATGTGGCCGCTTTCACTATGACCGTTGACGATGAAATCACCAATGTGGAAAACATCGGCAGTCGTTCCTTTTTCGAAAACGCCGACACCGAACGCGATGGTCTTGAAGTCAGTGTTATTGCCAATCTCAGCGGCGCTCTGCGGCTGAGTTTTGCTTATACCTACACCGACTTCGAATTCGACAGTTTTGCGGCAAACCCCGGATTTGCTGGCAATCAGCTACCGGGTCTGCCGGAACAGCAGTTGTTCGCCGAGCTTCGTTATCAGGCTGCCAACGGTTTTTACGTTGTGGCGGACAGTCTTTACGTGGATGAGATGTACGTCAATAACGCCAACAGTGTTATCAGCGATAGTAGCGTAGTGGCGAACCTGCGGACGGGCTTTGAGATGGAAGCCGGCAAATGGCGCATCGGCCCGTTTTTCGGCATCAATAATTTGTTCAATGAGCAGTATATGGCAAACGTTCGTATCAACGGCTTCGGTGGTCGATTGTTTGAACCAGGCCCTGAACGAAATGTCTATGCAGGGGTGATATTCACTTTGAGCAGAGGTTGATGGAACAACGGACTTTGCCGCCTCGTGATACCGAGTCTCACAAGGGCACCGGCCAGAAGGTAGACATAGAGGTTGGTCCCCGGGGCAGTCTGGAACTGCTTTCCCAGCGGGAAGCTGATGCGCTGACCTATGGCCCACGTCCCGAGGAACTGCAGGAACTGTTTCGCCGCTGTGCCCTGGCGGTGCTCAATACCGGTAATGAGAGCGATGACGCTGCGGCGATCTTCGATGCTTACGACGATTTTTCCATTGAAGTGGTCAAACGCACCCGGGGTCTGCAGCTGTTCATCAAGAACGGGCCCACCACGGCACTGGTCGATGAGCGCATGGTCGAGGGCATCCGACAGCATCTGTTTGCGGTATTGCGCGATGTCATCTACATCGGCACGGAGATCACTGACCCCGGTCGTTACGATCTGGCGTCCCCGGCGGGGATAACCGACGCGGTGTTCGAAATTCTCAAACACGCGCGGGTCATGGAACCGGGTACGCGGCCTAATCTGGTGGTGTGCTGGGGCGGCCACTCGATCAGCCGTAGTGAATACGAATACACAAAAGAAGTGGGCTATCATCTTGGCTTGCGCGCCCTGGATATCTGCACCGGCTGCGGGCCGGGGGCGATGAAGGGCCCCATGAAAGGCGCTGCCGTGGGGCATGCTAAACAACGGGTGGTAGGTGCGCGGTTCATCGGTCTGTCGGAACCCGGCATCATCGCAGCTGAACCGCCGAATCCTATGGTGAACCATCTCGTCATTCTGCCGGATATCGAAAAGCGCTTAGAGGCGTTCGTGCGCCTGGGCCACGGCATCGTGGTCTTTCCGGGCGGCGTGGGTACCGCGGAAGAAATACTGTATCTGTTGGGTATTCTGCTGGATCCCGCCAATGCAGATCAGCAGGTTCCCGTGGTGTTTACCGGTCCGCCGGAGTGTGCCGGATACTTCGAACAGATCGACCGCTTTCTGCGGCTGCTGTTCGGAACAGCGGTTGAGGGCAAGTACCGGGTCATCATTGACGACGCTGAAGAAGTCGGCCGTCACCTGAGCAAAGCCATTGATAAAGTGCGAGGTGCCAGACAGGCCAGCGGTGACGCTTACTACTTCAATTGGTTGCTGAAGGTTCCGATGGCGCATCAGCAGCCGTTCGAGGTCGATCATGACAGCGTGGCCACGCTGAATCTGAGCCGTGATCTGGCGCCTTGTGAGCTTGCAGTGCAGGTGCGTAGAGCATTTTCCGCTATCGTGACCGGCAATGTGAAGGATCAGGGTATCCGCGCTATCGCCAGGCATGGTCCGTTCAGTCTGCATGCGGATTCGGTTCTCACGGATGCGTTGGACGAGTTGTTGAAAGGGTTTGCCGATTCCGGCCGCATGCGGCTGCATGGTGAGTATGAGCCCTGCTATAAGGTTTTACCCAAGTCGTGCTGACGCTTGACCAACTGGTGTGTAAACGGGATGAGCGAAGCCTGTTCGAAGCGGTGTCGCTGAGCATCGAGCCCGGCTGCTGCGTCGAACTGCTGGGTCCGAATGGAGCTGGCAAGAGCACCTTGCTGCGCACTGTGGCAGGTATTCACAGCCAGTTTGAAGGTGCCTATGAGTGCGCCGATTTCCTCTACCAGGGCCACCGGCTCGGCCTCGATGAATTACTCTGTCCCATCGAGAATCTGCGCTGGTATGCCTCTGTGCAGGGTGAACAGCTTACCGAGTCACGCTTGCGTGACACCCTCGAGCGCGTTGGTATGCTGGGCTATGCGCTGACGCCTACTCAGCGATTGTCTCAAGGTCAACAGCGCCGGGTGGCCATGGCCCGCTGGTTGTTGGCACCAGCCAAGCTGTGGTTGCTTGATGAACCCTACACGGCTCTGGATCAGGCCGGTCAGGGATTGCTCAACGAAATCATCGAGGGCCATTGTCGCGGTGGTGGGGCGGTTTTCTGCGCCACGCATACACCATTGACGGTTGCGGGTGCCAGGCAACTGTATTTGACGCCCCTTGCTTCGAATCGAACTGCAGGAGCGCAGGCGTGAAGCTGGCCGGTGTGTTTGCCAGAGAGTGGCGTACCGTGGCGCGCAATCGCGCGGCAGTGGTCAATCCCCTGGCGTTCATGTTTCTTGCGGTGATGCTGTTTGCCGTGGGCAGCCCCCTTGAGGATGATGCCCGCGCGCTGTCCGGCGGCGCGGTGCTGTGGCTCATTGTGCTGCTCACCAATATGCTGTCGTTAGACAGTCTGTTCCGGCGTGACTACGACAACGGTGTGCTGGAGCAGATCATGTGCGGCGCGCCGGCGCCATTTCTCGTGGTGCTGGTTCGCATTACGGTACAATGGTTGAGCACGGGTGTGCTGCTGGCGATGCTTTCACCGCTGCTGTGTTTGATGCTGGGTATTCCATCCAATGTCATCGGCATCGTCATGGTTGCGCTGCTGGTGGGAACCCCAGCCGTGAGCCTGCTCGGTGCACTGGGTGCGGCGTTGACCGTCGGCTTCAGCCGGGGCGGCACCATTCTCGGACTGTTGGTGCTGCCGTTACTGTTGCCGGTGCTGGTCTTCGGTACCAGCGCCATCAATCAGGCGGTCGCAGGCATGGAATATCAGGCGCCGCTATACTGGATGGGTTTCATCAGTATGCTGGCGTTGACCATCGGGCCGCTGGCCACGACTGCAGGATTAAGAATCAGCCTGCAGGTTCAATAAGGCAACGCAAAGGAGTAAGGGAAAAGATATGTCACTGGGCGCAACATTGCGGCGATTCTGGCACAAGCTGGGGTCTCCGCGCTGGTTTTACCAGATTTCCGGACCCTGTGTTGGTGTCCTGGGTTTCGCTGCGCTGGCGTTACTCGGCACCGGGATCGTCTGGGGGCTCGCCTTTGCGCCTGAAGACTACCAGCAGGGCAACAGCTTCCGCATCATGTACGTACACGTGCCTGCGGCCATGGTCGCTCAGAGTGTCTATATGGGCATGGGTGTCGCTGGTCTGGTACTGTTCGTCTGGCGAATGAAACTGGCCGATGTCGCCATTGCCGCCTGTCTGCCGTTCGGTATGATGCTGACGGCACTGGCCCTGTTCAGCGGCGGGGTGTGGGGTCGGCCGACCTGGGGCACATGGTGGGAATGGGACGGACGCACTGTCTCGACGCTGGTATTGCTGTTTTTGTATGTAGGTATTTTTGCATTGCGCGAGGCGATTCCAGATAGCCATCTGCGGGCCCGTGCCAGCGCCCTGGTGGCTATGGTGGGAACGGTCAATATCCCCATCATCAAATACTCGGTGGATTGGTGGCATACGCTGCACCAGCCTGCTTCGTTCACGCTGACTGATAAACCCACTATGCCCATGGAGATGTGGGCGCCGCTACTGGTAATGGTGCTGGGTATTTATTGTTTTGCCGGCCACAACATCATGAGCCGGATGCGTGTCGAGATTCTGCAGCGCGAAAGCGCGACACGCTGGGTACGCGAAGAGGTAGTCGGCGAGGGGGGAAATCATGCAGTTTGATAACTTGCAGGCCTTTCTGGCCATGGGCGGCCACGGCCTCTATGTATGGCTGGCCTATGGTGCAACGCTGCTCGTACTCATTGGGAATTACCTGAGCGTTCGCGCTGCGCAGCGCGCTGTGATTCAGCACCTGCGCTGGAGCGCCAACGAGCCAATAGACCCGCAACTTTCTGACGACGACAATAAGCTATGAATCCAAAACGCAAAAGCCGACTCTACCTTGCCGTGTTCTTGTTGGTGGCCGTCGCCGGCACCACCGCGGCGTTGATGACGGCGCTCGAACAGAACATCAACATGTTCTATCCGCCGCAGGACATCGTTTCCGGCGCCGCCCCGGCGGACACGCAGATCCGCGCCGGCGGTATGGTGGCGGACGGATCCGTGCAGCGTGACTCTGACAGTCTGGCGGTATCTTTCGTCATTACCGACCATCTTGGCGCAGACTTTACTGTGACCTATACGGGCATACTGCCCGACCTGTTTCGCGAGGGGCAAGGAATCATCGTGCAGGGTAAACTGGGCACGGATGGCGTATTTGCCGCCAATGAGGTGCTGGCAAAACACGACGAAAACTACATGCCGCCGGAACTGATGGATATGGCGGGCCACTCGGACAATAAGGGGGCTTGAGCCGATGATTGCTGAATTCGGGCAGCTCAGCCTGGCCCTGGCCGGCTGTCTCGCAATTGCGGCTGCCGCTACCGGTTTTTTTGCCAACGGGCCTCGCCTGGCGCTGCTGGCCGGGGCAACCCGCTCCATGGTGGCCGGCCAGCTCGTATTTGTGGCAATTGCATTCGCGATTTTGGTTTGGTGTTTCGCTACCGACGAATTCAGCGTGGCCTATGTGGCCAATCATTCGAACAGTCTGTTGCCGATACAGTACAAGATCAGCGCTACCTGGGGCGGACATGAAGGGTCGTTCCTGTTGTGGACATTGATCATGTGCTGCTGGATGGTGCTGATAGTAATGCGCAGCGGCAACTATCCGGAGCGTTTCATTAATCGCGTGCTGGGCACCATGAGTGTGCTCAATCTGGGTTTTATCAGTTTTCTGTTTTTTTCCAGTAACCCGTTTACCCTGCTGGTGCCGCTCACGCCGGCGGACGGCAGTGATCTCAATCCGCTGCTGCAGGATTTCGGTCTCATCGTACACCCGCCGTTGCTGTATGCGGGTTATGTGGGGATGGCGGTGCCGTTTGCATTTGCTATCGCCGCGTTGCTGGAAAACCGCGTAGACGGCGCGTGGGCGCGCTGGTCGCGGCCATGGACCAATTTCGCGTGGGCGTTTCTCACTCTGGGTATCGCGCTGGGCAGCTGGTGGGCCTACTACGAGCTTGGCTGGGGCGGCTGGTGGTTCTGGGATCCGGTGGAAAACGCCAGCTTCATGCCGTGGCTGGTGGCGACCGCGTTGATTCATTCGTTGGCGGCGACCGAAAAACGGGGTGCGTTCAAGAGCTGGACGCTGCTACTGGCTATCGCCGCGTTTTCCCTGTCGCTGCTTGGTGGTTTCATCGTCCGCTCCGGCGTGCTGACGTCTGTGCATGCGTTTGCCGTGGATCCCGAGCGTGGCGCATATATTCTGGTGTTCCTGGCGCTGGTGGTGGGTAGCTCGTTGCTGTTGTACGCCCTGCGGGCAGGCCAGGATCGCGTGCAGGTGGGCTTTGCGCTGCTCAGCCGGGAGTTTTTCATGCTCACCAACAATGTCATTCTGGTGCTTTCGCTTGCGGTCGTTCTGTGGGGCACCATGGCGCCCATCGGCTATGAGGTCTTGACCGGTGACCGTATCTCTATCGGCGTGCCGTTTTTCAATACCTTTTTTGTGCCCTTGATGCTTGTGCTGGCGGCAGCTCTCGCACTGGTGCCGGCTTTGAACTGGAAGCGCAGCGGCTGGTCATCGGTAAAAGGCGAGATTATTCAGGCGCTGCCCGGCGCGCTCGTGGTAAGTGCGTTGCTGTGGTTCCTGACCGACCCGCAGTCGCTGACGGTGTTGGTCGCGCTGTCTCTTGCGGTGTGGATCGTGCTGACTCACCTGCAGGATCTGTGGCGCAGGTTGCGCAGAAAGGGTGCAATTCCCTTGGCCTACTGGGGCATGATGCTTGCCCACTGGGGCTTCGCCATGTCCATCGTAGGGGTGGCGATCACTTCTTCTCAGTCCATCGAAGAAGATGTGCGCATGGCGCCGGCGCAGACTCAGATGCTCGGTCAGGCAGAGGTACGCTTCGAAGGCATCAATCAGGTGCAGGGTCCCAATTACCAGTCCCAACAGGGGCAGTTCGTGGTGACCCGGGCGGATGGTTCGCAATTCCGGCTGTACCCGGAGAAACGCCGGTACCTCGCCGGTGGCAACGTTATGACCGAAGCGGGTATCGAAGCGGGTTTTTTTGCAGATACCTATATTTCCCTGGGCGAACCCCTGGGTGGGGACGCCTGGGCGGTGCGCCTGCATTATAAACCGCTGGTCCGCTGGGTCTGGATCGGTTGCCTGTTCATGGCGCTGGGCGGCAGCTTAGCGGTAATGGACAAGCGCTACCGGCGCCTGCAGCGGAGGCAGAACGTTACCCGACGCCCCACGGCGGGTGGCATAAGCGCCGAGGAGGCACAGGCATGAATCGGGCCAGCCTGTTCGTGCCTTTGTTGATTTTTACCATCATTCTGGTGGCGGGTTATGTTGGCTTCACTCTCGAAGATCGCCATCAGTTACCGTCAGCATTGCTGAAAAAACCTTTTCCGGATTTCTCTGCGCAGAACCTCCATGACCCTGGCGCAACCATTCAGCGGCAGGATCTCATCGGCCGGCCAACTCTGGTCAACGTTTGGGCCACCTGGTGCCCGACCTGTAAGGCTGAACACGAGCAACTGATGCAGATTGCCGCGACCACCGACGTGCAGATGGTCGGTATCAACTACAAAGACATACCCGCCAAGGCGCGGCGCTGGCTCGCCAGCTATGGTGACCCGTATGACCTTAGTATTCTTGATGAGGACGGCCGTCTTGGCGTGGAACTCGGCGTGTATGGTGCGCCGGAGACCTTTCTGCTGGATGCGGCAGGCACCATAATTTACAAGCGCGTTGGAGAAGTTAACCCGCGTATCTGGCGGCAGGAACTGGCCCCGCGACTGGCAGCCATGGGAATCGTGCAGACTGTCCAGGAAGCCGGTGAATGAGGACTGGCCCATGAAGAAAGAATTCGTGCAGGGCATACTGGGTGGGCTGGTGATGTTGATTTCCGCGTCGGTGTGGGCTGCCAGCCCGGTGGATGTCTACCATTTCGACAATGACGAGCAACAGCAACGCTATCGCGCCCTCATCGAAGAATTCCGCTGCCCCAAATGCCTCAATACGAACATTGCCGGCAGCGATGCCCCGATTTCGAAAGATCTGCGCGCGGCGGTGCATCGCCTGGTGGTTTTGCAAGGCTATACCGATCAACAGGTGCGTGATTATCTGCAGGAACGCTACGGCGACTTCGTTTTGTACAAGCCTCCGTTCAATGCGCAGACCTTTGCCATATGGCTGATGCCGGTCGGCCTGGCGGTAGTCGGCATCGGCGTGTTGGTCATGCTGGTCATGCGTGCAAGGCGGCAGCGGTCAGTGACTCTTGATGACGAGGAACGACAACGACTGCAGTCGTTGTTGAAGGGCCACTGATGCTGGTTGTGGGCTTCCTGGCGCTGGCTGCTGGCGCTTTACTGTTTGCCTGCTGGCCGCTGCTGCGCCAGCAAAAATCCGGCGTTGAGCCGGAAGGCGGCGACGCGGCAACTGCGGTATATCGCAGTCGTCTGGAGGAAATGGGTGGCGAGATCGAAGATCAGCAGCTGCTTGATGAATTGCGCAGCGAGCTGGGCGCAGTACTGCTGTCGGAAGCCGGCGCAGACGGCGAATTGAGGAAACAGGATTCGGATCAGTCGCAGCCTGACCGCCGCTGGTTTGTTCTCATGTTACTGGTACCGATAGTGGCCTCACTGCTATACGTGACGGCAGCAGATCCAGGCGCGCTGGCTGTGCGTGGCGCCGAAGCGGTGCTGGAGCTGGATGCGGTGGAAGATCAGAATGCACTGGCGGACTGGGCGGAGCGCCTTGCGCAACGTACCGATGACCGCCCTCAGGACAACCGCAGCTGGTATCTGCTGGGGCATGCCTATGCGAAACTGAGCAGGTACCCTCAGGCGGCCGAGGCATTTGGCACCGCATCCGCACTGGTAGACGATGACCTGAATGTGAAGATCTACTGGCTGCAGGCTCGTTATCTGGCGGCGGGCGGGATTATGGACGCGACCTCGCGATCGCTGGCGGAGCAACTGCTGGAGCAGATTCCCGGCTTGAGTGTAGTCCTGGAAATGCTCGCCATGGAAGCGTTTCGTCAGGGCGACCCCGAACTGGCCATTGTCCACCTGAACGGTGCGTTGACAGGCACCAATGATCCTCGCAAGCAGGCGACCCTGGCCAATGGCATTACCCAGGTGCGTGCATCACTGCAGGATCCTCCGGCAGGGGTGACTGTGAATGTCAGCGCTGATGGTGAGGTGGCTTCTCACGGCATGGTATTCGCGCTGGCACGGCCGGTGGGCGGCGGTATGCCGTTTGCGGTAGTCAAACGCCCGGCGCTTCTGCTGCCCTTTGCAGTGCGGCTGGACGATCTGGTGAGCATGAGTCCAGAACGCAAACTGAGCGATGCGGACCAATTCGAGATCGTCGTGCGCCTCAGTAGCTCCGGTGCTGCCATGGCTCAACCTGGTGACTGGCAGTGGCAGTCTGCGCCCCAGTCTCTGGTAGATGGGGGTTCCATCAATTTAGAAGCGAACCTGCAGGCCCCCTGACAACGAACTTCTAGCGCGATCGATTGTCATACTGTTTTAACGTCAATGAGCGGTATGACATGAGCTTTCAGCCTATCACCAGTATCACCGTGCAGATCGCCGATCATCTGGCCAGTGAAATCATCAAAGGCGTGTTACCCGCCGGCGTGCGTATTCAGGAAGTGAAGCTGGCCCGCCAGCTGGATGTATCCAGAGGCTCGGTGCGTGAAGCGCTGTTGATATTGCAGCGCCGGCATCTGATCGACTTGGTGCCCCGCAAAGGTGCCGTGGTCAGCGCGATGAGCTGCTCCGAGGTACTGGAAATGCTGGGTTTGCTCAAGGTCATGGAGGAAACCTGGTTGGGCAAACTGTGTGCTGATGAGAGCGCAGGCGGTCTGCTGAAGCACGCGGAAAAGTCTCTGGCAGATATGGAAAATGCAGCCAGAGAAAGTGATCTGGCGGGTTTGCTGGCTGCCAGAACCTTGTTTTATGAAGCACTGCTTGGCCGGGCCGGGCCTCATGCCCGAGCGGTCTTCGACGCGTTACTGCCCGCCAGTCAGCGCCTGCTGTACAAGCTTACCAGCGATGCCAAGGTCGACCTGCACGACTTTCCCCGATTTTACCGCGCCCTGCACGAATCCATTTCGCAACACGATTCGGTACGCCTGACAGAGTTACTTGCGGCGCTGCACCGACGCCTCGAGGGGCTCGGCGCAAAAACCTCGCTCGGAACGTCTCAAGCCGCGTAAGTCGCAGATAAATAGCGCTTTTTCTGCTGTTTTTTTTGTGCTTTTTTTGCCGGAGGGTATTACCAACGTGCGCGCTATCGGTGTAAACTGAGACCTTCACGAAATGGGGTAACGTTCGTTGACCACAATCCCTGGTTCGTTGAGTAAGTGATTCCATTTGCGGGTATAGCATTTCCCAGTGGTGCACAGGGCTCAATAGACCAACGGGGCGTGCAACGAATTCAACATGCGACTGAAGCAAATCAAGCTTGCTGGTTTCAAGTCTTTTGTCGATCCGACAACGGTTACCCTCCCCGGAAATCGCTGCGCAGTCGTTGGTCCTAACGGTTGCGGTAAATCCAACGTCATTGATGCGGTCCGCTGGGTCATGGGCGAAAGCTCGGCCAAGCAGTTGCGCGGCGAAAACCTCACGGATGTCATCTTCAACGGTTCCAACACTCGCAAGCCCACGGCGGTCGCCGGCATCGAGCTCATTTTCGATAATTCCGATGGGCGCATTGGCGGCGAATATGCGGCATACGCTGATATTTCCATTCGCCGCCAGGTTACTCGCGATGCTCAGTCGAGCTATTTCCTGAATGGCAACAAGTGCCGTCGCCGGGATATTCAGGACATTTTCCTCGGCACCGGCTTTGGCCCGCGTAGCTACTCCATCATCGAGCAGGGCATGATTTCCCAGCTGGTGGAAGCCAAGCCTGAAGAACTGCGCGTTTACCTGGAAGAAGCAGCGGGTATCTCCAAGTACAAAGAGCGCCGCCGAGAAACCGAAAACAGGATCAGACACACCCGGGAAAACCTCGAACGTATCAGTGACATACGAGAGGAACTTGGCAGACAGCTTGATCGTCTGGAACGGCAGGCTCAAGCGGCGGAGCGCTACCGGGAGCTGCGTGCGGAAGAGAATCTGGTTACTGCACAACTTTACGCACTGCGCTATGCAAGTCTGCATGCCGAACTCAGTGAGCGCGAGGAGCGCATCCGTAAGCTCGAAATAGAGCAGGAAAAAACCATAGCGTCACAGCGTCAGATGGAAGCCAGCATAGAGCAGAGCCGGCAGACCCATGCTCAGACCTCAGACCAGTTCAACGAAGTACAGGGCCGCTTCTATCAACTCGGCGCCGATATAGCGCGCATCGAAGAGGCTATTCAGTTCAATACCGAGCGGGTCAAACAGCTCGAACTCGATATGCAGAGCGTCAGTCAGCGCGCCGGTGAAACCGAGCGTCAGTTGCGCATGGATGAAAGCCAGATCGAAGAACTGCAGCAGCGCCTGGGTGAGCTCACGCCTCAGGTCGAAGAACTCGCCGTTGCCGATGAGAACGCGCAGCAGCAGTTGCACGATGCCGAAAACAACGCCCGCCAGCTGCAGCAGCGCTGGGACGAATTCAATGTATCGGCGGCCCAGAACGATCGCGAAGCTGAAGTTCAGGCATCCCGTATTGAGCACCTCGAACAGCTGTTACAGCGTCTGCGCAGCCGCCAGGCAGAATTGCAGAGCCTCTCAGCCCAGCAGATCGACACCGGCGACAGTGCCCAGATGGACCTGCTCGCCGAGCAGATCACCAGTCTGGAAGGTGAATCACGCTTGCTGGAAGTGCAGATTGACGAAACCCTCACGGAAATGGCCAGCGCCCGTGAGGACGTGCTGCTGCGGGAAAGAGACCTGGAAGCAGCTCGCCAGGAGGTGCAGTCTTTGCGCCACGAGCTGGCCAGCCTCCAGGCGGTGCAACATGCCGCGTTAGGCCAGCACGTGAAACAGGCGGAAGACTGGATTCAAGATCATGAACTTGGCGCCAGTCCACGTCTGGGTGAGTCGCTGGCCGTAGTTGCCGGTTGGGAACGTGCTGTGGAAGCGGTGCTGGGGCATTTTCTCACTGCTCTGCAGGTTGATGATCTGAATGACTTTGCAGCTTCTCTGGCCGAATTGCCGGATGGCGAGCTGGCGCTGGTGGAGGCCGGCGATACCCCCGACGATATCGAAGCCGGCGATTTCGAACTGCCCAGCCTCGATTCCCTGGTCCGCACTGGCGGCGGGCGGCACATTTCATTGCTGCGCGGTGTTTTTGCGGCGCAATCTGCTTCTGTGGCCCTGGCCAAGCGCGGCGAGCTGGCTGTGGGGCAGAGCATCATCACCCGGGAAGGCTTCTGGGTTGGCCCCGACTGGGTGCACGTGTTGCACGAGCACGATGAAGAGGCTGGTATTCTCGAGCGGGGCCAGATGCTTGAAACGTTGGGTGTACGTGTGGAGGAAGCCGAGCGCACCCTGGGTGAACTGCAACAACACGTAGTAGACGGCCGTGCCCGGGTAGAACGACTGGAAGTCCAGCGCGAAGAACTGCAGCAGCAGGTCAACGCGTTGAAGGAAAACCTGGGCCAGCGCCGTACAGATCATGGCGTCACGCGTGTGCGTGTAGAAGAAGCCGACGCGCGCCGCGAGCAGTTGAGCAAAGAGCTCAGCGAAATCGCCGGACAGATCGAGCAGGAAAACGCCCGTCTGGATGTTGCCCGCGAAGCGCTGCGCCAGGCGGAGCAGCAGCGCGAGGGGCAGAGTGAAGCGCGCCAGGAAATGTCCGCCGAACGAGAGCGCATGGAGGCGGACCTGGCTGAGGTGCGCGAGCTGGCGCGCGGTAGCCGCGACCGCTTTCACGCTCTGAACCTCGAAAAGGAAGGTCTGCAGTCGCGTCTGTCGGCCAGCCAGACCGCGCGCGACCGTTTGCTCGCGCAGCAGCATGAACTGGCAGAACAGCAGGACAAACTGAGCGACGGTATCTCCAGCAGTACCACGCCCATGCCGGAACTCCAGCAGGAACTGGAAAGTAAACTGGCCGAGCGTGTAACCGTAGAAGGTCAGCTGGGCGAAATCCGCTCGGCCATGGAAAATGCCGAACAGAGCACGCGGGAACTCGACGGTGAGCGGGCAGGGTTTGAACAGCAGGTCGGCGAATTCCGCGAGAACCTGCAGGACGAGCGGGTTGAACGTCAAGGCCTGGCCGTACAGGAGAGCAACATCCTCGAACAGCTCGCCAGCACCGGCCACGAGCTCGATAAAGTACAGGCAGAAATGCCTGAGGGTGCAGATCAGTCGGCCTGGAGCGAGCAGCTCGACCGCATTGGCCGTCGTATTCAACGTCTTGGCGCGATCAACCTCGCCGCCATTGACGAGTACGAAGCAGAATCAGAACGAAAAGTATATCTCGATGCGCAGGCTGAAGACCTGGAGCAGGCCATGGAAACCCTGCTCGATGCGATCCGCAAGATCGACAAAGAAACACGCAGGAGATTCAAAGACACTTTTGAAGCGGTGAACAGCAAACTGGGTGAGCTGTTCCCGAAAGTATTTGGCGGAGGACACGCCTATCTTGAACTGACCGGGGAGGACCTGCTCGATACCGGCGTCTCGCTCATGGCGAGGCCGCCCGGTAAGCGCAATGCCAACGTGCATTTGCTATCCGGTGGTGAAAAGGCCATGACGGCCATTGCATTGATCTTTGCGATCTTTCATCTCAACCCCAGTCCGGTGTGCCTGCTGGATGAGGTTGATGCGCCACTTGATGATGCGAATGTGTCGCGCTTTGCGTCGCTCATCGCAGAAATGTCAACCGATGTGCAGTTCCTGGTGATAACACACAATAAAATCACCATGGAGATGGCTGACTACCTGATGGGCGTCACAATGCAGGAGCCGGGCGTATCGCGCCTGGTCTCTGTAGATGTGGACGAGGCCGCGGCCATGGCGGTATAGCCTGGCGCGGAAAAAGATGGTGGTAGTGGGTTGCCATGAGCGCAACCAAGGAGCCTCGGTTGGACATTAAAGATTTTATACTGATAGGTGGCGGCATCCTCATTGCCATGGTCATTGGCCATGGATTCTGGATTGCCATAAGAGCAAAGCGCGAAACGTTGCGCATGGACATCGTGCCGGGTCTGATCCTCGATGACGCCATTGACGACATCGAGCGGTTGCGTGGTGAATTACCTAATGGGCCGGCACGGGTGCGCCGGTATGGCGATGAGCCCCAACCTGAAAATCTGGAACTCAACTTGACGCCGCCGACGCTGACCGATCGGGTGGCCGAACCATCCGAAGCGACTGCCCGCCAGGGCCGGCCGAGCCGCCCCGTAAAGGTAGCAGAGGCTGATGACCACGAAAGCGCCGGGCCGGATCCTGTGCTGGAGAGCGTGACGGCTGCAGCAGCGCAGCCTACTGCTGAACGGGCCGAGGTCCGTGAGGTGCAGATCCCCACCGGATCTCAGGCTACGCCCCGGGAGCGCCCGCGCGGGGCGAAGAATCCGGCTTTAGAACGTAGTCTGGCGAGGCGTCGGACGCGTGCTGACCGGCCTGAGCGTCCATCCAATGTTGCCGCAGCGCATGCGGCGGAGGCGCCCGAACGCGAGGCCGAGAGTTCCGGCGGGCGGATGCTCGACTTGGGCGTCGAAGAACTTCTGGTGCTCAATTTGCTGGCGCCGCGAGGTACCCGCTTTGAGGGTGAAGGTATCGTCAACGCGTTGCGTGCTCAGGGGCTGCGTTATGGCGATATGAATATCTTTCACCGTGTCGACCCGGCAACCAAGGCCAAGGTTTTCAGTGTGGCCAATGCGATAGAGCCCGGCACCTTCGACCTGGCCGATCTCGATTCTCTGCGCTGTCCGGGTATGTCGTTCTTCCTGCAGTTGCCGGGTCCCGATGACGCCATCAGCGCATTCGAAGATATGCTGGAAGCTGCCCGGAAAGTCATGGTGGCCCTGGGCGGCGAGCTGCGCGACGAAAACATGAGCGTCCTGTCGGGGCAGACCGCGGGACATATGCGTCAACGCATTTCCGATTACTCGCGTCGCCGGTTGTCCAGGCGGGCCAATACCCTCGGGTAGCCGCTGGTCTGAATGACCACGAAGCGGAACGCAACGCCTGATTCTAACCCCGGCGCACGTATTGAGCAGCTGCGCCGGGAACTCAATCGCCATCTGCATCTTTATCATGTACTCGATACGCCGGAGATATCCGACGCTGAGTACGATGTGCTGTTTGACGAACTGCTCGCGCTGGAAGCCGCATACCCGGAATTTGCCAGTGACGATTCGCCGAGCCAGCGCGTTGGCGGCGCTCCGGCCGGCCAGTTCGAAAAGGTCGCCCACGAAGTGGCCATGCTCTCCCTGGACAAATGCACCACAGCAGAGGAGCTCGCGGACTGGGTGGCACGCTGCCGCAATCGCCTTGTGGATGTGGAACACCTGAGCTTCGTGTGCGAACCGAAGATCGACGGTGTCGCGGTTGCGCTCATTTATGAGCAGGGTCTTCTCAGCCTGGCGGCGACCCGGGGCGATGGGCAGACCGGAGAGAACATCACCGGCAATGTGCGCACCATCAAATCGGTGCCCCTGAAGCTTGAGGCGCAAGGTCTGCCGCCACGCTTTGAAGTGCGTGGCGAGGTATACATCCCCCAGCGCGAATTCGAGCGTTTCAATCAATTGGCCCTGGAGCGGGGTGACAAACCCATGATCAATCCGCGCAATGGCGCGGCCGGAAGTCTGCGCCAGCTCGACCCGAAGATCACCGCCCAGCGCCCCCTGACCATGTTCTGCTACAGCCTGGGCTGGGCGGACGGCGGCTGGCAGCCGGAGACGCACACCCAGGTCATGGCTCAGTTCAAGTCCTGGGGCTTGCGCACCAACGAGCTGGTTAAGGAAGTTGCTGATGTCGATGGCTGCATGAGCTATCTGGAGGACATGCTGCAGCGCCGCAGCAGCCTGGGCTATGACATCGACGGGGTAGTCATCAAGGTCAATCAGCTCGACCTGCAGCGGCAACTCGGTGCGGTAACCCGCAAACCCCGCTGGGCAATCGCCTATAAATATCCTGCCGAAGAGGCGACCACCCGGGTACTCGATGTGGAGTTTCAGGTTGGCCGCACCGGGGCGATCACACCGGTGGCAAGGTTGCAGTCGGTGTTTGTCGGTGGGGTTACCGTGTCGAATGCGACCCTGCACAACATGGATGAGATTTCGCGTTTGGGGCTGAGAATCGGCGATTGGGTGATGATTCGCCGCGCGGGCGACGTAATACCCCAGGTTGTATCGGTCATCGAAACGCGCCGTCCTGGCGATGCCCGGGATGTAGCGCTGCCGGATGCCTGCCCGGCCTGTGGCAGCGCTATTGCTCATATAGGTGATGAGGCGGTCGCGCGCTGCAGTGCCTCGCACAACATTTGTCCCGCTCAGCGCAAAGAAGGTCTCAAGCATTTTGCGTCGCGGCTGGCCATGGACATAGACGGCCTCGGTGACAAGCTGGTGGAACAGATGGTGGATACCGGCCTGGTCGAACATGCCGCCGACTTTTACCGGCTGACTCTGGACGATGTAGCGGGCCTGGAACGAATGGGAGAAAAATCCGCTGAGAATCTGCTGGCGGCGCTGCAGGAAAGCAAGTCGACCACGTTGCCGCGATTCATCTATGCGCTCGGCATACGGGAAGTAGGGGAGGCAACCGCTGCCAACCTGGCACGTCACTTCGCCACGCTGGGCAACCTCATGCAAGCCGATCAGGCGGAACTCGAGACCGTAGAGGATGTCGGACCCATTGTAGCGTCGCGCATCGTGGAATTTTTCAGCAAACATGAAAACACCAGTGCCGTGAATGGTCTGCTCGATCAGGGGCTGCAATGGCCTGAGATCGAAAACAGCAAGGGCGTGGAATCTTTGGCAGGGCAGACCTGGGTATTGACTGGCTCCCTGGAGCGTATGCCGCGAAATGCGGCGAAAGCGCTGCTGGTGAATATGGGCGCCAAGGTTGCCGGTTCAGTGTCGGCCAAGACTGCTCAGGTGGTCGCCGGGCCTGGTGCCGGTAGCAAACTGAGTAAAGCGAACGAGTTGGGCATACCGGTGATGGATGAAGAATCGTTTGTGCAATTCCTTTATGAGCATGGGGTTGAGGTCGATTGACACGCGTCTGAGTCGCTGGTGCTGCCGCGTACTGGCGAGCGCCTTAATGCTGAGCCTGGTGGTGGCACTGGGCAGTTGTGCCGCCAATCCGCCACATCAGCCGGATAACGTCTGCAGTATTTTTGAAGAGAAGCGCGGCTGGCTGAAAGCGGCGCGCAAGGCGGAGAAGAAATGGGGCACACCGGTACATGTGGCCATGGCGTTCGTGCACCGTGAATCCCACTATGTGGCAGATGCCAGGCCTCCTCGAAAACGTCTGCTCGGCGTCGTTCCGTGGCGCCGTTTGTCTTCCGCTTATGGTTACGCCCAGGCGACTGATGAAGCATGGCAGGACTACGAAGCCGAAACCCGCAGGTGGTTTGTCGATCGAGACGATTTTGATGACGCGCTGGATTTCATCGGTTGGTATAACCATCGAGCACATCGCAGGCTGGGCATTGCAAAAACAGACGCTTACAACCTGTACCTCGCGTATTACAGTGGGTTAACCGGGTACGCTCAGGGGCATTGGAGGAAGTCGTTGTCGGTTCAGGGGTACGCGGCCAAAGTGCAGGCTCAGTCCGAGCGTTACCGGGCACAGCTACACCGTTGCCGGGTTTTGTAGTAGCGGTTCAGCACCAGGAACGGTTGGGAGACCCTGGCAGGACAGGTGCCCCCATGTTAGGTTGCTTCGGCCTGCCGCTAGCACAGGCCTGTATCGGTTACCACAAGACCTGGCGCAGCGTGTGCACACCCAGTTCGAAATTCAGCACATACAGTGAGGCAAAGACCTATGTCCAGTGAACAAACGGCCCAGGCGCCGATGAACAAACCGGTGTTTTATGTTTCAGCCGCGCTGCTGGTAGCCATCGTTGCTGCGTCGGCGATAGCGCCTGACCTCGCCAATGATCTGTTCGGTGACATGCAGGCGCGCATCGTCGCCAACGGCAGCTGGTATTACGTGCTGGTGGTGGCCATTGTACTGGTCAGCTCCTTTGCCATCGCGCTGACGCGCTACGGTGATATCAAGCTCGGCCAGGATCACACCGAGCCTGAATACTCGCTGATTTCCTGGTTCGCCATGTTATTTGCAGCGGGTATGGGCATCGGTCTGATGTTCTTTGGCGTTGCCGAGCCGGTCATGCACTTTCTCGATCCGCCGATCGGCGAGGGCGGTACCCTGCCTGCCGCTAAAGAAGCGATGAAACTGACGTTTTTCCACTGGGGGCTGCATGCCTGGGCGACCTACGCCATCGTCGCGGTGATTCTGGCCTATTTCGGCTTCCGCCATGAGCTGCCGCTGACGCTTCGTTCGGCGCTGTATCCGCTTATTGGTGAGCGGATATACGGTCCCATAGGCACTGCCGTGGACGTGTTTGCGATTGTCAGCACCACTTTTGGCGTTGCCACATCACTGGGCTTCGGCGTCGAGCAGATTAACTCAGGGTTGAATGAGTTGTTCGGCATCCCGAAGAGCACGTCAGTGCAGGTGGTACTGATCATCGTGGCCACGGCGCTTGCGACGGTTTCGGTGGTACTTGGCCTCGATGCGGGCATCAAGCGGCTTTCGGAAATCAACATAGTACTGGCGATTGCATTGTTGATCGGCGTGCTGGCATTGGGCCCCACGGTCTACCTGTTGCAGATGTTCATGCAGAACACTGGCGATTACCTGGCAGATATCGTTGGTAAGACCTTCAACCTGTACGCCTATCAACCCACGGACTGGCTGGGCGGCTGGACGATTTTCTACTGGGGCTGGTGGATCAGCTGGGCACCATTTGTCGGCTTGTTCATCGCACGCATATCCAAGGGGCGCACCCTGCGAGAGTTCGTGTTCGGTGCACTGGTGGGGCCCACCCTGTTTACATTGTTGTGGATGACGGTATTCGGCAACTCGGCCATTGACCTCATAATGGGGCAGGGTGTGGATGGCCTGGCGACAGCGGTACAGCAAGATTCGTCTGTTGCGCTGTTCAAGTTCTTCGAACACTTTCCCTTCTCCCAGGTATTGTCACTGATGGCAATGGTCATGGTGATCGTCTTCTTCATTACTTCTGCTGATTCCGGCGCCATGGTATTGAATATGTTGTCCTCCAATGGCCGGGACGATACGCCGGTACTGCGCCGGATATTCTGGATGGCCATGATCGGGCTGTCGGCCATGGTGTTGTTACTTGCAGGCGGACTGTCGGCACTGCAGACCGCTGCGATTGCCAGCGCGCTGCCGTTCTCACTGGCGATTCTTGCGTCGATCTGGGGGTTTACCCGGGCGTTGAGCATAGATCATGCGAAACGCCAGACATTGATGATGGCCAGCGTGGGGCCCAGCGGCGGGCCGCGTTCTTCCGACTGGAAAGAGCGGCTGAGCAATCTGCTCAACTACCCCGAGTCGCCGGAAGTGGCGACCTTTATCCGGCGCGTGGTGATGCCTGCCATGCGTGAGTTTGCCGAGGAGGTGCGCGGCCATGGTCTGAATGTCCGCGTCGAAGCAGATGACGCTGCAGGCAGCGTTGCAGTGCAGGTGCTGCACGGCGACGAAATCGACTTCCAGTACGTTGTGTTGAGTAGAGAGCATTCGCTTCCTAATGAAGCGCTCGTTGGCGAAGTGGTGGATGATCCGGATGTACGCGGCTACCACCGCGCCGAGGTACATCTGAACGAAGGCAGCCAGGATTATGACATCATGGGTTGGACGCGGGATCAGGTATTGCATGACCTGGTCGAGCACTACGAAAAGCATCTGCATTTTCTTCACGTCTTGCGCTGAATTCGTTGTCCGACTGAGGGTTGACAAGGCGTGCTTAGATTGTTGTAGTGAGGCCACTTCAATGTGGTGCGGTATTGAAGTCTTGATTATCACAATAATGGGGAGAAGCTCTTGAAAAGGCTCATGTTATTCACCCTGGGTGTATTTGTTACCCTGGGGGCTACACAACAACTATTTGCGGCAGATGAAGATGCCGCCATCGAAGAAATCGTCGTTACCGGTTCTTACATCAAAAGAAACGCAGCCGACTCACCTTCACCACTGTCCGTCGTAACCTCTGCTGACATCGAAGATATCGGTGCCGCGGACGTCGCGGAAGTTATCGCGTCCATGCCTTGGAACTCAGGCGGGCAGACCCGCGCGGCGACCTTCCAGGGCGAGGGTGCAGACGGTCGTAACACTGTCAACCTGCGAAACCTCGGTAACGCATCCACACTGCCCCTGGTGAATGGCAAGCGCCACGTACCTTCCTGGTACAACGGTCGCGGTAACCAGTCCACCAACATCAACGCACTGGTGCCAACCATTGCGATTGAGCGCTTGGAAGTCGTAAAAGACGGCGCCTCGGCGTTGTACGGTTCTGACGCGGTAGCAGGTGTTGTCAACTTCATCACCAAGAGCGACTTCGAAGGCTTCGACGTTTCCTATCAGTTCACTACCGATGACAACACCGGTGAGGGCGATACGGGTACCTTGAGCGCCATCTGGGGCACCCAGGGTGACCGCGGCAGCATCGTGGTGTCGGCTTCGGTCATGGATCGAAACGAAATCAACGTATCCGATGACTATGGACGCTTCGGCGGCAGCACCCTGTCCTCTACCGGCCAACCAGGTCGCCTCCTGCCGATTGCCGGCCAGACGATCACCTGGGGGCCCAACGGCTTGTTCCCCGGTCAGCAGGTTGGCGCTAATGGCGAAACCTCGCTGAACAACCTGCCTCGTAACGCAGCAGGCACTGATTTCGGCCAGGCTGACGTTAATTGTGAAGATGCGGCGGCTTTCGGGCGCGGTTTTGGCGGTGCCCTGGTTAACGCCTTCAATCGCTGCGTCTATGACTATGGCTCCTTCTTCTCCATTCAGGCCGCGGAAAAGCTGCAGAACTTCTTTGTAGAAGGCCATTACGACATTTCGGATACGTTGACGGCTAATTTCGAGTTTGCGTCTAACTCTTCTGAATTCAGGCGCTTGAACTCTTTGAACCCCAACGCCCCGGCGTTAACCATTCCAACGGGTACCACTTACTTCGACAGCGACGGCAATCCGGCGTTTGCGCCGAACCCCAGCAGCGTCGAAGACGCGTTCCGACGCGGCATTGAACCCATCGATTACGCCAACCTGACGCGTCTGCAGGGTTACTCTTCGCGGGAGAATGGTTCCTTTATGCGTCCGATCAAAACCTTCACGGATACCAACCGAAGCGACCAGCGCATGGTAGTTGGTTTTGAATGGGACGTTGAAATCGCCGGCAACCCCTGGGTGATCGACGCGAGCTACACGGCCAGTGACCACACCACCCAGAGCGCGCAGGTGCAGGATACTCTGTCTACCCATATGGAACTGGCTTTGAACGGCTACGGTGGTCCTAACTGCGACCCGATCAACGGTGTACCCGGTGATGGCAACACCAGCTACGCGGCATCCGGTGGTGACTTCGGCGCCGGTGCCTGCTATTTCTTCAACCCGTTCGGCAGCTCGGTGTGGAGTCGCGCCGGTACGCCGGATCAATCCGACCTCACTCTGCGCAACCCGCGTGAACTGTATGAATGGCTGATCGGGCGGGCAAGCAGTGACTCGGACTACAGCCAGCGTGTGATCGATATTATCGCCACGGGTGACTTGTTTGACACGCCCTCTGGCCCAGTTGGCCTGGCGGTGGGTTTTCAGCGTCGCTCGGACAGAGGAAAGGTCGTTCTGGACTCGTCATTAACGACGGATAACCTCGACTTCGTATTCGGTGCCGATGACTGGCAGGGCGAATTGACCACCACTGCGTTTTTCGTAGAAGCGGCCATACCGATCGGCGATATGCTCGAAGTGAACCTGGCCGGTCGCTATGAAGACTTTGATGAAATTGGTGAAGACACCGTAGATCCAAAGATCACGGTGCTGTTCAGACCAACCGATTCGTTGACGCTGCGTGCATCCGCGGGTAGTTCGTACCGTGTGCCGTCGCTGCTGCAGTCCTTCGGTGCGCTGACCACGGTATCCAACCAGGCTGACCTGATTGGCGGCACCACATACAAGCCGTCCATAACCGAGGGTAATCCGGAACTGACCCCGGAATCTGCTGACAACGTCAACTTCGGTTTCTCCTGGATACCTCAGGAAGGCATGCTGGAAGGCTTGTCGGTTGATGTCGACTACTTCATGTATGAGTACGAAGACATCATTACCCGCGAAAACAGTTCCGCGCTGGTGGCTGCGGATAATGCGGCGATTGCGGCCTACGCGACAGCCAACGGCATTTCGAATGAGGAAGCCGCCGTTGACCCGAACTCCGGTCGTAACTTCGACCAGATCATCCGCAACGGTTCAGGCATTCTGCTGAGAATTCTGCCCGAGTTCGCCAACGCGGATTCCGCCGAAGTTGAAGGTATAGATATGAACGTCGCTTATCGCTTTGATAACGGCTGGGGTAACTGGCGCGTTGGCGTTCAGGCGGCCTGGATGAAGACCTATGATGTAGAAGTAGGCAATACCACGTTTGACGCGGTAGGCAGCTACAACTTTACAACACCGGTCGCTCGACCTCTGCCTGAGTGGAAAATCAATGGCACACTGTCTTGGAGTAAGGATAACCATCGTGTATTCATGCTGGCGCGCTGGATCGACGAAGTTGAGGAAGACATTCCTGCCGGTACGGCTGGTTTCTTCAGAGCAGTTACCAATCTGGCGGGTAACGCCTCCACTGCTGCCGATATGGCGGATGGTGAGATTGAGGACATGCTGACCGTAGACCTGCAGTACAACTACAGCTTCGGCGAAGTCTCGTTCTTGAGTGATATGAATATCACCATTGGTATTCAGAATATCCTTGATGAAGAGCCGCCGGTGGTCTCGTACATTACGGGTTATGACCCGAGGCTGCATGACGGGCGTGGACGACTGTTCTTTGGTCGTATCGGCGCCAGTCTTTAGGCCCACCGCTTAACAGGCGAAATAAAAGCCCCCCGATTGGGGGGCTTTTTTTTGCCTGCTTACTGAGTGGATTGACCGAATCGGTCCTGATAGATCATCTGGGCGGGTTCGCGACGCGAGATGGGACCGTGTCCTCCCAGCACCGGGTAGCCCAAGGGCACATGTGCTGCTGTGTGCCAGTCTGCCGGTATATCCAGCAGCTTTTTGACGGCGGGTTCTTCCATGCACAGCAGGGTCGTCAGCACGCAGCCTAATCCTTCATTCCGAGCTGCGAGCAACAGATTCTGAGCAGCGGGGTAAATCGATCCGCCTCCCACCACGCTGGGCCGCTCTAACGCGGCATCGGTAATGGTGATGTGGTCTGCATTGAACAAAAACACGCAGATGACTGGCGCTTCGTGCATGTGGGTAGCGAGATAGGTCCCAGCGGCCAGCGCCTTGCGGGAGCTCTCTGCCTGCGCCGGCGACATGTGCTTCATGTGCTCTTCGTACCCTGGGATGTAGCCTTCCCAGTGGGGGCGATACAGATCTTCCAGGCCCTGTTTCAGTTCCGGGTCTTTGACCGCGATGATACGCCAGGACTGATGATTGCCGCCGGTCGGCGCCCATGTCGCGGCACGCAGCACCCGCTCGAGTACATCATCTGGTATGGGGTCCGGCTTCAGCCGGCGCACCGCTCGCAGGGTGGACATCGCTTCGTAAATTTCCATAGTAATCCCCGGTCTGTGAATCAGTTGGTGTAACTTACACCCATGCCCGCGCGTACGTCGTTGTTTACGCCGTACTGAGGAATCGGGTAGCGCAGGCCGTTACGCGATAGCGCGGCAAGGCCCTGGATCACTTTCGGCAGAAAGTGCGGCGGTATCGCCATGAGCAGTTCGTCTTCCATGACGCCGCCATAGCGGCGCTCCGCAAAACATGGAATCGACAGGCTGGGTTCACCGGTAGCCAGGGCGCGGCCCCAGGAGTCCGCGCAGGCAGACTCACCGACACAACCCCATTCTAGTTTTTTGAAGCCGCTCCACTGCAGGCCGTTGATGAACAGGATCATTTGCGCCGGCGTGGCATATATCAGGCAGATGTCCGGCGGATTCAAACGACCGCTGGCGAGCGGGCTGACGGCCATCGCTTCGTACTGGCCTTGTGGTGCGACGTCCATGGAATGCTGGTGAGCGGCGGCATCTTCGGGTGTTTCGTACCAGACACCGACCATGCGGTCTCCGGAGAGCCATTCTTCGTTGCGCGGGTGCAGGCCGATGACGGTGCTGCACTGCGCGCCTACCAGGTCGTCTACGGTTACTCCCACCGTCCAGCCGTTGCGTGACGCCTGGCCGACGATCTGGTCGGTGGTGTGCACGTCACTCGGGCGGCGGATGCGCGGTACGGCTTCCATTTCTTCCCTGGTGGCAAACAGCTTCATGCCGATAGGTGTCGTCCGCAGGCGCAGATACTGATTGAGCCCCGCAACGATTTCTTGGCCATCGAAGCTGGACAGGTCGGTGGTAATGATCTCAGACATGATTTTCCTCCAGGAATTTTCTGGTCAGCCGCGCCAGGCGGTCGGGTTCGTCGTAGTGGACCATGTGCCCGGAATGCTCGAACCAGTGGTGTTGCGCATTGGGGAACAGGTTTATGCGTTGTTCCATCTCGCCTTCGGCGAAACGGCCGGTGAATGTTTCGTCGCCCATTTCGCGGCCCCAGTATTCATGGGAAAGCGTGCCGCTGACGATACAGGCAGGGGCGCGTACCTGGCGCCAGAAACGCATATTGTCCGTGGTGGAAGTGCCGAGAAATACGCTGTTGGCACGAGGGTCGAATGCCCAGAGCAGGCCATCCATCGACTCATTTACCAGGTGCGCGGCAAACTCCACGGCTGCACTTGCGTCGAGGCGCGGATTGTTGCGGCACAGCCGGTTGACCACCTCATCTATGTCGGCGATGGGTTTGCCGGGCCCGTCGCGGGCGATGGCCCGTGTCAGCAGCATGTTGCGATAGGCCTGCAATTCCGCGACATCATCGCCTTCGTGTGGTCGGCGTGGCGGGCCCAGTCCTTCAACGATGACAAGCGCGGTAACAAGTTCGTGAAACAGTGCCGCATATTTCGTGACGATGTGTCCGCCCAGGCTGTGACCGAACAGGGCGCAGCCCTGGGGCGCCAAGGTGTTGATCACAGCATGCAGGTCGAGTAGAAAGTCGGACATGCTGTAGGCAGCGCTGTGGTTGCTGGCGCCATGACCACGCAATTCGCAGATCAACACGCGGAAAGGGTGCGCTGGGTGTTCAGCAAGATGCCCGGCCACCGGCAACAATGACCAGGCAGTATCGCGCAGACCATGCAGCATGACCACACACGGTGCATCTGCGGGTCCCAGTTCCAGTATGCTCAGTTCAATGCCGTTGCCGGCGACCCGGTGCTGAATGGGCGCCTCAGCCGGTGACACGCTTGAACTCTGGCGGGCGTTTCTCGATGAAGGAGCGTACCCCTTCGCGGAAATCTTCCCGTTCAAGACTCTGGGCCATCCAGGTATTTGTTTCCTGCATGGATTCGCCGAGCTGCATATTCAGGTGACGGTAGACCTGTGCCTTCATAACCCGCAGGGAAGTCGGCGAGGATCCTGCGGCAAGTTGAGCAACGTACTGTTTTGCGGTGCTGAGTGCTTCACCGGTTTCAACGAGGCGTTCTGCCAGCCCTAAACGATGCGCCTCTTCACCGTCGAATTTGCGCGCGCTCCACAGTAGATCCAGTGCATTGCCGGAGCCAACCAGACGAGGAAGCGTCCAGCTGATACCGTGCTCGGCGATCAGACCCCGCTGTGCAAATGCGGTGCTGAATTTTGCCTGACGCTCAACGATGCGTAGATCGCTCAGGGTGGCGATGGCCATGCCGAGACCGGCGCAGGCGCCGTTTATGGCGGCGATGATGGGTTTGCGAACCGAGCACAGGTAGCTGAACGTCACTTGGAAATTGCCACCGAGTTCAGGGTCTCCGGGACTTGCCTCCAGTGCGCTCAGGTCATCTCTGGCGCCGCTGCCGCTACTGAGATTGTCCAGCGCGTTCATGTCCATGCCCGGGCAGAAGCCGCGCCCGGCGCCGGTAAGAATGATGCCCACCACCCGTTTGTCCTGTTCTGCTGCTGCTAGAGCGTGGCGTATTTCGGCAAGCATGCGGTTGGTGAAGGCGTTGAGTGCCTCAGGGCGGTTCATGGTGATGATGGCCACCGGGTCTTCCACGTCGTAGATGATGTCCTGGTAGTCAGATGCGGTGTCCGTCATGACGTCTCCCCTCACGATTAGTCAGCAAGTTAAGCGTACCGGGCGAATGTTTGGGGGTAAAGCGCGTAACATGGGGCCAGCTTCAGTATTCATCGATGAGCTGTTGTGGGCGGAAATCCGGGTATTGGTTTGAGCGTGCTGGCGGGTATTGTCCTGCCGCTCTGGGAAGCGGGGCAGGGGCGTGTTGTAGCGAACGAGTCACTGTTGGTGCTGGATGACGATCCCGGTTTCGGCCGCATGCTGATTGGCGATTTTTCATCAACCCGGGCAGCGCTGGCCCTCTACGGGGAGTGACGCCCCCCGGATAATGCTGTCTGGCGGAAGTCGCTGGGTGTCACGCCGGCCTGACGCGTGAAGAACCGTGAGAAGTAGGCGGGATCGGCAAATCCTAATTCGGCGGCAATCGTGCTTACCGCGCTGGTGGTATAGATAAGGCGCCACTTGGCTTCTTCGATCTGCTTGGCGTGCACCAGGGTTTTCGGCGATTCGCCGGAAATGTGCCGGCAGATGGATGCCAGCCTGCTGCCGGTTACATTCAGCTGCCCGGCGTATTGCGCCAATGGCCAGTGCTCGGCGTGATGCGCTTCGATGAGTTGATTGAACTGCTGGAATATCTGCAACTCGATTTCGCGAAGTGGCTCGCCCCGTTCCGGGAGTTGCGCCAGTCGGAATACACAGATCAGCGCTGCCTGGGTCAGCGCGGGCACAGTGTGTTTGCGGCCGGGTCTGGCGGCAAAGAATTCGTCTGCCAGCAGCTGTATCAATACGGCCAGCCGTTGCGCATCTGCGGCCAGTTCGCGGTTGACCCTGGCCAGTTCCACATATGCAGGGGTGGTGAAGGTATGCGCAACTACCGCGGCGTCCGAACCGGTAGAAAGGCGATGTATCACATCCTGCCGGATCGTAAGTAACAGGCCGGTGACCGACTCGTCGAGAACGAAGGCGTGGGGTACCGCCGCAGGCGTAAAGAAGAACAGCGGTGCCTTGCCAGCAAAGGATTGATCACCCAGCTGAACCTGGGCACTACCCGTCTGTAGATAGTGGACCTGATAGTAGCGGTCGTGCCGGTGCGGATGCATCTCCCGTCCGAAGAACTCAGACAGATTGTGCAAGGTGTCGACGTGAATGTCGGCAT
This sequence comes from uncultured Pseudomonadales bacterium, assembly GCA_964393625.1. Lineage (GTDB taxonomy): Bacteria > Pseudomonadota > Gammaproteobacteria > Pseudomonadales > Azotimanducaceae > UBA4421. The sequence continues at coordinate 70,853 of CAYMUT010000018.1, forward strand.
CTTCATAACGCTTATCGTACGATTTCCCCAGGTCTATGTTGGGGATTGCCCGCTGATGGTCTGGGTGGGTCAAGAACCTCTCCGCATTGCTGTGCTCGAAAAAGTACAAGGCAACGCAGGGTGTGTCCAGGGCCAGGGATGTTCCCTGATCGAGGTTCAGGGTGTGGTTATTTGCGTTTCACGCGCACAGGTAACGAATTGTAGCCTTTGACGAACACACTCCGGGAAAGTTCGGGTTCACCCAGCACTTCGATGTCTTCGAAGCGATCGAGGATCTCTTCCCAGAGAACACGCAACTGCATTTCCGCCAGGCGATTACCCATGCAGCGATGAATACCGTAACCGAACGAAACGTGCTGGCGTGCGTTTTTCCTTTCGATATCGAGGCTGTGCGGGTCTTCGAATACGGTTTCGTCCCGGTTGCCCGATACGTACCACATCACGACCTTGTCGCCCTTGGCGATAGTTCTGCCGCCTAACTCTATGTCTTGGTTGGCGACCCGGCGCATATGGGCCAGGGGCGTCTGCCAGCGGATCACTTCGGCCACCATATTGGGAATGAGGGCTGAGTCGGCTTTGAGTTTGGCGAACTGCTCAGGGAATTTGTTGAGCGAATAGACGCTGCCGCTCATGGTGTTGCGGGTGGTGTCGTTGCCACCCACGATCAGCAGGATCAGGTTACCCAGGAATTCGAAGGGTCGAGAGGGCAGATCCCAGGTATCCGGGTGATGGGCCATCATCGAGATGAGGTCGAAATCGGCGGGTTTGTTGGCGCGGTCTTTCCACAGTTCTCCGAACGCTTCGAGGCACTGCAGCAGATCGGCCCGGGACGCGTCCTGGGCTTCCTGGGTGAAGTCGGTGTAAACGCCGCCGGTTGCGACGTCCGACCAGTAGGTGAGTTTGCGACGGTCTTCGAATGGAAAGCCGAACAGCGTGGCCAGCATGCGCGTGGTCAGCTCTATAGATACGTTTTCGACCCAGTTGAATTCCTCATCGTGGGGCAGACTGTCGAGCACGTCGATGGTTCGTTCCCGGATCAGGCTTTCGAAATTGACCAGGTTTCTCGGCGCTACCACGGGCTGCACGACCTTGCGCTGATCATCGTGCTTGGGCTGATCCATGGCGATGAACATGGGCATGGTGAAGTCGTCATCGGGTTCGTCGATGGTGATGGCCGGCTGTGAACTGAACAGCTTGTGTGCCTGATCGACTTGTTTGATTTCTTTGAAGGTTGTGACCGACCAGTACGGGCCGAAGGCGCTTTGTGGTGTGTAGTGCACAGGCGCTTCTTTGCGCAACCGCTCAAAAAACGCCCAGTGATCGCCGCGCTGGAAATATTGCGGCCGCGCCGGATCGATGAGTTCCAGGGGCGTTTCCCAGGGATCCTGCTCGGGGAGTTCCATGGGATTGATGCGGTTGAATGTACTGGTTTCTACAGGTTCACTCATGGTCGCCGAGCTCCGGCAAGAAAGTACCCGGCCATACTAAATTATTCAGTTTAGATTGCAATGATGCTACTGTGCCGACGTTGTTGGGAGTTGTAGAAAGGGCAGTAATTTGTCTTTAGAGGAGTTCCGAATTCAGCGGGAACGCTCGAAACGGGCGTCAATCATCCATGGTGCCCGCAAGCTGTTTTCCCAAAACGGATTTCATGAGGTGACCACTGTCGCATTAGCCGCAGAGGGCGGCGTGTCCACGGCTACCCTATACCGCTACTTCGACGACAAAGAAACGCTGTTCAACGCCGTGATCGATGAATTCGTCGATCAGATCAGCACCGCACTGGACGCCTCGGCGCAACGCAACGAAGACCGGCTGGGCGCGCTGTGCGTGGCTTACGCCAACCTCTTTTCCAACCCGGAATTCATCGGCCTCCTGCGCGTGATCATTGCTGATGCCGGGGAAAGTGCCGGCTTTGGCGCAAAACTGGAAGAGCAGGGGCACGCCCTGTTTTTCTCGGCCATAGATGCCGAAGTCAGGGGGTTGCTTGGTGGCCAGCCGAGCGAGGAAACCATTGCGCAGGCAAGTTCTGAATTATGCGCGGTGATCGAACACCACACCCTGGTTCCGCATCTGCTGTTCTGCGAGTCGACTGACGCCCACGAAGTGAAGGCCATGGTAGAGCGTACCCTGGCCAACTGGCGCAGACACTGGCGGGTGACCTGGTGAGCTGTTTCGTATAAGAGGCCCTAATTCAGCGCGATACGCTCGCCAAACTTATCTTCAAACACCAGCTTTTCCGGTGGTCTGCGTGAAATCGGGCCGTGCCCTTTGCTGCGCGGGTATCCAATGGCGACTACGCCGCAGGTATGCCAGTCATCCGGGATGTCCAGCAGTGTCTTCATTGCACTTTCTTCATAACACAGCAGCGTGGTCAGCGTGCAGCCGACGCCTTCGTTGACGCAGGCGAGCATGAGGTTCTCGACCGCGGGATAAACCGAGCCGCCCCCGACCACAGACGGGCGACCCAGGTCGGCGTCGGTAATCGCCATGATATCGGGGTTGAAGCACACCACCAGCAGTACCGGTGCGGTGCCCATGTTTTCGCCTAGATAGTCTGCAGCCGCAAGCATGCGCTCCTGCTTGGCCCGGGCTTCGCCTTCCAGGCGCTCGAGGCCACGTCTGTTTGCTGCACCGTATTTTTCCCATTGTGGCTTGTACAGCTCACCGATCTGCTGACGCAGTTGCGCATCGCGCACTGCGACTATGCGCCATGGCTGCACATTACCGCCGCTCGGGGCCCATGCGGCGGCCTGCAGAATGCGTTTGAGTACGTCATTGGATATCGGATCAGGCTTCAGACGGCGCACCGCGCGAAGGTTGCTCATGGCGTCATACAGAGCAATAGATTCGGTGGTCATGGCGTTGTTCCTGCTAAAATTTGACTTTGACTATAAAAACCGTTCGAATAAATGAATTCAAGTATTTTTTCTTGTTTCGCGTTCAGATGCAGAAAATAGTGAATATCCCGCAAACCGACAATAGTGACACTGGTTCCGAGCGCCCGACAGGCAAGCTCGCCCGTACCCGTAACAAGCTGGTGCGGGCGGTGCGCGAAGAGATTGCCGAGCATGGGGGATTCAGTGCCGAACGCGTAGCGCTGCGCGCGGGCACCTCGACGCCCACTTTCTACAATCATTTTGCAACTAAAGATGATGCTCTGGCTGCCGCGTACGAACAGATGATGCTCGGAGTGGTGGAGCTGGCGCAGAGAAAATGTCAGATCGAGCGCTTGCTTGATGAGGGGCTGCAGACACTGGTAGCCGACTGGGTGCTCATGACCGGCGCCTTTTTCCGCGAGAACGTCAGATTGAGTCGACTGGCCCAGGCTGCCATCGACCGCTCCAAAACCATGCGGGATCTGTTCCGTGATCATGAAGCCCGGACCATAGAAGTTTATCGCCGGTTCATCGAACTGGGGCAGGCGGCATGCGCCATCCGTCAGGGTAATCCGGACGCCATGGCCAGGGTGCTTACCATCACCGCACAGTCCTGGCACCACCAACTCGTGCAGAACGTAGAAGCGGGCGATGACCTGCATCGTGAACTCACCGGCATGATCGTCGGCATGTTGCAGCCGTCTGTCGACATGCCCCATCAGCTGAAGCTTGAGGAGAACCACACATGACTGACAGTGAACTGATTGATGCCGCAGAGCGGCTCAGGCGCGTCTGCTATGAAGCGGCTGACGAGATTGAAACACAACGTCGCGTACCGGCAGAAATCTCTGCCCAGATCGCTGCTGCAGGGTTTTATGGGATGGGCATACCAGCCTCGGTGGGCGGTCTGGAAACACCCCCGGCGGTTAGCAGCAAAGTGATAGAGACCCTGGCCCGGGGTGACGCTTCGTGCGCCTGGGTGGTGTTTATCGGTGTGACCAGCGGTACTGCGTTGGCCATGGTTCCGGGAGCATCGGCGCGGGCCATCTATACAAGTCCACAGGTGATGCTGACCGGGGTGTTTGCCCCTTCCGGGCGCGCTGACAAGGTAGACGGCGGTTTCCGTGTTTCGGGTCAGTGGCAGTGGGGTTCCGGCAGTCAAAATGCGGACTGGGTACTTGGCGGCTGCATGTTCTACGACAATGGAGCGCCTTTGCTCGATGAGCGCGGTAATCAGCGCACCCATATGGTGATCATGCCGGCCGGTGAGGTCGAGTTCCTCGATACCTGGCATGTCTCCGGGTTGTGCGGAACCGGCAGCCTGGACTATCGGGTCAACGACGTGTTCGTACCCGATGAGCGCGTGTCGGGTTATATGATCGACCGCGAGACGCTGCGGCAGCCGCTTTATGCGTTTCCTCAATTTACCTTTCTGGCGCTGGGTATCGGCGCAGTCTGCATGGGTATCGCACGGGCCGCCATCGACGAGCTGATAGACGTCGCGGTGACCAAGAAGCGGGCGGGCAACAGCGCGACCATCGCCAGTAAGTCGACCTCGCAGACCAAACTCGCCCAGGCCGAAGCAGACCTGCGCAGTGCGCGGGTGTTTTATTACCATACCTTGGAGCAGGCATGGGAAGTTGCCCGCAGCGGCGGTAAAGTCAGTCTGGATGTGCGCCGTGACCTGCGTCTGGCTACTACCAATGCGGTGATGAAAAGCGCGGGCGTGGTGGATGAAATGTACAACCTTGCCGGTGGCACATCGGTCTACCGCCGCTCGCGCCTGCAACGCCATTTCAGAGATGTGCATGTGGCGACCCAGCACATCATGGTGGCGCCGCAGACGCTCGAGGTGCTGGGTTCGATGTACTTCGGCAATGACGCAAAGTCGGCAATGATCTGATTGTTACCTGTCCCTGACCTTGAGAGGAGCCATTTATGACCCAGCAATTCAATATCGAAGACGTGGCCTACACCCGCTTCACCTTCGAACGGTCAGGCCGGGTGCTGACCGCCGCCATTACTTCGGATCACCCGGTAAACGGCGTTGACGAGCCCATGCACGATGAGCTGGCCAGGGTGTTCAACGATCTGCAGCGGGACTCCGACAGCGACATCATCATTCTCACGGGTAAAGGCCGGGCCTTCTGCGCGGGGGGCGATTTCGACTGGTTCGACGAGCAGATCAATGACCCTGCCAATTTCCGGGCAATCGCCTGGGACGCCAAACGCATTGTGTTGAGTCTGCTGGAAATGGAAAAACCCATTATCTGCCGTCTGAACGGTGCGGCGGCGGGCCTGGGCGCCACCATTGCATTGCTGTGCGATGTGATCATCGCCGATGACAAAGCGGTCATAGGCGATCCGCACGTCAAGGTGGGGCTTGTTGCCGGCGATGGTGGTGCGCTGATATGGCCGCAGCTGATCGGCTACGCGAGAGCCAAAGAACTGCTCATGACCGGCGACATTCTGAGCGCGGCGCAAGCCCAGGAACTGGGCCTGATCAATTACGCAGTGCCCACCGGGCAGCTCGATGACAAAGTGGGCGAGCTTGTTGCCAAACTGCAGGGCAATCCCCGCTGGGCGGTGCGCTGGACCAAGACGGTGACAAATATTCCTCTGCGGGCGCTGGCCGCTCAGATCATGGATGCATCTATAGGATGGGAGAGCGTTTCCAACTTCCACGAAGATCGTAAGGAAGCGGTAGCCGCCATGCGCGAGAAACGTGCGCCGAAGCTGACCGGCGAATGAGGCTGGCATGATGAACGGAGCATCCTTCGCGCCGGAAGACCCACACATTACTCAGATCAGATCACAGCTGCAGCGTTTGGTGGCGCAACATGCGCCCCGGGAAAAACGCCGCGAGTGGGATCAGCAGCACACCTGGCCCCGGGATCTGTTCCGGCAGATCGCCGACATGGGATTGATCGGGTTGACCATCCCGGAAGAGTTTGGTGGCGCCGGTCAGGATCTGCTGGCGGCAGTAGCGGTGATCGAAGAACTGGTGCAGGGGAGCATGTCGCTTGCCGGACCATATATACACGCGGCCTTCTATGGCGGCATGAACCTGTCGGAAAATGGATCGCAGCAGCAGAAAGAGGCGCTGCTGCCGAAAATAGCCCGAGGTGAGTTACTGCTCGCTTATGGTCTGTCGGAGCCCAACATCGGTGGCGATCTCGCCAGCGTGGAAACCCGTGCGGAACGGCTGGGCGATGAGATTGTGATCAATGGCGCCAAGCGCTGGTGTACAGGTGCCGACTGGGCGGATTATATCTACTGTCTGGTGCGCAGTGGCGCGCCGGAGGAACGCTACCGGAACTTATCCATGGTGCTGATCCCGACGGACGCCCCGGGTATCACCATGCAGCCCATTGAGCATGTGAACCTGCGCTATACCACCTCGATGGATGTCTATTTTGACGATGTTCGACTTGGCGAGGACGCCATCGTCGGCGGCCCTGACATGTGGAATAAGGGCTGGAAGCTGCTCGCCGGTCGAGCGCTGGACGTGGAAAAGATTGAAATCACCGCGGCGGCCTACGGAGCGGCGCGGGCCGCCGTGGACGATGCCTGGCGCTACGCCGAGGAGCGCACACAGTTCGGCAAACCCATCGCCCAGCATCAGGCTATCCGTCACAAGCTGGTCACCGCTAAAACCAAACTGCAGGCGGCGCGGCACATGCTGTATCACGGTGCCTGGCTGGCAAATGAAGGGCTGCCCTGTTCGGTGGAGACTTCCATGGCGAAATTGTTCGTTGCCGATGTCGGCGTGGAGATCGCATTGGCGTGCCAGCAGATCATGGGCGCCTATGCGCTGTCGGATGCCTACGACATCGAGCGCAATGTCAGAGATTTACTGGGCATGCCGATTGTGGGCGGCTCGTCCGACATGCAAAAGAACAACCTTGCGAGTATGCTCAAGCTTGGTAATCCATAGGATGGCTGGGCAGGGGGCTATAATTGGGGTCAGTACAGAAACGGGTTCATGAGGTCCAGGACGATCTTCTCAGTGCCATCGACTACTGCTATGAGCAGGGCTGGACAGATGGGCTGCCGGTGGTGCCGCCGGAGCGATCCCGGGTCGAGGCCATGCTGGGCATGGAAGGCCGGCCGCCGGAAACGGTCATAGCGACGCATCCTGCGACCGGGCTTGAATTGTCTATCCATGCCGCCGCGGTCAATGCGGTGATGGCCGGGTGCCTGCCTGAGTACTTTCCTGTAGTGGTGGCTGCCATGGAGGCCATGGATAAGAAACCATTTACCTTTCACGGCAGTACCGCCAGCACCGGTGGTTCCGCGCCGTTGCTCATCGTCAGTGGACCGGTGGTAGATGAGATCGGCATGAACAGTGGCGCTAACCTGTTTGGTCCGGGTAATCGGGCCAACGCGACCATCGGGCGTGCGGTGCGGTTGATCATTCTCAACGTTTTCCGCATGACACCAGGTATCGCTGACAAATCTACCCAGGGGCACCCCGGCAAATTCAGTTTCTGCATCGCCGAGCGCGGGGATGTTAACCCGTGGCCCGGCCTTAACGAGGATCTCGGGTATGGCCCGGATATCTCCTGCGTGGTGACTTTTGCCGGGGCTGGTTTCTGCAATGTGGAAAACCATGGCGCCGGCGATGCCGAGGGAATCCTGCTGTCGGTGGCCGACAGCATGGCCAACCTGGGCTGTATTACACTGGGCCAGAGTGTGGTCGTGCTGTCGCCTGAGCATGCCGGCATCATTGCCAATGATGGCTGGTCAAAGCAGCGTGTTCAGGAGTTCCTGTTTGAGCACGCGCGGCGCAGTGTCGCGGATATGCAGGAGGCGGGCAAGTACATGACACGGGAGCATGAACGGCAGGGCAGGGATGACATGCATCGCGGTCTTGGTCCGGAAGACATTCTGATCACGGTTGGCGGCGGTGACGCGGGTGGCCACAGTGCGTTCATACCTTCATGGAGTCGGGGTAGAAGTTCAATTATGCAGCACCAGGCCATTGGTGTGTGCATTGACTGTTAGGAGGCGCAATGGAACTGATTGATCCCACTGTCGAGGGTGCCGAACAGAATAGATCACGTGCGCCGGCCATAAGCGATCTGCACGGATTGACGATCGGGCTGCTGTCCAACGGTAAAGCGAATGCTGATCACCTGATCGGAAAGACCGCCGATCTGCTGGTCGAACGGTTCGGCGGCAGGCGCCTCGATGTTCTATACAAGAAACATCCGAGCGAGCCGGCTCCCGGCGAGCTGCTGACCAACCTTTGCCACGAGTGCGACTATCTGATCACTGCTGCGGGGGACTGAGGCAGTTGTTCAACGTGCAGTGTGCATGACGGAATTATGTTCGAACAAATGGGTAAACGTGCCGTAGTGCTGTGCACTACGCCATTTGACGTCACGTCGAAAAATATCGCCAGGGTGCTTGGCCTGGCTGACTATCCGTTCGCGCTGCTGGAACATCCGCTGGGGTCGCTGGCACAAAGCGAGGTGGATGCCAGAGCCGCGGCCGCGGCTGTGGCGAGCGTGCGGATTCTAACGGCGCCTTAGACCGGCTGATCAGGGGGAGATATGGGGCAACTGGTAGACGGGCGCTGGACGAACGAAGATGTTCGTCGCACTGGCGCAAAGGGTGAATTCATCCGGCCGGAGTCGCCGTTCAGGGCCTGGCTCGGTGGCTCTGCCAATGAATTTCCAGCGGTGTCGGGACGTTATCACCTGTTTGTTAACTCCGGGTGTCCCTGGGCCTACCGGACAGTGCTCTACAGGCGCTTGAAAGGCCTCGGAGAGCACATCTCATTGTCGCTAACCGAGCCTGCCGCAGGCGCTGAAGGGTGGACCTTTGGTGATCGAATGGAACCGTTGCTCGGTGCCCGGCACATTCATGACGTCTATAGTGCCGCTGACAGTGCCTTTACTGGCAGGTGCACTGTGCCGGTTTTATGGGACAAGCAGCGGCGTACCATCGTCAACAATGAGTCTTCTGAAATCATCCGCATGTTGAACAGTGAATTTGACGGGCTCGAGGGGGTGAGCGCAGATGATTTCTACCCTGAGGCCAAGCGCGATGAGATCGATGGGTTGAATAACCTCATCTATCGCACGGTGAATAACGGCGTGTACCGATGTGGATTTGCGCAGACGCAGCAGGCCTATGAAGAAGCCTTCGATGCGCTGTTTGCGACACTCGACGAGATGGATACGAGATTGGCGGATCAGCGCTACCTCTGCGGTGATCGTGTTACCGAGGCGGATTGGCGTTTATTTTCGACGTTGATCCGATTCGACGTTGCCTACTACACACAGTTCCGCTGTAATCGGCAGATGATCAAAGACTATGAATATCTGTGGCCCTATACGCGCGATCTGTATCAGTACCCGGGTGTGGCCGAGACAGTGAGTATTGATGCGATCAAAGGCATATATTTCGGCAGCAGGCCTCCCCGGATCATCCCCAAGGGACCCCAGATGGATTTTGAGGAACCCCATGGCAGGGGGCAGTATGTCTAACGCCCCGGTATACGATATCGATGTTGAACGGTTCCGGGCCGACCCATACCCGGATCTGGCAGAGATGCGCAGCACCTGTCCAATCGCCTTCGTGCCGCAACTCGGTGCCACCCTGATTACCCGTCGCGCAGACATCACTGTGTGTGAGAAAAACACAGCGGTGTTTTCTTCCTATCAGCCTGATGGTCTGATGACGGTGCTCATGGGTGAGAATCTCATGCGCAAAGATGGCCGTGCTCACATGCAGGAACGCCGGGCGATCTACCCGTCGATGTCGCCCAAGACCGTGGCGGCAGTATGGCGTGAACAGTTCAGCACTGATGCGCAGCGCCTGATCGACGGCCTGGCCCCTCAGCAGTCTGCGGACCTGTTCTGGACCTACGCGATGCTGCTGTCGGCGGATGCACTACGGGCGATGACCGGTCTCACCAATATGGCCCCCGAAGAAATGAATCGGGTGAGCCAGGGCATGATCGATGGTTGCGCGAACTATACGGGTGATGCTGAGGTGGAGGCGATCTGCAACGACTGCACTGCCAGCATAGACCGTCATATCGATGAGCGGTTGCCCGAGGTCCGCAGTCAGCCGGATCATTCGCTGTTGTCGGTGCAGGTGCAGGCGGATATGTCGGAAGAGCAGATCCGCGCCAACATCAAACTGTCGATATCCGGTGGACAGAATGAGCCACGCGACGCCATTGCCGGGGCGATCTGGGCCATGCTGAGGCATCCCGAACAACTGGACATGCTGTTGCGTGGTGAAGTGAGCTGGCTGCAGGCGTTCGAGGAGTATTGCCGATGGATATCGCCCATCGGCATGTCGCCGCGGCGCATTGCGCAGGACTTTGATTACGCAGGCGTATGCTTCGAGCCGGAAGATCGAGTGTTTCTCATGTTCGGTTCAGGTAATCGGGACGAAGCGGTGTTTAGCGACCCGGACGTATTCGACATTACCCGGGATGTCTCTGCTTCGCTCAGCTTCGGCGCCGGGCCCCACTATTGCGCAGGCGCGTGGGCTTCACGTGCGCTGATCGCAGATGTGGCGTTGCCGGAATTTTTCAAGCGGGTGCATAATCCCCAGCTCGATGGAGATGTTCCATTTGGTGGATGGGCCTTTCGCGGGCCGCTGGCCCTGCCTTGTCGTTGGCAAGGGGTCGACTAGGAAGTCACTTCGCCGATGACCGCTGCCACCGTGCAGTGATAAGAGCGGCTTTCGGTGCCGAAACACCACAGAATGTCATTGGCCTTCGACGGGAAATAGACCGGCTTGTCACGTTCAGCCCGGTGACAGAAACACCTGGCGCAGGTGGATTTGCCGCAGCAGTCGTTGTAAGAAATCAGATAGTCTTTACCGTCCACCGGATTACGGCAGGTGCCGACCCAGGAAATGGGTGAAATCTCTGAGCCTGGCGGGCACGAACTTACCGATCCGCCGCAGCAGGTGCACAGGGTGCCGCCCAGCGCACAGTAGCGCCAGTAGTCGCAACTCTGTGGGTCACCTATTTCTTCTGGAGGCTGCTGCTCCGCGCGGGCTACAGGCAACACCGGCAGCAGGCTGGCGCCGACCATGGTGCTGCCCAGCTTACCGAGGAAACCCCGGCGGGAACTGCGGCGGGCGATCGCGCGGCTCGACGCACGGGTCTTGGAATCGATCCATTCAAACAATGTCTGGTTCATCGTGCGCCCTCCACGCTAAAGCCCTGCAGTAATCCCGGCGCGACACCGACGCTGCCGATGCTGCGCAGCAGGACATTAGTTTTCACGTCGTAGACGTGCAGTTGTGAGTCGGCTCCGGTAACTGTGAGCAGCGGATCCTCACCTGGCGAGACATGCAGGTTGGTCCCGGGTGACGCAAGTTCGAGTCTTGCGATGCGCCGCTGGTTGCTGCGGTCATAAATCCATACTTGCGTACCCGGGTCGTCATGAGAAAACTCACCGCCGGGATTCATCAGTACAAACAATAGATCCATGGGCGCATAGTAGGTTTTGAACTGGCCACCGCCGGGTCGCCACCCGGCGGCCAAGTCGTCTGCTTCGACCAGCGACCAGGGTTCGCTGAATTCGATCTCATCGCCATTCACAACAGCTTCGTGCACTTTGCCGTGGTAGGAAACCATCAGCCATCCCTGGGGTGTGGCGATGGGTTTGGCGAAGACCGGGTCTTTTTCCAGATCGAAAAACACCTCGCTGCGGCTGCGATCAATTTCAGCGCCATTGTCGTCCAGCTTGATCATCTGCAGCTTGCCGTCCGCACAGATCTGCAGAAACGTACGATCCGGCGTCGGCATGATCATGGAGCAGGCCGGAGTGGAAATCTCGGTGACGAACTTGCGCTGTTCAACATCGACAATGCTCACCGACATGGCGGGTGTCAGATTGAATACCGCCAGGTATCGACGATCGTCCATCATCGCAAGGTACTGGGGAAACGACAGAGCGGCGATCTTGTCGGGAATATCGATTTCGTCAACGACGGCGAAATTTTCATAATCGTAGACGGTCAGCACGTCGTTGCGTTTGCCGCGGGTACCTCGCGTGAAATAAGACTCTGCGGCATAGATCTCCTGACGTATGGGGTCGTCGACCAGGGCGGGCGTGAATGAAGGCGTGGAAATCATGCCGACCATTTCGCCGCTGGCGACATCGAGTACATAACGGGGGCCGAATGAATCTCTAGACACGACCCAGCTTGCCTGGGGTTGACCGAGGGTCTCGCGGCTTACCTGCTCGGGCTCTATGGCAAAGACGCTCTGCATGGTGGCGGCAGTGGCCAGCAGGCCGGCCAGGGCACGTGTTAATGGGCTCATCGCTCCCCCAGAGTCATTGCAGGTGACTCAACTTTACCGCAAGCCCGGCACCTGGTCACCTGCAGTGCCAGGCAAATACGTGGGCAGTATTGAATTCGTCGAATTCACCCAGGTTCGGGAATGTCAGTGCCTGGATGGTGGTGAGTTGCCGATATGCCGGGTCGGGTAGTGTGGTAACCCGGGAATCTGCCACCAGCACTGTGTCGGCGTGCTGCTGGGCCAATGCCAGCAAGGGCAGGTTCTGCTTGTCGTACAGTACATCCGCCATCAGCAGCACATCGCAACGCTCCGGCAGATGCTCTGCAACCCTCATGTCAACGTCGTTCAGTGTGGCGTTGACCTCGGTGGCCAGTCGGGCGTCGGCGTCGGTATCGCAGGCAATGACTTGTGCGGCGCCGGCCAGGGCGGCGGCGATGCCGGCGACGCCGGACCCGGAACCCAGGTCGATGACGGATTTGCCGCTCACCCAGTCCGGTTGTTCCAGCAGGAATTGCGCCAGGGCCAGGCCGCTGCCCCAGCAGAAGGCCCAGTATGCCGGTTGGGCGATGACTGCGCGCATTACATCTTCCGGCAGAGGACCAGTCGGAAAATTGTCATTGATCAGCCCAAGGCGTATCTCGGGTAGTTCCGGAAGCTCGGTTTCGACAATTGATGCCATCGGCAGAGTCGTCTGCAGGCGGGCCTGAAGCGCGCAGAAGCGGTTGGACATTTGGATTTGAGGACGCCTTCAGGTGTGTGTTGCGAAGGTGGCTATAATGCCTGAGCCTGGCGGCGAATATATAGCAGACCGAGCGTGCCCAGCACCAGTACGACATAGTAAGAAAAGTCCAGAACGGGAGCGGAATCCTGCGATTCCGCCCGCACGTCCTGGTAAACACCGTTTGCGGTAGCGCCCGGCGTAGACTCATGTGGCTCCACGTCTGGCAGCGCTGCCAGCATTGAGCTCGTTTTAATGGTACTTGCCTCGGGCAGGCCTTCAGCTTCCGCGTGAAGCGGTGTCCACGCTAGAAGAACGAGTAAGATTGAAAGTAACGGACTAAATCTCACTGTTGTGGCTTGCTGTCTGAAGTACGGGGCCAGTGTAGAGCAAGCGCGAGTCTGAATCTGCATGGCAGGTGTATCTGCATGTAATGACCTCGTAAATTTACCCGGGCGGGTTGAGTTGGCCGGAATCGGCCGGGGCAAGCCTCGACATTGAATTCAGAACCTGCTTTCATAACGAGTTTGATATTTACCAGAAACTAAAGCGCCAGTTCAGGCGTCTGCCTGTACAGCGACGTATCAAAGGGGATGCACATGCCGATGATTCTCAACGAAGAGCAGAACATGCTCAAAGACAGCGCCAAAGACTTCTGCGCCAACAGTGCGCCGATCAGTCAGCTGCGTTCGTTGCGTGACGAGGACAATGCCGATGGCTACGACAAGGCCACGTGGAGTTCAATGGTTGAACTGGGCTGGTCTGCGATCCCCTGGGGCGAAGAGCACGGCGGTCTGGCGTTCGGTTACAAGGGTCTCGGTGTTGTGACAGAAGAAACCGGGCGTACTCTGGCGGCAAGCCCCATGTACGGTACCGTCTGGGTTGGCGGTACGCTGGTCAACATCGGCGGCAGCGATGCCCAGAAAGCCGATATTCTCCCCCAGCTCGCGGGCGGTGAACTGCTGCTGGCACTGGCGCTTGAAGAAGGCCACCGTCACGCACCCTACAACATAGCCACTTCAGCGGAAGCAGCGGGTGACGGCTATACCATCAACGGCAGCAAGACCTTTGTGCTCGATGGCCACGTGGCAGACAAACTGATCGTCGCAGCGCGCACCGGCGGGGACGCCGACGCTCGTGACGGCATGACACTGTTTCTGGTTGATCGTGGCGCCGACGGCGTGAACGTTATCCGCACCAAGATGGCTGACTCACGTAATGCTGCAAACATTGAGTTGAGCAACGTCTCTGTAGACGGCGACGCGGTTCTTGGCGAGGTAGGAAAGGGCGCCGATGTGCTTGACCCCGCCCTGGATATCGCCCGCATCGGCCTCTCGGCGGAAATGCTGGGCAGTCTGCAGGAGTGCTTCGAGCGCACCGTCGAGTATCTCAAAGAGCGTAAGCAGTTCGGCGTCGCCATCGGCAGCTTCCAGGCTCTCAAGCATCGCGCTGCGAATATGTTCTGTGAGATCGAGTTGTCCAAATCCTGCGTGCTGGAAGCACTCACCGCGCTGGACGAAGGCCGCGATGCAGAAGAGGTGGCTAAGCTTGCCAGCCTTACCAAGGCGAAAGTGGGTGAGACCTTCAATCTGGTGTCTCGCGAGGGCATTCAGATGCACGGCGGTATCGGCATGACCGATGAATTCGACATCGGTTTCTTTATCAAGCGCGCCGCGGTGACCGAGCAGACCTTCGGTGATGTGAACTTCCACCGCAATCGCTACGGCGAACTGGAAGGGTACTAGAGCGTACGCCTAGTTCTTCTTCGGTATGCCGATGACATGACCGACCTGGGCTGGTATCTCCAGCCCGGCGTGGGCATCTCGTAACTCTTCGAGTCTGAGCAGTACTTCATCCGGAAATGGTGCTGAACGACGGCTGGCCATGTCTACATGCATGCCGATCTGTTCCGATGTGGCGGCAATGTAACCTTCGCCGCGGTGATGCATCTGTTCGAAAAAATGTACCCGCTTGTGATCGAAATCGAGCAGTTGGAAGTGCACCTCGACCTCATCCCCGAGAGACAGCTCCTGCAGGTAGTGCAGGTGCACTTCCATGGTGAAGCATGAGCCGTTACCGCTTGCGGTATAGTCCTCGCCGATGCCGAGAAAGTCGTACACATGATCCACGCCCTTGTCGAAGATCACATTGTAAAACGCCATGTTGAGGTGATTGTTGTAATCGATCCAGTCTGGGATCACCCGTTGCACAGGGCAGATCGCCGGCGCGCCGAGTGGGTGGGTGGATTGCGTCATGAGCAACTTGCTTCTGTGTGTGTGCCGGCATATTACCCGACTAGCGAACCGGTATACACTTCACGCCAATGACTGAGCAAGCTACGAGCAGCCCAAGGCGTCAGGTACCGCGCTTTCTACAAGTAGGGGCTATCGGCTTTCTCATTGATGCGGGTGTGCTGGGGGTGCTTGTTTACGGGCTGGGATTGCCACCGGTCCCGGCGCGGAGCGTGTCGTTTGCCGCAACCATTGTGGTGACGTTTGTACTGAACGCCCGTTATACCTTTTCGGCTTCGCTTCGTGCCTCGAACAAAGGCCGCTATGCGGCAATCCAGCTGATCGGTGCGGGCATTAATTTTGTCAGCTATACAATGCTGGTTGGGTTGGGCCCCATGCGCGACTGGCCCATCGCCGCGTTGGTTGTCGGCTCTGCGCTGTCATCGGCGCACAATTTCTACATGATGCGTCGATTTGTGTTCGTCGCTGCGGTTGAATCTGAAACCAAGTCGTGACTAGCGGCATTCCCCCTGCATGGCGTTGATCCACGCATCGATCAACGCTGCACCCTCAATATGGGCCAGAGATCTGCCCAGCTCAGGCATCATCGTTGCCGGGTTTGTGGTGCGCATACGGAACGGCATAATCGAGCTGGCGGCGTCGCCAGGTACGATGCTGTAGTTGAAGCCACCGGAACCACGTCCTGCGGCGATAGGTGGTTTGCACACGCCCAGCGCCCCAGGTGCGTGGTCTTCGTAGTCGAGCAGCAGCCCTGACGTATCTGCGGCGCCAGCTTCATTGTGGCAATGGCCGCAATTTATATCGAGGTACGAGCGCGCCATGTGATCCAGTTCTGCGGTGGCATCGCCCCAGCGGGCATTGGCGGGAATCGTCGCAGGATCGGGTACCGCCTGCAGCCATCCGGCAGTGCTGAGATCGGTTATCTGGTTGCGCCCGTGTACCGGGTCTTCACGGTTCAGGTGGCGGGCTTTGATACCAATGGGCTGTACTTCGCCGCTGGTGTGATTACTGGCGTGACAGCTCGCGCATTCATTGCGGCTTGGTACGATGTAGTTGAATGCTTCGCCGTCCGCGGTGTTCAGCGTGAACAGGTCACCGGTAATGCTGAGATAGGCGTCGTCGCCCCGCCAGACATAGGGCAGCGCGTCCCAGCCATGGGGTTGATGGACCAGCAGTCTGGTTTCAACGAATCGGATCGACTTGTCCGCCAGGCTTGCCGGGTTCTCATCCCACTGTGCGTCGAGCAAGATGCCGCCTTCATCGTCAGATTGATATAGAAAAGTCTTGCTGATCACGCTGCCGACAGGCAGATCGAAAGCCTCGCTGGCATGG
Organism: uncultured Pseudomonadales bacterium; assembly: GCA_964393625.1. Classification (GTDB taxonomy): domain Bacteria; phylum Pseudomonadota; class Gammaproteobacteria; order Pseudomonadales; family Azotimanducaceae; genus UBA4421. The sequence goes on from CAYMUT010000018.1 coordinate 87,317, forward strand.
TACTGGCCCGTTGTACCGTCAGGCAGATAGATCGTGCGCAGTTTCAGGGCGTAGTCGGTGAACAGCGGGGTATTGAGAGAATAAACGTAGCTGTGGTCAGGTACCAGCAAGACGCTGGCGTCTGAAGAAATCGCGCCCCACGCGGAAAGACGCTCGGGATACTGGTTCGGCTCGTGCAGCGTGACCGGGCGGTCGCCGCTGCAGGCGCACAGCAGCGCCAGCAGCAGGCCGAAAATCCAGTGCTTATTCGGCACCAAACTGAATGGGCTCCAGTTTCGCTAGATCACAGCTATGGCTCTCCATATCTACCCGCGGGTTGGCGAACTCGTTGGCGGTATCGATATTGAGCAGTTCGGCAGCGCCATTGCGCACACAGATGACCGCAAGATCTTCGGCTTTTTCGGGGTTCACGATGCCGTCCCAGATGATGTCTGGAAAGGCGCCCTCAGCGCCGTATACAGCATCGCGCAGCTGCACCAGGTAATCACTTCCAGGTGCACTGCCGCCGCCTTCGAAACGGTTGTCGTAAATGTAGATTTCCTCCGGGTAGGGGTCGAATTCTGCTGCCAGTTCCTTCTGCCCGGCGTAGTTCGCGCTGAAGTAGCTCGATACCAGCACGTTGGCGGTATTGTTGTTGGTGACGTCGTTGTCGAAAATTTCGACGCGGTCATTGGAGTTGACGATGATGCCCGATCCGGATGGTACGCCGGAAACGGCGGTACCAGGTGCGGCGAAGTTGCGCGTATTGTTGTTATGTACCTGGTTGTTATACACCCGGGTGCTGTGTCCGCGCTGGGGAATCTGCGGCATATTGAAAACTAGAATGCCGCCGGTGTTATCAACCGCTTCATTTTCGTAAACATCTGCACCGATGGTGTTTTCGATTTCGATGCCGGCGACATTGAAGCTGGCCTTGTTGTGGCGCACCACGACATTGCGCGACTGGCCGACGTAGATGCCTGCATCGGATGCGGCGATTGCGACTGATCCTTCCACCAGCGTATTGGTCGTCTGCACCGGGTAGATGCCGTATGCGCCGTTGCTGACGTCGGGTCCGTTGGTCCATTCAGTACGCACCCGGCGGATGACGATGTTGTTGCCTTCATTGACTTTGAGGGCATCGCCGATGGTGTCTTCAATGGCCAGATCTTCGATCAGAAAGTCACTGGCGCTGACGCTCAGGCCTTCGGCTCCTGCAATCTGGCCGGCAAAGCTCAGTATGCTCTTGTCCATGCCGGCGCCGCGGATGGTGACGTCGTCAGTATTGAGCAGCAGGCTGCGTTTGAAGGTGAATGTGCCTTGTGGAATCTCGATGACATCGCCGGGTGAGGCGGTTTCCAGGGCGGCGCGAAGTTGTTCCGGGTACCCGGCGGCCGAGTCGGCAGGGGCTGCTGCATCCTGGACGGGAGGCTGTGCCGGCTGCTCGCCGCAGCCGGCCATGAGCGTGACTAAAATGGTTGTTACGACCAGACAGATGTTGCGCATGATTTCTCTACCTTTATTTGTCTACCTTTAGACGAGTAACAGTGTGCGGTCTATGGTCCAGTATGCGGCCATGCAGCCCATACCCCAAGCGCCTGCGCGGATGAGATGCTGCATGGAAAAAAAGCGCATGGCCAGGCGGCTGATCACCACGATCACCGCGACGATCATGAGTTGCCCAACTTCAATGCCGATGTTAAACAGCAGCAGTGACATCCACAATGCATCGTCCGGTAATCCAACGTCGCGCAGGGCCCCGGCGAAACCCAGTCCGTGCAACAGGCCGAATACGAAGGCCATGATCCACGGCGCGCCCTGGGTCAGGCGTGAGCGCTGTGATTCATCCTGAACCAGCTCCCGGGCCAGGAACAGAATCGACAGAGCAATGACCGCTTCCACCGGCCCCTGTTCCAGACTTACCCAGCCCAGAATTGACAGAGCCAGGGTAATGCTGTGGGCCACGGTGAAAGCGGTGATTGTTTTGATCAGCGCCCAGGGTTCGCGGATGAACAGTACGAGACCGATGATGAACAGCACGTGGTCAATGCCGAACAGCAGATGCTCGACACCAATCACCAGGTAGCTCAACGTCGGCGCGGCGTCGTTGCGCAGATCAAGGGTGGGTGATTCCGGACGCAGAATATAATTTCTGGTTTCGCCGTCGGCGCTGTCGAATCGGACCAGCACGTCTGTCAGGGTCACCGACAGGCCGCTGATATGAATGGCGCCGTCAGTCAGGTCGCAGGACGTCACCCAGCGATGGATCAGTGCGCTGGAGGTGACTTCGGGAGGCTGCTGATCGGTGAGTTCGCAGCCTTCGGGAAATACCGGGTCGATGGCCAGGCGTCCGTTCTGCACCACCGGTTGTTTCCACAATACTTCGAAATAAGTCTGCTCCGCCTCGACACGTTCGCTGATCTGCAGGAATGCCGGTCTGACCTCGTGCGCGAACGATGGCTGGACGAACAGGCAGGCCAGCAGGCCTAACAGGGCCAGGCACGGTGGCGTCAAACGACTGGTTCCGCTGGGACGCGGTACCTGGTTTGTATGCAGTGTGTGGCTCACGCGTTGTCCGGGTAGGTAATCGAATAGCGTACCTTGAGGTCGTCGTAGTAGGCCTCGTTGGCGGCATCCCTGGCAGCCTGCTGAGCGTCAACTGCAACGCGGTCGCGCACGGCCTCGAAGGGGCGCACGGTTTCATCGGCGATTTCAGTAAGCCGGATGGCATGCCAGCCATAGGCAGATCGAATGGGTCCCTGCCATTGATCCGAAGTGCCCAGTTCCGCCAGCGCCGCGGCGAATTCCCGACCAAACAGGTCACCGATTTCGCGTTCGGAGCGCAGTGCGTACTCCCGTTGCAGCATGAATGGATCGCCGATCACCTTCGGCTCGGTCAGTGCTGCGGAAGCATCTGCTTCGGCATCGCTGCGCCGGTCTGCGGAGAAGTAGCGGTGCCGAAAGCTGAATCGCCGGGGTAGACGATAATCGTCGACATTGTTCTGGTAGAAGGTGCGCAGTTCTTCTTCGCTGGGCGGTATGGCAGTAGCGATGTCTTCGGTGAGGAACGTCAGTTTCTGAACCATGCGACGGCGCACGATGGTGTCGTTGGCGTCGAGCCCGAGTCGCTGTGCTTCACGGTAGTAAATTTCTTCCTTGACGAATTGCTCGACGAGGCCTGCCATCTCCAGTTCGTTGGGCGGACGGCGCATCTGCATGGACCATTGATCGCTGATACGTCGCAAATCCTGTTCGCCAACATCAATGCTGTAGGGAATGTCATCTTCCGCAAACAGGCCCGCAATATAGAAGATCGCCGTGCCGACGATCAGAAAAGCAACGAGGGGGTCTTTGATCCAGGTCATCAGTTCATCTCGAAGCCGCCGGCGACCGCCAGGGCTATGCCGCTTACGTTTTCCGCGCAGGCCAGATATACCACGGCCTCTCCCATGTCGCGGGTGGTCTGTGGTCGGCCCAGGGGGATGGTGCTCTGCATCGTTGTGGTGAATTCCTCTTCCTTCTGTGCGTCGCTAGTGGCGTTGGTCGGCAGCAGGTGTTCCAGCCACATGGCGGTGCCGACCATACCGGGACAGATGGCGTTGACGCGGATGTTGGCAGGCGCCAGTTCCGCCGCCAGTGATTGGGTAACGCCGATGGCGGCGAATTTCGAGCCGCAATAGGCCGACATGTTGGGGTAGCCCTTCTTGCCGGCGATGGAAGCGGTGTTGATGATGCTGGCCTGATTCGAAGTCTTGAGGTGGGGCAGCGCTGCCTGAGTCATGAGGAAGATACCCTTGGTGTTGACCGCGAATATACGGTCCCATGCTTCGACGTCGAAAGTGTCAACCGGGCCGCTGTCGACAACCCCTGCGTTGTTGACCAGGATATCAATGGCGTTGAACCGGTCCACTGTCGCCGTGACGGCTGCTGTGCAGCTGTGCGGGTCGGTGACATCCACATGGGTGGCGTCAATGTCCTCACCCAGGGCCAGCACCTTGCGCAGGTCGTCTTCGTCCGCCAGCGCATAGCGCCAGTCGGAGCTTGCCTGGGAGGCAACGCCGATGTCGGCAATCATGACTTTGGCTCCGGCTTCCGCCAGACAGGCGACGATACCGGCCCCGATGCCCCGGGCGCCGCCGGTCACCAGAGCGACTTTGCCTTCCAGTGAAAGCACCATCCATTCCCCCTCAATTCTCGTCAAACACTCGCTGGGAATTGTTATCGTTCCCAGCAGCGGGGCAGCTTACTGGTTTATCGGGATGAAGTTAAGAAGTAGCATGTGCGTGTCAAAATCAGATCTGTTTGGGGGACCTTACATGAGTTACGAAACGCTGCTTTACGACGTGGCCGACGGTGTAGCCACCATCACCATCAATCGACCGGATGCGGCCAATGCCATGTCGCCGCTGTGTGCCCGAGAGTTCAATGAAGTCTCTCTCGAGGTGGAAGGCAATAGTGAAATTCGAGCGGTGATACTGACCGGTGCCGGCAAGATGTTCTGCGCTGGCGGAGACCTCGGCGATTTTGTCGCCGCGGGAGACAAAGCGCGTTCGCTGCTGTTACAGATGACCGGCGATCTGCATCTGGGTATTTCCCGGCTGTCACGAAATGCCGCCCCGGTAATCGGCGCCATTAACGGCACCGCCGCGGGTGCTGGTTTTTCCATGGTCATGCTGTGTGATCTGGCCATTTCTGCAGCCAGCGCGGTTTACACCATGGCTTACACCAATGCGGGGCTCTCGCCTGATGGCAGTTCCACGTTCTTCATGCCGCGCAAGATCGGTGACCGCAGAGCGCGCGAGCTGATGCTGACCAACCGCGTGTTGAAAGCCGAAGAAGCCCTGGAATGGGGTGTGGTCAATCAGGTTGTGCCTGATGAACAGCTGATGGACGAAGCCAGGCAGCTGGCTACCAGACTGGCCAAGGGGCCAACCCAGGCTTTCGGGCAGGTGAAGGCGTTGCTCAACACTACATTTGATAACTCCCTCGAAACCCAGATGGAACTGGAAGCCCGCGCCATTGCAGACATGGTGGGTACCGCTGACGGTCAGGAAGGGCTGGATGCCTTCTTCAACAAGCGTAAGCCGGATTTCAAAGGAGCATGATGAACACAGCAGAACACGCGAAGAAATCCGTCGAGGTCCTTGGCAAGACCATGAGCTATGTGGAGATGGGCGAGGGCGCCCCGATCGTTTTTCAGCACGGCAATCCCACGTCGTCCTACCTGTGGCGCAACATTCTGCCCCACACAGCGCATCTGGGGCGTTGTATCGCGCTGGATCTCATCGGCATGGGCGATTCCGAAAAGCTGGAGGACTCCGGGCCCGCCCGCTATACCTTTGCCGAGCACTATCGCTATTTTGATGCGGCCATGGAGGCGCTGGGCGTTACCGAAAACGTAACCCTGGTCATCCATGACTGGGGCTCAGCGCTGGGGTTTCACTGGGCCAACCAGCATCGCGACGCGGTGCAGGGCATCTGTTACATGGAGGCCATCGTGGCGCCCATGCCCACCTGGGATGACTTCTCCAAAGATGCCGCGCCGGTATTCCAGGGTTTCCGGTCCCCTGCCGGTGAGGAAATGGTGCTGGAAAAGAACATTTTCGTCGAACGGGTACTGCCTGGATCAGTGCTGCGTGGGCTGACCGAAGAAGAAATGGCGGTGTACCGGCGACCGTTCGCCAACCCTGGTGAAGATCGACGTCCTACGCTGACCTGGCCGCGCCAGATTCCCATCGAGGGTGAGCCCCCGGAAGTGGTTGAGATTGCCCGGGCGTATGCAGAGTGGTTAGGTCACAGCAATGTAAAAAAACTGTTCATCAATGCCGAGCCCGGCGCCATTCTGACCGGCAGAATGCGCGACCTGTGCCGCACCTGGCCCAATCAGACAGAGGTGACGGTAGCCGGTTCGCATTTCATCCAGGAAGACAGCCCCGACGAGATCGGCCAGGCGCTCGTTGATTGGATGAGTGCCTAGCTGGGTTCCGTTTGCGCGATGCGCAGACCGAGCACGATCACCAGCAGGGCGCCCACAGCGCCCCAGGTAATGTATTCGCCGAGTACGAAGTGAATTAACACCAGCGACACAAAAGGAGACAGGAAGATCAGTTGCCCGATGCGTGCGGCCTGAGTGCTGAGGCGCAGCGCCTGTTGCCAGAGCAGAAAGGTAACGCCCATTTCGATCACACCTACCCAGGCGCCGTAGAACGCAGTATCGGCATTCATTGCAGGCAGTCCCGGTCCCAGCAAGCAGGCGATCAGCACCAATGGGGTGCCCACCGAAAAGCTCCACAGCATCAGCGCCGCCGGCGGACTTGCGCTGCGTGTGTTGAGCAGCCAGTACGATGCCCACAACACCGTGCTGAACAGCGCCAGGGCGATGCCCAGCATATCCCAGGTGCCCGCTTCGCCCTGGTCGGCGGTAGCCAGCAGCAGCACCACGCCCAGATATGAAACGACGATGCCGCCCAGCATGCGCCGGGTCAGAGGTTGTTTGAGAATCGGTACGGCGAGCAGAGCCAGGGTGATGGCCCAGGTATAGTTCAGCGGTTGTGCAATATGCGCGGGCAGCCGGTCATATGCCGCAAACAGAATCAGATAATAGCAGCAGGGGTTGATTACGCCGAGGACTACAGCGAGCCCGATATCGGCGCGGCGGATCGCCCAGGAGCGGGTGAGCGCGGCATAAACTGCGAATACGCACCAGGACACCACGCTGCCGGCCAGCAGCAATTGCTCCACGGCCAGTACACCCAAGCCCAGTTTGAATCCGGTAGCGACGCTGGACCACAGCAGCACTGCCGCCAGGGCGTACAGATAGGCTTGCGATTCTTTGTTGATTTGCACACAGTGACTATATAGGACTCCAGCTTATGTTGTGCAACGAGACTCTAAGAGAACGAATCAGCGCCAATCTGCGGGCGTTTGATGTGCATACCGCAACCGGTAGCGGCATACGTCGCGCGGCTGTGGCCATCACCGTCACCGATGAGGGGCTCGGCGCCGACCTGCCGGGAATAGACGATCCTGATGAATGGTCCGGCAATGCCGCGCTGTTGCTGACGCGTCGCTCGTCCAAGTTGCGTAATCACCCGGGCCAATGGGCCTTTCCCGGCGGACGGCTCGATGAAGGCGAAACCCTCATCGAGGCGGCGTTGCGCGAAATGCGCGAAGAAATATACGTCGATGTGCCGGAAGATGCAGTATTAGGTGTGCTCGACGACTTCGTGACCCGCTCCGGATTTGCCATGACGCCGGTCATCGTATGGGGCGGGGCCAATCTGCAGGCGCGGCCCAACCCGGACGAGGTCGCCAGCATTCATCGGATTCCTCTGCGGGAATTTTTTCGCGACGACGCGCCGATACTGGAAGAGGCGGAGACCAGCGAACATCCGCTGTTGCGCATGCCGGTGGGCACCGACTGGATCGCCGCGCCGACTGCGGCGTTGATCTATCAGTTCAGGGAAGTCTGTCTGGCCGGGCGGCATACCCGGGTTTCCCATTATGAGCAGCCGGAATTTGCGTGGCGGTAGGCAAGTGCCGGGTTAGCCGAGTTGCTCGAACACTGCCCTGAGTTTGGCAACGACTCCGCTGACACCGTCCCCCCGAAGAATCTCATCAGCTGCGCTCTGGGCGTACCGATCGCAGTGGGCGGGCGCTGCGCTGTGACCCGCCCATTGGAGCATTGATACGTCGTTGACGCTGTCGCCGATGGCCAGAGTGTGTGATCGGTCGATGCCCAGCTCATCCCTGAGCTCCTGCAGCGCGTTGCCCATGCTGGCCGCTGGAGCGTGCATGGCGGTCACCGATGGAAAATCCAGCAGGCACAAACGGTCGCCGTAGTGGGCGGCCAGTTCATCGTGAACATCCTGGGCGTGGTCGCGGGTGCTGATGATGTCGATGCCTGTGGCGCGTACGCCGGAGCGGTGTGGCTCAGCGTGGATTTCCATGTCGATCATGGATACGTCTGCGAAAAAACGCGCTTCATCGCTGTGCCTTGTCACGAGGTATCGTTGTGAATCGAACCAGGCCAGTGACCAGTCGTTACTGCCGGCGTAGTCGATCAGTTCCAGCGCAATGTCTTCGTCGATGGCGTGGCCATGGCGAAGCTGGCCGTCGAACTCGTGCACAGAGGCACCCTGCTGACAGATCAGCGGCTGGCTGATTTCGAGATGTCGGGCGATGGCGGCGGTGCCGGGATACATCCTCCCAGATGCCAGCACTACGGTGACGCCGGCCTGGGTCAGCTGCTGTACTGCATGGGTCATGTCGTCCTGCGGCATGGCGTCAAAAGGCACGCCGGGCGTGAGTAAGGTTCCATCGATGTCCAGGGCGATCATGCGAATCATGCAGTAGTGCCCGGGGTGTTATTCCGACTCATCGCCACTCATGGATTCGGAAATGGCCACGTCGAGTCCCTCGGCGTGAATATGTTCGTCTTCACCGGCCTGGTTGAGGGGTGCTTCTGTGGCGAGGTGGAATGTGGCAAATCCAGGCATGACGAACTGATCGAGGGCCATGCCGATTACGCGCCCGGGATAGGGCGCGCTGATCCCCACCTGTTCGTTGGAAATGGGGTCGGTTACAGTGCCCAGCAGGTCGCCTTGTTTGACGCGGCGTCCGAGCCTGACCTTGGACAGGAGAATGCCGCCCTGATCCGCGCGTATCCAGCTCGAACTGTAGTAGGTGGGTTCCGGGTTGCCCCACAGACTGCGCCTGGCATACATCTCCATGGTGTCGAGCAGGGTAAACAGGGCTTTGACAGTATGGTCCACCGCGTCAGATTGCAGGCGCAGGGGCTCACCGGCTTCCAGAGTGACCGACGGAATTCCTGCATCCACTGCAGCCTTGCGCAATGTGCCCTGCGAGCCTTTGCTGTGCAGGATGACCGTTGCACCGAAGCCCTTGGTCAGTTGCAGCACTCGCTCATCCTTCAGGTTGGCGCGCAGCTGGGGCAGGTTGGTTCTGTGAAACGAGCCGGTGTGCAGGTCGACCAGCCCGTCGCAATGGCTGATGACATCGGTAAAGAAACTGTTGGCCATTCGTGACGCAGCGCTGCCTTGCGGATTGCCCGGAAAAAAGCGATTCAGATCTCTGCGGTCCGCCAGATACCGGGAGTGTCTCTGAAACCCCTGCAGGTTGACGATCGGTACGCCGACCAGCGTACCGCTGAGTTTTTCCGGCTTGAGGCTGTACATGAGCCTGCGCACCGACTCGATACCGTTTAATTCATCGCCGTGTACAGCGGCAGTGATGCAGAGGGTGGGGCCCGGTTTGACACCTGTTGCGACCAGCACCGGGGTTGGTATCTGGGCGCCGTGCAGGGTCTCGCCTGCAGACCAGGTCGCCTGTATCAGGGTGCCGGCGGGACGTTGGGTACTGAGCAGTTCGGCGGCGGGTTTGGCCGAAATGGTGCTTCCCGCTTCGGACTGCTCTGAAAGCTGCGCGAACTTATCCGGTTCGGTTTCGGCGCTGGCGGGACGTACGTCCCCCCCGGTATTCGCCGGATCTGCTATGGGGGCGAGCGCCGGCGCAGATATGGAGAAATGGAAGTCGATCTTGGGTGCCGCAATGATTACCGGTGCATCCCAGTCGGCATCTCTGGGCATACGGATGACTATGGGCGGCCGGTGTGCCGATGTATCGGCCAGCTCCACGGGCGGCGGCACCCAGTCCGGCTCCTTCACTTGCGGCGCACACCCGAACGCTGCCAGTACCATGACCGGCATATACGGGTGCCACCAGAGGCGATGTCGTTTCAGGCTGGCCATATAGTGGCGTACAAGCCTCAAGTAGTTGAATACATTACAATTCTAGCCGGATATACCACAAAGCGCCGCGAATCTGTGGGCATAGCTTAGTGAACAATTGAGCCAAAATGAGTAAAGGCACACGATAATAGGGGTTTGACCGCCAGCCTGGCAATCTCCACAATCCGGCCTCTTGAACGGTTTCTTTAGCAGCAATCTATACGAGGAATTCACTATGGCGATACAAGAGGGAGATAAATTACCGGAAGCAACCATGCACACCATGCAGGATGGCAGGCCGGCGCCGGTAACCACAGCGGACCTGTTTGGCGGCAAGAAAGTTGTATTGTTTGCCGTGCCGGGTGCATTTACCCCGACCTGTTCTCAGGCGCATCTGCCTGGTTATGTGGTCAATGCCGACGCCATCAGCGCCAAGGGTGTTGACAGCATCATCTGTCTTTCGGTCAACGATGCATTCGTTATGGGTGCCTGGGGCGATTCTGCGAACGCCGAAGCGCTGCAGATGGTTGGTGATGGGAACGGTGATTTCACTAAAGCGTTGGGGCTGGAAATGGACGGTAGCGGCTTCGGACTGGGTACGCGCGCGCAACGATTTGCCATGATCGTGGATGACGGCACAGTCACCAGGCTGGCGGTTGAAGCGCCGGGTCAGTTGGAGGTGAGTGCAGCAGAGGCCATTCTGGCAGAGCTTTAAGCCTCTAGAATCGATCAGATGAGTCAGCAAACGCAACTCAGTAGCAAGATCAGTCTTGTCACGGGCGGATCTGGCGACATCGGTGGTGCTATCGCGCGCTGCCTCGCTGCTGCCGGTAGTGATGTGGTGATTACCTATGTAGGGGCCGAGGGAGCTGCTGCCGATACGGTCAGTGCCATCGAGCGGGCGGGTGGAAACGCGCGCATGCTGCAGCTCGACCAGCGCGATCCTGCTGCGATCGATCGTTGTATCGACGAAGTTGGCCATACCTATGGCCGCCTCGACATCATGGTCAATAACGCCGCCTGGAATATTGGCATACCGTTCCCCGACCTCGATGCATTAGATGCCGACATCTGGGACCGGGTGGCGGAAACAAATGTACGTGGACCGTTTCTCCTGGCCCGGGCCGCTGCGGATCTGCTGAAAGCGGATGGCGGTGGACATATCGTCAATATCTCTTCAGTGGGCGGCATCAATCCCGGTAGCAGCAGCATTGCTTATTCCTGCAGCAAGGCAGGACTCAACCACCTGACCCGCTGTCTGGCGGTCGCCATGGCGCCGGAAGTGGCGGTGAACTGCGTGGCTCCCGGCCTGGTGGAGGAAACCCGCATGGCCAGGCGGTTGCCAGACGCGGTCGCGGAGGGCGCCCGTCGCCAGGCCGTGCTCGGCCGGGTAGGTCAGGCCGAGGACATTGCAGCCCAGGTGCTGACATTTGTTACCAGCAGATCCATCACCGGCCAGATCATGGTGGTGGACGGCGGTATGCCCGGAGCCATGCGCTGAATTGAATATCTGTGTATTTGCCGGGTCCAGTTCAGGCCGTCGGCCTGAGTACGCCCAGGCGGCCAGGCAGTTGGGCGAAACCCTGGCCCGCCGTGGACTGGGCATGGTATACGGCGGCGCATCGGTGGGCCTGATGGGAGCTGCTGCAGATGCTGCGCTTGCAGCCGGTGGTGAGGTAATCGGCGTGTTGCCGCGCTGGCTGGACCGGCGTGAGCTGGCTCATACGGGGTTGACCGAACTGCGCGTGGTTGCCTCCATGCATGATCGCAAAGCGCAGATGGCGGAACTGTCGGATGCCTTCGTCGTCCTGCCGGGTGGCATCGGCTCCATGGAAGAATGCTTCGAGGTCTGGACGTGGTCACAGCTTGGTCTTCACGCCAAAGCCTTGGGGCTGTTGAACGTCGCCGGCTATTACGACAGGCTCGACGGATTTCTGGACATGATGGTTGAGGAGCAGTTTCTCCGTGACTCCCACCGGGAAATGCTGTGCAGTGACAGTGATCCCGATGCGCTTGTCGAAGCATTGTTGACTCTGGAAATGCCCCAGGTCGAAAAATGGTTTTAGCAAACCGATTCTTTTTGCATTTCACGCCGGCCAAACCGGTCCGGGGCTAATCCCGCCGTCAGGTGCTGTGTGGTGCCAGCAGCTTGTCTCTGGCCGGTCCGATCGGCCGGATCAGGCATTCCTGAGCCGCCGACACCACCAGTTCCCCGGCCTGATTGAAGAAATGCCCACGCACGAATCCCCGTGCGCCGCTGGCATTGGGGGATTCCTTTGCGAACAACAGCCACTCGTCGGCGCGGAATGGCCGATGAAACCACAAGCTGTGGTCGAGGCTGGCGCCACGCATGTTTTCCCGCAGCGTGTCTCTGCCATGAGGCAACATCGAGGTGGACATGAAATCCAGATCCGACATGTAGGCCAGCAATGCGATGTGCACTTCCCGGTCGTCGGGCAATGGGTCCCGGGCACGCAGCCAGGTGTGTTTGTAGGGCGGGTGCTCGACCGGATCGCCCATCAGGATGCGCTCGACCTGGCGTGAATCGATGGCTTCGAAGCGAAAACTGAAGCGTGCGACGTCGGGATTGGTTTTGGCCAGAGCCCGGTAGGCTTCGAGGTCGCCGCGCAGAAACTCCGGCGGCGGTACGTCGGGCATGGGTTGGGAATGCTGCACGCCACCCTCATCTTTCTGCCACGAGCAGGACAGGCTGAAAATGGCCCGGCCGTGCTGAATTGCGGCGACGCGGCGAGTGCTGAACGATCTGCCGTCGCGGATCGGGTCGACCTCGTAAAGAATCGGCACCTGCCAGTCCCCTGCGCGCAGGAAATACGCATGCATGGAATGAAGCTGATGGTCTGCGTTGACGGTACGGTATGCCGAAGTCAGCGCTTGAGCCAGCACCTGACCGCCGAAAACATGCTCACTGTTGTGGTTGCGACCCCGGTACAGATTCTGCTCGATCTGTTCCACATTGAGAATGTCGAGAATTTCCTGCAGTACTTCGTTCACGTTTGTCGTCTTGATCCTCTGATATGTCGCTCAGTTTACCGAAAATGTCCTGCCGGGTCGGAATTTGGCAGAATGACCGGGGATCAATCTGTGGAGGGGCACCGTGAAGGTTGTACGCATCTATACCGGGGACGATGGCGAGAGTCATTTCGAAGACGTGGAGATCGAATTGAAGGACCTGGGTCCGTCTGGCCATATCTCTGAAATGTGGGGGGCGAAAGGCGTCATGTTCCGCCGCGTCGAAGGCAGTTACGACCTGGATTTTCATACCGCGCCGCGCCGTCAACTGGTGGTCAACCTGACTGGCTCGGTCGATCTGATAGTCGGCGACGGCACCGTGCGCCGCTTGCAGGCGGGTGAAATACTGCTGGCGGAAGACCTGACCGGGCGTGGGCATAAGAGCACCAACGTCGGCGGTGAGCCACGTACGTGCCTTTTCATTCCCCTGGACGATGATTGAGGCGATAATCAACGCGGTAACTTATCCAATGCAACACTCAGGGAGATCCCAATGACGTTACAGGTTCATCAGTTTCCATGTCTTAATGACAATTACGGCTACCTGATACACGATGCTCAGAGCGGAGCCACCGCGACCATTGATACGCCGGAAGTGACACCGATCAATGCGGCACTGGAAGAGATGCACTGGGAGCTGACGCATATTCTCAATACCCACCATCACTTCGATCATGCAGGCGGTAACGAGGCGCTCAAAGAGCGGTGGGGGTGCACCATCGTTGGGGCGGCCAATGACGCTGCGCGCATTCCAGGCATCGATGTGGAGGTCTGCGACGGCCAGGCATTCGAATTCGGCTCTACCACAGCCTCGGTGCTGGAGGTGCCGGGGCACACAAGTGGGCATATCGCCTTTTACTTCGCTGACAGCGGCATCGCCTTTGTTGGTGATACATTGTTTGCATTGGGTTGTGGACGCCTGTTCGAAGGTTCCCCCGCTCAGATGTGGAGCAGCCTGCAGAAACTGATGGCCCTGCCGGACGAAACCACGGTTTATTGTGCTCATGAGTATACTCAGGCCAACGCGGCTTTCGCGGTAACGGTGGAGCCTAACAATGCGGACCTGGCCGAACGGGTACGTCAGATCGATGAACTGCGCGCCCAGGGCAAGCCGACGGTGCCTACGACCATAGGTCTGGAGCGTGCGACCAATCCATTTGTGCGCCCCATGAGCGAAGATCTGCAGGCCACCGTGGGTCTGCCTGGCGGTGACCTGGTCGAGGTGTTCGCCGAAACAAGGCGGCGCAAAGACAACTTCTAAGCTGCCAGTGCTCGACGTGACATCCCCTAGTGCACGCCGTAGCGGTGTCTCGTACGCGCTTGCGGCATATGTTTTCTGGGGTGTCGCGCCGATGTACTTCGTCTGGGTCAAATTTGCCGCGCCCCTGGAAGTGCTCGCCCATCGCATTGTCTGGTCGGTGCCGCTGCTTGCACTGCTGATTACCGTGGGGCGTCAATGGCCCGCGCTGAAGCTTTTGAGCCTGCGTCAGTTGTGTCGGTTGGCTGTGTGTGCCGTTTTGTTGAGTGCCAACTGGCTGACCTTCATTTATGCCATTCATACGGAACGCATCGCCGAAACGTCGTTGGGGTACTACATCAATCCCCTGGTGAGTATCGTGCTGGGCTTTGTCGTGCTGGCGGAGCGCCTGCGCCCGGCGCAATGGGGGGCGGTTGGTCTTGCGTCTACTGCGGTACTGCTGGAAGTGGCGGCGCTTGGGGAAGTGCCCTGGCTTGCCTTGGCGCTGGCGTTTTCCTTTGGTTTTTACGGCCTGCTGCGAAAGCAACTGGGCGTGCCTTCCTCCGCCGGACTTGGCGTGGAGGCGACTCTGCTGCTGCCCTTTGCCCTGGGTTATCTGATCATTGCGGGAGGTGGCGTGGATGTACCCCGGCGCAGCATTGAGCAGGTGCTGATGCTGGGCCTCGGCGGGGCGGTAACTGTTGCGCCATTGATCTGGTTTGCCAGTGCCGCGGCACGGTTGCCTTTGACTGTGCTTGGCTTCTTTCAGTATCTGGCGCCGTCGATATCTCTGTTGCTGGCGGTGTTTCTATATGACGAACCAGTGACACAGATGCGCTGGATCAGCTTCGCCATGGTATGGCTGGCGCTTTTGTTGTTGAGTGCCGAAGGTCTGTACCACAGTCGCAGCAACCAGGTGCTTCAGCAGCCTGGTTAGCGATCGCCGACGTGACGATCAGCGGCGAGCATGGCGTTCTGTAACGACCCAACCGAGCGGATCCAGGGCGTGTACCGATCGAGCGGCGGGGGCAGGCCGACGATCGCACGCTCCGCGCGCTCCCGGGTTTCGTAGATGCCAAGTAACAATATGTAGAACAGCTTGTCGCCGCTGAGAATTCTGGCGGCGGACATGCCGCGCATGTTGCTTTGTGTTACATGTTGCTCCAGAGCTTCTCTACTGGACACTGCGAGCAGTTGTACTGCGGAAAAATCATCCGGCAGATCGAGAATCGATATCGGTTTCCTAGGGCGAAAGGCAAGACGCGCGTATTCGGGTCTGGAGTCTGCCGCCCGGGTTGCGGCGGGCACCGGCAGATCTGGTTCTGGCGTGACTTGCGGTGTTGACGATTTTGCTTCAGGTGCCAGTGCGGCAAGAGTTTGCTCGCGTGGTTCAGTTTGTCGCGATGTCAACTGCGGCGTCGATGGCATGGCCTGTTGCTGCGGGATCCGTTCAGGTGGCGGGCGCGTTGGTACAGGCGCCTGTGCTAGTTGCTCATTCTGCATACATTCCCATTCGTCCCGCTCAACGCCGGGCTGGCAGAACCAGGGTGCGTTAGGGTCGCGAAGTTCAGGATCACCGAGGCGGGGGCTTGGCGAACGATTACTGGAGCATGCGCTGAGCAGCAACGCCACGCTCGTGCAAGTCAGGAGGAGAACAACGGGCTTCATGGGGTAACTTTGCCTGATTGGTCATCAAGGTGTAAAGGTGGCTGACCACAATGGTTGCCCGACGGGTGGATTTAGCATAACTTTCATGCAGTGCGGCAGAATATTCGAGGCCACCGAGTTATTTGCCCTGAGAAGTTTCGATAAACGGTGTGACAGGACAACTGATGATCCCGACTCTCTCCAATTTTGAGCGCGTTCCTCGCATTCTGCGTCTCAATGTAGCCGGTCAGCCGATGGATTGGGTCAGCTGGCAGGAAGCGGTATGTCTGTATGCCCGGGACATCGTCGTATGGACGATCGGCGAACCTCTGCTGCACATACGAGGCGGGCACTCGCGGCTAGACAGTGCTGTCAGCAGTATTGACATATACAGCATCATTGCCTGTGATGGGCGGGTGACTTCCAAGGACGACATCGTACCGCCGCTCACCAATCAGGCGTTGTTCGGGCGCGACCTCAACACCTGCCTGTATTGTGGTAAGCATATGTCCGATGGAGAGTTGACCCGGGACCATGTGCTGCCGGTGTCCCGGGGAGGCAAAGATCTCTGGGATAACGTCGTGACAGCCTGTAAACGGTGCAATCACTTCAAGGGCAGCAGACTGGTGCAAGACTGTGGTCTCGAACTGCTGGCGTTGCCCTATGTGCCTAACTTCGCCGAGTACCTCGCGCTGATCAACTCAGGGCGGATTCTCGGTGATCAGATGGATTTCCTGAAACGCAGCTTCAGTTCTGAAAGTCGACTGCTGCACTGACGAGACCAGCTGGCTAAAGGGCTGACTGTGCATCTGCCAGCACTGCTGCCACGCAGCAGGTGAGTCGCTTGCCCGTTTCGATATGCAGAAATTCGTTGGGCCCGTGGGCGTTGGACTTTGGTCCGAGTAACCCTGTAACGAAAAACTGGGTCTCGGGGTAGGCGTCGCCCAGCATTTTCATGAACGGAATCGTACCGCCGCAACCCATGTACATGGCGGGCTTATCGAAATAGTGCTGGGACGCCCGCTGCAGGGATTGGCTTAGCCATGGGGCTGGCTGTGGTGCGTGCCAGCCATCCTGAGCTCCATCGACCGCAAAACTGACATGGGCGCCGTACGGCGCATCGCGCTCGAGGACCTGTCTGATTTCATTGCCGGCGTCGTGTGCATTCAGGGTAGGAGGCAGTCGGAACACCAATTTCACCTGAGTGCCCGGTCGCAGGGTATTACCCGCATCAGCAATGGCTGGCGCACCGCCGAGACCGACGCTCGCCAGGGTTGGCTGCCAGGTGTTGGCAAGGATCAGATCAGCCGGGTCTACGTCCCCCGGGCCGGCGCCGTCGACCCAGGGGAAACGGTCGATCACCTCCCGGCCCAGCACCTGAGCGACATGTTGTGCATCGTCGGTAATATTGGGCGGAATGGCAGTTTGCAGAGCGCCATGCAGTTCGCCGGTGACCGCGTTCTCTACCCGCTCCAGTACCTGACGCAGGATCCTGAAACTAGACGGTACAATGCCTCCGGCGCCTCCGCTGTGCTGGCCTTCGGTGAGAATCTCGACGCTGAGCGTGCCCATCATCATGCCGCGTAAAGATGTGGTTACCCACAGCTGGTCGTAATTGCCGCACTCCGCGTCCAGGCAGATCACCAGTTTCGGGTCTCCGATACGGTCGCCTAGATGCTCGACGTAGTAAGGCAGGTCGTAGCTGCCGCTTTCCTCGCACCCTTCGATCAGTATTACGCAGCGCGGATGAGCTATGCCCTGGCGTTGCAGCGCTTCTATGGCAATGAGACTGCCGAACAGCGCATAGCCGTCATCGGCGCCACCGCGGCCATACAACTTGCCGTCGCGCTCTACTGGTGTCCACGGTGCCAGGCCTTGCTCCCATCCGGCGAACTCAGGCTGCTTGTCGTAGTGTCCATACAGCAGGACCGTTGGTGCGTTGTCCACATCGTCACCCTGAGCTTCAACTTCACACAACAACAGTGGTGTGCGCCCGGGCAGACGCACGATCTCCTGCTGAAAACCCTGCAGATGCCTGTTGGACGCCCAATCGAACAGCAGTTGCGCCGCAGTTTCCATATGCCCATGAACAGCCCAGTCCGCATCGAAGTGGGGGGATTTGTTGGGTATGCGGATGTATTCGTGCAGCGTGGGGAGAATGCTGGAGTCCCAGGTAGCGCGAATGAACTGCGTCAGTTGCTGCTGATCGATCATGTGCATGTCCTTAGCGGAAGCCTTTGATGCAGTCGAAACCGTACAGCCAGTCTATACGCTGCATGGCGATTTCGGGCAGAAACCGGGTGCTCACAGCGGTGTTGATGTGGCGCGTCAGACGCGACCAGGGTGAGGCATGCAGGTGTGCGGTGGCGATTTCAGTTACGTTGCCAGCTACGCGTCGGGCCCGGGCGCGCCGGTATTTCCCGTATTCGCGAAGGCCGTCGACAATGTCTTCTTCGTAGTTTTCCAGCATGCGGCTGGCGACCCAGGCATCTTCCAGACCCAGCGACAGGGTTTCGCGCTGATGGGCGCTTCCGGCAAAGGCAGCCTGGCCGAGAAAGGCAATATTGGTCGTATACCAGTCTTCCTGCAGTAGCGGTTCATATGCGTTGAAGGTGGCCACGCGCGTGGCAGCATTGAGCGCGTCGTGCAGCGAGGGGTGCCAGTGCTGTGCCGCTGGCAACTGGTTGATGGGCGCGCTGAACAGATAGTGGGTCGCCTGGAGGGTGCTGAATTGAAAAGCGACGCAGCCGCGACCCAGCCAGGTGATGTTGGCATGATTCGGCTGACGATCTTTGGTGATCGCCGCGTGGCGCAACTCATGTGTAGGGGTTGTCTGCTGCGGGGCCGCTGTGGTGACGAGCACGACACTGTGCTGGTCAGCGAGTTCGTCGATGGCGAGGGGGGCTTCACATTGCGCCGGCTTGCCCGCATCGAGGACCTCCAGAAGCGCCTGGGTTTCGATATTGATGTGGGGCGCTCCGTAGCGCTGCTCGATGAACCGGCCCAGAGGAAGTTCCGACAGCAGGTAAGCGGAACGGGCCAGGCGTACCTGCTCCCGATCCGGTGCATAGCTTGATTGGGCGAGGGCGTTGCCACGCCCCAGGGCGTGGATCACGCGGGTCAGGTTTGCCGACAGGGTGGTGGCGGGCAACGATTCCATGGCGCTGCCCGGGTCTACCCAACTGATTTCCTCAATGCCTGAGTTGCGGCAGGCAAGTACCGCCGCCCGCGCGGTGACGTCGTTGCCTGCGATGGCGACGGGGTACATCAGGCCCTGCGCCAGCGGGTTCCTTCGCGCAGATCTTCGAGTTCGATGCCGGCAGCGGCGAGCTGGTCTCGAATCTCGTCGGCGCGGCCGAAATCTTTCGCTGTGCGCGCGGCTTTGCGCTGTTCGATGAGCGCTTCAATTTCATCGCTGCTCATGGCGCCTTCGCGGCCGGCAGTAAAGTGAGCTTCGGCGTTTTCGGTGAGGATGCCGAGCAGCCAGCCGCCTGCCAGCAGTTGCGCGCGGGCGGCTGACACCGCCGCAGCATCGCCGTCTTTGCCCGCTTGGTGAAGATTGCCCGCCAGTTCATGCATGGCAGCCAGCGCCTCAGGGGTATTCAGGTCGTCACACAGGGCGTTGCTTACGCTGTCTGGGACTGACACCAGTGGCGCCTCGGCGAACTCGTTGATGTCGTCATGTTCGCCGGGATTATCGCGCAGCGCCTGATACAGGGTGTCGAGACTGGCCTGGGCCTGTTCAACGAGGTCGTCGGACCAGGCAAGCTGAGAACGATACTGCCCTGACAGCAGGGCATAGCGAAGTGCTTCGCCGGGGTAACGCTCCGCCAGTTCGTGGACGGTGCGCACGTTGCCGATGGACTTGGACATTTTTTCGGCGCCCATGGTCAGCATGCCGTTGTGCAACCAGTAACGCACGTATTCCGGCGTATGGTTGGCGCAGCGACTCTGGGCTGCTTCGTTTTCATGGTGGGGAAAGGTCAGATCCGAGCCGCCACCGTGAATGTCGATGCTGGTGCCCAGGTGCTTGCGGATCATTGCAGAGCATTCGATGTGCCAGCCGGGGCGACCCACACCCCAGGGGCTCTCCCAGCCGGGCTGCGCGGGGCTGGAGGGCTTCCACAAAACGAAATCTTTGGGGTCTTTCTTATATGGCGCAACTTCCACCCGGGCGCCGTCGATCATGTCTTCCAGCGAACGACGCGAAAGACTGCCGTAATCCGGATCCGAGGGAACGTTGAAGAGCACGTGACCGTCGTTCTCATAAGCGTGATCGGCGGCGATAAGTTCCTCGATCATGGCGATGATTTCGTCGATGTGATGGGTCGCCCGTGGCGCGATGTCCGGCGGCGGCACGCCCAGAGTGGCCATGTCGCTTTCGTAGGCGTCGGCAAACCGTTCGGCGAGCGCCGCTATGGGTTCGTCGTTTTCCAGTGCCGCTGCGTTTATCTTGTCGTCGATATCGGTGATGTTGCGCGCGTACACCACGCTGGGGTACAGCTTACGCAGCAGACGCGTCAATACGTCAAATACCACCGCCGGGCGGCCGTTGCCGATGTGCACATAGTTATAGACGGTTGGGCCGCAGACGTAGACCGTGATGAGTTGTGGGTCGAGGGGCTCGAAGACGTCTTTACTGCCGGTGAGCGTATTATGAAACACTAAATCGGGCATTGTGCGGGCCTGCCAGGTTCGAAAAGTTGGTTGTGTATCTGTGGGGCGCGGAGTATAGGCGAGATGGGGTCAGTTATCACGAGGATCGGAGGTTACCACCACTTCGTTGCCGTCCACGCGCAGATAGAAACAATCTGCGCGGTTGGTATGGCAGGCCGCGCCGGTCTGATTTACCAGCATCAGCAGCGCGTCGCCGTCACAATCGAAGCGCATCTCCAGCAACTGCTGGACGTTGCCCGAAGTTTCACCTTTGCGCCAGTAAGCCTGCCGTGAGCGGGAGTAGTACCACACTTGACCGTCGGTAAGGGTGCGTTCGATGGCTGTGCGGTCCATCCATGCCAGCATCAGTACTTGCTTGCTCTGGGCGTCCTGGGCGATGGCGGCGATGAGCCCCTGGTCGTTGTAGGGCAAAGCATCGAGTACCCGGTTTAAGGGAGTGCGCGTGCCGGCGGCGGCGGACTCCAGCTGTTTAAGCAGCGCCATAGTGGGATTCCAGGTAGTCATACACCGCTCGCAGCCCCATGGCTTCGCCGCCTTCCGGCCGGCCCGGGCGTTCGCGCGTGTTGAAGGCCATGATGTCGAAGTGTACCCAGTCGGGTGCATCTCCATCTTCATCTGCGATGAACTTCTGCAGGAACAGGGCGGCGGTAACCGAGCCCGCATAGGGGGAGGAGGCCGCGTTGACCAGGTCTGCCACCTTGCTGTCGAGCATCTGGTTATAACCATCGTGCAGCGGCATGCGCCATAGCGGGTCGTCTGAGTTGTTGCCACTGGCAGCCAGATCGTGGGCTAGCTGGTCGTCGTTGCAGAACATGGCGGCGATTTCCGCGCCCACTGCCGATCGTGCTGAACCGGTCAGAGTGGCATAGTCGAAGATGACCTGCGGTTTGTCGGTGGCGGCGATTGACAGGGCATCACACAACAGCAGGCGGCCTTCCGCATCGGTGTTGTCTATCTCCACGGTCAGGCCTTTGTGGGTATGCAGAATGTCGCCGGGGCGAAAGGCGTTGCCGGCTATGGCGTTTTCCGCAGCAGGCACCAGCAGCCGCAGACGCACCGGTAAGTTCTGCGCCATGATCAGATAGGCAAGGCCGATGGCGTTGGCCGCGCCGCCCATGTCTTTTTTCATGAGCCGCATGGCGGAGGCGGGCTTGATATCCAGACCGCCACTGTCAAATGTAACGCCTTTGCCCACCAGGGTGATCCGCGGATGTGCTTCGTCGCCCCATTGCAGGTCGATCAGACATGGTGCATCTTCCGCGGCCCGGCCGACGGCATGAATGGCGCCGCATTCCAGATCGAGCAGTTCTTCACCTTCGATAATGCTGCACTGGGCATCGAAGGTTTCCGCCATGGCGCTGACTTCGGCAGCCAGGTGAGAGGGCGCCATATCCTGAGCGGGGGTGTTGATCAGGTCTCGGGTGAGCGCCACGGCTGCGGTCGTGTTGACTACCTTGTCGGCATCGTTGGCCTCAGGCAGCAGCAGTCTGGCAGGGGCGCGCTTCGGCGACTTATACCGGGTGAACTGATAGCTGCCGAGCCCCCAGCCGGTGAGTTGCAGGTCGCTGACCGTGTCTGTCAGCCTGTAGTCCCCTTCGGGAAGGCTGGTAGACAGGCCGCCCAGGGTGCTCAGATCGTCTTTGCCGTTCCAGCCGACCAGCGCGATGACGCCGTCATGTTCCTCGAGCCATGCAAACTGCCCGCATTTTGCTGCAAAGGACTGGCGCAGGATGCGCGCCTGGTTCGCCGCAGGTTGGGCTTCGAGCCAGTCCGCGAAGTCGGCTGTTTTTATCAGACGGATGGGGGTAGGGTTGTCAGCTTCGAAGATGAAATTCAGTTCTGTGATGCTGTCATTGTCGCGTTCGGGCATGGATAGTATGGACTGATTGATTGAAGGGGATAGTTTAGTGGTAAGCGTCGGGTGCGTCGAATCGCGGCGCGTAGGCAATGGGCGACTGGCGTCGGGCGTGGGCTTGCTCATCGCTGTTGTGCTGGTGTGCAGCAATGCGCTGGCCGGTGGCAAACCAATGCTGCATGGCAAGCACTGGATGGCCATTACCGGTAAGCCGCTGGCGGCCACCGCCGGAGCTCGCATCTTTCACCAGGGTGGTAATGCAGTTGATGCAGCCTGCGCCATGCTGGCGGCTACCTCGACCATGTTCGACGTGTTGAGCTGGGGCGGCGAGACCCAGGCGCTCATCTATCATCCTGGTGAGCAGCGCGTCATCGGCATTAACGCATTGGGCGTAGCCCCCAGCGGCGCGACACCGGAGTTTTTCCGGGAGCGGGGTATGCAGCAGCCGCCCGAATTCGGCCCGCTGGCCGCGGTGACACCGGGTACCCCCGGTGGGTTGATGGTCATGCTGGCGGAGTATGGGTCTATGTCTCTTGCCCAGGTGCTGGCGCCTGCGCTGGAACTCGCCGAGGGCTATCCCATGGAAGCGCAGACTGCGGACTCCATCGAGCGCATGAAGGAGGAGATCCGTAAGTGGCCCAGTTCGAAGAAGCTGTTTCTGGTTCACGAAGGTGACGATCGCGAAGCGCCGCATGCGGGTGAGCTTTTCCGTCAACCGGATCTGCACCGAACTTTGCAGAAGCTGGTTGATGCAGAAGCTGAAGCGCTCGCAGTGGGATTAGGGCGGGCAGATGCGATACTCGAGGCCTACAGACGGTTTTATCAGGGGGACATCGCCCGGGATTTCGTAGCAGGCTCGCAGGCATTGGGTGGACTGCATACCTTAGATGACTTGGCCAACTGGCAAGTGCATATCGAAGAACCGGTTGCCACCAGCTACAAGGGTATCGATGTCTACAAATTGACCAGTTGGGTACAGGGCCCGGTGATGCTGCAGGCGCTGAACATGGCGGAGCAGGTCGACTGGCAGGAACTGGGTTTCAACAGCGCGAACTACATACATCGCCTGTACCAGATCATGAACCTGGCCTATGCCGATCGGGATTTTTATTACGGCGACCCGTACTTTCCTCCTGAAGAGCCCATGCGGGGGCTGTTGTCGAAGCAGTATGCGGCGAAGCGGCTGGGGACGATGAACCTGGAGCGCAACGACCCGACGATCAGGCCGGGCGATCCCTACAAGTTTCAGAAGGGGCATAATCCATTTCTCGAGTATCTCGAGGGATGGACCAACACGCCGAAGCCCGACAGCGGGGTAATGCCGCCGTGGCAGCAGGCCGGCATCGATTGGGCAGAGCACGAGCGGCAGTTTCTTGCTGGCACCACATCGATTCAGGCGGCGGATGCGGCTGGATGGGTAGTTTCGGTGACGCCGTCTGGTGGCTGGATCCCCGCTGCGATTGCCGGCGATACCGGTATCGGGATGAGTCAGCGCATGCAGAGTTTCGTGCTGGAGGAAAGTCACAATCCGTTTAATGTGGTCGCCCCGGGCAAACGGCCCCGTGCCACGCTTACACCGGGCATGGCGCTCAAGGATGGCAAGCCCTACCTGTCGTTCGCCGTGCAGGGCGGCGATATTCAGGATCAGGTATTGCTGCAGATGTTCCTTGGTGTGGTGGAATTCGGCATGAACATCCTCGAAGCGGTGGAAGCCCCGTATTTCTGGAGCTACCAGATGCGCAACAGCTTCGGTGATCATCGGGCCGATCCTGGCAAGATATTGCTCAATGAAGCAACCCCGGACTGGGTGCGCAAGCGCCTCGTGTCCATGGGCTACAACCCGATATACCGCGACAAGACCTCGGGCCCGATCAACGCCATAGAGTTCGATCAGGAGCAGGGTACATTCATGGGCGGCGCCAGCGACTTCGGCGAAGACTACGGCTTATCGTGGTAATTACGTAGTCTGCAGGCCGGCAGGTTGTGCGGTTTTTCACACTTGGTGTGAAGTGAGCGGCTACGCTTTAGTGACAACGAAAGTTTTTCGGCCATCTACACTCACAACCTTCCATAGGAGGATCAAATATGGCTTACGTTGAATGGAGCGACGACTTCGACGTCTCAAACAAAACGCTTAATGATCAGCACATGATGCTCATCGACTACATCAACGACTACGATCAGGCGTTTGCCGACGAAGCGGACCTCAGTACGATGACTGGTATTTTCGACAAGATCGTCTCTTACGCAGCGATGCACTTCGAGGAAGAGGAAGCGTACATGGAGCGTGTCGGATACCCCGGCATTAAGTCACATAAGCACATTCACGAGCGGCTGGTGGCGCGTGTGCTGGAGTACAAAGAGCAACTTGCGGGCGAAGACCGGGTGGTCATGAAAGAGATCCGCCTGTTTCTGAAGAACTGGCTGACCGGCCACATCAAGGGCATCGATACCAAATATGCCGAACACGCGGCGCACAACGACGCTGCCTGAGTGCTGTCCGCGTCCGGTGCATACGCCGGTATGAATTGTGTCGGGCCTAGATTGTTTGTGTCGGGATCGTGCCCAGACCCAGATTGTTTTGCTCGAACACGCGCTCGGCACGGTAACTCGAGCGCACCAGGGGTCCTGAGGCAACTTCCATGAAGCCCATCTCAAGGCCCCATTCCCGGTACTCGTTGAACTGTTGCGGCGTGACCCAGCGATCGATAGGCAGATGATTGGCGGTGGGTCGCAGATACTGGCCCAGAGTCAGCAGGTCGACGTCGTGGGCGCGTAGATCCTCCATGGTCTGACGGACTTCGTCGTCGGTTTCGCCGATGCCGACCATGATACTGGTTTTGGTCAATACCTCAGGGGCCACCTGCTTGGCGTAAGCGAGTACGTCCAGGGTCTGCTGATAGCCGGCACGGGGGTCGCGTACCACGTGGGTAAGGCGCTCCACGGTTTCAACGTTCTGCGCGAATACATCCAGTCCGGACGTGACCACCTTTTTTACGGCTTGCCGGCAGCCGGAAAAATCCGGCGTCAGCGCTTCGATGCGGGTATTCGGATTGGCCGCTTTGATCGCACGTACGCAGATGGTGTAGTGGGCAGCGCCACCGTCGGTCAGATCGTCGCGATCAACTGAAGTCAGCACGACGTACTCCAGATTCATCAGCTTTACTGAACGGGCTGCATTGGCCGGCTCATGGGTATCGAGCCAGCCTTTCGGGTTGCCGGTATCTACCGCACAGAATTTGCATGCCCGTGTGCACACCGCGCCCATGAGCATGATGGTGGCGGTGCCCTGACCCCAGCATTCACCGATATTGGGGCAGTGAGACTCTTCGCACACGGTGGCCAGCTCGTGCTGCTGAACTGTCTGTCGAACGTCGTGGAACTTGGCGTTACCGGCACCCAGTTTGACGCGCAGCCAGGGCGGCTTGCGTCCGGTCGGTGTGTCGGCGTTGGCGCTGGGTTTGATGCCATTCTTGATGGCCACCACACCATGTTCGGTGGTGAATTTCTGTCCGCTGTCCTGCCTGCTCATGACCGGTAGCCTACCACAATGCACAAGTTACTCTTCATTCTGGAATTGTAGACTGTGCAGCGTGGCGTACAGCCCACCGGCGGCCAGCAGCTCCTGGTGGGTGCCCAGTTCTTCCACCCGCCCGTGATCCAGCACCATTACCCGATCCGCTTCCTGAATGGTCTGCAGACGGTGGGCTATGAGAATGGCTGTGCGACCTTCCGTGAGGCGCCGAAGTGCATCCTGGATGAGGATCTCGGTTTCCGTATCGATGTTTGCGGTGGCTTCGTCCAACACCAGTATCTCCGGATCCGCCGCCAGCACACGGGCGAATGCCAGTAACTGTCGCTGGCCCTGGGACAGATTCTGGCCACGCTCCGTTAGCTGAGTGTCATAACCTGAAGGCAGCGCGCTGATGAATTCGTGGGCATTGACGGTTCTGGCCGCCTGCTCAGCGCGTTCGCGGCTGATGCGCTTGTCACCCAGGGCGATGTTGTCGTAAATGCTGCCGGAAAAGATATGGAAGTCCTGCAGCACTACGCCCACCCGGCGGCGTAGATCGTGACTGTGTATGTGATTCAGGTCGATGCCGTCGAGAAAGATCTGCCCGTCGGCGAAGTCGTAGAATCGTCCGAGCAGCCGTATCAGCGTGCTCTTGCCCGACCCGGTGGGTCCGACGATGGCGAGTTGCTCGCCGGGCGCAATGGTGAATGAAACGCCGTGCAGCACCGGCAGCCCCTGATCGTAGGCGAAATGCACGTCGTTGAACCGTACCTCGCCGTGCAGCCGTTCGGGCAGGGCTACCGGGTTCTGCGGTTCATGGATCTTCTCGTCCCAGTCTATGGCCTGGAATATACGCTCGCCGCTGGCCATGGCTCGAAACAGAATGTTGGTCTGTTCGCCCAGCACCACGACGGGATGGAACAACATGCCGATAAACTGGGTGAACAGCACCACCTCACCGAGGGTCATCGAAAGTTCGCTGATCTGACTGGCGCCGAACCAGATGATCACGCCGATGGCGGTGTGCGCGAGGCTGTCGTTGAAGGCGCCGTACAGGGTCTCCACCCGGGCTGAGCGCAGCTCGTAATCCCGGTTTTTTTCATTGATACCGGTGTATCTCTCAAGGTTGTATGCCTGTCGGTCCGACAACTGCACTACCTGCAGGCCAGCCAGGTTTTCCTGCATGTTCTGATTGAGCGCTGACAGAGTCTGGCGTACGTGGCGGAACAGTTCACGGGTAAGCTTGCGGAAGTAGTAGGTGACCCCGGCGAGAATGGGCAGAGCCAGCAGCAGTATCAGCGTTAGCTGGACATCAATGGCCAGCATGACCGTGAGCGCGACAAAGAACGGTACGAACTCGCCGATCAGCGTGCCGAGGCCCCGCAGCAGTTCATAAAGGGCTTCGACATCGTTGGTCACCCGGGTCATCACCCGGCCGACTGCAACCCGGTCGTAGAACGAAGAAGGCCGGGTCTCCAGATGCGCAAACAGATCCCGGCGCAGATCGCGCAGTCCGTTGATCACAGCGCTGATCAGCGTCATACGGTGCGCATGGCCGGTGAACGCCCACGCGATCTGGATCAGACCGTACATGCCGCAGGCCACCACCAATGGGTGCCAGCCGGTGGCATCCGCCAGCCAGGTATTGAGCTCGATCATGCCGAAGTCGGGCGTCTCCCGGTCTGACTCGCCGCGTATGATGTGGTCGATGGCGACCAGGGAAATGATGATCGGCAACAGAATGTGCAGGGTCGACGCGATGAGAACCAGCACGCTGCTGACGAGCAGCGAAAAGCGGTATGGCTTCAACCATTTCAGCAGCCGACCAAGCAGATGCATGTTTAGCACGGCGCCGCTCAGGTCGGCTTCGAACATGGCGTAGTCGCGCTTTGGGGTCGACTCCGCCATCAACCTGATACCCTTGCCCGGGAGAAGTTTTCGTCCTCAGCGCCTTCGCGCTGTACTCGTTCCAGTTCCGCGTAGTAGCCCTGGGCGGCGAGCAGTTCTTCGTGGGTGCCTTGCTCCATGATGCGGCCCTGTTCCAGCACGATGATTCGGTCTGCATGACGCGCGGTACTGACGCGGTGGGACACGAGCACCGTGGTGTCATTTATGCGCAGACGTTTCAGCTCGGACAGAATGTGCTCTTCGGTCTCGGTATCCACCGCTGAGAAGCAGTCGTCGAGGATCAGCACCGGCGCGTTGCGGATGAACCCCCGGGCCAGGGTCGCACGCTGTTTCTGTCCGCCGGAAAGTGTGACCCCGCGTTCGCCGACCAGGGTTTCCAACTGATCGGGAAACTCCTCGACGGTGTCCTTCAGGTCAGCGGAGGTTGCGGCCTGCCAGATGCTATCCAGCGCGCGGTTGGGATCGTCGTAGGTGAGATTGTCTTTAAGCGGTTCGCCAAACAGGAAAGGATCCTGGGGCACCATGGCCATTTGCGCGCGAACCTGTGACAGCGGATAGTCGCGCACATCGTGGCCGTCGACTTTCACTGTACCCGGCGCCGGGTCCAGCAGCCTGACCAGCTGTTTCAACAGGGTTGTTTTGCCCGTGCCTACCCGCCCCATGATGGCGACGGTCTCGCCGCGCCGGATGTTCAGGTTGATGTCTTCCAGCACCGCCTGGCTGCTGCCGGGGTAGGTATAGCTCAGATTTTCGATACTGATCTCGCCCTCGATGCGGGCGGGTGCCCCCCCTGTGGGGACGTCTTCGATTTCCGGCGGTAGATCCAGCACTTCGAATAGACGATCGCTTGCGACTGCAGCACGTTGAAACAGATTGACGATGAAGCCGGCCACGCGGAACGGTTGCACAACCATGTTCACAAACATGAAAAATGCGACAAAGCTGCCCACGGACATGGACCCGTTCAGCACCTGATAGCCGCCGTAGCTCAATATGGTCAGAGAGCAGATCGCGGCCAGACTCGGCATCCACGCTGCCATTGCCGAGTTGATGCGGCCCTGCTCGTAGAAAGCGTCCGCATACTGCTGATTGGTGGTGCTGAAGCGGCGAATTTCATTGTCTTCCTGGACCATGGCCTGAATGGTGCGGATGCCAGACAGGTTCTCCTGCACCTGTGCGCCCAGATCTGATAACCGGTCCTGTACGTCTTTAGAGGCCTTGCCCATGCTGCGAGAGGAATGCGTGGCATACCAGAACACGAATGGCATCGGCGGCAATAGCAGCAGGGTAAGGAACGGTGAGTAATACAGCATGAAGCCGAAGCCGAACAACGACGCGTAAATCAGTATCACGACCAGAATCGTACCCATGGAGATCAGCCGCTGAATCAGAGCTATGTCGGCCACCGCCCGGGTCATCATGTCGCCGATGGTGTGCCTGCCGAAAAATTCCGCCCCCTGATCCTGCAGGCGCGCATACAGATGCTGGCGCAGATCGAAGGCCACATGCAGGGCGACTTTGCGCACCGCGTAGCGCGCGTAGGTCACCACGGTGTAGCGGCAGATGACGGCACCGACGATGCCCGCCGCCAGCCAGCCGACGGCGAAGTCGCCTTCGCTCATACGGGTGATCGACAGGCCGGTCAGAAACGGCACCATGGCTTCGAAAAGTCTTGCCACACCAAAGGCCACAATGCCGGCCCCCCATCGATATCGATAGCGGTGTATGAAGCGGCGCAGGCGCAGGAGGGATGCGATCATATTCTGCCGGTGCTAGAACGCAGCGTTATGCGGCACGCGGGGGAAGGGTATTGCGTCGCGAATGTTCTCCATACCCGACAGATACAGCACCAGACGCTCGAAGCCAAGACCAAATCCTGCGTGGGGCACTGTGCCATAGCGGCGCAGATCCCGGTACCACCACAATTCATCCTTGAGATGTTCGTCGATCCGGACATCGAGTACCTCAAGGCGTTCTTCGCGCTGGCTGCCGCCGATGATCTCGCCGACGCCGGGCACCAGTACGTCCATCGCGGCGACAGTCTTTTCATCATCGTTCAATCGCATGTAGAAGGCTTTGATGCCGCGTGGATAATCGGTGACCACGATCGGTCCGCCCACCACCTGCTCTGTGAGGAAGCGTTCGTGTTCTGACTGCAGATCGAGCCCCCATTCCACGGGAAACTCGAACTTCTGGCCGGACTGTTCGAGGGTTTCGATGGCCTGCGAGTAGGTCATGCGCTCGAAGGGTTTGTCGACCACATTCTGCAGGCGCTGGGCCACTTGCGGGTCGATATGTTCGGCAAAGAACGCCATATCGTCGGCGCAGCGTTGTATGACCTTTGTGATTACGGCTTTCAGGAAGTGCTCGGCAAGCCGCGCGTTGGCGTCGAGATCGGCAAACGCCATTTCCGGTTCGATCATCCAGAACTCGGCCAGGTGGCGACTGGTGTTGGAGTTCTCCGCTCGGAACGTGGGGCCGAACGTGTACACCTTAGACAGCGCGCAAGCGTAACTCTCCACATTCAACTGGCCGGATACCGTTAGAAAGGTTTCGGTGCCGAAGAAATCTCCTGCGTAATCGTTCTGGGAACGATTGACGGCATCCAGCGTGGAGACGCGGAACAGTTCGCCGGCGCCCTCACAGTCGCTGGCGGTGATGATTGGCGTGTTGACCCAGAAGAATCCCTGTTCGTCGAAATAGCTATGCACGGCCTGGGCGATGGCGTGGCGTACCCGTGCAATGGCGCCGAAGGTATTGGTGCGTGGGCGCAGATGAGCCACGGTGCGCAGGTATTCAAATGTATGGCGCTTTTTGCTGATGGGGTAGGACTCGGGATCGTCCACCCAGCCCAGCACCTCCACCTCGGAGGCTTGTATTTCCCGGTCCTGTCCCTTGCCCTGGGACTCCACCAGTTCGCCGCGGATGATCGCCGAGCAGCCGGTGGCCAGTTCCATGATTTCGCTTTCGTAATTTGGCAAAGCACCGTCGGCCACGGCCTGGATGGTGTCGAAGCTGGAACCGTCATGTAAATGGATGAACGAGAAACCGCCTTTCGATGTCCTTCGTGAGCGGACCCAGCCCTGAATCTGCACTTGAGCGCCGACGGGTACATCGTGGTTGAGGAGGCTTTTGATCGAGATAATTTGTGTTTCTGACATGCCTGGATCGAACTATGTTGCTAACCTACCATCTTACAATTTATGAAGTAATTTCGCTCGGAGTGCGCCCATGCGTTTAAGTTTCTTGGTTGGCAGTATCGTGGTTGCAGCGTTGATCATTCTGACGATCCGCTTCTGGCCGGGTGAGCAGCCCGATGAGATTTCCGTGGAGCCGGCTCCTGCCCCGGTCGAAGCACCTGTGATCGATGAGATCACCCCGGATCAGGAAGCCATCGCCCCGGTCGAACAGGCGGACATGGAGCCCGTGCCCCAGGCACCAGTGAAACCTGAAATCATATTGCCGGAACTGCACGAGAGCGATGAGCTGGTCAGACAAACTCTGAGCCGCTGGCCTGTTCCAGATGCCGTGTTGCAGCGTGGAGACCTGCTGGCGCGGCTGGCAGTGGTGATTACCAACGCCGCTGATGGCTTGGTGCCGCGGCGCCAGATCGGCTTTCTGGTGCCTGGCGAGAAGTTTCAGATCGTCGAGGTCGGTGAGCAGATTTTCCTGGATCCCAGGTCGTACACCCGATACGACGGTTACCTGTCGCTGCTCGAGTCCGTTCCGGCGGGTGAACTGGCGGATTTTCTTGCCATGTTTGACGCGCTCCTGCAGCAGGCGTTGGGACAACTTGGCGAGCGGCGGACCATGCGTGATTTGCTGGCGCAAGCGGCGCGTCGGGTCAATGAACTGCCGGATCTGCCTGAGCGCGTAGAGTTGTTACAACCCAAGGTCATGTATCAGTACGCCGACCCGGACCTGGAGGGCCTGCCGGATTTCGAAAAGCAGATTCTGCGCATGGGGCCCGCCAACGTTGCCCGGCTACAGGCGTATATCAGTCGCTTGCAGGCGGCTTATCCGCCCCCCTCAGGTCCACCTCGCGGAGGTTCTTAAGGTCCGTCGAGGATTTGAATGGGCTGTTTTCCTCCACATAGACGAGGTCCTCTTCGACATAGCGACGCTCATCGGTAAGGAAGCGCGACACCGCGTTGCGGAAATTGGCGTCGGCGATCCAGTGAGCGCTGTAGGTGGCCTCGGGCAGATAGCCTCGTGCCACTTTATGGGCGCCCTGAGCACCAGCTTCCACTTTTTTCAGCCCGCGGCTGATAGCGAAATCTATGGCCTGGTAATAGCACACTTCGAAATGCAGGAAGCGGTGGTCTTCGATGCACCCCCAGTTGCGTCCGAACAGAGTATCGGCGCCGATGAAGTTGATCGCTCCAGCGATATAACGCCCGTCGCGTTTCGCCATGATCAGCAGCAGATCGTCTGCCATGACGTCGTTGATTTCCGAGAAGAAACGCCGATTGAGGTAGGGGCTGCCCCATTTGCGCGAGCCGGTGTCCACGTAGAACTGGTAGAAAGCGTCCCAGTGTGCCTCGTTGAGGTCCGACCCTGTGATCCACTCGATCTCTATGCCGTTGGCCAGGGCATCGCGACGCTCCCGTTTAATGTTCTTGCGTTTTTTCGAGGCCAGATCAGCGAGGAACTCATCGAACGAGCCGTAGTCGCCGTTGTGCCAGTGGAACTGTTGATCCACGCGCTGCAAAAAACCGGCCTTACCTGCGCTTTCCCATTGATCCTTCTGCATGAAGGTGATGTGTATGGATGACACCTTGAGCTGCTGGGCGATCTGCATGCAGGCGCCGAGCAGCATCTGCTCGCTTTGCTGCCCGGGAATTTTGGTCAGCAGGCGCGGCCCTGTGGCAGGGGTGAAGGGCACCGATATCTGCAGCTTCGGGTAATATTCGCCGCCGGCGCGATGCCAGGCATCTGCCCAGCCGTAATCGAACACGTACTCACCCTGAGAGTGGTTCTTCAGATACATAGGCACGGCACCGACCAGTTCGTCACCCTGCTCGACGATGATATGGAACGGTTGCCAGCCGGTCTGACCGCTGACGCTGCCGCTCACTTCCAGGGCACGCAGAAACTCGTGGCTCACGAACGGATTGTATGGCTGCCCTGCGATGCAGCTGTCCCACACCTCGGCAGATACTTCATCGATGTTGTGCAATATCCTGGCAGTAGCGTCCGTCAACGACCTCGAATTCCCGAACTTCTCCGACCGGGCCAATACTACCAAGGATATGGGTTCAGTAGATGCCCAGTTCCAGCCCGGCCGCTAAAGATGTGCCAAGTTCGCTGCAGGCCGTGAGGGTGGCATCGTCGGGGGTGCCCCGGCTGATGATCGGCTCTGCGAAGCGCTGCAGTGGGTAGCCGTTGGCAATACGCTCTATGGCGCGGACCGCGCCGGTGCCGTCGTTGCCAGCGGAGACGAACAGGGCATAGGGAAGCGGATTGAGCCGCCCTTCTACTTCATAGAATGTGCGGTCAAAAAAATCCTTGAGCGCCCCGGACATATAGCCGAAATTCTCCGGTGTACCGAGTAGCAGGCCATGGGCCCATAACAGGTCTGCCGGGCCTGCTTCGGTGGCGGTCAGGTAGCGTACTTCAACGCCGGATACGTCTTCGTGCTTCGCTCCCTGCAGAACCCGCTCGGCCAGCGCCAGGGTATTGCCGGTTTTACTGTGGTAAACAATCAGCAGGTTCTTCAAGAGACATATGGTTTCGTTGGGCAGCGGCAGTATACTCGCCCACCATGACGATTTCCCTGCCGGAAATTCAGGCCGCTCGGGCCCGGGTGCAAGCTCACCTGGTACATACGCCGTGTGTGCAGTCCCAGACGCTGTCTCAGCAGCTGGGTTGTGAATGCTTCATCAAGTTCGAGAACCTGCAGTTTACCGCGTCGTTCAAAGAGCGCGGGGCGCTCAACTGTCTAATGAATCGTGGCGCTGAGGTCAAAGCCGGCATAACTGCCATGTCGGCGGGCAATCACGCCCAGGCGCTGGCGTATCACGGCACCCGTCTGGGGTTGCCCACCACCATCGTGATGCCCCGGACTACGCCAAATGCCAAGGTCGAAGCAACCCGCCTGCTCGGCGCACAAGTGATTCTGCACGGCAGTGAGTTCGACGAAACATTGCAGTTTACGCAGCAACTCGCCAAGGAGCGTGATCTGTTTCTGGTACATCCTTTCGATGATGCTGATGTCATTGCGGGTCAGGGGACTGTTGCCCTGGAGATACTGGAGCAGGTGGCTGACATAGATGTACTGGTTGTGCCGGTAGGGGGCGGGGGGCTGATCAGTGGGGTCGGCGTAGCGGTCAAGGCTCTGCATCCGAAGATTGAACTCGTCGGCGTACAGATGGAACGCTACAGCAATGGTTACGCCATGTACCACAATCAACCGGCGGACACGTCCTTCAGGGGCTCCACGGTGGCGGAAGGCATTGCTGTCAAAGCGCCCGGTGAACTCACGCTGCAGCTGATG
>CAYMUT010000019.1:0-48962 GCA_964393625.1 uncultured Pseudomonadales bacterium
GAACGCTCAAGAACGGCGAGGCACGCCAAGTCGTTGTCGCCCCGGTGGGTTTTCTGACAGAACACGTCGAAACGCTCTACGATCTGGACATCGAGCTGAAGGCCCTCGCCGACGAACTTGGCGTGGATCTGATCCGAGTGCCGGCCCTCGACACCGATCCCTTGTTGATCGATGCCATCGCCGAGCTCGTTCGCCAGCGTCTGTAGGGCCTGGCTGAGCGTCGCATGGCCAAATCAGCCCCATCTCGGTTAGCATGAAGAGGGGATGGGGCTCGTCTAACGGTCTGGGCAAACGCGTGCTTCTCATGAATCGACGATCAAGGAAAACCGGAACCCGGACGTGGCGAGCAACGCCGGGTCCGATGGCCTTCGTTCTCAGCATCGTCCTGTTGGCGGGGTGCTCGCTCTTCAACGCTCACGTCAATGCCAGCCCAGAGCTCCGATGGTGGCTGTTCGCGAACTTCGGTGCGAACCATATCTGTCCGGAGATGGTGAAGACGAACGCACCGCTCCGACTCGCTCCAAACACACCGGTGATCGGTCGCTTCTTCCCGAACCAATGCACAGCCCACGTCAGCGATGACCGTCGCACGGTCACCATTTCGTTCGCAGGCACGGGATACGCGTGGACGCCACTCGCGCAGCGTATCGGCTTCTCCGCGAGCGCGACGGTTGAGTACCAAATGGACTTCCGAATGGAAGACGATGCCATCTATGTCTGGGGCCGCCCCTTCCGCATCGTCCACCAACCCAACTTTCAGGTTGGCTCGATCGAAAACCCGCTCTTTGAGGCCGCACGACGCAGTCCCGTTGGATACCTCTCCTCGACCTTTGGCTCCCAGGTGCTTCAGAGCCGCCTAGGCGATGGCTTCACCGTGGTGCGCACGAACCAACGCGACGCTTTTGCGCTCGGCATTAACGAACCCCCGGCGCCACCGAACGGGCGCGGGGGGGGGGGGCCGGCGGGGCCGGCCACGACCCGGGTCAGGTCAAGCACGGTGACGCCGTCCAACAGCATGATCGCTCCTTGGTTTGTCAGGTTAAGTGGTCTATTTTCCCGTGCTGGCTTGGGATATCAACATCTGTGTTAGCATTGATCGAATCATGGGAGCTGGTTTGGAGCGAGTATGAGCAGTGTGATGGAGGAGCGGCCTCAGGTGGAGATTCCTGATCCCTACAGTCTGCCACTGGACCAGCTGGACCCGGCGCAAGTGTCGATCTTTCAGAATGACGCCTTGTGGGGCTATTTCGAGCGGTTGCGTAACGAAGATCCAGTTCACTACCACGAAGACAGCGACTATGGCCCTTACTGGTCGATCACCAGGTTCGACGACATCATGTTCGTTGATAAGAACCACGAGCTGTTTTCTTCGGAAGGGGGCATCACCATAGGTCCCACCAAGGAGCAGGCGTTGCGGGCCCAGGAATTCCGCACGCCGATGTTTATCGCCATGGATCCACCTAAGCATGATGTACAGCGCGCTACGGTGACCGGCGTGGTGGCGCCGCGCAATCTCGCGCAACTGGAAAGCGTCATCCGCGAACGCGCTGGCGGTATTCTCGATTCGTTGCCGGTAGGTGAGACGTTCGATTGGGTAGACAATGTCTCTATCGAGCTGACCACCCAGATGCTGGCGACCTTGTTCGACTTTCCCTTTGCAGAACGCCGCAAGCTCACGCGCTGGTCTGATATCGCCACTTCCGGGCCAGACATCATCAGTATCGAAGAGCGCCGCGCGGCGTTGCTGGAATGTCTGGAATTTTTCACCAATCTGTGGAACGAGCGCAAAGACAAACCGCTGAGCAACGATCTGATTTCCATGCTGGCCCATGGCGAAAACACCAGGGACATGCAGCCCATGGAGTTTCTCGGCAATCTGATCCTGTTGATCGTGGGTGGCAACGACACCACCCGCAACTCCATTAGCGGCGGTGTGCTGGCGTTGAATATGTTCCCGGAGCAGTACGAAAAACTGCGCAACGATCATAGCCTGGTGCAGAGCATGGTGCCGGAGATCATCCGTTGGCAGACCCCCTTGTCTCACATGCGGCGTACCGCCACTGAAGATGTGGAACTGCGTGGCAAGACGATTCGCAAGGGCGATCGGGTGGTCATGTGGTACGTGTCGGGCAATCGTGACGAACATGCCATAGACAATCCCGACGAGTTCATCATTGACCGGGAACGTCCGCGCCACCATCTGTCGTTTGGTTTCGGTATTCATCGCTGTATGGGCAATCGCTTGGCGGAAATGCAATTGCGGGTGTTGTGGGAGGAGATACTCAAGCGCTACCACACTGTGGAAGTGGTAGGCGAACCCCAGCGGTCTCACTCGGTGTTCGTCAAAGGCTATACGCACCTTCCGGTGAAACTGCACCCGCTGAAATAGCGTCGGAGAACCTGTCAAGGGCTGATTGTGTTGAACGATTTTCCTGGCGCTGATGAGATGAGCCCCCGGTGGCTCACTGATCGGTTACGTGCCAACGGCATTGAGGCTGAAGTCGTCGATTTCGAAGCCCAGGCCATCGGTACCGGTCAGATCGGCAAATGTATCCGCTATACCCTGCGCTACGCGCCCGGACACAGCGGTCCGCCGACCCTGATCGGTAAGTTTCCATCCGACGATGAAACCAGCCGTGCAACGGGCGTCGCCCTGCGTAACTTCATAAAGGAAGTGCGCTTCTATCAGCAGTTGCAGGGTCGCCTGAGCATTCGTACGCCGCGTTGTTTCTTTGCCGAGATCGAGGGCGAAGGACCGCGGTTCATAGTGCTTATGGAAGACCTCACGCCGGCAGTGCAGGGCGATCAATTGCAGGGCTGTTCTCCCCGCGTGGCGCAGGCGGCGGTTGAGGAACTGGTGGGTCTGCATGCGCCTTCGTGGTGCGATGCTTCCTTGAAAAGTCTGGACTGGCTCTATGAGGAGAATGCGTCCAGAGGCAGTGTGCTAAACGACATGTACCGTGCGCAACTGCCCGGCTTTCTGGAGCGTTACGGCCATGCGCTGGCGGACGATGAGGCGGGCATTATTGCGCAAGTCGGTGAGTCGCCAACAGCGCCATTGTTTCAGGCCTTGCCTGAGACGTTCAGCCTGGTACATGTCGATTACCGGCTCGATAACCTGCTGATCAACGAGCAGCAGGATTCCTGTGAAGTCACTGTGGTGGACTGGCAGAGCATTACACTCGGCGCCCCGCTGAACGACGTGGCCTATTTCTTAGGCGCCGGGTTGTTGTCTGAAGATCGACGGTCGGTTGAAGAGGGTATTGTGCGCAGCTATTTTGACAGGTT
This sequence comes from uncultured Pseudomonadales bacterium, assembly GCA_964393625.1. Taxonomy (GTDB): domain Bacteria; phylum Pseudomonadota; class Gammaproteobacteria; order Pseudomonadales; family Azotimanducaceae; genus UBA4421. Next base: position 3,289 of record CAYMUT010000019.1, read on the forward strand.
GCACAACGCGGGGGTCACAGGCTTCGACTGGGCGGATTGCTGGCAGGCGTACCGGCGCGGTGTATTTGCCGGTTTTGGCGTTACTGTCATTGCCTCAATGCTGGTGCAGCGGACCGAACGGGGTGACCAGATGTTCATTACCATGGCGCGCCGGCATGCCCGCCACGCGCTTGATCTGGGCGGCGCGGAATTTCTCAATTGACTTATCCCGGGTCAGTCTGCCCCATCGTCGATGCGGATCTCTCCATCGGCGACAAATCCGGCGAGATGTTCGGTGCCCGGGCGGGTTAGCGCCGGGTCGACAGTGAGTACCAGCAGATTGCCTGGTTTGCCCTGCTGCAGCAGGTTCTGATCTGCACCCGCGCCGGTCTCCAGCATTGCTGTGGTGCCGGGTACCAGCCATTTGCCGCGCATATCTTTACCGATAGAGTCGTTGGGCATGGTCACCTGTTCACGTTTTCCCCAGGCGACAATGAGTCCATCTGTGATGACCACCGCACTGTCGGTAATGGGTGGCTCGCTCATCAGCGTGCCGCCTGACAATACCACCGTGTTCGATACGGGTCCTGGCGGGGCTTCATCGAGAAATCCCGGTGGCATTTTCTTGGGCAGCTCTCTTGCCTCTGCCTGGAGCTGATCGGTCTGCTGTGGCGTTACTTCAGGCTCACTGCATGCAGCCCCGGTCAATACCAGCAAACCAATGAGAATCAAGCGCATGGAACCTCCGCAGCAAACCTGGATGAAGTTGTCGACGCGCAGCATACATCAACTGGTCAAGCAAGTTCGCTGCGAACCCGCCACAGGTCGGTGCGTAGCCGCAGGTAAATGAGAATGGCGAGCATGCCGATGACGGGTACCCAGACCGCATTACGTACGCCAACGTAGTCGGTGATCAGGCCCAGAGAGAAGCTGCCGATGGGCATGCCGCCCATCATACCCAGAGAATAGACCGACATGACCCGCGCCCGGTGGGTGGCGGGGGCAGCCTCCTGAACGATAGTGCGCGACATGCTCATGCCGATGCCGCCGCAACAGCCCCACATAAAGATCACCACGTAGAACAGCCACAAGGGTAACTCCCACAACAGCAGTGACAGCACCAGGGAACTGACGGCAGCGCCGATCAGCAGTGCCCGACCGGGGCGTTGAATGCGTCCCAGGCGCGTGAGGGTGAAGGTGACCACCACGGTGCCCGCCATGTTGGCTGCGAAAGCGCCGGCGATGTGGGCTGATCCGCCGTCATACAGGTCTCTCACCATGAGCGGTAACAGCACCAGGTATGTGCCGGCAAAGAATATGCCGACCGAAAAAGTCTGGCCGATGGCAGGACGTATGGCATTGTCCTGCCAGACTGTTTTCAGTCCGTCAGCGATTGCGGAGGTTGGCGTCTGTGCGGGCTGCTGCGGCATGGCCGGCAGGCGCGGTATGCGGGTGGTTGCCAGGCTGGCGCTGAGCATGAACACAGCCATGATGGCGAGCAGGGTGGGCGGGCCCAATGTGTCGGCTGTTGAGCCGATGGCGAATCCGATGATCTGCACGCCAAACTGGACGCCCACGGTAAGGGTCACCACCCGCTGTATATCGCGTCCGGCTACGCGATTGAGCAGGGCGTCGCGAGCGGGTTGCACGAACGCTGCAAACGTACCTCCTGCCAGCGCCCAGCAGAACAGTACGGTGTAGTTGAAGTATCCGCTGCTGAACAAAGCCATAACCACCAGCGGGGGCAGCGCCATGGCCGCATTCAGACCGATGAGCAGGCGCCGTTGATCGACACGGTCGCCCAGCCATCCGCCCCAGAGAATGAATACCAGCATAGGTAGCTGGGCCGCCATCTGCGCCAGTCCCACGCGGGTTGCCGACTCGTGGAGATAGACCGCGACCAGCCAGGGATACAGTACCACCTGTATCCCCCCTGGAATCAAAAACAATGCGGTACCGGTCAGGTACCAGCGTAGGGCGGAGTTCAGCGGATGCCGTCCCAGGCTGTGCGCTCTGCCGCTGACGGGTCGCCGACTGCACCGCTTTCGTTGTCGAAGACCATGGTGGTACGCTGCTCGAGGTCGTAACGCTGCCAGCCCGGATCGCCGTCTACGATGAAACGCGTCCATGCGCCATGCATGACATCGGCGACCTGCTGCGGGCTGTCACCGGGGCCGATGAACAGGTCCACCCCGGCACGGTCGAGGTTGTCAAAAGCGAATGGAATCTCCAGGGCGTGGGTGGCGCCCAGGCGGCCTTCGAATGCCCGCGATGCCCAGTTGAAAAGATAAAGCCATGTGTCGCGGGTGTGTGCCGCGCGTGCCTCCACCAGACGGATCGCAGGAATCCTGAACATATGGTCGGTGGTCAGTGCTATGGCCAGGGCGGTGGGGTCGGCGTCGGGTCGCGTCTGGCGGTAGGTTGCCAGGGTGTTTTCGGCGCCATAACTGTGCGCGATGCGTTCGAGCTTTTCTTCGTCGACGTCGCCGTAACCCCACAGGGTGGTTTCGTCGGCGTTAGAGCCGGTCAGTAGTGCCACATCACTTCCGCAACCAGCGGCGATCGCATCCAGCGGCGCTTCGCGCAACAGGCTGTTGCCGTGAGCGGGGTAGAAGCAGGATACGGCTACACCCAGTTCATTGGTGATGCCGGCACCACTCTCGAAATGTTTGATGGTGGCCATCTGCGCGTGCAACAGATTGTCGGTGCTTACGGCTTCCAGCCCGATTGCATCGTCGATGCCCAGCTCGCCAAGAAACTTTTCGGTAACCCGCGCGGACGCTGCTGCAGGTAACGTGTGTTGCGCGGCGCCGCTCTGGGGAATGGCTCGATGGAATAAACCCTGGGCAGCAGAACAGCCCAGCAGAGTGGCCACGCTGAAGCCGCCGGCAGATTCGCCGGCAATGGTGACGCGCTGGGGGTCGCCGCCAAAGGCGGCGATGTTGTCGGCCACCCAGCGCAGCGCGGCGATCTGATCCAGCGTGCCGTTTACGCTGGAGAGCGCATATTCGTCACCCAGATGGCTCAGATCCGTAAAGCCCAGTGCACCCAGCCGATAGTTGATCGAGACCACGACGATGCCGCCATTGGTGCTGAACCTGGCCCCGTTGTACCAGGGAATGGAACCCTGACCGGTGCGGTAACCGCCGCCGTGGATCCAGACCATCACCGGTCGCGCGGCGTCGTCACACGCGGGTGTTGAAATGTTCAGGGTGAGACAGTCTTCGCTCCAGCGAACCTGAGCGCTGTCGGTCATACCTCCGGTGGGCACCTGGGGTGCGGCAGGACCGAACTTGAGCGCGGAGAGGGGTTCAACCCAATTTTCATGGGGTTGCGGTGCTTTGAAGCGAAGTCCATCAATTGGTGGCGCTGCATAGGGAATGCCGGCAAACAGCAGCGCGCCTTCGCGGCTGCGGCCGGTGATCGGGCCGCAGGGCGTGTCAATGGTAACGGTTTCTGTCATGTCTTATACCTTTGTGTCAGCTAAAGGGTTTCAGGCCGAGCGCTCGCGCAGATGATCGTACACGGCAGTTTCCATATCGTAGTAGGCAGCCAGAGCCTGGGGATCGGCGAACGGCAGCAGCTGCGTAATGAATACTCCGGCAACGTCGTTGACCGCATCTATCCAGTAGTAACAGTTGGTCAGGCCTGCCCACATGAGGGCGCCGGCAGGACGCCCGGTGAACACGGCTTCCTCGTTGATCTGAAAGGTGAGCCCCCAGGATTTTTCTGCGCCCGGGAAGAACTCAGCATCGCCAGTCATCATCTCGTTGGTAGTGACGAGCTTCTGTACGCGCAGCTCGCCAATGTGATTGGCAGCCATTACCGAGACGGTTTCCGGCGCCAGTACCCGTGTTCCGTCCAGTTCGCCGCGGCGCAGTATCATGCGTAAGAATCTGGCGTAGTCGCTTGCTGTGGAGAGCAGGCCGCCGCCGCCCATTTCGAATTCCGGAGCCGGGCCGTCAGCGTCAGTAAGGGGTGGCATGGGCGCCAGTGAACCATCGGCCTGACGTGCCATCATGGCGCTCATGCGCGAGGCCATGCTGTCGGTGGGCGTAAACGCGGTATCGGTCATGCCCAGCGGTCCGGTCAGGTGCTCTTCAAAATAGGCGCCCAGCGTCTGCCCGGTGACCGATTCAATCATCTGTCCGGCCCAGTCGATACCGATGCCGTATTCCCAGCGTTGGCCCGGGTCGAACATCAAGGGTATGCGCAGCGCCGCTTTCTGCAGCGAAATGATACCCGGTGTATTGGTATCGGCGAGATATCTCGCCATATCGGGGTTCCACGAGTCGTAGACAAAACCTGAGGTATGGGTCAGCAGATTGCGCAGGGTCACGGGACTGGCGGGTGCCCGCAGGCGTGGATTGCCGTCCTGATCGTAGCCTTCGAGCACCCCGACTTCGCCGAGATAGGGGCATATCTGTGCTGCCGGAGCATCCAGTTCCAGGCGCTGTTGTTCTACCAGCTGCATGGCGGCAGCGCCGGTTATCGCCTTGGTCATGGACATGATTGCCGTGACTGTCTCGACGGTCATGGCATCGTCGCCGACACCGCTACTGCCGAAAGCACCCTGGTAAAGGTCGCCCTCAGCATTGCAGACCACGCCGGCAACATTGGCAACTACGCCGGAATCTACGGCCTGTTTCAGTATGTTATCCAGTTGATCCTGCATGAATGCTCCCCCTTAGAGTCTGCCAAGTGTATACCTTAACCTGGCAGGGATGCGCGGGGATTTGGCAGAGCTGGCGCGGCAGGCTACTCTGTGCCCCGATCTGACACTTCAATGCCCAGCGAACGGGGAGGTACGTTGAGCGAGATTGCTGATTTCCGCGCAGAAACCCGGGCCTGGCTGGAAGAAAACTGTCCGCCAGCGATGCGCACCCGGATGGTCCCCGGTGAAGAGGTCAATGGCGGTCGCAAACGCCGCTCGACCAATCCGGAGGCCTATCTGTGGCTCGAGCGCATGGCCGAACGTGGCTGGACCGTACCGACCTGGCCGGTGACCTGCGGTGGCGGTGGTCTGGATAAAGACTATTTCCTCGTGTTGCTCGAGGAACTGCAGCGTATCAATGCCCGGCCGCCGCTGGGCGGCATGGGTGTCAGCATGATCGGACCGACGCTGCTGGAATACGGCACCGAACAGCAGCAACTGCGTCACCTGCCGCCCATTGCCCGGGGCGAGACCGCCTGGTGTCAGGGTTACAGTGAACCCGGTGCGGGTTCTGATCTGGCCAGTCTGCAGACGGCTGCGGAGGATTGCGGCGATCACTTTGTGGTGAATGGGTCGAAGATCTGGACATCGGGCGCCGGCCACGCTGACTGGATCTTCTGTCTGGTGCGTACCGACAGAGAGGCACCTAAACACCAGGGTATCAGCTTCGTGCTGTTTTCCATGGACAGTCCAGGTGTGAGCACCAAGCCCATCGAGCTGCTGAATGGCCACTCACCGTTCTGTCAGACGTTCTTCGATGACGTGAAAGTGCCGAAAGCGGATCTGGTACATAATCTCAATGAAGGGTGGAGCGTCGCGAAACGATTGCTGCAGCATGAGCGGTCTGGCCTTGCCACGCTGGCCAGCGCGGATACTGCTGGTCCTCTGGAGCGCATCAAACCTTCTGTGCCATTGGGCGAACTGGCGCGCGGCTATGGTGGCGGTGCGATCAGCGATGCGGCCCTGAGGGTAGAGATCATCAGCAATGACATGCTCAAACGATGCTTCATCCTGACCCAGCAGCGCGCCGTGGAAGAATCGGCAGCGAAGACCCCGGGTGCAGCCACCTCGATCTTCAAATTCGTCGAGGCGGAGTATGTGAAGCAGCAGCTGGAACTGCAGATGCAGATCCGCGGAACCCGCGGCCTCGGCTGGGAGGGAGATGAGTTCGCTGAAGAAGAACTGCGCATGACGCGCCTGTGGCTGGAGGCGAAGTCCATTTCTATCGCCGGCGGCTCCAACGAAGTTCAGCTGAATATCATTGCCAAGCGCGTGCTGGGGTTGCCGGACTAGTGCGCACCTGTAGCGGACAAACCTCGGGGCTGGGTGTTGTGCTGCTTGTCGTGCTGCTTGTCATCGCACCCTATGCGGCGTCGAGCGATGATCGGCGGCCGAACATTGTCATTGTGATGCTCGATGATCTGGGCTATTCCGATCTCGGGTTCATGGGCAGCGAGATCGAAACGCCGAATATCGATGCGCTTGCGAGAAACGGCCTGGCGATGACCCAGTTTTATGTTCATCCGCGCTGCTCGCCCACCCGTGCATCCCTGCTGACCGGCAGATTTCCCCATGACGTTGGCATGGGTTTTCTAACCACGCCACCAGGCATCAATGTAGAGCCTGGTCCGTTTCAGGGTTATCTTGATCACGATGTGGTCACATTGCCCGAAGCGCTCGGCGCAGCCGGTTATCGAACCTATATGTCGGGCAAGTGGCACCTGGGTGAAGCGCCCCGGCACTGGCCGCGCCAGCATGGTTTCGACCGCTATTTCGGCTTGATCAGCGGCGCCAACAGCTACTATGAAATGCTGCCGGATGAGCCGCTGCCCCGGGCCATGGCCGAGGATGATGAGCGCTTTACGCCACCTGCGGATGGTTTCTACATGACCGAGGCGTTCACAGACAAGGCGCTCGATTATCTGCGCGATCATGAGCGTGATCACGCGGACAAACCCTTTTTCATGTATCTGGCGTATACCGCGCCCCACTGGCCGCTGCACGCGCCGGAGCCCCATGTGCAGAAATATCTGTCTCTTTACCAGGCAGGGCCGCATCAGACAGCCGCTCGACGAGCCGCGCGACAGCAGCAACTGGGATTGCCGGGGTTGCCTCCCGAAGGTGCCGGTGACAAGTGGGTAGATACAGACGACTGGGCCAGGCGCATGGCGGTCTATGCGGCCATGGTCAGCATTGCCGATGCGGGTATCGGTCGAGTGGTCGACGAGTTGCACCGCAGCCGATCCCTCGAAAATACCCTCATTCTGGTGTTTTCAGACAACGGTGCCTGCGGCGAGCTGGTGGCCCGCCGCGGTTTGCATAAACCCGGTGCCATTACCGGTATGCCGGGTAGCTATCGCGCCTATGGACCGGATTGGGGGGCGGCATCCAATACACCATTGCGCAACCTCAAGGGCACTACTTTTGAAGGCGGTATTCGATCTGCGCTGATCGGGCACTGGCCGTTGGGAATCCCGTCAGACGGCAGATTGGACCAGACCAGTGTTGCCTCTGTGATGGACCTTATGCCCACGCTACTGTCTGTTGCCGGCGCGGGCACAGGCGGCAACAACGCCGCGGGCAACGACATCTCCGCCCTGTTCGGTGGCGATCAGCTGACCTCACCGCGCCCGTTGATCTGGGAGCATGTGGGCTGGCGCGGCATACGCGAAGGAAACCTCAAAGCCGTGTTTGATCCCGCCGGGGGCGTGTGGTCCTTGTTCGATCTGGCCGAAGACCCTGCAGAGCGAGACGACCTGGCTGCCCGCAGGCCCCGTGATCTAGAGCATCTTCGCACCCAGGTTGATCAGTGGATTGCCGCTCGTGATCTGCAGGACGCCGATCCATTGCGTTATTACCGGGAGCTGCTGCAGGGCAAATGAACGTCAATCAGATTCGCCTGCTGGCAGTATGTCTGCTGGCCACATTTGTTATTTCCGGGGTGGTCACGACCATGGGTTTAATTACCCCGGTGGCAGCGGAACAATTCGGTATCAGTGTGACGGACATGGCTTCACGCTTTACCTGGTTCACTGGCGGCGTGTTCGTCGGATACATCGCGTCTTTCATGATTTTCGACCGCATGACCATACGTACCGCGCTCTATCTGAGCTACGGTGCCGCCCTCATCGCCTTTCTATTGATGCACTTACTGCATAATCTTGCTGCATTGGCCGTTTTGTTCTCGGTGAGCGGCTTTGCGATCAGTGTCGCGGTATGCGGGTCTGGCACGCTGATCACCCAGTTGTGGAAAGATCACGCCCGGCAGACGGTCATCGTAGCCCAGGATGCCTTGTTCAATGGCGGCGGCGTGGTGTTTTCCGCCATGGCGACCTGGTTTGCGGCGCGCGCACTTCCCTTCAGCAGTACTTATCTCGTGGTGGTCGGCGTCATCCTGGTGGTGCTGGTGCTGGCAGTGCTGTCTGATTTCAGAAAGGACCTGCTGCAAGATCACGATGAAGGCGCACCCATCACCACGTACTGGAATGCGGGCATCGTCATCATGGGCATCAGCCTGGCGCTGTTCATGCTTGCAAAAATCGCGGTGTTTATCTGGGCACCTCAGTTCGTGGTAGAACGATTCAATGCCGACGGCGCCCTGGCCGGTCAGTTCATGGGCAATGTCTTTATCGCGGCGCTGATCGGTTCGCTGGCAGGAACCTGGCTGGTGAGCCGGGTCAGCGTCAAGATTCTCGTATACATCTATGTGTGTGTTTCAGCGTTTGCGGTGTGGCAACTGTTGAGTGTAGCCACGGTGCAGAGTGCGTTGCTGCTGGCCTATGTTTACGGCTTCTCGGTTTCAGCCACGTTCAATGCCTATGTCGCCTTTGCCTTGACCCTGGTACCAAAACCTTCTCACCGCAACATTGCCTACATGCTGGTGATGTCCAGTCTGGGCTCATCGCTGGCGCCGCTGGCAAGCAGTGGCATGGTGGAGGCAGGCGGTGAGATCGCCGCCAGTTTGTGGTTTTGTGTGGCGGTATTGCTGGTTGTGCTGGTTTCCCTGGTCGCAGGAGAACTGCTGGGCGGTCGTGGGGCAGCGCGCCGTTAGCGCATCGCCGACTTCTGCAGATACTGCCCGTGCCAACTTCCATAAATGACAATTTCTAACCACCGTGGTTTGACCCCTCGGCGGTGAAACCCTACATTGCGCCTGCGATTCATCGAAACAGAGGTATCACCATTCGTAACCTGACAGCCCTTGGCATGATTGTCGGCCTGGTACTCGGGGGCTCTGATGCCTTCGCCGAGCAGTGGCGGCCGGATTTTGACCGGACCATGGCGTGGAGCGCCTATAACCTGGGCACCACCGGCTACAACCAGGCGGTCGCCATCGGCAAGGCGCTGAAAGATCACTACGACGTGAACCTGCGGGTCGTGCCGGGCAAAAACGATGTGTCGCGCCTGATGCCGCTGGTCAGAAAACGCGTACAGTTTTCTGCCAATGGCATAGCCACCTATTTTGCTCAGGAAGGCGTATATCAGTTCGCTGGCCGCCAGTGGGGACCATTACCGCTGCGGTTGGTGATGATGTCTTATGGTGAAAGCAATCAGGCGCTGGGCGTGGCGGCAGACGTTGGGGTGTCGAGCTATGCGGATCTGCGCGGCAAGCGGGTGCCCTATGTACGTGGGGCGCCGGCGATAAATGTTTCCACCGCAGCATTTCTGGCTTGCGGTGGCTTGACCTGGGACGACGTCGAGCGTGTCGACTTCCCCGGCTACAACGCCATGTGGACAGGTGCCGTCAATGGCCAGGTGGACGCAGCTTATGCGAACACCGTGTCGGGTCCGACCCGTAGACTGGAGGCATCGCCCCGAGGCATTTACTGGCCTGTTGCGGCACACGACGACGCAGGCTGCTGGCAGCGCATGGGCAAGGTGGTACCTTATTTCGTGCCGCATATGGCCACCCGCGGCGCGGGCATCTCCGAGGCGCAGCCCCATGAAGGCGCTACTTATCCCTACCCGTTGCTGATCACTCTGGCAGAACAGCGTGAAACCCTGGTTCACGACCTGGCGCGCGCGATTCACGTGCACTATGACGAGTTCAAAAACGCCGATCCGGGCGCCATCGGCTGGGCCATGGACCGGCAGCAGTTCAACTGGGTGGTGCCGTTTCATGCTGGAGCGGTGCGCTACTTCAAGTCGATTGGTATGTGGGATGAGCGGGCAGAACAGCACAACGCGCAGCTGGTTCGGCGTCAGCAGGTACTGGCCGATGCCTGGCAGCGCCACATACAGACCCAGACCGGGCGGGACGGCTTCGCTGACGCCTGGTATGCCGCCCGGGCCGCAGCGCTGACCGCGGCGGGCTTCGACCCGATCTGGCAGCATCCCGGCTACGGTTGAACTTGAGCAGCGAGAAAGTCATACGGGGCATCGTCTGCCTTGTCGCGGTGCTGGTCATGGTGCTGGCTATGGATACCCTGCGGGTGTTCGGTGGTGAGCAGTGGCTGGGACAGATCGTTCGTATCGAATCTCAGTACTACTATGCATTGCTGGGGCTGCTGCTGCCCTGTGCCTTTCTCGTCTACCCACGCAACCGCTGGGTCGACTGGCCGCTCGCGCTCATTGGTGCGGGAGTACTTGTCAGTCTGTTTTTCACCGCCGAGCAGGCATTGGATGAGGCGTGGGAATTTGCTGCCCCGGAATGGGCAGTCTATGCGGCGTTGGCACTGTGGTTAGTGCTGCTGGAGGCGTTGCGCCGGGCGGGTGGGGTTGCTTTGTGCATCATCGCAACGCTGTTTTCGATACTGCCCCTCATTACCGAGCACATGCCTGGGCCGCTGAGCGGGCTTGCTGCCAGCTGGCAGGACACGGCCGCATACCATGCACTGTCTATCGAGAGCATTTTCGGCCTGCCGTTCCAGGCTTTTGCCAATCTCGTTGTGGGGTTTCTGGTCTTCGGTGTGGTGCTGCAGTATACCGGCGGCGGACAGTTCTTCCTGGATCTTGCGTTTGCGCTGCTGGGCCGTCAACGAGGCGGGCCGGCCAAGGTCGCGATCGTCTCCAGCGGTCTGATGGGTTCCATGAGCGGCAGTGTGGTCACCAACGTGCTGACCACCGGCCAGATGACGATACCCGCCATGAAAAGAGCGGGCATGGCGCCTCATGTTGCCGGCGGCGTCGAAGCGTGCGCGTCTACGGGCGGGGTTTTGTTGCCGCCGATCATGGGCTCCACCGCTTTTATCATGGCCACGCTGCTGGAAGTGCCCTATGTGGAAGTTGCGGCGGCGGCGGCGCTGCCGGCATTACTGTATTTCTTCAGCCTCTATCTGCAGATTGACGCTTATGCGGGCAAGGTGAAACTGGCGGGTCTTGCCGAGGCGGACCTGCCGGACCTGAAAAAGACGCTGGCCCAGGGCTGGTTCTATCTGGGTGCCTTCGGGCTGCTTGTGTTTCTGCTGATCGTTCTGCAGCGCGAAGCCCTGGCCCCGTACTTCGCGACCGCGGCACTGCTGGTGTTGAATCAGATTTCTCCGGTTCACCGCTTAGATAAGCACGGCTGGTTACGTCTGCTGGAGAGCATCGGGCGCCTGCTGATTGAACTGGTGGTCATTCTGGGTGGCGTTGGCCTGGTGGTTGGGGCACTGTCACTGACCGGCTTGAGCGGTACGCTGGTCAATGATCTGCTCGGCCTGGCCGGTGATCAGTTGGGTCTTCTGTTGCTGATGGGTGCGCTGACCAGTTTCGTGCTGGGCATCGGCATGACGGTAACCGCGGCTTACATATTTCTGGCGGTTGTGCTGGCGCCAGCCCTGGTGGGTCAAGCGTTGCTTCCGTTGAGCGCCCACCTGTTCATTCTGTACTGGGCGATGCTGTCGTACATTACGCCGCCTGTGGCGCTGGGTGCCTACGCTGCATCATCGATCGCCGGGGCCAGCCCCATGCGCACTGGGTTTGCGGCCATGGCGCTGGGTAGCGTGATCTACGTGATACCGTTCATTTTCGTGCTCGAGCCCAGTTTTGTGCTGGAAGGCTCGATGCTGGGGATTCTTCAGGCGCTTGGGGAAGCACTGATTGGCGTCTGGTGCATGGCTGGCGCCGTGCAGGGTTATCTGCCTGGAGTCGGACACCTTGGTAACGTGATGTCCAGGGTCCTGGTGGGAGTCGGTGGGCTGGGCGTAGCGCTGCCCGGGCTGGGTCTTGCCTGGTCGGGTGGGCCGGACAACGTGACCCATCTGATGGCCGGCGTCGTCGCCATCGCTGCAGGTTTGGCGGCGCAGTTCGTGCTGCGCCGCGCCTGAATCTACCGCAGATTCAGAACTCTACTCGGGGCGCGGTGTGACGATGGGAAAACGTCTGGGAAACGCGTCCATGGAACCTAACAACTGATCTATGGCGCTGCGCGCACCGGTGATCTGCAGTTGATCTTCTGCAATCAGCGCATCGGCCTCGGCCAGTCCAAGCATCAGACGTTTGAACGGCAGCGCGTTGCTGGCGATGGTGGCGTCGGCGGATTCCGCGCGACGACCCGGGAACCCGTGCAGTACGCAGTTTTCCAGCACCAGCAGCCAGTCTTCGGCGTCGTCCAGGCAGATGTTGATTTGCAGGGTCAGCCCGTCGACCTGTTCGGGTATCACACGTACCGCGAGCATCTGAAACAGGTTCGCTAACGGCATGCCCTGAGCAACTCCCTCGCTGGCGGTGAACATACTGCCTGTTTCCGGTGTGCCTTCGCGCAGCTCCAGCGCTCCGCACAGGAAAAAGTTACGCCACGGACCGGACTCCGCCTGATAACCGAGCTGCTCCAGAGCGTCTGCCAGCAGTGCCCGTGCCGCGGGATGTTGCGGTTCGCTTGCCATGATGTGATTGAGCAGCTCTGCCGACCAGCGATAATCGCCCTGATCGAAAGCTTCCCGGGCGATCGCCACGACCGCATCCGCGCCACCCATGGCAGCCACATAGCGCCCGCCAACCGTGCTGGGCGGATGTGCGAACAGCGTCGCCGGATTGCCGTCGAAATAGCCGAGGTACTTTACGAATACGGCGCGGGTGTTGTGGTGCACGGTGCCGTAGTAATCCCGATTGTAGAATTCCATGCCCAGGCTGTCCGGCAACGTCACGCGTTCGGCGATTTCTTCCTTGGTGTAGCCTTTGTTGGCCAGGCGCAGGGTCTGATCGTGAATGAATTTGTACAGGTCGCGCTGTTTTGACAGGTACTGCAGCGCATCTGCGCGCCCCCAGATCGGCCAGTGGTGAGAGGCGAACTGAATATCCAGGCGACCACCAAAGCGCTCGATGCTCTCGTTGATCTGGCTGGCCCAGCCCAGTGCGTCCCTCACCTGGGCGCCGCGGGGCGTATAAACATTGTGCAGATGGTGTGAGGTGATCTCCGCCATGCACAACGCTTTGAATTGCGGCAGATAGAATACGAACTCCGCCGGCGCCTCGGTGCCCGGGGTCATCTGGAATTCGATCTCGATGCCGTCCACGGTGCGGGTTTCGCCGGTTTGTCTGATGCTGTCGTTGGGCACGACGATGCCGGTAGAACCCATCGATACCGGTGCGCCCAGACCGGTGGTGACAAAACCCTCGGGCCCGGGGGGTAACAGGTTGCCGTACATATAGGTGGCGCGCCGGTTCATGGCATTGCCGGCGAGGACGTTTTCACTGAGAGATTCGTCGATGAAGTGCTCCGGCGCGACCACGGCAACGCGGCCGCTGTTGACATCGTCATGGCTGACAACGCCGAGAATGCCGCCGAAATGATCGACGTGACTGTGGGTGATGATGACGCCCGTAACCGGACGCTCACCAAGATGCTCGTTGGCCAGCTTGAGTGCCGCTGATGCGGATTCTGCAGAGGTCAGGGGGTCGACGATGATCCATCCTTCGTTGCCGCGCATGAGCGTCATGTTGGCGATGTCGAAAGCCCGCACCTGATACAGACCGTCGGTGATTTCAAACAGTCCGTTATACAGAGTGTTGAGTTGCGCCTGGCGCCACATGCTCGGGTTAACGCTGTCTGGCGCTTCACCCTGCAGAAAGTTGAAGCCGCTGAGGTCGAAGGTGGGCTTGCCGTCGGAGCGGGTGATTTTCAGCGGGTCCAGGGTTGCGATGAAGCCCCGCGTGGCGTTTTCAAAGCTGCGTTGGTCTGCGAATGGCAGTGTCTCCAACACCCTGTGGTTGGCGGCAATGGTGTGCTCGGTCGCAGGTTTAGGCTGGCGTTGTTCGGGGTTGAGTGGGCTGGCGGACATGGCTACGGCTCGATCGCGGGATTGGCCGCAGCATACACGATCGTGCGCTATGCAGTCAGGGTGCTGGGTCTGACCTGTACCTCAACGCTCAGGTCCTGGGCACCTCCACCCAGAATCGATCCTCTGGTAGGTGAGACATCAGCATAGTCCCGACCCCAGCCCAGGGTGATGTGCTGGTCTGATGTGATCTGATCGTTGGTGGGGTCGAAGTCCACCCAGCCGAATTCGGGGCAGAACACCGACAGCCAGGCGTGTGAGGCTTCCGCACCGATCAGCGCCGGCGCGTCGGGGTTCTGGCTCAAAATGTAACCGCTGACATAGCGGGCCGGCAGGCCCAGGGCGCGCAGCGCGGCGATGCCCACGTGGGCGAAATCCTGGCACACACCCTGACGATTATGCAGGATGTCGCCAACCTGGGTATAAACATCGGTTACACCACCCACATACTTGAACTCCCGGTGTATCAGCGTGTTTATTTCCAGCGCAAGACGGAGTAATGGCTGACCGGGTTGTGCGACCTGCCGGGCAAAGTTTCGTGCGGCCTGCACATCGATGTGGGGTGAGGGAAAGCAGAACTGGGCGGCCTCCCACAGTTTTGGGGATTGCGGCACGTCAAGGTCGCCGGCGACGCTTTCCCAGGGTGGTGAGAGGTCCAGCAGTATGTCGTCCCGAGGGGTGACGTCTACCTGACACCGGGAGTGAATGTACAACCGATCGTGCCGGGCGTGCAGGCGCACCTCGTGTACGGTGTTGCCAAAGTAATCCTGCTGTTGCCGTATTTCCGTGCCCTGGGGTGACAGCTCGATATCGTGGCTGAGCAGACGCTGGCGGCCGGGCATGTCCCGCGGTTTCAGGCGCAGTACCTGATGGGCTGAGATTACCGGCAGATCGTAGTTGAACTGTGTCGAGTGATTGACGTTGTATTTCACCTGCCGCCGCCAATGTTGTGGGTGTGCGCGAAATAGGCCGCCGTGACCAGCTCCGAAAGGCTGCTCAGAGTGGTGTCGAGCCGCGCCAGCACCCGACGCAACTGTGTGCGGTTGCCGGCCTTGCTGATGACGTTGGCCATTTTGCCCGGTTCCGACAGCAGCAGTTCGTGGTAGGCGCTCAGCAGTACGAGCTGGGCCTCGCTCATGCCATCGAGATCCTGCTCCAGGGGCATTTCCTTCATGACAGCCTGCAGGCGTTCGATCTGATAAATCATGGAACGCGGATTGGTCTCGTCGAGCAGCAGTAGATGTAACAGGTTTTCCAGCACGGGCGTGTTCTGGTAGCGGGCCCGGTAGGTGATGGTGCTGTCGGAAAGATCCAGCAGCAGATACATATAGGTGCCGCTGGTCGAGTGGCTGACCAGTTCGCTCAGGACCTGCAGACCGAACTGGCCGCGCTCCAGGCGGCGCCCCAGCTCCAGCAGGCGCCAGCCATAGCTGCGCGTCATGTTTTCCTGAATCTGGCCGTTGAGGCCGGAAAGCCTTTCGATCAACCGGTCCATCAGACTCAGTGCTGCGCCGACGTTGGTCAGACGCCAGCGCTGCCGGTCGGGTGTCTGCGCCAGATTGTTGAACATGCGCCAGGCATCGGCGGACAGGCGTTCGCGTACCTGGTTGGCCAGGCGATGAATGTCTGACAGCAACGCAAACAGGCCCGCATCGCTTTCCGGGCTGAACAGCATCGACCACCATTCGCGAGCCAGCATGGGCGTATCGCCTGCTTCGGCCAGCTGACGCGCCTGCTGCGGGGTCAGCATCTCCAGGTCGACCAGCAGTTGCGTGACCGTGCGCAGCATCAGCAGCCGCTCTTCGGAAGTACCCTCACTGATGTGGCTGAACAGACATCGGTAGACCCGCACGGCACCTTCGCAGCGTTCCAGGTAGCGCCCCAGCCAGAACAGATCGTCTGCGGTGCGGCTGGGCAGGTCGCGGTCGGAACGGCGCATGCCTGCGGGTTGTGCCTGAGTGTCGGGAATGGCGCTGGCCGCCTCGCTGTTGATCCAGATGTCCTTCGATACTTCGCCTTCAGGGGTGGCGACCCGCGCAATTCCGCCTGGCATGAGCCGGTACCCCGTGTCGGTCATCGCCACGAACAGGCGCAGGGCGACGGGCCCGGAAGTGATGTTGCCGTCGCCGCCGATATAGGGGGCATGAGACAGCTTGATGAGTTCCCTGCCGACCAGCAGATACGCCTGTTCATCGTTCCATGATGCGGGTGTTGCGGTTTGTTCGAACGCACGCATAGCGCCCGCGAACAACTCAGGCCGCTGGAATGCCGGCCCACAGTGCAGCTCGTGCTGATGCTGTGCAACGTAGGCGCTTTCTGCACTCTGGCCGCACCACCAGGTGGCCAGGCTGGGCAACTGTAGTTCTTCGCCGAGCAGTGTATGGCTGAGACCGGGTAGAAAGCTCATGAACGCATCGTTTTCCAGCGCGCCGGCGCCCAGCGCATTGGCGATGTGTGCGTTTCCCTGTCTGGCGATGTTGGTGAGCCCTGGAACGCCGTCGGTGCCGTGGCTGTCGAGATACAGCTGGTCACACTGATCGCCGACAACGTGGCGTACAACGCAACCCACCGGCTTCAGCCCTTCCAGGGTTTTCAGATGAAGTGTGTCGCCCCTGATGGTCAGATCTGCGCCTTCCACGACCGGGAAGCCGAAGTACTGTCCGAGATAAGCTTGTTCAAAGTAGTACGGGTGCGCTGGCCCTGGGCTCAAGATCACCGTAATGCCTTCTACCGTCGTGTTGCGGGCGATGTTGGTGAGGTGGCCGCTGTATGCGCGGAAGAAGCTGGCCAGGCGCTGGGTGTTCTCCTGCTGGAAAATTTCCGGGAGTGCCTGGGCGGCCAGTATGCGGTTCTCGAGACACATGCCCATACCGGCGGGCGCTTCGGTCCAGTCTGCCAGTACGCGCCACTGTCCGTCGGGAGAGCGCCCGACGTCAAACGCGAGCAATTGCAGGTATTCCTCCTGATAGGCCCTGCACTGATACATCGGCAGCAGAAATCGAGGATTGCCGAATACCAGAGCCGGCGGCAGTGCATCGGGCTGCAGCAGCGCACGTTGGCCGTACAGATCCGATGTGATCGCGTTGAGCAGGCGTGCCCGTTGCACCAGCCCCTGCTCGAGTTGCTGCCATTCGTTACTGGATACGGCGAAGGGGATCGGATCCAGCCGGGTAGGGCGCTCGACGTCCAGATCCCGAACCAGCATCTCGGCTCGAATCTGTTCCGGTTGCGGCGTTTCGCCGCCAAAACCGGCGTCGGCAAAGAACTGCATGATGCCTTGCCAGTGGGCTGTGAGCTGGCCGCGGCCGAGTTCATCGAACACCCCAGCAGGCGGTGCATAGTGGTGCAGGCTCGATAGCGGGGAGGCTGGCTGGTGCTCAGACATGATTACTGTGTCTCACCCAGGCGCGCCCAGTAGGCGTCTGCGGCCCTGAGCACCTTTGGTGCCAGCCAGATCGCCGAAATCATGGTGGGTACCGCCATGATGGCGAAGCTGGTATCGATGATGTTGACTGCGGCATTCATGGAAATAACAGAGGCGACGAGAATAAAGCTGACATAAACGTATAAGTATAGGAACTTACGCTGAGCGCCGAACAGAAATCCCGCACACTGGGTGCCGTAGAACGAATAGGTGAATATCGTGGTGCTGGCGAAGCACAGCACGCAGGTGAAGATGATGACGGTGCCGAGGGGTCCGAGCAGTGCACTGAAAGCGGCGGCGGTCAGAGTTACGCCGTTGGCCTCGCCGTTCTGCCACACGCCTGAGATCAGGATCATCATTGCGGTGGCGGTGCAGATCAGCAGGGTATCGACTACCGGGCCGACCATCGCCACCACGCCTTCTCTGATCGGCTGCGATGTTCTCGCCGCGCCGTGGGCGAGGGATTCGGTGCCCATACCTGCTTCGTTACTGAAAGCGCCGCGTTGTACGCCGTAGAGGATCATTGCCAGAAGTCCGCCGCCCGCAACAGCCTCACCGGTAAAGGCATCGCGTACGATCAACGCCAGGGCGTCTGGTACGGCCTGCAGATTCAGCATAATCGCAATGAGCGCGGAGCCGATGTAAAGCATCGACATGCCTGGCACCAGCGCGGCAGCGATATTGGCGACGCGCTGCAGGCCGCCGAAGACCACTACCGCGGTGACTCCTGCGAGTACTGTGCCTGCGCCCAGATTGAAGGCAAACGGGTCGGCCCCGGCACCCAGCCAGCCATACTCGATGAACACGAGGTCACGGAAGATCTGTACCAGCTGATTGCTCTGCAAGGCCGGCAGACAGCCTATGAGTCCAGCCATGGCAAACACGTACGCCAGGAAATGCAGCGGGCGGGGCAAGGCTTCGGTGATCACGTACATGGGGCCGCCCTGCAGATGGCCCTGTGAGTCTCTGCCCCGGTACATGACCGCTAAAGAGCAGGTAAAGAACTTCGTTGCCATACCGACCAGGGCCGTCATCCACATCCAGAATATGGCGCCAGGGCCGCCGATGGTGATGGCCAGCGCCACCCCTGCGATGTTGCCCATGCCGATGGTCCCGGCCAGAGCGGCGGAAAGGGCCTTGAAATGGGTGATCTGACCGGGATCGTTGGGGTCGTTATAGTGCCCCCGCAGGAGTGCGAATGCATGGCCAATGTGGCGGTAGGGGGTAAAATGGGAGCGAACCATAAAGTACAGACCACCACCGAGGATCAGCACCACCAGCCAGGGTCCCCATGCCAACTCGACCATGGCATTGGTGAAAACATCGATCTGTTCGAGCATAAGTGGCGTCGTGGTCCCCGGTGTGGCGGCAGGTTATACGTTTCTTAGCCGGATTGCAGCGTAACCTGGCATGTGGCGCCCGGTTCCGCGAGCGCTGAGCACCGGTCGGGCGTTAATTGGTGCCGCTCGTCGCCAATGTCTGGCTTACTCAAAAGATTCTGCTAGTTTGGGCTTTCATCAACAGGCTCAATAGTTTAGGCAAGTAACTTCAGTGGCTTCCGTAACTGCAACAGGCCCCCTCGGTCAACAGACCGCGTACCCGGCGACCTATACGCCATCTGTACTGCATGCCATGGATCGCAGTATCGCTCGGGCTCGCTCCGGCATCAGCAATGCGCGCGCAATGTTCGGTGAAGACCTGTGGACCGGCTACGAATTGTCGTGGCTCGATCTGCAGGGTAAACCGCAGGTGGCCGGCTTGCGCCTGCGGGTACCCTGCCAGTCTGCGGCGATTGTCGAGAGCAAGTCGCTGAAGCTGTATCTGAACGGCTTTTCCATGACCAGGTTCGAGAATCGCGCGGCGATACTTCGAACCCTCGATCAGGACCTGACCCTGGCTTTCCGCAGCCCTGTTACCCTGGAGTTGCTCGAATTACGCCAACTGATCGGTTCGGCCCAGCAGTTGCCCGGCATTTGTCTGGATGAAGTTGATGTCTGCACCGACAAATATCAGCGGGACCCTGACCTGCTGCGCCTGGATCAAGGTGGTGCGGCAGATCTGGTGGTGCATGAGTCGCTGCACAGTCACCTGTTTCGCAGTCTCTGCCCGGTGACCGGACAGCCTGATTGGGCATCGATATTGATTGAATACCAGGGCGAACCCATCGCTCGAGATGCGCTGCTGCGATACCTGATCTCATACAGATCGCACCAGGCCTTTCACGAAACGACCATCGAGCAGATCTACCAGGATATTGCTCAGGCCTGTGCGCCGGAACGGCTGTCGGTATATGGTTACTTTCAGCGGCGCGGCGGGTTGGAAATTAATCCTGTGCGTGCTTCCCACGAAATTTCCCTTACCCTGACGCGCCTGCCGCGGCAATAGCGTACGATTCGGCGGCCGTGTCGCGGACTGTGGTTTAATCGTCCGCGCGTGGGTTGAGCTTCGTTCGCAGCCACTTCAACCAGGTATTTTCGGCGCGCAGCGTCTGTTCCAGCAAAGCCATGTCTTGCGCAAAACCACTGCGGTTGAGCAGGTCTTCTCGGGTCATCAGCTCGCGATCGGCATCCAGTGGGCGGATCACAGTGGCGGGATTGCCGGCGGCGATGACGCCGGCGGGTAACGACTTCGTCACCACCGAGCCTGCGCCGATGACGGTGTTTTTACCCACGGTGACGCCTTTGCAGACGATACTGCCATCTCCCACCCAGACATTGTTTTCCAGCACGACTTCGCGGGTCTGCCCGATAGGTTGCGAGCGGTCGTAAATGTCGTGCCAGTCTGCATCGGTGACGTATACGCCTGCAGCCAGCATGGTGTTGGCACCAACGGTCACGTGGGTCGCAGCGTCGATGCGCACGCCCGGGCACAATAGCGCGTAGTCGCCGATCTCAATGACGCCGTTACCCTCGGCGTGGGTCCAGGTGGTCAGGCGTACCGTGCGATCTTTGGAGGTCACCACATGTACCTGGTCGCCGAAGCAGATATTGCGGCCGTGTATATGCAGGTGCCAGGGCTTCATGATCATGCCCGGCTGGCCCATGCCATCGAGTTGCGGGCGCATAAAGTGACGTGCCCACCAGTTTTCGAAGGAAGCCTGCAGGCGTTTCAATGCATAGGGTCGATGATCGCGTCGCAAAATGCCGAGAGAATGAAGGTTTGGTGAGGCTTGTACAGATTTGCGTGGCTGGAGGCAAGTTCAGCGACGCAATGGCAGCGGTAGATCAGGCGGCGTTTTCTGTTTCAGGTTCAGACGCCGGGCCCGACCGCCCGCGCAATTCGGCGTTTTCATTTTCCAGGGTGGTGACGCATTCCAACATTTCCCTGGCGTCAGCCGTGAACTGCTGCAACAGCTCGCGCATTTCGGCATTTGATGGGTCGTCGGCGTTGTCGGCGGGTGCGCCTTCGCCTGCTGTTGCGTCATTGGCCAGCTCTGCCTTGAGGCGCTCGACTTCGGCCTGCAGGGCGTTGATCTGCTCGGTTTGTGCCTCGTTCGGTGCGCCGTCTGCATCTCCTGCGCCCCCGCCTGCGGCAGCGACGTCACCACCCAGGCCTGCTTTTTCGATGGTTTTCGTCAGTTTCTGGTCGAACTTCCGTTCCGCTTTGATCAGGTGCTTGATGACAGCCTGCTGTACGGTGGAGGTCGCCTCTTCCTCTGCAACTTTTTCCAGCTGCTCTTTCAGCCATTCCCGGGCAATGGGGCCTTTGGGCAGGTTTTCGCTGGATTTCCTGGCTTCTTCGACGCGCTGGTCTGCTTCTTCAAGGAAGGTGCGCATCTCATCGTTCTGAGATTTGAAGCGGCGCACACGCATCCACATCGCGCCGCAGACGCCTGTGGTGATGAGAAACATTTGCAGAAGGGCGACGTAGGTCCACTCCATGAGATGTTCGTAAGCCTCGGTAAAAGATACTGTCCTGCATGGAGTATAGAAGCTTGTGCGGAAAACGACGGCTAAACGATCGAATGACTGAAATCTCGACAGGCGAACCAATGTTTTGCTCCGCCGGCTTTCAGTTGTAGGCTGCATCGGTTAATCAGTCGCCCAATCGGAGGACAGAATGAGTAGATTGATAGCCACCTTCCTGCGTGGTCTTGGTGTCGTGTTACCCCTCGTATTGACGATGTGGCTGGTAGTGTGGGCGGTGCAGGGCATAGAAACGATCCTGCGGGAAGTATTCCTGTGGTTCTTTTCTGAGCAGTTGTACCAGCCGGGCCTCGGCGTAGCCATGGCCGTGGCGGTGATATTCATCGTCGGCATTCTGGTGCAGGTGTTCGTGCTGCGGCAGGTGTGGGCCTGGCTTGAGTCGGTGTTCGAGCGGATTCCGCTGGTGAAAACCGTGTATAACGGCATCAGAGATTTCCTCGCGTTCTTTTCGTCCAACCTCGGCGCGGGTATGTCCACGGTTGTGCTGGTGGACATCGCGCCCGGGGCTCAACTGGTCGGCTTCGTCACCGATCGACAGCCGCCTTTTGCCGGTCTCGCGGAGAGCGGTATGGTTGCGGTCTATCTGCCAATGAGCTACATGGTGGGGGGCTATACGCTGTTGTTGCCTGCTGATCGCATTCACGAATGTGACATGAGCATCGAGCAGGCCATGCGGTACACACTGACGGCTGGGATTCAGGCTAAAACAAAGGCCTGATGGCAGCATCTTAAATGATTTAGGAAAGTAGTATAAATGGTTGATTTAAAAGGAAAGGTTGCGGTGGTCACCGGCGCCAGTCGCGGTATCGGCAAGGGCATAGCCGAAGGGCTCGCCGAAGCCGGCGCAACGGTCTACATCACCGGGCGCAGCGAAAGTCATGATTCGCCGCCGGCGCCTCTGACCATCCAGGCGACCGCGGAATCTGTCGATTCCTTCGGCGGTAAGGGTATCGCCGTGCCCGTTGATCACAACAACGATGATGAAGTGCGCGCCTTGTTCGAAAGGGTTGAGGCAGAACAGGGGCGGTTAGATATTCTGGTCAACAATGTCTACAAGATTCCAGATCCGCCGGCGTTCAGCGGGGGTTTCTGGGAGCATCCCATTTCCGTATGGGACGATCAGTGTGGTGTAGGGCTGCGCGGCTACTACGTTGCCTCTGTATTGGGCGCGCCGATGATGGTGCGTGCAGGCAGTGGTCTGATCGTTAACATCTCCTCTCGAGGCGGCCGTGAGTATGTGTTCAGCTCGTCCTACGGCGTATGCAAGGCCGGGGTCGATCGCATGGCGGAGGATTTTGCGATAGAACTGCGGGACTATGGCGTTGCCGCACTGTCTCTTTCCCCATCTACCGTGAAGACCGAATTCATTCTCGAGCAAGCGGCCCTGGGAAACATCAAAATCGATGAGGATAAGGCCCAGTCGGTGCGTTTTTCCGGGCGCTGTGTTGCGGCACTGGCCGGCGACGCCGACATCATGACGCGCAGCGGCGGGGTGTTTACCGTGGACGAACTGGCGGAGGCCTACGGGTTTAAGGACCCGGATAAGGAACACGCGGCGGGATAGTCGAGCGTAAGGCCGGTGGCTGGGCATCGGTCCGTATTGGTAGTAGCCGCGGTGAAGGGGCGTTCTCTGTGTTGTAACCGGGCCGCGAGATAAGGCATAAAGAATGGCGGAGAGGGAGGGATTCGAACCCTCGATAGGGGTTACCTATACACACTTTCCAGGCGTGCTCCTTCGACCGCTCGGACACCTCTCCGTAAGTTCCACTGCTTAAAGTGGAGGCAACCCATCCAGCCTTACCTCGCGCCCGACAATGCCGCTACCGTTGCTCCCTTCCGGGCCTGGCGGAGTTCACAGCGAGTCGCCGCTAGGGGACCGAGATGGGTCACCATAGGGCGGCGAATACTAGCGGAAATGACTCGGGTTTTATACATCTTATATTGGCGAAGATGAAAGATTGCGGGCGGAACCCCGCGGTGTGCTAGATGCGGCCGTCCAGAGGCCCAATCACCAGAATATCCACCGTCGCGGAAATCACGGCGAGGGCGACGACTACGATGAATATCACGCCCAGCAGCCGCCAGCCGCGGAATTTCACGGACGCTTCTTTATCGTATTCCCTGGGATGTTTAGGTGGGGTGCTCATTGATAAAAAAATCAAAAGAAATGGCGCACCCGATAGGATTCGAACCTATAATCCCCGGTTTCGTAGACCGGTGCCTTATCCAGTTTGGCCACGGGTGCGTGAGGGCGCGTATTATCTGGAAGAACGTGCCGGACCTCAACCCCATTTGAAGCTATAATCCACGATGATTCGCAAGAGATACTTCCATGTCGCCGTTGCTGGCTAAAGGCCTAGAGCTGATGCTCATGGGTATGGGAACCGTATTCGTGTGCTTGATCCTGCTGGTGTTAGCCACCACTGCCATGTCGCGTGTTGTGGCCATGATCGCAGGCGCGCCTGACGAGTCCAATCCTGCTGTTGCTGGGCCTACCGAGGAAGAAGTAGCCGCCATAACCATGGCCGTTGCAGCCCACCGGGCGCAAAACCGCACCAGATAAAGATTTCGCCAAAGGACGATGATGACCAACAGATTGGGAATTACCGAATTGGTGTTGCGTGATGCACACCAGAGTCTGCTTGCAACGCGCATGCGCATCGAAGACATGCTGCCTATCGCCCCGAAACTCGACCAGGTCGGCTTCTGGTCTTTAGAGTCGTGGGGTGGTGCGACCTTTGATGCTTGCATTCGTTATCTGGGCGAAGACCCCTGGGAGCGGATCCGGTTGCTCAAACAGGCGATGCCCAATACCCCCCAGCAGATGTTGTTCCGCGGTCAGAACATTCTCGGCTACCGTCACTACGCAGACGACGTAGTGCGCAAGTTTGTTGAACGCGCCGCGGTGAACGGTGTGGATGTGTTCCGCATATTCGACGCCATGAATGACATGCGCAACCTGCAGACGGCCATAGAGGCGACCCTGGCGGTGGACAAGCATGCCCAGGGCACCATTTCTTACACGGTCAGCCCGGTACACACGATTGATCTGTGGGTCGATCTGGCGAAGCAGATTGAAGACATGGGCTCGCACAGTCTGTGTATCAAGGACATGGCCGGGCTGCTGAAACCTTATGTGGCATATGATCTGGTCAGCCGACTGAAAGCAAGTCTCGATATACCGATTCACATGCAGTGCCACGCCACCACGGGTATGTCTACGGCGACCTACGTCAAAGCCATCGAAGCGGGCATCGACAATGTCGATACTGCGGTGTCTTCCATGAGCATGACTTATGGTCACTCGGCTACTGAGTCGCTGGTTGCGATTCTCTCAGAATCGGAGCGGGACACCGGCCTCGACATCCATCTGCTCGAAGAAATCGCCGGCTACTTCCGTGAGGTACGCAAGAAATACGCTCAGTTCGAAGGATCTCTGCGCGGTGTCGACTCAAGAATTCTGGTGGCCCAGGTTCCCGGTGGCATGTTGACCAATCTGGAGAATCAACTGCGCGAGCAGAATGCTTCAGATAAGCTCGATGACGTGCTCGAGGAAATACCCAGGGTGCGCGAGGAACTCGGTTTCATTCCACTCGTGACACCGACGTCGCAGATTGTCGGCAGCCAGGCAGTGATCAATGTGCTGATGGGTGAGCGTTACAAGAACATCACCAAGGAGACAGCGGGGGTTCTGCGCGGTGAATATGGTGCGACGCCGGCGCCGCTGGACGAACAGCTGCAACAGCGCGTGCTGGAAGACGGCGAGTCTGCCATCACCTGCCGGCCGGCAGATCTGCTCGAGTCGGAGCTGGATGCACTACAGAACGAATTCGATGGCGTTGTCACCGAACACGGCATTCGCGTTGCCGATGACAAGGTGGACGACGTTCTGACTTACGCCCTGTTCCCGCAGATTGGTGTGAAATTCCTGTCGAACCGGGACAATCCGGATGCCTTCGAACCTGCTCCGGGGCTGGTTGAAGAGAAGCCGGCGGCGGCAGTTGCACAGGCAACGTCTGGGGGTAGCCCGGGTACCTACAATGTGAAAGTAAATGGCCGAGCCTACGTGGTGGAAGTCAGTCAAGGTGGTGATGTAGGCGCCGTCTCTGCGGCACCCGGCACAGCCGGGGCTCCACCACCGGTAGCGATTGCCGGTGGCGAGCGCGTCAAAGCCGCCCTGGCGGGCAATGTATTTAAGGTGCTGGTTGCCCCGGGACAGGAGGTCATTGAGGGTGACACCATCCTGGTACTCGAAGCCATGAAAATGGAAACCGAGGTCAGTGCACCACGCTCCGGCATGGTCGGTGAGGTGAGTGTATCTGAAGGCGACTCGGTGCAGGTTGGTGATCACCTGCTGACCATCGGGTGATAGCAGCTATATGGATCTCATGACACAACTGTGGGAGGCCTCGGGCCTCTATCAGATCAGCCCTGGCCAGCTGACTATGATCGCTGTGGGTCTGCTGCTGCTCTATCTGGCCATTGCCAGGAAGTTCGAGCCGCTGCTGCTGGTGACCATCGGCTTTGGCGGCATACTGAGCAATATTCCCGGTGTCGATATCGCCACTGGCGATGGCTTGCTGCACCTGGTTTATATGGTGGGTATCGAAACCGGCGTGTTCCCCCTGGTGATATTCATGGGGGTAGGGGCGATGACGGATTTCGGGCCATTGCTGGCCAATCCGCGCACGCTGCTGCTTGGTGCGGCGGCTCAATTCGGCATCTTCGCTACACTGCTGGGCGCACTTGCGCTTACCAGTCTGGGCTGGATGGACTTCAGCGTGCGGCAGGCGGCGGCGATCGCCATCATCGGTGGCGCAGATGGGCCCACCGCGATCTACGTGGCCGGCATGCTGGCGCCGGAACTGCTCGGGGCGATCGCGGTTGCGGCATACTCCTATATGGCGCTGGTGCCGATCATACAGCCGCCTATCATGCGTGCGCTGACTACGGAAAAAGAACGTGCCATCGCAATGACGCAGCTCAGGGAAGTCTCACAGCTGGAGAAAATCATTTTTCCATTGCTGCTCCTGCTGTTGGTGGCGCTGCTGCTGCCCTCTGCCGCGCCGCTGCTGGGCATGTTCGCATTCGGCAACCTGATGAAGGAATGCGGTGTAGTTGATCGCCTTTCCGATACGACCCAGAACTCGCTCATCAACATCGTGACGATTTTTCTGGGCCTGGCGGTAGGCTCGAAACTGCAGGCCGATGCGTTTCTCTCGACCAGCACCCTCGGCATCCTGCTGCTCGGCATGGCGGCCTTTGCAATCGGTACGGCATCCGGCGTGCTCATGGCCAAACTCATGAATGCGCTGAGCAAAACGCCCATCAACCCGCTGATCGGCGCGGCAGGGGTATCTGCGGTACCCATGGCGGCGCGGGTCGCCAACAAGGTTGGCCTGGAGGCGAATGCCCAGAACTTCCTGCTCATGCATGCCATGGGGCCGAATGTGGCGGGCGTGATCGGCTCGGCGGTTGCCGCGGGCGTCATGATCCTGTTTGCTGCAGGAGGATAACAGCGGCTGATGCTGTTACACTAGGAGGCTTTCCGTAGTAACTACCGAGCCAGAGAACTTATGCCGCGATCGCCGATGACAGCGCAACTGAGTGTCGCCTTGGTCTGCCTTGTTATGACGCTGTTGGGTGGAAACGCCCGGGCGGAGGTTCAGTTCTGGGTGTCTGTGGGCAGTTTTCAGCAGCAGGAGTCAGCAGATCGTGCCATGGCTGCGGCGGGCGCAAAGCTCACGGAGCGGTTCTCTTCAATCGGTGCGTCGACGGATAAGGGTTACTTCTACCGTGTGGTCACCGGGCCTTATCTAACCCGGGAACTTGCCGACGACATGGTCGCCACCGCGCGTAATGCGGGTTTCAGCGGCGCGTGGTTATGGGCCGAAGACAGTGGCGTCGTCGATGTCTATTCGCTGGACGTCAGCGCCGGGGAGCCCGACTATCTTTCTTTGCCGGAGTACGATGCGCTGCAGTTTGATCCTTCAGATTATCCTGACGCAACATTGCCAGACGACGGTTATCAGCGCAGCCGCGAAGCAATCCCGCAACTCATCGAAGAAGCGCCGGCAGACTACAAGCTGAACAAACTGCGGCGCGATGCCCGCATCGAGCAGCAGGCAAGGCCGCCGCC
Source organism: uncultured Pseudomonadales bacterium (assembly GCA_964393625.1). Taxonomy (GTDB): domain Bacteria; phylum Pseudomonadota; class Gammaproteobacteria; order Pseudomonadales; family Azotimanducaceae; genus UBA4421. The sequence goes on from CAYMUT010000019.1 coordinate 30,668, forward strand.
GGACGAGCCTGCCGACCCACCCAGCCAACTGGTTCTGGACGTCAACGTTGGCAACCCCATAGGCCTCCCCCGCTTCGCAGAATCCCAAATCAACATGACCATCGACGGCAATCTTGATGAGAGCGTGTGGTCGGAATTCAACGGCGTGGACAATTTCCGTGTGGTTGACCCGGATACGCTGGAGACGCCCAGACACGCGACTATGGTCAAAATGTTCTATACGGAAGCGGGGCTCTATGCATCATTTGAGATGCAGCAGCCTCCGGAAACCCTGGTGCGCCGCTATTCGGGTCGCGATCAGGGGCGGGTCAATCGGGACAACGTCGGCATTACCCTCGATACTTCCGGAGAAGGCCGCTACGGTTACTGGGTCAACCTGGCGCTTGGTGGAAACCAGATCGATGGCACCGTGCTGCCGGAGCGTCAGTTCAGCAGCGACTGGGATGGCGCCTGGTATGGCGGCACTGCGGTGACGCCCGCAGGATGGAATGCAGAGTTTTTCCTGCCCTGGTCTCAGGTGGCGATGCCGAAAGAAGAGGGTGAGCGCACGGTCAATGCCTATGTGTCCCGCAAAGTTGCCTATCTTGATGAACGGTATGGATTGCCTGGGTTACCTTTCACTCAGCCATTGTTCATGTCGGCGCTGCAGCCCCTGGTGCTTGACCAGGTAGACCCGCGTCAGCAATGGAGTGTGATTCCTTATGCATCGGTCACCCAGGATGAAGTTGAGGGCTACACCGATAACAAGCTCGGCGCGGATATCTTCTGGCGGCCCTCTACCAACTTTCAGGTTACCGGTACCATAAACCCTGACTTCGGCAACGTCGAAAGTGACGATGTCATTGTCAATCTGACCGCGTTTGAAACGTTCTATCCGGAAAAACGCTTGTTTTTTCAGGAGGGCACGGAGATTTTCGACGCAACACCCCGCGCCACGGGGTGGCGTGGTTCGCCGACCACGGTGTTGAATACCCGCCGTATCGGCGGACGCCCGCGTGCACCGGATGTTCCTGATGGTGTCAGCGTACCATCCAGGGAACTCAACCAGCCCACTGAACTGGCCGGCGCGCTTAAGGTAGTGGGGCAGTTCGGCAGTTTCCGCTATGGGGTACTCGGCGCCACCGAGAACGAAACCAAATTTGACGCCGGTGAGCTCAACTTCCATCAGCACGGTACTGACTATGGCGTCGCCCGCCTGATCTACGAACATAAAGCCGGCGATGGGTCTTACAGCGCGTTGGGCGGAATGAGCACCTATGCGACGCACCCGGATGAAGATGCATCGGTCAACTCCATCGATTATCACCATCTCACCGCGAACGGCAACTGGAAGGTAGACGGTCAGCTGTTGCAGTCCGATGTGGATGGGCTGGGCAGGGGCTATGGTGGATTCGTCGATGTATCACATACCTTTCGCAAAGGGCTGACCGCGCGCTGGGGTCTGTCGCACTACGACGACAAGCTGAACATCAATACCATGGGGTTTCTGCGGCGCAACGACGCGACCAACACTAATCTCAATTTAGATTATCGACGCTCAGACGTCAGCTGGGCGCGGCAGTTTTCCGCGAGCAGCTTCGTGGAGTTTGAGGTCAATGGAGATGGTGATCACACACGTCGTGGCATGGGCTCGCGTATCGGCGTGGATCTGCACAATCGTGATCGTGTGAAGCTGTTCCTGGCCTATTTCCCTGAACGCGACGAAGACCGAAACAGTCGTGGCAACGGCACTTATGTTGTACAGGGGCGCCATGCATCTTCGTTTGAATACGCCACTGATTCTTCCCGGCGCTTCAGCTACAAAGCCGGGTTCGGGTACAACGGCGAGGAGCAGGGTGGCCACTTCGTCAACGGCTTCGTCGGCCTTACCTGGCGGCCGGTGGATCAGATCAACATCGGCGCCACCGCGGACTACCGTCACCGCGATGGCTGGCTGATCTGGCAGGAGGGGCGGAACCTCACGACTTTCGAATCCCGGGAGTGGCGGCCACGCGTCAATCTGGACTACTTCCTTACCGCTAAGCAGCAGTTACGCTTCTCTGCCCAGTGGGTGGGTATACGCGCCGAAGAGCAGGAGTTTTATCGGGTGCCCGATCGCCTGGGTGAGCTCACGCAGGTAGAGAAACCGCCGGGACCCTCAGATGACTTTGCGCTGTCGCGGGTGAATCTGCAATTGCGCTATCGGTGGGAAATTGCACCCCTTTCCGAATTGTCTGTGGTGTACACGCTCAATGGCGCCCAGACCGTCGCTGATGCAGCGTTTGGCGACCTGTTCAACGACGCCTTGAACGAACCGCAGGGTGAACAGCTCATCGTTAAACTGCGCTACCGTCTGGGTAGTTGAGGGGTTTGTAATCCCCAGCGTGCACGCTTAATCTAGATCGATCTGATCATGATTTGAGGGAGAGCATGAGCGAATCCATACCTGCACCGGATGAGAACAACGCCTGGCGTCTGGAAACCAACAATGCGGCTGCGGAATGGCCCCGCAGCCCGTATGCTGATGCCGCCAACAAGTACTTCATGGTCTCTGCCGACGGGCATGTGCAGGAACCTAAGGATCTGTGGAAAAAACGGATGCCGGAAGAGTACTGGGGCCGACTGCCGGGTGTTACCGTCGACGATAAGGGCAACCAGTTCCAGAAAACCGAGGGTTTCCGCCCGGTGCGCATTCGCAATATCAAGATGGCGGGTGAAGACGCTCTGCGTAATTCATCGGGGCGTGATCCGCAGAAGCGCATTGACGAGCTTGCCCTGGACGGTGTAGATGCGGAGATTCTTTTTCCGAACCTGGGCCTGACGATCTGGGCCACGCCGGATGCCAGATTCTCGCAGATGATGTGTCGCGCCTGGAACGAGTGGGCATGGGAAGAGTATGGCCCCTATAACGACCGACTGGCGCCCATGGCGTGTGTCGCTGCTGGTGATATCACAGGCGCGATCGAGGAAATTCAGCGTTGCGCGAAACTTGGGTTCCGCGGTCTGTCGCTCCCCTGTAAGCCGGTATGGGGCGCGCCGAATCATGAAGATCTAAACTACAATCTGCCGGAATTCGACGAATTGTGGGCTTGCGTGCAGGACGTGGATCTGCCGATGACCTTCCATGTCTCCACCGGCAGAGATCCGCGCACCTCCCGCGGCAATGGTGGTGCGGTGATCAATTATGCGGTGCACTCACTGGCGCCGACCATGGAACCCATCGCCAACTTTTGTGCGTCTGGTGTGCTCGACCGATTTGAAAAGCTGCGCTTCGGCACCATCGAGGCCGGTATCGGCTGGGTAGCCTGGACGCTGCAGGCGCTGGATGAAGCCTACCTGAAACATCACATGTGGCGGCGTCCGAAGTTGTCACGTCTGCCCAGCGAGTTTTTCCGCAGCAACGGATTCGCGAGTTTTCAGGAAGACAGGGTGGGACTCGACCATGCTTCTGAATATGGCCTGGTGGACAATTTTCTGTGGGCCAACGACTTTCCGCATCATGAAGGCACCTGGCCGCATTCAGCGCAGGCCATAGAAAGAACCATGGGCAAGCTGACCGATGATGAGCGTGCCAGGATTCTGGGTCTGAATTCTGCACGCATATTCGGCTTCGAGGTGCCCGAGCGTTATCGTTAGGAAACCTCTGCTGCTGAGGTTTCCTGATCGTCGAACACGAAGCCGGGTCGCCCGGTGGTGCGTGGTTTTTCATCGCACGACACGGCTGAATTGCCACATGGCGAGTCCGTTATCGGTATAGCTCTCCCGGTGTATCTAGTAGATCCGTCATGTGATTACATTTACCCATCAAACAACAGAAAGAGCCTCAATCATGTCAAACCTTGCCGATCTGTTCGATCTAACCGGAAAAGTCGCCCTGACCACCGGCTCATCCATTGGTATGGGCCGTGCCCTGGCCGAAGGGCTGGCAATCGCCGGTGCCCGGGTGGTTATCTCCTCGCGGAAAGGCGATGTCTGTGAACAAACCGCCAGCGAGATCAACGAGATGGTCGGCGAAGAGCGTGCTTTCGCTATTCCCTGCAATGTCGGTTACAAGGAGCAACTGCAGAATCTGGTAGACGAGACCCGAAGCCGCCTTGGAGCCATCGATATTCTTTTCAACAACGCGGGCGTAAATCCGTTCCATGGTTCGGCCAGTGACATCCCTGATGAAGCATTTGACAAGATCATGAACACTAATGTCCGCTCGAATCATTGGATCTGTCAGATGGTCCTGCCGGATATGATTGCCAAGCAAGACGGTGTCATCGTCATTACCTCGTCAAATGGTGCCTTCATGCCATCAACGGAACTGGGTACCTACGCGATTTCCAAGGCCGCTGACCTTGCCCTCGTGCGCAACCTCGCTGCAGAGCATGGTGCAAACAACATCCGCGTCAACGCACTTTGCCCGGGCGTATTCAAAACACGCTTTGCACATGTGCTCTGGAACGATGAAGAGGGGAATGAACGTCCGGCAGGAGAAATCACGCTCAAGCGGTTTGGCGAACCGGAAGAACTGCGTGGTGTGAGCGTTTTCCTCGCATCACGGGCGGCCAGCTACATGACCGGCGAGGCACTGATCGTCGATGGCGGGCGGGTGATGGTTCGCTAAGTGAAACGAAACATCCTGCTCATTACAACAGACCAGATGCGCTACGATGCTCTGGGCTGTAACGGTGGCGTCGTGGCCAGAACACCCCACATTGATAAACTCGCAGCCGAGGGCATCAACTATCGTCGTGCACACAACCACAATGTTGTCTGCATGCCGGCCCGGGCAACGATCATAACCGGTCAGCATGTTGGCTCCCACGGAGTCTGGATGAACGGCGTCTGCATGCCGGAGGATCGCCACACTATCGCACACCACCTCAAGGAGCATGGCTACAGGACAGCCCTGCTCGGCAAGGCGCACTTTGAACCCTGGCTGGGCAGCCCGGACGAGTTTTTCGAGAACCGTATGGCAGCAGCCGGCCACACCGGCCCGCATCGCGGTTTCGATCACATGGAACTCGCCAACCACTTCTTTGAGGGCCACAGCCACTACGATCACTGGATGAACAGCAGGCCTGAGGACAAGGCCCGCTTCTATCCGATGGTGACCGACAAGGGCCAGAACACGGCATCCCGGGGAGCAACCGGGGCCGTTCAGGTCTGGCCCATGGATATACCGCGTGAGATTTATCACACCGACTGGGTCGCCGACCGGACGATAGACTGGCTGAACCAGCAATCCGCCGAAACCCCCTGGTTCTGCTGGATGAGTTTCCCCGACCCCCATCATCCATGGGACATCCCGGTCTCAGAGTTACACAGGGTCAACTGGCGGGATGTTCCCCTGCCCCGGTTGTTCCCCGAAAACCAGCAACAGGCGCACGCCTGGCTGGATGAGAAACCGAAGCACTGGCGGGGCTATTACGATGGCACGTTATGGACCAACCTGGAATCGCCCCGTGAGTTTGTACCTGCCGCGATGACTGCTGAACAGGTACAGGAAATCAATGCCTGCACACATATCGAAAATGAGCTGATCAACGAGGCCTGCGGTCGGGTCTTTGCAGAACTGGAAGCCAGGGGTTTGCTGGAACACACCGATATACTGTTCACCACCGACCATGGCGAACTCCAGGGTGATTTCGGCCTGCTGTTCAAAGGCCCCTATCATGTTGATGCGCTCATGCGGCTGCCTTTTATCTGGCGGCCCGCTGCGATCGCTGACATCCCGAGCGCCGAGGTGTGCGAACCCGTCGGGCATGTGGACCTGGCCAAGACCTTCTGCGCCATCGCCGGAGTCAGCGCGCCTGGTTACTGTGAAGGGGGTGTTCTGCCAGCCAGCGACGACGAAGCCAGAGCACAGGATCGGGAGTACCTGTTAACCGAATGGGATTCCGAGCACGGCCCAATCGACATGCATTTAAAGACGATTTACCACCGCGACGGTTGGCTCTGCACTGCCTACCAGCCGAGCCATTTGTATGATGGCAGTGAAGGCGAGCTCTACAACCTCAGCGAAGACCCGGATCAACTGGTCAACCTGTGGGATGACCCTGGCTATACCACCAGGCGTAACCAACTCGTGGAGCAACTGTGGCAGGTGCTGCCGCCGCAGCGGGAACCCCGACTTGAAAGGCTGGCCCCGGTCTAGTTCTCATCGAAAGCAGGTTTTGGCGGAATCCATGCGCAAGAAAATGTCAGGGCGTTTGACGCCTCAGGAAGGTATCTGATGATAAAAGGCGTGCATACGATGTTCTATTCTTCCGAAGTGGAAGAACTGAGGAGATATATCAAGGAGAAACTCGGGCTTCCCGGGACAGACGTAGGCGGTGGATGGTTAATCTTTGATCTTCCAGAAGCCGATATGGGCTGTCATCCGGCAACAGATACTGAGGGCCAGCGCTCTGGCACCCACTATGTATCATTCTACTGTGACGATATTGAAGAAACGGTGTCTGAACTGGAAGGGCGCGGCGTTGAGTTTCTGGACGATATTGCGGACGTTGGTTATGGCTTGGCTATTCATTTTGAAATGCCAGGCGGTGTTCCAGTTGAGCTTTATCAGCCATCTTATAAGTGAAAGACGCATATAGCATGCGGTTGTGTGTCGCGATTTCCTAATCGTCGAACACGAAGCGCGGTCGCCCGGTGGTGCGGGATTTTTCATCGCACGACACGGCTGAATTGCCGCACTTCGAGTCTGTTTTCTGCCACATGAAACCATTGCGGTATCCGAAGATCGGCTTGACAAAACGCATGGCCGCGGGCTCTCGGTTTATATGGCCGGGAATGAACGTGCAGTCCTTGACGTAGCTTTTCGCGTACCGCTTATCTTCTTTGTTGGTCCAGTCGGTTTCCAGATATTGGACGTTGCGGGGTTCGCCTTCGGAGGACATCTCGGCATCGATCCACAGCAGGCCGAGTTCAGTGCGTGGATCGTAGGTATTCGAGCGTCCGTATCTCTGCGGGGCGATATATGACATGCCCAGTTCCGCTGCATTGGTGCCGTGATTCGGGATCACCGCGACAACGCGTTCATCCCCCTGCTGGCGGAACACCACGGACAGGAGCATCAACAGACTGACAGTTTCGCCATCTACTTTCGCCGGCATCACCGAGGCGCCCTGGGCTGCGTTATGGACCGCGAAGTAGAACGCATCGTCGACATCTTTATCGTGGTAGCAGCCGATTTCTTCGATGCTGCCACCTTTGAGTACCTTGGCTTCACATCTGACGAATTTGGTGAAATCACCGCCAACGTCGGGGAAGTTGATGCGTTTGGCAATAGAGGTTTCATGTTCACCAATGTGGGCAGGCTCATAGGTGATGGCCAGGGCAGGGGTGGCGCTGAGGAGAATAAGCAGGGTCGTGATACTGCGGAGTATGCTCATTTTGCATTCCTTCGTGCTTCTGAAACGCGACGTTGGTTAGATTGCGATGGTAATCATGGCATTTTCTCACGGGTTTCACTACCGTACGCGACCATGCGATATCGAACAGCGACCCAATGGGGTGTTTACCAGGTCGAGGTGACAGGCGGCCGGATCACGGCAGTGCATGGCGTCGATGAAGATCCTGATCCTTCGGAGATCGGCCAGGTACTGCTTGACGGCGTTCATCATGCCAGCCGCATAAAGCGACCGGCGATACGTCGCGCCTGGCTGGAGCAACGTGATCGGCGCAGCCGGGGTGTGGATGAATTCGTTGATGTTCCCTGGGATGAGGCGCTGGATCTGGCGTCTGGAGAACTGGCCCGGGCCGCCCGTGAGCACGGCAACACGTCGATTTTTGCCGGTTCTTATGGTTGGGCCAGTGCCGGACGCTTTCACCACGCACAGTCTCAGTTGCATCGATTCGTGAATCTGATTGGCGGGGCTACCCGCGCCATGAATTCCTACAGCACTGCCGCCGCCCAGGTGATATTGCCTCATGTGGTCGCGCCGTGGCATCAGGTAGAGCTCGAGCAGAACACCTGGCAGGAGATCGCCAGCCACGCCGATCTGGTGGTGGCGTTTGGCGGCCTGCCGCTACGCAACACTCAGGTTGCGTACGGTGGCATTACCGAGCACCAGAGTGCCGGTGGCTTGCGAAGTGCGGCTGATGCGGGGGTCAACTTTGTCAGCATATCTCCCATGGCGGGCGATATGCCGGACTGGCTAAAGGCCCAGCAGATAGCGCCGCGACCCGGCACCGACGTGGCATTGATGCTGGGTATCGCGCATGTGCTGGAAACCGAGCGCCTCTGCGATAGCGCCTTTCTGGACTCTCATTGTGTCGGTTACCAGCGATTCCGCGATTATCTGTCGGGTACCACCGACGGTACGGCGAAAACGGCGGCCTGGGCGTCGCAGATCTGCGATGTGCCCGAAGCAGAAATCGTCGGTCTGGCCAGGCAGATGGCCCAGGGGCGCACCCTGGTAATCGCAGCCTGGTCGCTGCAGCGCGCGCAATATGGTGAGCAGCCTTACTGGATGGTGGTGACGTTGGCCGCCATGTTAGGTCAGATAGGCCTGCCGGGTGGTGGCTTCGGTTTCGGCTACGGGGCGGAAGGCTTCGTCGGCAGTCGCTGGCGGCGCTTCAACTGGCCGCCCGTGCACAAAGGCAGAAATCCGACCCGGTTTGCGATACCCGTGGCACGAATCGCCGATATGCTGCTCAATCCCGGCGAGACCATAGACTACGACGGCAGTCAGATCACCCTGCCTGATATTGAACTCATCTACTGGGCCGGGGGTAATCCATTTCATCATCATCAGGACCTCAACCGGCTGGTTGAGGCCTGGCGGCGACCCGCGACCGTGATTGTTAATGAACCCTGGTGGACGCCGACTGCGCAGTGGGCAGACATTGTGTTTCCCATCACCACTGCGTTGGAGCGGCAGGATATCTGTGCATCGAGCCATGATCCTTACGCCCACGCCATGCAGCGGGCATTAGCGCCGCAATACGAAGCGCGCTCCGATCACGAGGTGTTCAAAGGTTTGTCAGAACGGCTCGGAGTGCTCGACGCTTTTGCCGAAGGGCGCACAGAGGAACAGTGGTTGCGCGAGATGTGGCGGGAATCTCAGGAGATCGCAGCCCGGCAGGATCTGCAGATCCCGGATTTCGATGAATTCTGGGAGGAGGGCAGTTTTCGCATTCCAGACGAGGAGGAGCGCCCGGTATGGTTGGGCGCCTTCCGCAGCGACCCGCAGCGTTACCCGCTGCGAACGCCATCGGGGAAGATAGAGATTTTCAGCGAGAGGATCGAAGGCTTTGGTTATGCAGATTGTCCGCCGCACCCAGCCTGGCTGGAACCCTGCGAGCGGTTAGGCGGGCAGGGCAGTGAGGCATTTCCGCTGCATCTGCTTACCCCGCAGCCGGCGCGGCGGTTGCATAGTCAGCTGGATGTGAGTGCATACAGCCAGGCGGGCAAAATCGAGGGCAAAGAGGTGCTCAGCATTCACCCGGGCGCGGCGCAAGATCGGGGTCTGCGCGACGGTGATGTCGTGCGGGTTTACAACGCGCGTGGCGCTTGTCTCGCCGGTGTGCGGCTCGACGCTAACATGCGCGAGGATGTCGTCGCGCTACCCACCGGGGCCTGGTACGCGCCCGGGCCCGACGGTCTTGAGCTTAACGGTAATCCCAATGTGCTGACGGTAGATATCGGTACGTCGAGCCTGGCTCAAGGTCCGAGTGCCAATACGTGTCTGGTGGAGGTGGAGCGCTACGTCGCTGATGCGTCATAATAGCGCACTCAGTATGGCCTCGTAGTTCAATGGATAGAACGACCGCCTCCTAAGCGGTAGATGCAGGTTCGATTCCTGCCGGGGCTACCAAGTCTAGTCGCACTCCATTTTGCATGGCCGCCGAACCACCGGCCTCGTGTGCTTTAAGGATCGTGATGATCTGCTCTTCGGTGAATCTTTTGCTTTTCAATTGGAACCTCCCTGCGGCCTACATTATCGGGAAATCCCATCTCCATCATGGATTAGTTTTCGGGGGGTAAGGTCAGCAGGAACCTGCGTATCGCCTTATTGAACCCGTCTGGTTGTTCTAGATTACTCAGATGGGAGGCATTGGCGAGCGTCACTAGCCTTGAGGCGGGGGTCAGAGCTTGCAGCTCTACCATCTCCTGTGGGTGGGCGCCGTCCAACTCGCCGACCATATAAAGAATCGGCAACTCGAGTTGAGACACGGATTTTTTGTAGTCTAGTGTTTGCAGCGCCCTAGCAAAGGATGTGTACGTGGTCGGGGACGTATTCATTACCCAAGTACGTGCTTTTGCCACGATGGACTCCGAGTGATCCCAGGTATCGTTACATAGCCACGTTGCAAGAACACCGTCGACTATCGACTGCATACCCATCTGCTCTATGTCGGAAATTCGTTGGTTCCACATATCGCAAAAAAAGTCAGGTGCGTCGAGTCTACAGTCGCAAGCAATTAGACTTGCTAATCTGTCTGGGTGATGCAATGCCAGACCGATACCTGTCATGCCACCCACGGATAGGCCGATGAAATGACTGCGTTCAACACCCAGTTCATCCCACAGACCGATGACATCACCAACCAGATCGGTCATGGTGAAGTCCTGAGCAAGTAACTCACTAGCTCCGTGGCCTCTGGCGTCGAAGCGAAGCAGTTGAAAATCACTCTCAAGCGCATTCAACTGCGGCTCCCACATGCTCATATCCGTTGCCAGGGAATGGGCTAGAGTAAGCCAGGGAGCGCCGGGTTTACCGCTAATGCTGTAGTTCAATGAACAGGTGTCGACCAAGTGCAAGGACTCCAATCAAGAGGCCAGCGCGACGAGTTGGCCGCGGTGGAATACCAGTGGTTGAGCCTCGCGGCGGCGCATACGTTTGACCTGGCCCAGGAAGACTCGGTGGTCACCACCGTCGACGGCCCGGTAGGTGTCGCACTCAAGCGTGACCATCACATCATTTAGTACGGGCGTGCCTTTGTGCCCGGCACGCCACCTGACGCCTGCAAATTTATCGGGCGAAGGATTCGAAAACTGACTACACAGCTGGCTTTGGTCGCTGCCTAATATGTTGATAGTGAAAGCACCATGTGTATTGAATGCGTCAAAACTTGGAGCTGTATTTGCGAGGCTCCATAAGATCAGGGGTGGATCGAGGGAAACAGAGTTAAAGGAATTGATGGTCAGTCCGACCGGCGTACCGTCCGTGGTGATCGTGGTTGCGACCGCGACCCCGGTAGGGAAACAACCCAGCGTGTCCCTTAGATCAGGAATCGTCAGGTCAATTTCGCGTGTGGATAAGGCTTCGGCGGACATGATGTTCTCCAGATTTCAATTGATCATATGAAAATCGCTTCATCAATACGACTAATATATAGTAATGTATGGCATCAGAAATATTTATCTCTCTGAGGGGGCAAATCGATGAAGCTACAACAATTGCGCTACTTCATAGCCGTCTACGAAGAGGGCTCGATCACTGCGGGTGCCGACCGCACCCACGCAACGCAGTCAGGGTTGTCGATGCAGCTAAAGGATCTGGAGGAGCGGTTTGGCGGTGAACTCTTTGAGCGTGTGACGAAAGGAGTGCGGCCGACGGAAATGGGCCGGCGGTTCTATGAACATGCGATCAAGATACTGAAGGAGGTGGCAGAGGCAGAACAGGATATGAATGCGCTGCGCGGTATTGTCAGTGGCCATATCAAGGTCGGATTGATGCCGACCTTTACGCGATCAGTTTTTCCACCGACGCTGTTGGCGTTCAATGAGCAATATCCACTGGTTAGTGTTTCAGTGGTAGAGGCTTATAGTGGACAGCTGACGAGCGATGTGTTGCGCGGCGCGCTTGACTTTGCGATTGTGCCAAAGTCGCGGGAGGCGCTGCAGCCAGGATTGAGTGGCTACCCAATAGGTCAAGATTCCGAATTTCTCGTATCGCGCATGGAAAGCAGTAAAGATCATATGCAACCCGTGCGGCTCGTAGATGTGCCGAACCTCAAGCTCGTGTTACCAGGTAGCCAGAATGCTCGCAGACCGAATATCGACAGCTATCTTAAACGCAACAAGATCAAAGTTTCTGCTGTGCTTGAGTTAGATGCGATGATGGGGACGCTGGAACTGGTTGCGCAGTCCGATTGGTGCACCATTTTGCCAGGCGCATTGTGTATTCCTGATGTCCCACCAGGTGCTCGGTGTTTGAATCCGTTGACAGATGCACCGCCGACTGAATACATCATGATCCAGGAAAAATCTGGACGTCTATCGAAGGGTGCTCAGCTGTTTGCCGACATAGTTCAAGAAGAATTTGTCCGGCAGGTGCACTAGGCCGCACCGAGGCGCAGGCGGCTGGGATCAGAATTGTTGATGGCCTGCATCAACAAAAATGGTTGTTTCTTGAACAAGAGTTTATGCACGATAGCCGGCGTTGGAGTGACCAATTGAGCAGAATTCTATGGACCTTTCGTTTTTCACCATGCCGATCCATCCGATCAACAAACCGCTGTCACAAAGCATACGTGAAGACCGCGAGGCTTTCTTATTAGCCGATAAACTGGGCTACAAGGAGGGGTATTGCGGCGAGCACACTACTGATCGGGCCGAAGCCATCACGTCCTGCGTGACCTTTCTGGCGAGCATTGCCTACGAGACAGAGAGCATTCGATTGGGCACCGGTACGGTCAATCTGCCGAATTCCCATCCTGCTCGCGTCGCCGCAGAAGTCGCCATGCTGGATCATATGCTTGAGGGTCGGCTTAACTTTGGCATTTCGCCTGGTGGGTTGGTTTCAGATGCAGAAGTATTCGGTAACCTCGAAAAAGACCGCAATGCGATGTTTTCCGAGTGTATAGACATGGTTCTGGATATTTGGGCGGGTGAAGCCCCCTACAACCTGAAGGGGGAGTATTACAGCGTCACTACAGCCAACACGTTCATGCCGGAGATAGGCCAGGGTGAAATCATTAGACCATATCAGGATCCTCATCCACCTGTAGTGGGAACGGTGGTATCTCCCTTTTCACCAGGGATGACTGCGTTGGCTGCCAGAGGCTGGGAACCGATCACCGGCAACTTCTTACTGCCGATCTGGGCAAAATCCCATTGGCCGAAGTATGTTGAAGGGTGCGAACAGGCCGGTAGACCTGCGGAGCCAAAGAACTGGCGTGTCGCTAAGAATCTCTGCGTAGCGAAAGATCGCGAGACTGCGCGAAAGTACGTGTATGAATCTGGTAGCCCTTATCGTTTGTACTACCAGCAGCTGCTGACTAAGTTTGGTGCAATGGGTCGCCTAAATCTGTTCAAAGAAGATCAGAATATCCCGGACGAAAAGGTGACCGTGGATAACGTATTGGACAAGCTGGTTATACATGGAGATCCGGCAAGCGTTGCTGAACAGATTCTGCAGTTCAGAGAAACGGTGGGTGATTTTGGACAACTGGTTTACGCCGGTCACGACTGGACCGACTACGACCTGGGCCGCGAGTCGATGATTCTTATGGCAGAGGAAGTAATGCCGCGTGTTAATCAGGCCCTGGGAGAATAACCCAGCGGTAAGCCCGCATCGGCAGTAAACCCAAACAAGGATTCGCCTGGAATGGTGCTGTTTAGAGACTCCCTGACCTGCAACAATTTGTAGATGTCGATGCCGGTTTTTAGTCCCATGGACTCGAGCATGAAAACCAGGTCTTCCGTTACGATATTGCCGCTTGCTCCGGGTGCTGCGGGACATCCGCCGAGGCCACCAAGAGAACTGTCCAAAGTTGTGATGCCTTCTTCCAGGGCCGCGAGAGCGTTAGCCAGTCCAAGGCCCCGTGTATTGTGCAAGTGAACGCCTGTTAACTTACTGTTGCCAACGACTGAGCGTACTAGCTTAACCAAACGCTTGACCTGTGCAGGGTTTGCCGAACCTGTAGTATCCGATAGTCCGACTTCGTCGCATCCTGCGGACATTACTCGTTCAGCAATATCGGCTATCTTTTTTTCGGGAATCGTCCCTTCGATAGAGCAGCCGAATGCAGTAGACAAACCAACTTCAAAATGTGGCCGCTGTTCCGCCGGTAATTCCTTGAGCATCGCGACGATATCGTCAATTTCCGCGAACATTTGCCCGTGTGATCGATTAAGGTTGCGTTGGCAATGGGTTTCACTGACTGAAAATGGAATTGACATTTTGTCGACCTGAGCTTCCACGGCTGCCTTTGCGCCATGAAAGTTCGGTACCAGCACAGCTACTGCGAGACCCTCGATTGCACGAGCGAAGGCCACCAGTTCGTTGGTGTCTGCTAGTTGCGGCATGTACTTTGCGGGAACGAAAGAACCGACTTCAATTTCCTGTACGCCAGCGGCTGCCTCAGCCGCAATCCAGCGCATCTTTGCCTCGGTCGGGACCACGGCATCGATGTTCTGCAGTCCGTCGCGTGGACCAACCTCACTCACTAAAATGTTTGTCTCAGTCATAGCCTGTCCGTCGCCTGTGTAGTCTGCTCTACGTGGGTTGGGTTGGTCTGTTCCAGTTTGGTGCTTCCCATTATTCCTGGCCATCACCGGCTACTATTTTATCAGCTGATAAATTAAACTTCACGTCCGCATGTGGTGCTGGGTTGGATTTGTCGAGCAGATGCTTCGTTTTCAAGTGACAAGTGGTATTGATAAGCTCTTGTCAGCGCTATTGCTGGTACTGTGTCAGGTTGCGTGCGTTGGCAATACACCACAAACATCCTGGGGTGCCCCGGATCTGCAGGGCGTTTGGACTACTGCAACGGCAACTCCACTCGAGCGACCTGAACACTATGCAGATCGCCGCTTTCTGACCGACAGCGAAGTTGCCGAGCAAGCTCAGGCTGTGCGTAATAAGTTTGGTGACGGTGGCACCGAAGGGTGGTTCGACCTGGGCTTAGAACCGCTGCCTGGAAATCCATCTTCGATGATCACTCAGCCCGCAGACGGTAGGATCCCCTGGCGCGCGGAAGCATTGCTCGATGATGCTACAACCCGCTCGAGCCAAAGGCGTTACAGTCACTACCTAGATTTTGACACCGGCGAGCGTTGTATTTCGGATGGCATAACTATGTTTCCGCAACACCCATACAACAACAATTTCAGAATAGTGCAGACGCCCGATTACGTTGTCATTCTGCAAGAAATGTTCGGTGAATACCGGATCGTGCCGCTCGATGGAAGGCCCCATATTGACGCGTCTCTTGGCCAGTGGCTGGGCGATGCAAGAGGACGCTGGGAAGGGCATACACTGGTCATCGAAACCAAAGTATTCGCCGCCAAGGACAGCTATCGATGGGCAGTCCCATGGCGGTCGGTACGCCCCACACTGCGGCTCACCGAACGCCTGACCCGCATTGACGAAGCCACTATTGATTATCGATTTACGATCACGGACCCCGCTGTATTTACAGAACCCTGGACGGCTGTCGTTCCGATGACCAATGATCATGAATCTAGGGGAGTGACAGGTGGACGAGTCTATGAATTTGCCTGCCATGAAGGAAACTACTCCTTGCCGCACGTTCTTAAAGCTCGACGCACCGATCGATTGTCGACCACGCCTAAGTGATTGGCCTTTACCTCCCACATTAGTTTATCATTTGATAAATTATGCTGATGAATTGATTGGAACTATTTTGACTGAGCAGAATAACGGACCCCTGGCCGGTGTCAGGGTTATAGAGTTTTCACACATGGTAATGGGCCCTACCGCCGGTGTGATTCTTGCTGATCTTGGCGCCGACGTGGTTAAAGTCGAACCGCTCGACGGAGACAACACCCGGCGCCTGAAGGGCTCCGGTGCCGGATACTTCGCCATGTACAATCGCAACAAGCGCAGCATCTGTATCGATCTGAAGTCAGAGTCAGGCAGTAGCTTGATCAAAAAGCTGATTAGCGATGCAGATGTGGTGATTGAGAATTTTCGCCCTGGCGCGATGGATAAACTCGGGTACGCGTACGAAGACCTGGTGGTCGATAATCCAGGACTAATCTACTGTTCTGCGCGCGGATTCCTGAGCGGTCCATATGAACACCGCGCGGCGCTTGACGAAGTCGTGCAGATGATGGGCGGCCTGGCATACATGACAGGATTGCCAGATCGACCGATGCGCGCCGGTGCTTCAGTAGTGGATGTGATGGGCGGCATGTTCGCGGTGATTGGCATTCTAGCGGCGTTACAGAAGCGGCACAGTCGGGGGCAAGGTCAGCGTGTCATTAGTTCGTTGTTTGAAAGTACCGCTTTCCTCATGGGTCAGCACATGGCACAGGAAGTCGCTCAGGAGTCACCTGTACAACCGATGTCCGTCCGAACCTCTGCCTGGGCCGTTTATGACATATTTGAGACAAAGGATGACGAGCGCGTGTTTGTTGCCGTTGTCAGCGACACACAATGGCGCGCATTTTGTGAAACGTTTGAACTTGATGAGTTCCTCGCAGATGCCTCACTGGCCGCTAACGGTGACCGGGTCGCGGCTCGCGAGCGGATCCTACCCGTGCTTGAGGAAATGTTTGCAGGCTACTCAAAGTCTGAGTTGATGGACAAGCTCGAAGCGTGCGGCCTGCCCTTCGCGGGGATTGGTAAACCCTCTGATCTTTTTGATGAGCCTCACCTGTTGGCATCGAACGGGCTTCTGGACATCACGATGCAAGATGGCAAGAAGACCCGTCTACCGGCTTTGCCGATCCAGATGGACGGGGCGAGATTTGGTATTCGACACAATTTACCCTCGCCCGGACAGAACACGATGGATGTATTGAGAGAAGCCGGGGTGGATGAAGAGGAGATTGTGGCGCTTATCAAGGAAGGCGTCTTAGCTTAGTTTAAAGATAAGCCCAGGGTCGGATTTTTCGGTCCTTTGCAATGAAAGCTTCAATCTCGCTGCTTTGGCGCAATGTTTGATCTATCGCGTCCAATCCGTCTAACAACATCTGTTTGTACGATGCTTCTATTGCGAACCTGTATACTTTTTCTGTCGTCGACACCGTTTGCTCTGCGAGATTAACCTCTAGCTGGAGTGCATGCGGTTCGGGTGTGATTGCCGCGACGATCTCTTCGATCATTTCTTCCTCCAGCAGAACGGGCAGCAGACCGTTGCGCAAACAGTTGGTCTGAAAGATGGCACCGAAACTGGGTGCGATGATTACACGGATGCCAAAGTCCTGCAGCGCCCACACCGCAAACTCGCGCGAAGATCCGCAGCCCATATTGGCGCCGGTAAGCAGGATTGTTGCGTGCTGATATGCTTCCTGATTGAGCACGAAGTCTGGCTTCAGCTGGCCTTTTGCGACGTCACCGCCAACGTAACGCCAATCGGCGAATAAACTGATGCCCAGACCCTGACGTGAAACACGTTTCATCTCACGTGAGGGGATGACAGCGTCTGTGTCGATATTGGTGCGTATTAAAGGCGCTGCTGTGCCGCGGTGAATTTTGAACTTTTCCATGTCTTCTAAAGTTCTCGGAAGTCAGCAATATGCCCTTTGATGGCCGATGCAGCAATGGTCGCCGGGCTGGCCAGGTGGGATCTTGTCTGAGGACCTTGGCGACCTTCGAAGTTTCGATTTGTGCTGGTGATGATTCGGTCACCAGGGTCAAATCCTTCGCCACCGGCGAAAAAGCAAAGAGAGCAACCGGATTCACGCCATTCAAAACCTGCTGCCATGAATACTCTATCTAAACCCTCCTGCTCAGCCGCCAGTCGCACCTGGGTCGATCCAGGTACACAGATTGCACGCACGTTGGGTGCGATTGTTTGACCGGCGAGAACGTCAGCAGCGATTCGTAAGTCACTGAGACGACTGTTGGTACAGGAGCCAATGAAAGCCGCTTGGATTGGCGTACCAAGAATAGGGGTGCCACCTAACAAATCCATATACTCGAGTGCGCGGACTGCCGAGGACTCTTTATCACCTCTCTCAATCGCATCTGGTTCTGGAATTCGGCCGTTTATCGGAATCGCATGCTGCGGACTTGTACCCCAGGTGACATAAGGCGCGATGTCTGAGCAATCGACGGTGATCTCGGTATCAAACTCGGCATCAGCATCGGTTATTAACTGCGACCAATACTCAGTAGCTTGTGACCAGGCTTCGCCTTTGGGTGCGTACGGTCGGTTGTGAAGATAGTCGAAGATTTTCTCGTCTGGCGCAATGATTCCGGTAAATGCACCGAATTCTACTGCCATATTGCACAAAGTCTGACGTGCATCGACTTCGAGTTGTGTGATGATGGGTCCGGCAAATTCTATCGCATAACCGGTACCTCCCATGGCGGAATGGGTGGCGATCAAATGCAGTACCAGGTCTTTCGCGGTGACACCTGGATGGAGTTGCCCGGTGAAGTTGACTCGCATTTGCTTT